>CAYUXZ010000001.1:0-35924 GCA_964449135.1 uncultured Gammaproteobacteria bacterium
CAAGAAGATGTTCCCGAACCTGGACTGGTTCAGCGCGGTGAGCTACCACATGATGGGCGTGCCGACCGCGATGTTCACGCCGCTGTTCGTCATCTCGCGCACCAGCGGCTGGAGCGCGCACGTGATCGAGCAGCGCACCGACGGCAAGATCATCCGTCCGAGCGCGAACTACACCGGGCCGGAAAACCTGAAGTTCATCCCGCTAAAGGATCGCGGCTAACGGCTGCGATCAGCGCGATGCCGCAATGTCCTCGAAGCGGACATTGCCGATCGCGTAGGACTTCCAGTCCTTGTAGTCGAAGTGCCACCACTCGAATTCGTAGACGCTGAAACCTTCGGTTTCCATCGCACGGCGCAGCAGATCACGGTGCGCGCGCGCCGCGTCGCTGCCACCGGTGTAGGTCGGATAGGCCCGCTCCGACATTTCGTCGTACAGGCTCGTCATCTCGATCGTCCGACCCGTGCGCAGGTCGTACAGCGTCAGATCCACGGCGCAGCCTCGATTGTGGCGTGAGCCCTGCGCCGGGTCGGCGACGAAGCGGTGCTGTTCCGGCGGCGTCGCATCCCAGAACAGCTTGGTGACGTACCACGGCCGATACGCGTCGTGGATCAGCAGACCGTATCCGTCTTTCGCGAGCGCATGGTTGACCCGCGCCAGCGCTTCGGCCGCCGGCCGCTGCAGGAACGCGCGCGGCCGTGCGTACACCGGCGTGCTCAGGAAATTGTTCGACGACGCGTAGCGGATATCGAGATGGATCGTCGGATCGAGCCGCGCCGGCTCGATCAGATCCGCGGCACGGAATTCGCCGGTTTCCAGCGGCGGTTTTGCGGCGAGCGCATCGCGCAGCAGCTCGGGCACGGGCCGCGCCGGCGTGATGCGGAAGATGGCCGGCGGTGTTGCTTGCGGCGATGGCGATGTCTGCGTCGCGACCGGCTGCTGGGAAGCGCAGGCCGTCAGCAGTGCGAGAACGACGAGTGCGACGAGACGATGGCAGTACATACCGTTGCTCCGACTTCAGAAACTGATCGGAGTGTATGGCTTGTCTTCCGGCACACCAACAGATTGGGCGACGTCAGTCGCCCGCAACTCTCATCGCAGGGTCATCCGTGTCGCAGGATCAGGGCGCGAGCTTGGCCACGCGGTAGAAACTGTGGTCGCCGATCACTGCGACGAGCTTCGACTGCGACCACGCGGGATCTGCATGGGCGAGCGCGGCGAAATGGCTGGCGCCGGGCACGACTTCGTGGCGCTGGCCGGCAGGCTTGGCCCAATCGCTTTCGGTCTGGACCGCGATGCGCAGGGCGGTGATCCACGCCTGGGTATCGCGCAGACGATCACGCGGATCGACGGTGGCCATCGCGAACTGGCCGCGGGCGGTGACCACCTTGCAGACGGAATCGCCCCACTGCCCGCTGTCGAGGCGGCGCAGGGCGACCTCGGCGACCGCGCGCTGGCCCAGTTCGGGCTGGTCGCGGGCTTCGAGGTAAACGGTGGTCGCCAGACACATGGGGTCGGCGGCCTGCTGGGGCAGCACGTGCATCAACCAGAGGATCAGTGCCAGTTTCATCGCGGGTTTCCTTGCTCCGTTGGCCGCGCAGGTTCCGTACAGCGGAAACCGGGTGCGGTATGGCGTGATGGGGACGCGGGGATGAAGCCTGCGTCTTGTAAGCCCGGAGCGGATCCGGGTTCTGACGTAGCTGGGCGCGCATAGGGGCGCCCGGTGGGGACGGGCGGCACCTTACGGGGGGATTTCCGAACCTCGGCTGAACGAAAAAAACGAAGTATTTGATTGGATTGGAGTTTCTACTCCAGATACCATGCCGATGCCTCGTTAGAGTTTCGCTGCCAGCCGGCTGCCCTGGTCGATGGCGCGCTTGGCGTCCAGTTCGGTGGCGAGGTCGGCGCCGCCGATGACGTGCACCTCGCGGCCCGCGTCGCGCAGCGGTTGCGCGAGTTCGCGCAGGGATTCCTGGCCGGCGCATACCACGACGTGGTCTACCGGCAGCACCGACTCGGCGCCGTCCACGCGGATGCGGAAACCCTCGTCGTCCACGCCGAGATATTCGACGCCGCCGATCATCTTCACGCCCTTGGCCTTGAGCGCGGCGCGGTGGATCCAGCCGGTGGTCTTGCCGAGCTTCGCGCCCGGCTTGCCGGGGCTGCGCTGCAGCAGCCAGACCTCGCGCGCGGGTGGTTCGACCGCCGGAAGCGTAAGTCCGCCCCGCGCGTGCTGGTCGAGGTCCACGCCCCATTCGGCCATCCAGCGTTTCGGATCGAGGCTGGGCGAGGGCTCTTCCTGCACGAGGAATTCGGCGACATCGAAACCGATGCCGCCTGCACCGACGATGGCCACGCGCTGTCCGGGGACGACGCGGCGGGTGAGCACGTCGAGGTAGCCGATGACCTTGGCGTGGTCGCGGCCCGGGAAATCAACGGCGCGCGGGATGACGCCGGTGGCGACGACGACGGCGTCGAATTCCTTGAGGTCGTCGGCCGTGGCCTTGCGGCCGAGCCGCAGGTCAACGCGTTCTTCGTCGAGGCGATGCGCGAAGTAGCGCAGGGTTTCGTGGAACTCCTCCTTGCCGGGGATCTTCTTGGCGAGGTTGAACTGGCCGCCGATTTCCTCGTGCGCATCGAACAGCGTCACGCGATGCCCGCGCTGCGCGGCGATCGTCGCGCAGGCCATGCCGGCGGGACCGGCACCGACGATGGCGATGCGGCGCGGCGCCTTCGCCTGCAGGTAGTTCAGCTCGGTCTCCGCACAGGCGCGTGGGTTGACGAGGCAGCTGGCCTTCTTCATCACGAAGACGTGGTCGAGGCAGGCCTGGTTGCAGGCGATGCAGGTGTTGATCGCCTCGGCGCGGCCGGCCTTCGCCTTGTTGCACCACTCCGGATCGGCGAGCAGCGGACGCGCCATCGACACCATGTCGGCGCCGCCGGACGCGAGGGTGCGTTCGGCGACATCGGGCATGTTGATGCGGTTCGTGGCGACCAGCGGCAGCTTCACGTGCGGCTTCATGCGCGCCGTGACCTCGGCGAACGCCGCGCGCGGCACCGAGGTCGCGATCGTCGGAACGCGCGCCTCGTGCCAGCCGATGCCGGTGTTGAGGATGGTGGCGCCTGCGGCTTCCACCGCTTTCGCCTGGGCGACGGTTTCGTCCCAGCTCGATCCGTCCTCGACCAGTTCGAGCATGGACAGCCGGTAGATGATGATGAAGTCCGGGCCGCAGGCCTCGCGCATGCGACGCACGATCTCGACCGCGAAGCGCATGCGTTTCGTCGCATCGCCGCCCCAGGCATCGTTTCGCTGGTTCGTGCGCGGGGCGAGGAACTCGTTGATGAGGTAGCCCTCGGAACCCATCACCTCGATGCCGTGGTAGCCGGCCTCGCGCGCGAGCTTCGCCGAGTGCGCGTAGTCGTTGATCAGGCGGTCGACGGCGCGCGCGGACAGGGCGCGCGGCGTGATCGGGCTGATCGGCGACTTCACCTTCGAGGGCGCGACCGCGAACGGATGCGCGGCGTAGCGCCCGGCGTGCAGCAGTTGCAGGCAGATGCGGCCGCCGGCCTCGCGCACCGCTTTCGTCACGATGCGGTGCTTGTGGATCTCCCACTTCCAGCTCAGCTTGCCGGAGAACGGCTTGAGCCAGCCGAGCATGTTCGGCGACACGCCGCCGGTGACCATCAGGCCGACGCCGCCGCGCGCGCGCTCGGCGAAATAGGCGGCGAGCTTCGGGAAGTCCGAGGAGCGGTCCTCCAGACCGGTGTGCATCGAGCCCATCAGCACGCGGTTGGGCAGGGTGCAGAAACCGAGGTCGAGCGGGGAGAAGAGGTACGGGTAGGGTGCTGCACTCATATCCATGCGCCGGCGTATTCAAAGCGCGTTACCCTGCCCGGAAGCGGGCATGGACGCAAGCTGCGTGCGCCATGCCGCTCCGGTGTATCGCTGCATCTACTTGTTGATGATCTGCGGGTCGCAGGGAATCGTGCAGCCGACATTGGTGTCGTTGACCGTCACCTTGTAGTCCGCGGTCTGCAATTGCGTGTTCTCGTTCTGGATCACGGCGTTGCCGTGCGAACCCGGGTTCGTCCACGACAACTGGTGGTTCACGTCGTTGGCGAAGGTGACATTGGCGACGGTGTAGCGGTTGCCGGACGGCAATTGCACGGTGACGTTCACTCGGCCCCGGCTGGTGAAGCTCACGTCGCCGCCATTGCCGGTGCCGCCGGAGTACTTGTAGCTGTACACCGCGCCATCGGATGCGACCGAATTGGTGTATCCATCCGAGCCGTTGGACTCATGGTCGTGAATATCGAGTTGGATATTGCGGTTGTCGGGCATGGTCGACTCCTTATGTTGTTGTGGTGGTTGGGTTGAACGGCGATGCAGGACCGGCGGCGTTGCGTCGCTAGGGTTTGGCTGAAGAAGCTACCGGCCAGGGGAACAACGGAACGTAGCCCGCCGTGTCGAGCAGTTTGCGCACACGCGCGGCCTCGGTTGCGTCATCGCGCGCGATCGCGACGCGCAACCAGGGGTCGAGCACGCGCCAGTAGTGCGAGTTCGCGGCGAGCGGTGCCAGCGCCCGCCGCGCGGCGAGCAGATGCGCATCGTTCACGGGAGGAGACACGCCGCCCGCATCGGTGACCGCAGCCAGCCATTCGGCCAGCGCGTAGCGAGAGATGGTATCGGCGGTGTCGCGATGCGGGTCGTTGGCTTGCAGCTTCAAGGATTGCTCCATGTCGGCGCGCGCGCCGGCGTCTCTTGTGCGAATCCGCCACTGGATGCGCAAGGCGAGGGCGTCGAGCAGGTCGCGCCGCGCGAGCCAATCCGCGTCAGCGACCTTGCCTTCGGTTTCAAGCAAGGGCTGCGCAAGCGCGAAATCCGTCATTGCCGCGTCAGCCTTGCCGCCGCCGATGCGCGCCGCCGCGCGCTGCACGAGAGTGCGCGCGTAGTCGCGGCTCCAGTCCTTGTTTGTCGGGTCGTGCGCGACGAGCGCTTTCATGCGTTCGACCGCGCCGTCAGCCAGCGATTCCGCTTGTGCGTACTGGCCGCGGATGCGCAGCAGTTCGGATTCCAATAGCTCGGTGGTGGATAACTGCTCCTTCCAATTGGGATCCATCGGTTGCCGCGCGCTGATCCGACGCAGGACATCGACCTTGCCGGCAAGCAGTTTCTCGGCGTTGTCCAAGTGTCCTGCCTGTTCCTCGACACTGCCTTGCCACGAGAGGTTGTCGGCGATTTCGAAGGCCAAGTTGGCGTCGTCTGGGTTTTTCGCGAGAAGTAGTTTCAAGGTGCCGCGTGCTCTTTCGAATCCTTGCAGCGCGGTGTCGAGTTCGCCACGAATGAGTTCGAGCACGGCAAGGTTGTGGTCGCCGTAGGCGAGTTCGTGCACCCAGGAGTCGTGCTTCGGGTCGAGCTCGTGCACCCAGACGTCGTGCTTCGGGACGATTGCGTACACCGCGCGGCAGGTGTCGCGATAGCGCGTGAGCCAGTCGCGGGCCCTCTCGAGGTCGCGACTCTGCAAATAGACGAAGCCGACCCAGTATTCGGCCTGGCCGCGGTCGAACAGGCGGTCGCCGTCATGCGGATGGCGTTGCGCAAGCGCGCTGCTGCGCGCGTAGGCGCTGCGGAAGCTGGTCAGCGCCTCCGGATAGCGCGCCTGTTGCAGTCGTACCTGGCCGATCTTGGTGAGCAGTTCGGCTTGATGCGACAACGTGGTATCCGTGAGATCGCGCGGATCAAGGCTCGTGAAATAGCCGGTTGCCTTGTCATAGACGCTATCGAGCAGATCGAGCCTTCCGACCTTGTCGAGCCTGTCGCGCAAGTCGCCGAGCATGAAGCCGAGCAGGTCTTCAGTCTGAGCTTGCCGTCGCTCCGCGTCTTTTTCCGCGATCCGGGCTTCGTTGCGCGCGATCCAGGCAGTGATCGCCAATCCCGAGGCCAGCATCATTCCCGCGAGCGATGCGACCGCGATCGCGAGCAGGCGGCGTTGCTTTCGCTGCGCTTCGCGCCGACGCAGGTCGTCGAGGCCGGTTCCGAGCAGGCCGGCGGTCAGCTTGAGGAGCGCGAGCCCGCGGCCGTCCTTGCCGGATCGCAGATCCGCGGCGATCGGTTCGGCGGGGCGATCGCCGAGCGATCCGTCCGCTTCGAGCTCGAAGCGCAGCGATCGTGGAAAACATTCGCGCGCATCGCCGGCGTGCGGTTCGCCCGCGACGATCAGGCAATAGATGCGCGCGCCGCGTCCGAGCCGCTTGAAGGTCAGCACTTCCTGGTCCACCCACGGCGAGCGCGCGGCGTCCGGCGAGCAGACCACGACCAGCGCGTCCGATTGTTTCAGCGCTTCCTGCACGCTCGCGTTGAGGTTGCCGGAGGAGGCGAGATCCTCGCGATCGCGGAAGATCGGCGCCAGATTTTCCGGGATCGCTCCGAACTCGCCCTGCGCGCCGCGCAGGCGCTTCGGCACGCGGTAGCCTTCGAGGGAGCGATGCAGCCACGCGGCGATGCGGGCATCGGCGTGGCTGTAGCTGATGAAGGCGCGGTAGTGCCTGCCGACGCTCACGCACGTTCTCCCCGGGACGCCGTGTGCCGCCGCCGAGGTTACGCCGCCCGTCGCCGCTGCGGAAGCCTGCCGGGCATCGGGACGCTCGCGTTAGATCGCGGCCCCGGGCTCTGGCAAAATAAGCGGCTTTCCCACGTCTTCCCCTTCAGCGAGCACGCCATGAGCCATCACGACATCCGTTCCGCCGTCCGTCCCGATCCCGATCAGCCGATGGTGGACATCGCCGACTACGTGACCGGCTACCGCATCGATTCGCAGGAGGCGTACGACACCGCGCGCTACATGCTGCTCGATTCGCTGGCCTGCGCGATGCTCGCGATGAAGCATCCGGCCTGCGTGAAGCATCTCGGTCCGCTGGTGCCGGGCGCGACGATGGCCGGCGGCGCGCGCGTGCCGGGCACGAGCCACGAGCTCGATCCCGTGCAGGCCGCGTACAACATCGGCGTGCAGGTGCGCTGGCTCGACTTCAACGACACCTGGCTCGCGGCGGATTGGGGCCATCCTTCTGACAACCTCGGCGCGATCTTGGGCGTGGCCGACTACCTTTCGCGTAAGGCCGAGCGCGAGGGCGGCAAGCAACTCACCGTGCGTGACGTACTCGGCTGGGCGATCAAGGCGCACGAGATCCAGGGCTGTTACGCGCTGCAGAACAGCTTCAACCGCGTCGGCATCGACCACGTGATCCTGGTGCGCCTGGCCTCGACTGCGGTCGCGACCGCGATGCTCGGCGGCAGCCACGAACAGATCGTCAATGCGGTCTCGCACAGCTGGATCGACAACGGCGCGCTGCGCACTTACCGGCATGCGCCGAACACCGGCCCGCGCAAGAGCTGGGCTGCGGGCGACGCCTGCAGGCGCGCGGTCACGCACGCGCTGAACGCGGTCAAGGGCGAGGTCGGTTATCCGAGCGCCCTGACCGCGAAGACCTGGGGTTACTACGACGTCGCCTTCAAGGGCCAGCCGTTCAAGTTCGAGCGCCCGTTCGGCAGCTACGTGATGGAGAACGTGCTGTTCAAGATCAGCTTCCCGGCCGAGTTCCATGCGCAGACCGCGGTCGAGTGCGCGATGAAGCTGAATCCGCAGGTCAAGGACCGGATCGACGCCATCGAGAAGATCGTGATTTGCACCCAGGAAGCCGGCGTGCGCATCATCGACAAGACCGGGCCGCTGGCGAACTACGCTGATCGCGACCACTGCATCCAGTACATGGTCGCGGTGCCACTGATCTTCGGTCGCCTGACCGCCGACGACTACGTGGACGCAGTCGCCGCCGACCCGCGCATCGACGCGCTGCGCTCCAAGATGGTGGTCGAGGAAAACCCGCAGTTCACCAAGGACTACTTCGATCCGGACAAACGCTACATCGGCAACTCGGTGCAGGTTTTCTTCAAGGACGGCAGTTCGACCGAGCAGGTGTCCATTGATTACCCGATCGGCCACCGCAAGCGTCGCGCCGAGGGCATCCCGGTGCTGCTCGCGAAGTTCGAAGCGGCCCTGCGCGGGCATCTGCCGGCTGCCGCAGTCGAACGCATCCTGGCCCTGGCGGCCAAGCCCGCAGACCTGGATTCGACCCCCATCCAGGCCTTCCTGAACGAATTCGTGACGCGTTAGCAAGATTCTTGCTCCGGCTTGCGGAACTTGTTAGCCTTGCGTTAACGGGGGATGACTCTGACCCTGCGTGGCCATGTGCGAACGCATATGTCCGGTCCGTCGGTAGATCAGGGTTGCTGAACAGCCAACAAGCCTTTTGCTGTTTTACTTCAGGAGTTCGACATGAAGAAGAAGATTCTCTGCCTCGCAGTGTTCGGAGCGATCGCCGCGGCGCACACCGCGATGGCGACCGATTTCGACGACCGCTGGTACCTCGACGCCGGAGTCGGCGTGAATTTCCAGGACAATGACCGCGGCACCCACAATGGCATGTCCGGCATCCTCGGCATCGGCAAGCCGCTGAGCCCGGAGTGGTCGCTGGAGTTGAACTTCAATTACCAGAACCCTTACAAGATCCGCGACTCGCGCCTGCACTGGAGCCAGTGGGGCGGTTCGCTCGACGCGCTCTACCACTTCCGCAAGGAAGGCCGTAACTGGGGGCCGTACCTGCGCGGCGGCATCGGTTATCAGCGTGCGGACGAGGAGATCAACAACTTCCCGAATCCGGTCTCCCCGATCCATCGCAAGGACGGGCACTTCGCGGCCAATGTGGGCGCGGGCCTGGAAGCGCAGTATGGCCGCTGGGGCATCCGCGGCGAACTCGGCGCGCGTTGGGACAACGACAGCAACCATGGTTCGAGCAGCTACTACACCGATCTGCTCGCTTCGGTCGGCGTGACCGTGGCGCTGGGCCCGGAACCGATGAAGCCGGTCGAGCCCGCCCCGCCGCCGCCGGCGCCGGTTGTGACCTGCGCCGACAAGGATTCCGACGGCGACGGCGTCAACGACTGCAACGACAAGTGCCCGAACACCCCGGCCGGCACCACGGTCGGTCCGGACGGTTGCCCGGTTCCGGTCACGATCGACCTGCGTGGCGTGAACTTCGATTTCGACAAGGCCAAGCTGCGTCCTGACGCGATCGCGATCCTGAACGAGGCGATCGAAGTGCTGAAGCGTCATCCGGAGCTGCGCGTCGAAGTCGCCGGTCACACCGACCTGTGTGGCACCGATGCCTACAACCAGAAGCTTTCGGACAAGCGTGCCAAGGCGGTGTTCGAGTATCTGACCAGCAACGGCGTGGACGCCGGTCGCCTGGTCGGCCCGCACGGCTACGGCGAGACGCATCCGCTGGAGCAGACTCCGCAGACCTACCCGGCCTGCAAGTCCGAGAAGAACCGCCGCACCGAGCTGAACGTCCAGAACTGAACGACGAAGGCTACATGATGTGATCGAAGCCCGGCCCAGTGCCGGGCTTCGTTTTTCCGGCGATCGGTTCGCGCTTGTCGCGCGCGGTCGCACTGCCTACACTTCGTGGATACATGCCGAGCGGAGAGCTTCGATGCGCCTGTTCGCGATTGCCACCGTTTCGCTCTTCGCCGCTTTCGCTGTGGCGTCCGCGCTTGCCGCGCCGGATTGTTCGTCGAAGACCATCCTGCAACCGCTGCCCCTGCGCGCGACCATGCTTCCGCCGTTGAGCGTGGAACTGCAGGGCAATCCGCACGCGCTGGGCACTCCCGACGGCGTGCTCGCCTATGCGGGCGGCGAAGCGCAATCGGTGGATCGTGTGCTGGCGCGACTGCATACGGAGGCCTGCCGGCCGACGGCGACGACCGCGGCGTACGTGCCGAAGACGAAATGGGACAACACGCCGTACCGCTACAACGCCGGCGGCAACGGCAAGAAATTCACCGCGGACGATTTCGATGCCTGGATGAAAGCCAACGGCATCCATGTCTCGAAAGGCGCGCCGCAACCGGCACCGTCTGCCGATCCCGGCCTGTCGGCGCAACCGGTGAAATAAGCGCCGATCGTTCCGGAGTCGACGCGGGAATTCAGCGCCGATCGAAGCGGTAGTGCGCGACCAGCCATTCGGTGCCATCGCGATAACCGAACAGTTCCGCGCAGGCCATCCAGAACATCCGCCAGCGCTGGCCCCAGATTCGCGCGTCCTTTTTTCCGTACACGCCTTCCAATACGCGCAACACCTCGTCGCCGTGCGCATCTTGGTTCGCGAGCCAGTGGTCTGCCGTGCGCTGGTAGTGCGTGCCCGGCAGCAGCCAGCGCTCGCGCAGCACGAGGTTGTCCTGGAAATGCAGGAAGGTGTCCGCCGACGGCATCAGGCCGCCGGTGAAGAAATGCCGCGCCATCCAGTCGTCGCGCCCCTCGTCCTCGAAGGGATACATCAGGTAGCGGTGGCAGAATATGTGCGCGAACAGGCTGCCGTCGCCCTCCAGCCAGCCGGCGATGCGTTCGAACAGCAGCCGGTAATTGCGGACGTGCTCGAACATCTCGACCGACACCACGCGATCGAAGCGCGCATCGAGTTGCAGCGCATTGACGTCGCGCGTGAGGATCTCCACGTTGGAAAAACCGCGCTCGCGGCAGCGCGCGAGGATGTGCTCGCGCTGGCTTGCCGAATTCGACACGCCCGTGATGCGCGCGTTCGGATAGTTCTCGGCCATCCATAGCGTCAGCGAACCCCAGCCGCAGCCGAGCTCGAGGATGCTCTGGCCGTCGGCGAGTCCCGCGCGTTCGCCGTAGAGCGCGAGCATCGCTTCCTCGGCCTGGTCCAGCGATTCGCTGCCGGTCGGGTAGTAGCAGCTGCTGTACTTCAGGCGCTTGCCCAGGCATAGCCGGAAGAATGCGGTGGGGACTTCGTAGTGCTGGCGGTTCGCTGCCTCAGGTTGGATCGCGAGCGGACTGTTGCGCAGTTCGGACAGGCGGCGGCGAAAGATCGCATCTGCGACGTCGAGATTGTCGGCGTGCTCCTGTCGCAGCCGCACTTCGCACAAGTCGCGGATACCCCGGCGCACGAGCGCGTCGGGTACGAGTCTTTTTTCGCACAGGTCGATCAGCGACATGGGCTATCCCGATTGAAGCCGCGAATGATTGAACATCCTGTCCAACATTCGCTCGCCGAGTCCGGCACATGTCCGGACTCGGCTCCGTCGCGGCGGCGCTTCGGCCGCTGCGACGGGCAGCCCATCCATGGGCTGCCGTTTCTCCGTTCCGGAATTCGTTTGCATCAATTGTCTCGGTGCTCGTGCAGGCGCGGCGGCCAGGGAAAGAACGCGCTGACTTCGCGCTGGTAGGCGCGGTAGTCGTCGCCGCGCGACCGCAGCGACTGCGCCTCGGTGAACGGGATGCCGGTGAAGCGATACAGGAACGCGAACATCAGCAGCGGTCCCGCGAACGCAAGCCATGCCAGCGGTGCGCACACCGCGAGCAGCACGTAGGCGAACCAGTGCAACCATTCGAAGAAATAATTCGGATGCCGCGACCAGGCCCATAACCCGTTGCGGCAGGTCTTTCCGCGGTTCGCCGGGTTTCCGACCCAGGCGGCGAGCTGGCGATCGGCGATGCTTTCGCCAGCGACCGCGATCGCCCACACGAGGATCGCCGCGAGCGACCAGATCGTGAATGCGCCGATCGGATTGGAGGCTGCGACGAGAACGGGCAAGGCGAACAGCGTGACGACCAGAGCCTGCGCCTGGAAGAACACGAAGAACCGCGCCGGGCTGCCGTTCCAGTGCACGCGCAGATACGCGTAGCGACCGTCCTCGGGGCGGCCGTGCACGCGCTTGAAGAGGTGATGTGCCAGGCGAAACGCCCACAGCACGAGCATGACGGCGATCAATCCTCGCACCAGCGTAGAACCGCTGCCGCCGAGCGCGATCACGACCGCCATCCCTCCCATCAGCGCCGCCCATGCAACATCCACGTAGCCGACATTGACGACGCGTTGCGAATACGCCCACGCCGCGGCCATCGCGACCGCGCTGCCAAGCCAGACCCATTCCAGCAGGGGCCACGCGATAGCACCGCTCACGGCGACACCGCGAGCAGCTTGCGTCCGCGCTCCGCGCAGAGCACAAGCAAGGGAAAAATGCAGGCCCAGCCGATGCCGATGCCGCTCAGCACGATGGCATTCGAGGCATCGAAGTGCACCGCGCCGAATCCGCGCGCCGCGCCCCAGTAGGCCAGCGGCCCGCACGCGGCGCCCAGCGCCGCGGCGAGCGCAGGACGACCCTTGAGGAACGCCAGCGAATGGTTGAGCGTGAGCGCGAACGAAATCCAGATGCCAAGCATCCACGCCGGCGTAAGCCAGGCCAGCGGCCACGGCGATTCGAAATGCAACCAGCCCATCGCGATCCACGCGCTTTCGACGAGCAGGCCGACGAGCAACGCGAGCGGGATCAAGCGCAGGTCGTCGTCGCGTTTGCCGCCGAACGCGAGCACGCAGGCGACGAATGCGGCCGCGACCAGCAATCCGTCCATCGAGGAACCACGCGCTGCGCCGAGGACGCTGACCAGCCAGACGGCCTGATAGCCGGCCGCGTTGAGGACCTTCCAGGTCATGCGGCCGCGCCGATCGCGGGCGTGAACTGCGCGCGACGGTTCTGGGGGCGTGCGAGCAGCATCTGCACGGTGCCGATCGAGCGTTCGATGAATCCCCCCTCGCAGTAGCACAGGTAGAACTCCCACATCCGCGCGAAGCGCTCGTCGTAGCCGAGCCTGCGCAGGTCGTCGCGGCGAGCGAGGAAACGCTGCCGCCAGTGATTCAGCGTGAGCGCGTAGCTGGCTCCGATGTCCTCGAGGTTAACCATGCGCAGATCGCTGGCTCGCGAACTCGAAGCCAGCATCGCGCTCACGCACGGTATGAAGCTGCCCGGGAAGATGTGGCGCTTGATGAAATCCACCGAGCGCAGCGCCTGCTCGTAGCGAGAGTCTTCGATCGTGATCGCCTGGATCAGTGCGAGGCCGTCGGGCTTGAGCAGCGACGCGCATTTCCGGAAATACGCGTCCATGTATTGATGCCCGATCGCCTCGATCATCTCGATCGACACCAGCTTGTCGTAGTTTCCGTCGAGGTCGCGGTAATCCTGGAGCAGCACGGTCACGCGATCGGCGAGACCCGCGGCAGCGACGCGCTGGGTCGCAAGGGCGTGCTGCTCGGCGGAAATCGTCGTCGTGGTCACGCGGCAGCCGTGGTTCGCGGCGGCGTAAAGCGAGAACCCGCCCCAGCCGCTGCCGATCTCGACGACATGGTCGGAAGGTTTCAGGTCGAGCTTGCGGCAGATCCGCTCGAGCTTGCGCAGTGACGCGGTCTCCAGCGATTCGTCCGCGTCCGCGAAGATCGCCGAGGAGTACATCAGGTTCTCGTCGAGGAAGAGCTCGAACAGTTCGTTGCCGAGGTCGTAGTGCGCGGCGATGTTGCGCCGGCTGCCGTCGCGGGTGTTGCGGCGGAACGCGTGCAGCGCGCGCATCGCGACGCCTCCCAGCCGCGCGAGCCCGGTTTCCATCCCGTCGAGCAGTTCGCGGTTGCGCACCAGCAGGCGCACCAGCGCGACCAGGTCGCTGCACGTCCAGTGCCCGTCCATGTACGCCTCGCCGGCGCCGACGCTGCCGTTCATCGCGACCTGCCGGTAGAACTCCGGCGACCGCACATGGACGTGCGCGAGCAGGTCATTTTCGCCGCCCGACTGTCCCAGCGTTACCGAGCCAATGCCGTCGTGCAGCACCAGCGAGCCGCCGCGCAGATCGCGCAACGCCGTGATCAGCCGTGCGCGCAGGCTGCGCTCGAAGCCGGTGAATGCGGCCTGCGCGGGGAGGGTGGGGTGGCCCAGGTCTTCTGCGGATGTGCTCATGCCTTCTCCATCGAATGCCCACGACCCGGGCATCAGTGCATCGTCGGTATGCGCCCGCCGTGGCCGTGGAACGGAATGCGCTTCAGCCAGAGCCTCAACGCCTGCCAGTAGATCGCCATTACTACGCGAGCGCTCATCACGGGATGGTGAAGAAGCGCACGCGCGAGCTGCCGGCCGTTCAGCGGCCGGCGCTCCAGCACCAGGGTCGCGTCCATTTCGGTGTGTGTGCCGGCCTGCACGTTCATGTGCACGCGCAGGTCCGCGCCCGGCGGGGTGAAGCGCCAGTCGTAACCGCGCGCCAGCGGCATGAATGGCGAGACGGTAAATTCCTTGTGGAACTTCCAGGCGTGCGCATCCCCATGCCGCGCAGCTTCGGCGATCGGCAGGACGTAGGCGTGGCGCTCGTTCCAGGGGATGTTGCTGATCTCGGCCATGATCCATTCCAGCGTCGCGCCGTCGGCGGCAAAGCCGTAATAGAAAACCACCGGATTGAAGCAGTGCCCGAAATGACGCAGGTGCGCGAGCATCCGGATCGGTCCGCGCGGGCGCACGCCGAGCCGTTGCTCGACGGTGTCGCGCACCGCGATGTCCAGCGGCACCGCGGGATCGCCGTGGTAGTCGCTGCGCCGGAACTGCGCGAGATTGCGGCGTTCCACCGACCAGAACCAGCGCCCGTCGAAAACGTGTTCGATCTCCGCAAGGTCCAGGTACATCATGAACACGCGATAGCGGAAGGCGTGCTCGCGCGGCAGCTTGCGCCGATGTCGTATCCAGCCTTCGTAGATCGCGCTGTTCACCACGCCACGCCCAGCGCGTGCGCGACGCTGACCGCGCTGCGCAGCCCGTCCTCGTGGAAGCCGTAGCGCCAGTACGCGCCGGCGAACCAGGTGCGATGCAGGCCGTTGATCGCCGCACGGCGGTTCTGCGCCTTGACGCTCGCGTGCGTGTACACAGGATGCCGGTAGCGCATCTTCGCGAGGATCTTGTTCGGATCGATGTCGGCCGTGCGGTTGAGCGTCACCACGAACGGCACCGGCGACTCCAGCGACTGCAGGATGTTCATGCAGTAGCTGACCGTACACGGCGCGGTGACTTCCTTGTCCGACACGTGCGCGTTCCACGCCGCCCAGGCCTTGCGATTCGCGGGCAGCATGCGCTTGTCGGTGTGCAGCACGACCTCGTTGGTCTGGTAGGGCATCGCGCCAAGGACCTCGCGCTCGAGCTCGGTCGCGTCGCCCAGCAGCACCAGCGCGTGGTCGCTGTGGCAGGCCATGACGACGTGGTCGAAGTAGTCGTCGCCGACGCTGGTCACGACGCGCACGCGGTTCGGTTCGCGCGTCACCCGCAGCACCTTGCTGCTGGTGCGCACGATCGCCTTCCATGTGCTGCGCATCGCGTCGATGTAGGACGCCGATCCGCCGCTCACTACGCGCCATTCCGGGCGGCCCTTGATCTTCAGCATGTGGTGGTTGCGCATGAAGCGGATCAGGTATTTCGCCGGGAAGTCCATCACCTGCGACGAAGGCGAGGACCACAGCGCACTCGTCATCGGAACCAGATGGTCCTCGATGAACAATGGCGAGTAGCGATGCTGGCGCAGGTACTCGCCCAGCGTCGGTCCGGGCCCTTCGGTTTCGAGCAGGTGGTGCGCTTCGCGATAGAAGCGCCGGATGTCGCGCAACATGCGCAGGTACTTGGGTGCGACCAGGTTGCGCGGCTGGATGAACAGGCCGCCGAGGCTGCCCGCGTTGTATTCCAGGCCGTTGCGCGCGTCGTGCACGGCGAAGCTCATCTTCGTCGACTGGGTCGCGACGCCGAGTTCCGCGAACAGCCGCTTGAGCAGCGGATAGTTTTCGTTGTTATAGACGATGAACCCGGTGTCCACCGCGAACTCGCGTTCGCCGACCGACACGTGGTGCGTGTGCGTGTGCCCGCCCAGCCGCGATTCCTTCTCGAACAGCACGACTTCGTGCTCGCGCGAGAGCAGCCACGCGGCGCCCAGGCCCGAGATGCCGCTGCCGACTACTGCGATCCTCACGCGGGATCCTGCGCCTGCAGGCGTGCGCCGCGCAGCGCTGCGGGCAGCGGTTTGAGGTCCCAGACCAGGCCGAGCATCGCCATGATGCGTAGCGCGTAGTAGGTGACGTCGTATTCCCACCAGCGGAATCCCTGCCGCGCCGAGCCGGGGAAATGGTGGTGGTTGTTGTGCCAGCCCTCGCCGAACGTGATGATCGCGAGCAGCCAGTTGTTGCGGCTGTTGTCGCGCGTCGCGAAACGCCGCGTGCCCCAGCGGTGCGCGAGCGAGTTGATCGTGACCGTGCAGTGGAACAGCACGACGGTGGAGACGAAGAATCCCCAGACCAACAATTGCGCACCGCCGGTATGCAGCCCGGGCATGTACACCGCGAGGAGCTTGCCGAGCGCGAACAGAAATGCCGCAAGCGCGACCGGCACCACGAGGTCGTAGCGATCCAGCCAGCGCAGCTCCGGATATTTCATGAGGTCCGGGACCGCCGCGTGCTCGGTGACGAATCCGCGCGGCGACAGGAACCAGCCCATATGGCTCCAGAACAGGCTGCGCGTCACCGGCGAATGCAGGTCGCGCTCGGTGTCGGAATGGCGGTGGTGGTTGCGGTGGTGCGCGGCCCACCACAGCGGCCCGCGCTGCACCGACGCGGCGCCGAGCAGCGCGAACGCGAACTGCAGCGCGCGCGAGGTACGGAAGGCCTTGTGCGAGAAATAGCGGTGATAGAACCCGGTGATCGCGAACATGCGTGCGCAGTACAGCGCGACCGCAGTCCACAAGGCGAACCACGAGAAACCGACCCAGATCACCGCGAAGCAGGCGAGGTGCAAGCCGATGAACGGAATCACCCGTACCCAATCGACGCGATCGCCGTCGCTTAGGTCGTTCGTGTCGAGCGCGGCGGTATCGAACCAGCGCAGCAGCCCGCGCAGCGCGCGCTGGACGAATCCGGGTTGTGCGGCGGCGATCTGCATGCGCTCAGTGTGACCATCGGACGGTGATTTCGGAGTGAAATCGGAGCGACGCAGTCACGCGTGAAGGCCGCGCGAAAACGCGGCCCCCGTCCTTGGTATTCGCTGATTTTCCCCGCGCCAAGGGTAGCGTTTTCGCGGGCGCTTCGCCATGCTGAATGCGTGCCGAAACATACGCCACCGAATGCTCCGGGCCCGCGCCGTCACGGTCTGGCGCGTGTCATTTCGAAGATGGGCCTGGCCTCGCGCACCGTGGCCGCCGGCTGGATTGCGGACGGTCGCGTGAGCGTGAACGGTCGCGTGCGTCGCGATCCGGAACATCCGGTCGTGCAGGGCATCGATCGCATCGCGCTGGACGGACGCGACATCGCAGCGGCGGAGCGCATCCATCTGATGCTGAACAAGCCGCGCGGATTGCTGACGACCGCACAGGACGAACGCGACCGCGACACCGTCTATCGCTGCTTCGACGGTGCGGACCTGCCGTGGCTGCTGCCGGTCGGCCGCCTCGACAAGGCCAGCGAGGGATTGCTGCTGTTCTGCAACGATCCGGAGTGGGCCGCGCGCATCGCCGATCCGGCGACCGGTCCCGACAAGACCTATCACGTGCAGATCGACTGTGTGCCGGACGAAGCGCTGCTCGCGCGGCTGGTCGCAGGCGTCGACTGCAATGGCGATATCCTGCGTGCGAAATCCGCGACGCTGCTGCGCCACGGCGCGAAGAATGCGTGGCTGGAAATCGTGCTGGGCGAAGGCCGCAACCGGCAGATCCGCCGCCTGCTCGCGGCGCAGGGCATCGGTGTGTTGCGCCTGATCCGCGTCGCAATCGGATCGCTGCGCTTGGACGATTTGCCGAAAGGAAAATGGCGGCTGCTGTCGCAAACAGAAGCGATGGCGCTCGCAAATTAGCTTGCTAAGTGACTTCGACTTCGCTTTATCGATGGGCTGTGATTTCTACGCCAGCTGCCTTGATCGCCTGAAATTCGACCTTGACTCCAGTGCCATAGACTACGTCAAGGTGAGAATTCGTCACCCATTGCATCTTCACACGGGTCACGCCAATCGGATAGGCAGACTCGTTTGAAAGTTCCAACACGTCGATCGGCGGACGCCGAGAATCTGGCGTCCATTTCAAGGCCACAGCAGTGTCAACGTAGTTATTGCCAGGGCCAGCCCATTGGTTCGTCGTAGCTTCAGCAATCCATATCCCATCCGGCGACTTAACTCTGGAAGCCCAGATGGCAACGCCGGGATCTTTCTCGCATCCGGATATCGAGACGCTGCCTACGGCAACCAGAATCAATAACGACACCAGAGACGCTTTTCGCGAGATGTTTGTTCCGATAATCACGCGCAGACCGGGGAGCGCTACTCAGCGGTTTCGTAGGCGCCGTAGCTGCGTAGACGCTGGTAGCGTCTTTCCAGCAGCTCGTCGCGCGGTACCGCCGCGAGCTTGTCGAGTTCGCGCAGCAGCACGCCCTTGAGGCGCTCGGCCATCGCCTGCGGATCGCGGTGCGCGCCGCCGAGGGGTTCCTTGACGATCTTGTCGATCAATCCGAGCTCGAGCAGCCGCGGCGCGGTGATGCCCATCGCCTCGGCCGCGTCCCTGGCTTTTTCCGCGGACTTCCAGAGGATGGATGCGCAGCCTTCGGGCGTGATCACCGAATAGGTCGAATACTCCAGCATCAACGTGCGGTCGCCGACGCCGATCGCGAGCGCGCCGCCGGATCCGCCTTCGCCGGTCACCGTGCAGACGATCGGCACGCGCAGCTCGGCCATCTCCAGCAGGTTGCGCGCGATCGCCTCAGACTGACCACGCTCCTCGGCGCCGACGCCCGGATACGCGCCCGGCGTGTCGATGAAAGTCAGGATCGGCAGATCGAAGCGTTCGGCCATCTTCATCAGCCGCAAGGCCTTGCGATAGCCCTCGGGCCTGGGCATGCCGAAGTTGCGGCGGATCTTGGTCTTGGTGTCGCGGCCTTTCTGGTGACCGATCACCATCACGCTGCGTCCCGCGATGCGCGCGAGGCCGCCGACGATCGCCGCATCGTCCGCGAAGGCTCGATCGCCCGCGAGTTCGTGGAACTCCTCGCAGATCAGCCGCAGGTAGTCGAGCGTGTACGGCCGCGCCGGATGCCGCGCGAGCTGCGAGACCTGCCAGGGCGTGAGGTTGCGGAAGATCTCGCCGGTGCGCGCCTTGAGCTTTTCCTGCAGGCCGTGGATTTCCTCCTCGATGTTCACCGCCGGGCCATGGCTGGCATGGCGCAGTTCCTGGATCTTGGCTTCCAGGTCGGCGATAGGTTGTTCGAAATCGAGGAAGTTCGGATTCATCGGCAGGCAATCGCGCCGCGCGCGGCGGAGGAATGAATGATAGCCGGAGCGGGGCCGCGGCTCCAGTTCGCCAGCGGATTCCACCGCGGAAGATCGGTCGTTGAAGCGTCGCTACGGTCCTGTTCGCTCCCACGGCTCGACTTCGCCGTCGCGCAGTTCGAACAGCGGATGCCGATCCGGCGCGATCGTGTCGCGCCACTTCCGGTAGTGCGCGGGATTGCGGCGCTCGAGCTTCGCCATCAGATGCGACCACTCGTAGTCGATCTGGCCCGAAGTGACCGGGATCTCGATCCGTTTTCGCACGCGACGGATCTTGCCCGCGTCGAATCGGTATCCGCGCGACTGTGCTTCGGCGTGCACGGCGCGAAGGTACAACGACATCGCGCCCAGTGGCGATCCGCAACCCCTGAAGCGATCCAGTTGCGGATGGTTCCGGTAGCCGCGCGTTTCGCCACGCAGCACGGCCTGCGCGAGCAGGGCTTCGCGCCACAATGCGACGAGTCCCTGCGGGTCCAGATACCGTGGATGCAACGACCAGAGACGCATGGTTAACGCATGGACTTCCCGATGTGTTACTGGCACTGGCCCCAACTTACCGTTCCGGTGGCGGGGTCGAACGGATCGATCTGCAGGCGGGCCAATCGCAATTCATCGTATCGGGCAAGGACACCGCAGATCTGCTTGACGAGGTTTGCATCCGGAGCGACATCCTGTTTCAGGTCGAGTTCCAGGGTCGATTCGGATTGCCAGTGCGCGTGCTTCACCTGGGCGATCGTGGCGATTTCGCCAGCGGCCTTGACCCGGCGCTCGGCGAGTTGCACTGGCGTCAGGCTCGCGACTTCGGCCCGCTTCGCCTCGTCGGCGGCGATGCGCTTCTTGATCGCGTCCAGCGACTCAGACGCCGCGGCTGGGCGGGGCGCGACGGCAGCCGACGCGGCGGTGCGCGCGGCGCCGGCTTCCGCGGACGGTTGGCCGACGAACAGGAACGTCGCCATGCCGAGCAGCACACTGCTGATGGCGCCGATCAACAGGCCGTTGCGGGTCTGCGACCCCACTTGCAGGCGCACGTGGTCGAGCACGTTCGTGGGGAGGAATGGACGGGCTTTTGGCCAGAGCGCGGCGCCGTCGATCAGTTCGATGTGATATCGCCTGGCGGGAATCAGCGCCGGTTCGTCGATCGATCCCAGGGTCAAGAGGATGCCGTTGGTGGCTCCCTCCATTTCCATGCCTTTGGCCAGCTCGCTGACGCTGGACGATTGGATCCGGTACGTGCTGCCCAGCTTGCAGCTCAGCAGGACCCGATCGTTACCGCGCAGCAACAGGAATTCGGTGCCGCCGTCGCCGGTCGGTCGAGGCGTGGGCGCCTTCGTGAAACCTTCGCGCCCCAGCACTTCCAGCACGAGTCCGATGCAATCCCGCCATCGCATGCTCACCAGGGCATGGATGCCGGCTTCGGTCTCTCCCTGGCGCCGACGATACACGCCGAACCACAGACCCATCCCCACCATGCCCAGCACGGTGACGATGCCGGCTTCGACATAGGCCGTGACCGGAATCGCGCTCAGCATCGCGCCGGGTGTAGCGATCGTGGTTGGCGCCGGAGCGGACGAAGCAGCGGTCGTCCCGCCGTGGGAGGAGGATGCGAAAAAGTCGGAAATCTGCCCGCGCAACGCGAAGGTCACGCCGGCGAGGAACATCAGCAGGGAAAGGATCAGCGGAGCCGAGGCCGATCGCAAGGCGGACGTGGGCGTCGCCGGGGCTTCGCTCGAGGGCTGCGCGGGACCGCCGGTTGCCTGGTTCTCCGCCGTCGTGCGCTGGGGCGTGGTCGTCGGCTGGCGTTTGCCCACTTCCGGAGGTGGCGTTGCGACGCGCGGGCGGCCTCCGGGTGTCATCGGCGTGGCCAGGCCGACGATCGTCCCGGTGCTCCCGCTCGGCGGCGGGATGGCCACCTTGAGCGGGCCGCTGCTGATCGACGGATGCTTTTTCAGAACGTCAATCACCTCGTGCATGCTCTGGAAACGCTCCGCTGGATCCTTGGCCAGCATCCTGGACAGGATTGCGACGACATCGTCGTCGATGCCGGGATTGAATTCGCGGATATCCGGGATGGGCGTCTCCACCACATCGTGCATGAGCTTATAGACGTTGGCATCGGAGAACGGGGTGCGCCCGCACAGCATCTCGAACAGGACGACGCCGACCGAATACACTTCCGAACGCGGATCGACCGGATGGCCCTGGGTGGCTTCCGGCGACAGGTAGGCGGCGGTTCCGACCACGTCGCCGGCCGAGGTGAGCTTGGCGCTCGCATCGTGGTTGGCCAGGGCGATGCCGAAATCTGCGATCTTCACCATGCCGCGCTGGTTGATCATCAGGTTGGCAGGCTTGATGTCGCGGTGGATCACGCCGTGGTCGTGCGCGGTGGCCAGCCCGCGCGCCGTCTCCAGCACGATCTTCAGCGCATCGTCGACGTCCAGGTGGCCGTCGCGCTTGATCAGCGTGCCCACCGATACGCCATCGACGAATTCCATGACGAAGAACGGCTCGTCGTTTTCCTGGCCGATGGAATAGATCTGGATGATGTGCGGGTCGTTGAGCGCGGCCATCGAGCGCGCTTCGCGCAGGAAGCGCTCGACAACCACGGTGTCGTGCGAGAACGCCGGCGAGAGTTCCTTAATCGCCACGTAGCGCGCCAGCGCCGGTTCGTAGCCTTTGTACACCACGCCCATGCCGCCGCGGCCGATTTCGGCGACGATCTCGTAATGGCCCATCTGTTTTTTCATGCCGACGTCCCCTTGCGCCGGGCATGGTAGCCCGCGAGCGCGGGGTTGGGGAAGTTTCGCGGGGTTCGCGCGGGAATGTGGCACCCGATCGGATTTGCGCCAGTCGAACGGACTGCCTTGGCGTGTCAGCGCTGCTCGCCAGACCACGGCTTTTGCAATTGCAGCGTGACCTCGCTCACGCCCGGCAGCGCGCGCAGGCGGCCGAGCAGTTGCGGATCGGCGCGCACAGACTGGCTGCCGTTGAGGTCCAGCGTCCCGCTCGAATGGCCGGTGCGCAGAGACAGCCGCAGCGGCGTTCCGCCGGGGCGGAACTGCGCGAGCAGGGCCTCGATCTTTTCCAGCGTGCCGCGTTCGCGCAGGTCGGCGGCGAGGGACAATCGCCGCGCCTGCTGCGCGCACAATTGTTGGAAATCCCAACACTGCTTCGCGCGCAGCGAGAAGCCACCGCTGTATTCGTCCTCGCGCAGACCGCCTTCGATCAGCAGGACGCGGCCGCGCGTGAGCAGCGGCGCGTATTGCGAGAGCATTTCGCCCCAGAACGACACCTCGATCCGGCCGTAACCGTCTTCGAACTGCGCGAACGCCTGCGTGTCGCCGCGCCGACGCATCAATCCCACGATGCCGGCGAGCACGACCTGCGCTTCGCCGCGGCGGTCGCGGCGCTCGCGCCAGACGCGGTCCAGGTCGGCCAGCGTGCATCCGGCCAGCGCGAACAGTTCGGCGCGGTGCGGGTCTAGCGGATGGCCCGACAGGTAATGGCCAAGCGTCGCGTATTCGCCGGCGAGCTGCTGTTCGAGCGGCCAGTTGTCCGCGTCCGACAGGGCGATGCGCGTCGTGGTCGTCGTGCTGCCGCCGCCGAACAGCGAGGACTGGCCGGATTCGCGTTCGCGCGCGAGTTGTTCGGTCGCCTTGAGCACTTCGGGCAGTTGCAGCAGCAGCGACGGACGGTTTTTTCCGAGCGCGTCGAGCGCGCCGGCCTGGATCAGCGCTTCGATCGTACGCCGGTTCATGCGCGCGCCGCCGGTGCGTTCGCAGAAATCCAGCAAGTCGGTGTAGGCGCCGCCGCGCTCGCGTTCATGCACTATCGCCTCGCAGGCGCCTTCGCCGACGCCTTTCACCGCGCCCAGGCCGTAGCGGATGCGTCGCTCGGGCAGCGCGATGAAGCGATAACCCGACGCGTTCACGTCTGGCGCCAGCACGGTCAGGCCGATCGCGCGCGCGTCCTGCAGGAACGAGACGAGCTTGTCGGTGCTGTCCATGTCCGCCGACAGCGTCGCGGCCATGAACTCGGCGGGATGATGCACTTTCAGCCACGCAGTCTGGAACGCGACCAGCGAATACGCGGCCGCGTGGGACTTGTTGAAGCCGTAGCCGGCGAACTTCTCCATGAGGTCGAAGATCGCGTCGGCCTTGCGCTCATCGAGGCCGTTCTTCGCGGCGCCTTCACGGAAAATCACGCGGTGCTTGGCCATCTCCGCCGCGATCTTCTTTCCCATCGCACGGCGCAGCAGGTCGGCGCCACCGAGCGAATAGCCGCCGACGATCTGCGCCATCTGCATGACCTGTTCCTGGTAGACCATGATGCCGTAGGTCTCGCGCAGGACGGCCTCGACGCGGGTGTCGGGATACTCGATCGCCTCACGCCCGTTTTTGCGTGCGCAGAAAGTCGGAATCAGTTCCATCGGACCGGGACGGAACAGCGCGTTGAGCGCGACCAGGTCGCCGAAACGGTCGGGCTTGGCCTCGCGCAACAGTTGTTGCATTCCGCGGCTTTCGAACTGGAAGATCGCGACCGTGCGCGCTTCGCGGAACAGGGCGAAAACCTCGGGGTCGTCGAGCGGCAGTTGCGCGATGTCCAGTGGCGGCTCGCCTGCCTTCGCGCGCGTCGCGTTGATGTCCTTGACCGCCCAATCGATGATGGTCAGCGTGCGCAGGCCGAGGAAGTCGAACTTCACCAGACCGACCGCCTCGATGTCGTCCTTGTCGAACTGGGTGACCGCACCGCGGCTGCCTTGTTCGGCGAACAGCGCGGCGAAGTCGGTGAGCGGGCTCGGCGCGATCACCACGCCGCCGGCGTGCTTGCCGGCGTTGCGCGTGAGGTCCTCGAGTTTGAGCGCGAGATCCACGAGGTCGCGCGTTTCGTCGCTGGTTTCGTAGGCTTCCCTGAATTCCGCGACGACGCGCCCGCTGTCCTCGCGCGCCTTCTGGCTGCGTCCGAGCGCGTCGTCGAGCGAGAGCGGATCGGCGGGACGCAGCGGGATCATTTTCGCTATGCGGTCCACCTGGCCGTGCGGCATCCCGAGTACGCGTCCGGCGTCGCGCAACACCGCCTTCGCGGCCATCGTGCCGTAGGTGATGATCTGGCTGACGCGGTCGTGGCCGTACTTGCGCGCGACGTAGTCGATCACTTCGTCGCGCCGGACCATGCAGAAATCTATGTCGAAGTCCGGCATGGACACGCGTTCGGGATTGAGGAATCGCTCGAACAGCAGGTCGTAACGCAACGGGTCGAGGTCGGTGATGCCCAGCGCGTAGGCGACCAGCGAGCCGGCGCCGGAACCGCGGCCGGGGCCGACCGGGATGTCGTTGCGCTTGGCCCAGTTGATGAAGTCGGCGACGATCAGGAAGTAGCCGGCGAAATCCATCCGCACGATGACGTCCAGCTCGGTCTCGAGGCGATGCTCGTAGTCGGCGGCGGCCGTGCTCTCGTGCGGCGGCCGCGTGGCCAGGCGCGCGGCGAGGCCGTCGTGGCTCTGCTTGCGCAACCAGGTTTCGACGGTTTCGTCGGAAGGCACCGGAAACGCGGGCAGGTAATTGCGGCCGAATTCCAGCTCGAGGTTGCAGCGCTTCGCGAGTTCGACGCTGTTCGCCAAGGCTTCGGGGATGTCCGCGAACAGCGCGCACATCTCGTCCTCGGACTTGAAGTATTGCTCGGCGCTGTAGTCGTGCGGCCGGCGCGGGTCGTTGAGCACCCAGCCACCGGCGATGCACACGCGCGCCTCGTGTGCCTCGAAATCCGAGCGATCGAGGAAGCGCACGTCATTGCTCGCGAGCAACGGCAGGCCGCGGCGCGCGGCGAGGTCGATCGCCGCGGCGTTGAACTCCTCCTCGTGCCGGCGGCCGGTGCGCACGAGTTCAAGATACAGGCGCTCGGGGAAATACCGTTCCAGTTCGCGCAGCGCGTTTTCCGCGGATTCGATGTGACCTTCGAGTACGAGCTTGCCGAACGGGCTCTCGCGTCCGGCGATCACGACCAGCCCGCTGGTTTCCGCGTGCAGCCATTCGGGGCGGATCGTCACGTGATCGCCGTGGTGGCCTTCGAGGTAGGCGCGAGAGAGCAGCCGAGACAGGCCGAGGTAGCCGCTGCGATCCTGGCAGAGCAGGGTCAGGCGCGCGGTGTCGTTTCCGTTCTCGATCAGCACGTCGGCGCCGGCGATCGGTTTGATGCCCATCTTCTCGGCCGCGCGATAGAACTTCACGAGGCCGAAGAAATTATTGAGGTCGGTCAGCGCGAGCGCGGGCTGCGCGAGTTCAGCCGCACGGCTGACGAGGTTCGGCCGCGGCGCTTTCTTCGGATCGCCGTATTCGGGCTTTTCCGGCAGGCGGGCGGTCGAATCGCGCAGCGAATACTCGCTGTGCACGTGCAGGTGGACGAAGCGCGAGGTCATGCGGGCGAGCCGGTGGATCGCTGCAGGTTAGCCGCGTGCCGACGGGGCAACAAGGCTTGACAGGCCGAAGTCGAGCTCGGCGTTGGCGTGCAACACCTCCAGTACCGGCGCGAAGCTGCGGCGATGGATCGCGCAGGGACCGCGTTCGCGCAGGACGGCCAGGTGTTCCGGCGTCGGATAGCCCTTGTGCACCGCGAAACCGTAGCCGGGGTGCTGGACGTCGAGCGCGCACATCAGTCGGTCGCGATGAACCTTGGCAAGAATCGAAGCGGCGCCGATCGCCTTCACCTTCGCGTCGCCCCGTACGACGGCCTGCGCAGGGCACGACAGATGCGCGGGCAGGCGGTTGCCGTCGATCAGCGCGAGTTCGGGAACTACGCGCAGCATCGCGAGCGCACGGCGCATGCCTTCCATCGTCGCGTGGAAGATGTTGAGGCGGTCGATCGTCGCCGCATCGATCGTCACCACCGCGTGCGCAAGCGCCTTGACGAGGATCGCCGTTTCCAGTTCCTCGCGCCGCGCCGCGCTCAGGGCCTTCGAGTCGGCCAATCCGGGGATTCGACGCTTCGGGTCGAGGATCACCGCGGCGACCACGACCGGTCCGGCCAGCGGCCCGCGCCCGGCCTCGTCCACGCCGGCGACGATGCGGCCGGCGATGCGCGGCAGCGCCATCAGCGCTTCTCCGCGAGCAATTCGTCCGCCGCATCCGCAGCGAGCACGGATGCGTCGCGACGCAGGGCGAGGTGCAGTTCGCGGAATCGCGGCAGCACCGACTGCGCGCGCGCGGGATCGTCCAGCCATGCGCGCAGCGAATCGGCAAGTTTCGCGGGCGTGCAGTCGCGCTGCATCAGCTCGGGTACCAGCGCCTCGTCAGCAGGCACGGGGTGCAGCACGCGCGCCTCCGCAGCGATCGGCAGCGCCGCGTGCAGAATGTTGGGCAGGCTGTAACGTCCGATCTTGAGCATCCCGAATCCGCGCACGATCGCCTGGGTCGTGCGCGCGATGCGGTAGGCGACCACCATGGGCCGCTTGGCGAGCATCGCTTCCAGCGCCGCGGTGCCGGAGGCGAGCAGCACGGCGTCGGACGCGATCATCGCCTCGTGCGCGCGGCCGTCGAGCAGGTGCACGGCCTCGCGCAACATCACCCGCGGATTTTCGGCGTGTACCGCGTCGAGCCGCGTGGCGAACAACTTGCGACACGCGGCATTCGCCATCGGCGCGACGAATTTCAGCTTCGGCCGTTCCGCGAGCAGCAGTGCCGCGGCGCGCAGGAAATCCGCGCCGAGCTTGCGGACTTCGGAAAGGCGACTGCCCGGCAGCAGCGCGATCAGCGTGCCGTCGCCAGGCAACGCGAGTGCGGCGCGCGCGGCGGCGCGGTCCGGATCGAGCGAGAACGCATCGGCGAGCGGATGGCCGACGAAGCGCGCCTGCACACCGTGGCGCGCATAGATCGCCGGCTCCATCGGGAACAGGCAGAGCACGCGGTCGGCGCTGCGACCGATGGTCGCGGCGCGCTTCTCGCGCCAGGCCCAGACCGACGGGCTCACGTAATGCACGGTCCGGATGCCGTCCTGCTTCAGCGCACGCTCGAGGCCGAGGTTGAAATCGGGCGCGTCGATGCCGATGAAGACGTCGGGTTTCCAGCCGAGCAGGCGCTTGCGGAGCGTGGCACGCAGGCGCAGCAGGCGCGGCAGGTGGCGCGCGACTTCGGCCAGGCCCATCACCGCGAGCGCGCTGCAGTCGTGCCAGGCGTCGAGTCCCGCGCCGCGCATCGCCGCGCCGCCGATGCCCGCAAACTGCGCGTCAGGATGGCGACGCTTGAGTTCTGCGATCAGTCCCGCGCCGAGCTGGTCGCCGGACGCTTCGCCTGCAACGAGAGCGATGCGCGGCGAGTCGCCCATCAGCGCAGCAGCGAACGTCCGCTGCGGTCGATGAACTCCAGCATCTGCCGCACGTCCCCGTCCTGCGCGAACTGCGTGGCGAGCTGCTCGCGGGTCTCGGCAAGCGGCTTGCCGGAAACGTACAGGGCTCGGTAGGCGCGTTTGATCGCAGCGATCCGATCTGCACTGAAGCCCCGCCGCTTAAGCCCTTCGGAATTGATGCCGCGCGGCTTGGCGTAAGTGCCCGCGACCATCACGAACGGCGGCACGTCGGCATTGATCAGGCTGCCCATGCCGATAAAAGCGTGCGCGCCGATCTTGCAGAACTGGTGGACGCCCGAGAAGCCGCCGAGGGTCACGAAGTCGCCGACTTCGACGTGGCCGGCGAGCGTGGCGTTGTTCGCGAACACGGTGTTGTTGCCGACGATGCAATCGTGCGCGACGTGCACGTAGGCCATGATCCAGTTGTCGTCGCCGATGCGGGTGACGCCGCCGCCCTCGGCGGTGCCGCGGTTGATCGTCGCGAACTCGCGGATCGTGTTGCGGTCGCCGATCACCAGTTCGCTGCGCCCGCCGCGGTATTTCTTGTCCTGCGGATCGCCGCCGATCGCGGCGTGCGCGTGGATGCGGTTGTCGCGGCCGATCCGCGTCGTTCCCTCGATGGTCGCGTGCGCGCCGATCACGCTGCCGTCGCCGATCTCCACGTTCGCGCCGATCACGCAGTAGGCGTCGATCGCGACGCGCTCGCCCAGGCGCGCGCCCGGATCGATGACCGCGGTCGGATGGATCGCCACGGCGCTCAGGCCTTCTTCGCGCAGAGCAGCTCGGCGCTGGCGACTTCCTTGCCTTCGACGAGTGCGCGGCAGGCGTATTGCGCCATGTTGCGCAGGGTGCGCTTGAGTTCGACCTCGAACACGAGCTGGTCGCCCGGGACGACGATGCGACTGAATCGCGCGTCGTCCACCTTGACGAGGTAGAAGATCGGCTGTGGCTCCCCCTCGGCGCGCGGCGGCGCGGAGAGTTGCGTCAGCACGCCCGCGGCCTGCGCCATCGCCTCGATCAGCAACACGCCCGGCATCACCGGATGGCCGGGGAAATGGCCCTGGAAGAACGGCTCGTTGAAGGTGACGTTCTTGATCGCGCGCAGCGACTTGCCGGGCACGCAGTCCAGCACCCGGTCAACCAGCAGGAACGGGTAGCGATGCGGGAGCAGGCCCATGATCGCTTCGATGTCGTGGGTGCGCGGCGCAGGTGTTTCGTTCATTGACCGGAGTCCTTGGCGAGCGCGTTGAGTTTGCGCGCGAAATCGTCGAGATGCCTGATGCGGGCCATGTTGCGACGCCAGCTGCGATGATCCTGCAACGGCGTTCCGGAAGAATACTCGCCCGGCGTCTCGATGGAGTGCAGCACGACGCTGGCGGCGTGGACCACCACGTTGTCGCAGATGTCGATGTGGCCGTTGATGCCGGCGGCGCCGGCGATCAGGCAGTTGCGCCCGATCCGCGTCGAGCCCGCGACTCCAACGCAGCCGGCCATCGCGGTGTGTGCGCCGATGCGGACGTTGTGGCCGATCTGGATCAGGTTGTCCAGCCGCACATCCTCTTCGAGTACGGTGTCCTCGAGCGCGCCGCGGTCGATGGTCGTGTTCGCGCCGATCTCGCAATCGTCGCCGACCACTACTCCGCCGAGCTGCGGCACCTTGATCCAGCGCCCGGCTTCCTTCGCGAGGCCAAAGCCGTCCGCGCCGAGCACCGCGCCGGGGTGGATGCGCACGCGCTTCCCGAGCCGCACCCGCGTCACCAATGTGACCCGCGCGACGAGTTCGCTGCCGGCGCCGATGATGCAGTCCTCGCCGATCACGCAGCCGGCTCCGACGATGGCGCCGGCTTCCACCACGCTGCGCGCGCCGATACTCACGAACGGGCCGATGCACGCGGACGGATCGACGCGGGCACCGGCATCGACGGCCGCGCTGGGGTGGACGCCGGATGCGGGCGGTCGCCGCGGATCGAACAACGCGGCGATCCGGGCGAATGCGGCGTAGGGATCGGCGGCGATCAGGCAGGGGCCGGGCGCAGCGTCGGCGTCGGCCGCGCGCAGCACGACGGCCGCGGCGCGCGTGCCAGCGAGTTCACCGCGATAGCGCGGATTGGCGAGGAACGCGAGCTGGTCGGGTCGCGCATGGGCAAGGGTGGCGACGCCAGTGATCGCGACGTTGCCGTCGCCTCGCGCGATCAGGCCGAAGCGTTCGGCCAGTTCGGCCAGTGAGTGCGCGTTCGTGGCCATCATCCTTCCCGCGTGCCGCGGATCGATCCTCGCGCCGATGCTCGCCGGGCGTGCCGGATCAGAAGCTGCTGCCGAAGGTGAACTGCAGATGCTCGGGTTCGTCGCCGGTTTCCTTCCGGATCGGCACCGCGTAGCTGATGATGATCGGGCCGATCGGCGCGCGCCACTGCAGGGCGACACCGGCCGAAACCCGCATCTTGCTCAGGTCGAAATCGGCGCGGTCCTTGTAGACGTTGCCGAAATCCACGAAAGTCGAAAGGCGCGCCGATTCGGTGTTGATGATCTTCGGGAAATAGGTTTCGAGCGAACCGACGGTCTTGATCGAGCCGCCCAGCGGCTGGCGGAACGTCGAGTTCGGCGCGAAAGCGACCGGGCCCAGCGTGTTGTCGCGGAAACCGCGCACGGAGTTCACGCCGCCGGCGTAATAATTTTCGAAGAACGGCAGGCCGTTGGTCTTGGCGTTGCCGTAGCCCTTGCCGTATCCCAGGTCGGCGGCGGTGCGTACCACGAGCCATGAGGCCAGCGGCCAGTAACGCTCGAAGCTGTAGGAGAGCTTGTAGTACTCCTGCGTGGAGCCGGGCAGCGCGATCTGGATGCCAAGGCGCTGGTACGTGCCGCGCGTCGGCGCGAAGAAGTTGTTGCGCGAGTCCCGCGCCCAGGACAGGTCGGCAGACCATGTCTTGAAAGTAGTGTGGCCGACCGCCGTGATGTAGTCGATCAGCACCTGCGGCGTGGTACCCGGGATCGTGATGATCTGCTTGGTGTCGGTGCCGGTGGTCAGGCCGATCGTGTCCGTCTCGGTGAGAGGAATGCCGAAGGTCACCGATTCGCCGTAGGAGTTGTCCGAATACTGGGCCGTGTTGAAGTTGGCGTTGTTGAACTTGGTGTAGAACAGGCCGTAACCCACCGAGATGCCGCTGCTGGTGAAGTACGGATCCAGGTAGCTGAATTTCAGCTGCTTCTGGAAAGAACTGTTGGAAACAGCCACGCTGAAGTGGTTGCCGGTGCCGAGGAAATTGTTCTCGTCGAGCTGCACCGTGGTGATCAGGCCGGAAATCTGCGAGTAGCCCAGGCCGAAGGTGAACTGGCCGGAGTTGCGTTCCTTGACGCTGACGACCACGTCCACCTGGTCGTTGCTACCCGGAACTGCCGGCGTCTCGATCTTGATGTCGTCGAAGTAGCCCAGGCGCTGCAGGCGGACGCGCGAGCGATCCACCGCGGCCTGCGAGAACCAGCTCCCCTCGAATTGGCGCATCTCTCGGCGCAGCACGCTGTCGGCGGTGCGGGTATTGCCCTTGAACTGGATGCGGCGCACCTGCACGCGCGGGCCGGGAACGATATGGAAATCAATCGCGACCGTGCGCGCGTCCTTGTCCACGTTCGGCACCGGCGTGATCTTGGCGAAGGCGTAGCCGATGTTCGCGAGCGTCAGCGTCATCGCGTCGACGGTCAGTTCCAGCTTCTTGCGCGAAAAGGTTTCGCCGGTCTTGACCGCGATCAGTTTCTGCAGGTCTTCCTTGGGCAGGATGAAATCGCCGGTGATGTCCGTGCCGGACACCTTGTAGATATTGCCCTCGGTCAGGTTCGCGGTCAGGAACATGTCGCGGCGGTCGGGGCTGATCTCGACCTGGGTGGAGTCGATGTTGAAATCGACGTAGCCGCGGTCGAGGTAGTACGAATTGAGCTTCTCGAGGTCTCCGGAAACCTTTTCGCGCGAATACTGGTCGTCGTGGCGGTACCAAGACAGCCAGTTGCTGGTGTTGGATTCCCAGTTGTCGCGCAGCTGCTTGTCGGTATAGGCGCTGTTGCCGACGATGTTGATTCCGCGGATGCGCGCGGGCCTGCCCTCGGCGATGGTGATCGTGATGTCCACCCGATTGCGATCGAGCGGGGTGACCGTCGGGGTGATCGCCACGTTGTAGCGGCCGCGGTTGTCGTACTGCCGGTTGAGTTCCTGGGTCACGCGATCCAGGCTCAGGCGATCGAAGGTCTCGCCTTCGGCCAGGCCGATCTGCTTGAGGCCCTTGAGCAGATCTTCGGTCTTGATGTCCTTGTTGCCGGTCACGGTCAGCTTGTCGATCGCCGGCCGTTCGGTGACTTTCACGACCAGGATGTTGCCTTGGCGTTCGATGGACACGTCGCTGAAGAAGCCGGTCTTGAACAACGCGCGGATCGCGTTCGCGGCGGTCGCCGAGGTCGCCGTGTCGCCGCGCTCGATCTGCAGGTAGGTGAACACGGTGCCGGGCGCGATGCGCTGCAGCCCGTCCACGCGGATGTCCTGGACCTGGAAAGGCTCGAAGTTCTGCGCTTTCGCGACGGGGGCGAGGGCGAGGGCCGAAGCCAGGGCCACGGCGAGCAGGCGGGGGGCGGCGATACGCGTCATCAGAGCATCCGGTTGGCCGCGGAGGGGTCGCGGGTGGGTATGGGGTTGCGGGATTTCAGTGCAGCGGACGCAGCAGGTCGTTGTAGAACGCCAGGCACATCAACCCGCCGAGCATGGCCAAGCCGATGTACTGGCCGACCACCAGCGTGCGTTCGCTGACCGGACTGCCTTTCACAAGCTCTATAAGGTAATACAGCAGGTGCCCGCCGTCCAAGATCGGGACCGGCAGAAGGTTCAGCATTCCCAGGTTCAGCGAGAGGATCGCGAGGAAAAACAGAAACCAGCCGATGCCCTGTTGGGCAGATAGGTTGGCTTCCTTGGCGATTCCGACCGGCCCGGATAGCCCAGCCGATGTGCCTTGAGCCAGCATTCCCTTGACCAAGTCCCAGGTGGCCTCGATGTCCCGGCGCATTTCATGGGCACTTTCGACCGCGGCCTGAAGTGGTCCGTAACGGTGCGCGCCATCGTAGCTCGGGGCCTTCTGCCGAACGGTGATGCCGATCGACATGCGCGGCTTTTCGCCGTCGCCAAGGCTGCGCAGCTTCGGAACGACATCCACCGTGCGGGTTCCGAGCCCCCGCGCGATCGTCAGATGCAGGGTCTGGCCGACCCGGGCCAGATCGTGAACTCGCGCATTGAGCTGGGCCAGGTCGGCGACCGCCTGACCATTCACCGCGAGAATACGATCGCCGGCGCGCAGCACCTGCCGGGGGCCATCTGCCGCGATCTGATCGATCACGGGTAGCACCATGAGTTGTTTTGGCACCAACCCGATCTGTCCGACGAGGTCGGGTTGGTCAAACGCGATGTTCAATCCGCGCAGGTCGAGATCGCGGATGGCACGACCTCCGTCGCTACGGGATACATCGACTCGGACCGAACGGTGGTCCATCGCTGCGATCCCGAGAAGCAAGTCCGCATCCGTCCAGGTGGATACCGGTTCCCCGTCGATGCTGAGCAGGCGGTCTTCGGGCTGGAAACCGGCCTGCGCGGCCAGCGCGTCGGCGCGCCCGACGATGGGCAGGTAATCGGGCTTGCCGATCACGAACATCGCCCAGAGCAGGGCGAAGCAAAGCAGGAAATTGAAGGCCGGGCCGGCGGCGGCGATCGCCATGCGCTGCAACACCGGCTTGTTGTTGAACGCGCGGTGGCGGTCGGCGGGATCGACTTCGAACTCGCGCTCGTCGAGCATCTTCACGTAGCCGCCGAGCGGGATCGCGGCGACCACGTATTCGGTGCCGTCGCGGCCGATGCGCTTGAGCAGCGGCTGGCCGAATCCCACCGAAAAGCGCAGCACGTGCACGCCGAAGAAACGTGCGACTACGAAATGGCCGTACTCGTGGAAGGTCACCAGCACGCCGATGCTGACCAGCAACCACCAGATCGAGCCGATCACGCCGCTCATGCGCGGGCCGCTCGCGGCGAGCGTTGCTGCACCCAGGCTTGCGTGCGACGACGCGCGTCGGCGTCGGCTGCGAGCAGGGTGTCGAGGTCGTCGGCCGGCAAGGACGGCGCGGCGGAAAGCGTTGCGGCTATCGCCGCGGGGATGTCGAGAAATCCGATCCGGCCGTCGAGGAAGGCGGCCACCGCAACCTCGTTCGCCGCGTTCAGCGTCGCGCCCGCGCTGCCGCCCGCGCGCAAAGCCGCATAGGCCAGGTCGAGGCAGGCGAAAGTGCCGCGATCCGGATGCTGGAACGTGAGCGCGCCGGTGCGGCCGAGGTCCAGCGGCGTCACGCCCGACTCGACGCGTTCGGGCCAGGCGAGCGCGCAGGCCAAGGTCGTGCGCATGTCGGGCTGGCCGAGTTGCGCGATCACGGAGCCGTCCGCGTGCTCGACCATCGAATGCACGATGCTCTGCGGATGCACGAGCACCTCGATGCGCTCGGCCGGCGTGCCGAACAGCCAGTGCGCCTCGATGACTTCCAGGCCCTTGTTCATCAGCGTCGCCGAATCCACCGAGATCTTGCGTCCCATCTTCCAGTTTGGATGATCGCAGGCCTGCTCGGCAGTGACCTGCGCGAGCTCGGCGCGGCTGCGGTTCAGGAACGGGCCGCCGGACGCGGTCAGGATCAGCTTGCGCAGGCCGGCGCCGGACGCGCGCGATCCGTGCAAGCACTGGAAGATCGCGTTGTGTTCGCTGTCGATCGGGATGACTTCGGCGCCGTGCCGTTCGCATTCGCGCATCAGCAGTGCGCCGGCGAGCACGACGGATTCCTTGTTCGCAAGCAGCAACCGCTTGCCCGAGCGCGCGGCCGCCAGCGTCGAACGGATGCCGGCCGCGCCGACGATCGCGGCGATCACGGTGTCGCAGGCATCCCCCCCGGCGAGCGCCGCAAGCGCTTCAGGACCCGCGTGCGCTTGCGTCGTCAGGCCGCCGGCGGCGAGTCCGTCGCGCAGCGCGGCGTGGAGTTCTTCGCGTGCGATCACGGCGTGCAACGGTCGGAAGCGCGCGCACAGCGCGACGAGTTCGTCCACCCGTGAATCGGCGCTAAGCACGGTCGCGGCGAAGCGATCCGGATGCCGCGCGATCACGTCCAGCGCGGACGCGCCGATAGATCCAGTCGCACCCAAAACAGCAATTTTTCTCATGTCACTTCGTGTCGCGTGGGCTTTGGAAACATGGACTCGCGGCATCGCATCTTGTTCAAAGCTCCAGCCAACCCTTCGCGATCCACAGCACGGGCAGCGCGGCGATCACACTGTCTATGCGATCGAGCACGCCGCCGTGGCCGGGGATCAACGTGCCCGAATCCTTGAATCCCGAATGCCGCTTCATCAGGCTTTCGAACAGGTCGCCGACCACCGATGCGGCGAGCGTGATCAGCGCCAGCACGGCGATCCACGGCAGCTGCGCGGGTTTGATGCCGAGCAGCAGCCACGCGCCGAGCAGGCCGACGACGAGCGCGCCTGCCACGCCGCCCCACAGACCCGCCCAGGTCTTGCCCGGGCTGATGTGCGGGATCAGTTTCCTGCGGCCCCAGCGCACGCCGACGAAGTACGCGGCGCTGTCGGCGGCCCAGACGATGCCCAGCGCGAGCAGCGCCCAGCGCGGGCCATTCGGGCCGCCCGCATGGAGCAACACCAAGCCACACCATGCAGGGACGATGGACACGGTTCCTGCCAGCAGCTTAAGGGAACGCGATCCCGCAGTCGCATCGCGGCCGAAATCCGCGCGCCACAGCCAGGCGCTTGCGAACAACCACCAGACCACGCCGACCAGGGTGATCATGCCGAACAGGCGCAGGCCACCCCAGGCCAGCGCGGCCATCAGGCCGATGTTCGCCATGAGGTAGACCGCGCGCCCGACGCGATCGTCGATCCCGACCAGCCGCGACCATTCCCAGAGGCCGAACAGGAACAGTGCAGCGCAGATCGCGGCCACGTAGGGCGTGCCCAGCAGCAACAGCGCGGCGATGACCAGCGGCGCCATGACGGCGGCGGTGATGGTACGTTGCGCGCTCATGCGGAATGTCCTTTCTGCGGCGCGACCTGCGCGCTGGTCAGGCCGAAGCGGCGTTCGCGAGCGGCGAAATCGGCGAGCGCGCGGTCGAGTTCGGCCGCGTCCAGGTCGGGCCAGAGCGTGTCCGTGAACCACAACTCGGTATAGGCCATCTGCCAGAGCAGGAAATTGCTGATGCGGTGATCGCCGCCGGTGCGGATGAACAGGTCCGGTTCGGGCAGGCCGGCAAGCCCGAGCCGTGCGCCGAAGGCAGACTCGTCGAGCGCTTCCGGATCAAGCG
>CAYUXZ010000001.1:35934-37252 GCA_964449135.1 uncultured Gammaproteobacteria bacterium
GCGCCCGTCTTCGCGGCGCGCGCGATCGCGCGCGCGGCCTGCACGATGTCCCAGCGCCCGCCGTAGCTGATCGCGACGGTGAGGTTCAACGCCGAGTTGCCGGCGGTCAGTTGCTCGGCGTGATCCATGCGCTTGCGGATCGCAGCCGACAGGTCGTCGCGCTCACCGATGAAACGCAGGCGAACGCCGTGTTCGTGCAATTCGCCGAGTTCCCGGTCGAGCGAGCGCAGGAACAAGTTCATGAGCGCGCCGACTTCCTCCTGCGGCCGCTTCCAGTTCTCGCTGGAGAATGCGAACAGGGTCAGCGCCTCGATGCCGCGTTCGAGGCAGTACCGCACGCACAGGCGCACGGTCTTCGCGCCGGCGCGGTGCCCGAAGGTGCGCGGACGCCGGCGGCGTTCGGCCCAGCGGCCGTTGCCGTCCATCACGATGGCGACATGTCGCGGCTTGCGTGCGGCGTTGGGCGAGGGGGCGATCATGGGGATGGCCATGGGGGCCTTCAGATCGCCATCAACTCCTGTTCCTTGGCGCGGACCACCTCGTCAACGTCCTTGATCGCCTTGTCGGTGAGCTTCTGGATCTCGTCCTCGCTGCGGCGCTCGTCGTCCTCGGTGATCTTCTTTTCCTTGAGCAGTTCCTTGACGTGGTGCATCGCGTCGCGGCGCACGTTGCGCACGGCGACCTTGGCGTTCTCGCCCTCGTGGGAGACGTGCTTGGACAGTTCCTTGCGGCGTTCCTCGGTCAGCGCGGGCAGGTTGATGCGGATCACGGTGCCGGCGGTGGTAGGGGTCAGGCCGAGATCGGAGGCGAGGATCGCCTTCTCGACCGGGCCCACCATGTTCTTCTCCCACGGCGTGATCGTCAGCGAACGCGCGTCGGCGACCGCGACGCTCGCGACCTGGGTCAGCGGCACGTCGGAGCCGTAGTAGTTGATCTTGAGATGGTCCACCAGCGCGGTGCTGGCGCGGCCGGTGCGCACCTTGGTGAGGTCGTGGCGCAGGACTTCCACGCATTTGTGCATGCGCGTCTGCGCGTCCTTCTTGATCTCATTGAGCATGGGTGTCCCCGAATCCTTCGCCAAGCGCCGGATTATACGGGGATTCCCAGGCTCAGGCGCTGCGCTGCACCAGCGTGCCGATCGCCTCGCCGCGCAGGATGCGCATCAGGTTGCCCGGCCGGGTCATGTCGTAGATGCGCAGCGGCAGGCCATGGTCGCGGCACAACGCGATCGCGGCGGTGTCCATCACCCGCAGGTTGCGCGCGATGACGTCCGCGTAGCCGAGCGTGTCGTAGCGCTTCGCCGACGCGTTCGTCTTGG
>CAYUXZ010000001.1:37262-112837 GCA_964449135.1 uncultured Gammaproteobacteria bacterium
GAGCAGCAACTCCGCGCCGACCTCGACCGCGCGCAGCGCCGCGGCCGAATCGGTGGTGAAGAACGGATTGCCGGTGCCGGCGGCGAAGATCACGATGCGGCCTTTTTCCAGGTGCCGGATCGCGCGGCGGCGGATGAAGTCCTCGCAGACCTCGTTGATCTTGAGCGCGCTCATCACCCGCACCTTGGCGCCGAGTTTCTCCAGCGCGTCCTGCATGGCGAGCGCGTTGATCACGGTGGCCAGCATCCCCATGTGGTCGCCGGTCACGCGGTCCATGCCGCTCGCCGCAAGCCCCTCGCCGCGGAAGATGTTGCCGCCGCCGATCACCAGGCCGACCTCGGCGCCGCCCTGCTGCGCCTCGATGATCTCGTGCGCGAGCCGGCTGAGCACCTCGGGGTCGATTCCGTAGTCGGCCTTGCCCATCAGCGCCTCGCCGGAGAGCTTGAGCAGGATGCGGCGGTATTTCAGCCCGGAGGCGGGCGTGGGTGCGATCGGAGTGGCTGCGGTCACGTGAGCCTCGGGGGTTTGGCAAACGGCAAGAGTTTAGCCGACCGGCATGAAATCCGGCGACTCGCGATTCTCCGTTGCGACCCGACCGCCGTTCCCGAAGTTCAGAACTTCGCTTCGTGCGGCTCCGACGCGAATCCGACGGTCAGCGCGCCTTCGCCGACGTTCACCATCGCGGTGATGCTCATCACCGCCTCGGTGAGCTGTACCCTGTTCTCGGCGCAGGCGTGCTCGAGAATTTCGTAGCCGGGCAGGGCGCGCAGCTTGTCGAGTTCTCCGCCGTAGCTGAGGTTCACATACGGCGCGAGCAGGCCCTTGCGGACTCGGTCGGCAGCATATTTGAACAGCGAAACCGCGGCGGCGTCGAAGCCCTTGGCCTTGCCGACGGTCGCGGTGTCGCCGCGGTGGATGCGCAGGATCGGCTTGATGTCGAGCATCGTGCCGAGCGCGGCGCGGTGCCAGGGAAGGCTCTTGTCGCCGCGCTTGACGATGCTCGCGCGCAGGTGGAACAGGTCGCGCGGCACCATGTAGGCGTAGATGTTGTCGGCGAGGAACTCCATCCGCTCGCGGATCGCGTTGTGCTGCTCGCCCGCGGCGATCATGCGCACGCCTTCCTGCACCATGATGCCGGGCCCGGTGAAGGCCGATTTGCTGTCCATCACGCGCATCTGGAAGTTGCCCTTCAGGCCCGCTTCCTGGCGGATCGGATGGTAGTAGCGCAGGATCTCGCGGCTGGCCTGGGTGGCGTTCTCGTAGATCAGGCTGCGCGTCTTGGAGATCACGATCGAGAACACGAAGTCGAAGTCGAGCACCAGGCGGCTCAGGTAGACCTCGCGGAACTGCTCGCTGCTGAACGGGATGGTGATCGCCGAATGCACTTTGTCGCCGAGCGTCTCGCGGTAGAACCGCAGGGTTTCGACCGGGTCGCGCTCGTCGGCGAAGCGGGTGTTGTCGATCTGCACCGTCGTGGGCAGCACCACCACGCGGTTCGCGTCCAGCCATTCGCGCGGAAGATCGCAGGATGAATCGACCGTGATTCCGATGCGCATTGCGTCCCCCTGGGATGTCGTATGCCTGCGGCGTGCGCGGCGGGTCCGGTATTCATTTCACGAACACCGGTCGTTGTCCAGTGCGATCGGCGTGGGACAGGAAGGAAACCGCGCATCGCGGCCGCCTTCGCTTCGTGTTGCGATGCAGCGATGTCACCCCCGCCCGCGCGCATCGCCCGTCGCGGAAGTCAGGTGTCGCCACCCTCGAATTCGACCGGCCTGTCGATGCGGCGGTCGTGCTCGCAGGCGCAGAACTGTGTGCGCCGTCTCACTGTGCCGCCAACGGCTTTTCAGGTGGTAAAAAAGTGTTAAGGTGACCCGGCTCCGCGGCGCAAATGCCGCGATGGCTCTCGTTTTCGTGCGTTCGAATCATTCACCCTGGGGAGGGTTCCATGAAGAAGCATCCGCACCATTCCGACGTCGTTCGTGTTCGGTTGACGCGCTCTGCGCTGGCCGCGGCCTTGCTGTTTGCGCTATCCGCACAAGCGCAGGCCCAGGATTCGGCCAAGAAGGACGACGCAGCCAAGAAAAAAATCTCCGAAGTCAGCGGCGTAGTCGTGACCGGCACCCACAAGGCGGGTTTGTCGCCTGTCGAATCGATTTCTCCGATCGATACCTTCAGTGGCGCACAGGTCCAGAACCAGGCGTCCTCGGACATGACCGAGTCGCTAACCAAGATCGTGCCGTCATTGAACACGCAGCGCTTTCCGATCGCCGACGGCACCGCGTTCGTCCGGCCGGTGACGCTTCGCGACCTTTCGCCGGACCAGACCCTGGTCATGGTGAACGGCGTGCGCCGGCATCGCTCGGCGCTGGTAAACCTGCAGCTTGCTCCGCTGGGGACGGTGAACCAGGGCGCGCAGGCCGTCGATTTTTCGGCGATCCCGGCCAGCGCGATCAAGCGCGTCGAGGTGTTGCGAGATGGCGCCTCGGTGCTTTACGGCTCGGATGCGATCGCCGGCGTGGTCAACGTAATCCTCAACAATTCCGCGCATGGCGCGACGGTGAGCACGCAGTGGGGCGAGTACAGCAAGGGGGATGGCGAACGCCTGCTGGTGGACGCCGATGCGGGTTTCGAGCTCGGATCCGACGGCTTCTTCCACGTGAGCGCCGAACGCGACACCGCGGCCATTACCTCTCGCGGCGTGCCGCGCCCGGATGCGGCAGCGATTGCCGCCGTCGTCGGAGCCGACAAGGTGCCGTACAACGGATTCGGGCAGCGTTGGGGAGATCCCGATGTCGATTCGAACAAGCTCTTCTTCAACGCCGGCATCCACATGACCGATGACGTCGAGCTGTACGGATTCGGCAGCTATATGAAAAACAAGACGCTGGGCGGCTTCTTCTATCGCCGGCCTGCGCCGCCGACGGCGGGTTTTTCCGCGCGCACGACGCTGATGATCGACAACAACGGCGATGGCTTGCCGGACGCTGCGCCACAGTCGCTGGTGAACAGCATCATCTCCCAGGGACTCCATCCGGGCGACTACCTGACCGCCAGTGCCAGCAGTCCGAGCGGGTTCGTGGAGCTCAACCCGATCTACACGAAGTTCCCGGGCGGCTACAGCCCCTTGTTCGGCGCCTCCATCAACGATCACGAAGTCGTGGCCGGCGTCCGCGGCGGCGAAACCGGAAATCTCAAATGGGATTTCCACGGCCGAAACGCGAGCAATGTGATCGATTACCGGCTCGAGCAGTCGATCAATCCGAGCCTCGGCTCCCTGTCGCCGACGACCTTCCACCCCGGCAAACTGCAGCAGCGGGAAACCGAATTCGGCGCCGATTTCGTGCAGTCGTTCAACAACTCGCCGTTGACACTGGCCTACGGCGCGCAATGGCGCAACGAAACCTACGTCATCACGGCGGGCGATGCCGGTTCCATCGCCGTCGGCCCGACCGCGTCGGTGTTCGGCGTCGGTTCGGACGGCTTCCAGGGCTTTTTCCCGGCCTCGGCGGGCACGTTCAAGCAGAACAGCTATTCGGCCTATGTGGATGCGGAAACCAAATTCACCGACCAGTTCTCCGGCGCCGCTGCGGTGCGCTACGAGCACGCCGACCGCTTCGGTTCCAAGACCGTGTTCAAGTTCTCCGGACGCTACGCGTTCACTGACACCTTCGCCGTGCGCGGCACCTACAACACCGGGTTCCGCACGCCGACGCCGGGACAGGAATTCACCCTCAACGTCACGACCACGGCCGATTCACACGGCAACCTGATACCGAGCGGAACCTACCCGGTCAACCACCCGGTTTCGCTCGCGCTCGGCGCGGTGCCGCTCTCCACGGAAACCTCGCGCAATCTCAGCCTGGGCGGTGTGTGGGATCCACAGGACAACCTCACCCTGACGCTGGATTATTACAAGATCAAGATCAAGAACCGCATCGGCCTGGTGTCCAAGACGATCAGCCAAGCCACGGTCAATACGCTGCTTGCCGAGAACTTCCCGAACGCCCAATTGCTGCTCGGCAGCGACGCGAGCTTCTTCGCGAACGCTTTCGGTTCGGACGTGGATGGCGCGGATTTCGTCGTGGACTCGCGGCACAAGCTCGGCGACGGTACGTTCAACGTGGATTTTCGCTACAACTGGAACAAGCAGAATGTCGTCAGTGTCAAGCCGGGCACGATCAACGCCGACCGTGTGTACGACCTCGAGCACCAGGTGCCGAAGAACCGCGCGACGCTGAGCTTCGACTACGGGCTCGGACAATTCCACGGACTCGCGCGCGTCAATTACTACGGCGGCTGGAGCACGACCGGCGGACTGTTCGGCAACGGCGACGCGTCCGATGCGGTCAGCTACGGCAGCAAGACGTTGCTGGACCTGGAGGCGCGCTACAAGTTGAACGACAATTTCACTTTTGCCGTCGGCGGCGACAACGTGTTCAACACGCACCCGGACAAGGAAAAGAACGGGGTGCTGCAATTCCTGGGCAACAAGTACGCGCTTACCTCACCATTCGGCGTCAACGGCGCGTTCTGGTACGTGCGCGTCAAGGCGGATTTCTGATCGCCAGCTTCGCTTGCGCGTGAGCCAAACAAAAACCCCCGGCAGTACTGCCGGGGGTTTTTCTTGTGCGCTGCGGTCGCCCGAGGTGTGGATCAGGCCAGGCCGGCCTGCTTCATCACTTCGGCGGCGAAATCCTCTTCCTTCTTCTCGACGCCTTCGCCCACCGCGAGGCGGGTGAAGCCGAGAACCTGCGCACCGGCCTTCTTCAGCACGGCTTCGACGGTGGAATTGGTGTCGAGCACGTAGGGCTGGCCGGTCAGGCACATCTCGGAAACAGCCTTGTTGACCTTGCCGCCGATCATCTTTTCGAGGATCTCGGCCGGCTTGCCCGAATCCTTGACCTGCGCCAGGGCGATGTCCTTCTCCTTCTGCACGATCTCGGCCGGCACCTGGTCCGGAGAGACATACGGCGGGTTCATCGCGGCCACGTGCATCGCCAGGCCCTTCGCGAGCTCGATGTCGCCGCCCTTGAGCTCGACCAGAACGCCGATGCGGCCGCCGTGCACGTAGGCGCCGACGGTGCCTTCGCTGTCCATGCGCGCCATGCGGCGCACCTGAATGTTCTCGCCGATCTTGGCGACCAGCGCCTGCCGGCCTTCCTCGATGGTGTTGCCGTAGGTCGTCTTCGCAGTTTTGAGTTCTTCGACATCCTTCGCGCCGCTGTGGAGCGCGGTGCTCGCAACCGCTTCGGCGAACGCGACGAAGTTGGCGTCCTTGGCGACGAAATCGGTCTCGGAATTGACCTCGACGAGCACGGCATGGCCGCCGTCCTGCGCGAGCACGATGCGGCCTTCGGCGGCGACGCGGCCGGACTTCTTGTCGGCCTTGGCCAGGCCGGTGACGCGCAGGTGCTCCATCGCGGCCTCGATGTCGCCGCCCTTCTCGGACAGCGCCTTCTTGCACTCCATCATGCCGGCGCCGGAGCGCTCGCGCAGTTCCTTCACCAGGTTGGCGGTGATTTCCATCGTTGTGGCCTCGTGTGTATATGGGGACGCGCGTGCGCGTCCGGAATTGGATTGGTGGATGTGGGCTTGCGGCCCGGTATTCAACCGCGGCGGAGCAGGATCGCTCCGCCGCATGACACGCGATCGCTTACTCGGCGTGCTTGTCGGCGGCCGGACGGCGCGGCGCAGCGCGCTTGGCCGGCGGACGGCGGTCGCCACGGTCGCGGTCGTTGCCCGGACGGCGTTCGTTCGCGCCGGCGCGCTTCTTCTTGTCGTCGCCGGCGATCGGATTGCCTTCGGCGTCGAGTTCGACGAACTCGTCGTCGCCGCGGCCGACGATCGGGGCGGCGGCCTTGCCCTCGAGCACCGCATCGGCGGCGGCGCGCGCGTATAGCTGCACGGCGCGGATCGCGTCGTCGTTGCCCGGGATCGCGTAGTCAACCAGCGCCGGATCGTAATTGGTGTCCACCACCGCGACGACCGGGATGCCGAGCTTCTTGGCTTCCTTGACCGCGATGTCCTCGTGGCCGATGTCGATCACGAACAGCGCGTCGGGCAGGCGGTCGAGGCCCTTGATGCCGCCCAGCGACGCGTCGAGCTTGTCGCGCTCGCGGCGCAGGGTTAGCACTTCGTGCTTGACCAGCTTCTCGAAGGTGCCGTCGGTCTCGGCCGACTCCAGCTCCTTCAGGCGTGATACCGACTGCTTCACGGTGCGGAAATTGGTGAGCGTGCCGCCGAGCCAGCGCTGGGTCATGTAGGGCATTCCGCAACGGGTGGCCTCTTCCTTGATCGCCTCGCGCGCCGAGCGCTTGGTGCCGACGAACAGGATCTGGCCGCGCTTCTGCGCGATCGCCGACAGGAAGTTCATCGCGTCGGTGAACAGCGGGACGGTCTTCTCGAGGTTGATGATGTGGATCTTGCCGCGGGCGCCGAAGATGTACGGAGCCATCTTGGGGTTCCAGTAACGGGTCTGGTGGCCGAAATGGACGCCGGCTTCCAGCATCTGGCGCATGGTGACTTGGGGCATTGCTGATTTCCTTTCTCGATGTGGAGCCGGCCGCATCGTTGGCGGCTTGGTAGCTCCGGGGTTGGGCTTCCGCAGGCCCCGCGGCAACGACCTTCTCGCGAAGGACCCCGGTGCCGGTTGACAGCCTGCGTGTGGATTTGCCGATGACGCACGGCATGGGCGGGATTGCGGGAGGCCCGCAAAGCCTTGGAATGATAACCGCTGGCCCCATTACGGGCAAGTATCGGATAATCAAGCGCATGCCAGTAACCATCAAGACCGCCGACGAGATCGCCAGGATGCGCGTGGCCGGGCGGCTTGCGGCCGAAGTGCTGCAGGTCGTCGCGCCGCACGTGAAGGCCGGCGTAAGCACGGCCGAGCTCGACCGCATCTGCCACGACCACATCGTCCATGTGCAGCAGGCGATTCCTGCGAATGTCGGCTATCGCGGTTTCCCCGCGACGGTGTGCACCTCGGTCAACAACGTGATCTGCCACGGCATCCCGAGCGAGGCGAAGATCCTCAAGGACGGCGACATCGTCAACATCGACGTCACCGTGATCAAGGACGGCCTGCACGGCGATACCAGCCGCATGTACGTGGTGGGCGAAGTGCCGGTGCTCGCGAAGCGACTCGTCGACGTCACCCGCGAAGCGATGTGGCGCGGCATCCGCGTGGTGAAACCCGGCGCGACGCTGGGCGACATCGGCCACGCGATCCAGAGCTACGTCGAATCCGAGCGTTTTTCGGTCGTGCGCGAATACTGCGGCCACGGCATCGGGCGCATCTACCACGAGGACCCGCAGGTGCTGCACTACGGCCGTCCGGGCGAAGGCATGCGGCTGCAGAAAGGCATGACCTTCACGATCGAGCCCATGGTCAACGCCGGCGCGCGGCACACACGGCTGATGCCGGATGGCTGGACGGTGGTGACCAAGGACCGCTCGCTTTCGGCGCAGTGGGAACACACCGTGCTGGTCACCGAGAGCGGCGTGGACGTGCTCACGCGCGTACCCGGCGACGACAACGAGCCGGCGCACAACGGCTTGTGAACATCGCCCCGCCCGCGTCGTCGCAAGCGGGCGCCGACGAACGCGAAACGGCGCTGCTCGATGACGCGGCCTGGACGCAATCGGCACGGGCACGACTTGCGACAGGCGACTCCGAGCGAGCCACACGCTTCGACGCGGGTGAAACCGTCGAGACTCTGCTGACCGCGCGCGCGGATGCGGTTGATGCGATCGTGCGCGAGGCTTGGTCGCGCGCCTGCGGCGATGCGCAAGACCTGCATCTCTTCGCGACCGGAGGTTACGCCCGTCGCGAACTGTTTCCGTTTTCGGACGTGGATCTGCTGGTGCTTTCGGACGCACGTCCGACCGTCGCGCAACAGGACGCGCTGTCGCGATTCTTCGCTCTGCTCTGGGACACGGGGTTGCGAACTGGCCACGCGGTGCGCACGCCGTCGGAATCGACGCAGGCCGCAGCGGCCGACATCACAGCGCTCACCGCGATGATGGAAGCGCGCCTGCCCAGCGGCGATCCGAAGGCGGTGGAAGTCCTGCGCGCCGCGATCGCGCCGCAGCAGGTCTGGTCTGCCGCGGATTACTTCGAAGGCAAGCGTTCCGAGCAGCGCCAGCGCCACGCCCGCTTCAACGACACCGCGCACAACCTCGAGCCCAACCTCAAGGACGGACCCGGCGGCCTGCGCGATCTGCAGACCCTGAACTGGATGGCGCAACGCGTGCTCGGCGCAGCGGACTTGGCCGCGCTGGTGCCACTGGGGCAACTCGGCGAGGACGAACACGCCGCGCTCTTGCGCGAGCGCCGCGCATTGTCGCGGTTGCGCTACGCGTTGCACCTCGTCGCGGGGCGTGCCGAGGAGCGCCTGCTGTTCGAGCACCAGAAGGCGCTCGCGGAGCGGCTGGGCTATCGCGACGAACACCGCGACAACCTCGCGGTCGAGCAATTGATGCAGGGATTCTTCCGAAGCGCCGCAGTGGTGCTGCGGATCAACGACCGCCTGCTGCAACGCTTCGAGGAACAACTCGAAGGACGCGCCGAACCGGTGCGGTTGGAAGCCGGTTTCGTTTCCTTGCGCGGATATCTCGCGTTCGAAGACACGTCCCCGCCCGACGCGGAGCGCTGCCTGCGCCTGTTCGCGACCTGGACCGAGCACCCCGATGTGCGTGGCCTGCATTCGGAAACCGCGCGCCTGCTCGCCGAGACGCTGCCGCGCATCCCCGCGTATTCCGATGCGACGCCCGAACTGCGCACGCGCTTCATTGCGCTGCTGCGCCGGCCCGATGCGGTGACCACGCTCATGCGGATGGCGAAGCTGGGCGTGCTTTCGCGCTACCTGCCGGGTTTCGGCAAGGTCAGCGGACGGATGCAGTACGACCTCTTCCACGTGTTCACCGTGGACCAGCACACGCTCGCGGTGCTGCGGCACATGGACGGTTTCGCGAGCGGCGCGGAAGCCGACCGCTTCACGCAGGCGCAGGCGGTCTGGCCGCGCCTGCGGAAGCCCGAACTGCTGCTGCTCGCCGGACTCTTCCACGATATCGCCAAGGGTCGCGGCGGCGATCACTCCGAACTCGGCGCGGATGATGCACGCGATTTCTGCGCGGCGCACGGGCTGCCGGACGCCGATACCGATCTGGTCGGATGGCTGGTGCGCGAACATCTGATCATGTCGTTGACCGGCCAGAAACAGGACATCGCAGATCCGGACGTGATCAACCGATTCGCCGAGCGCGTCGCCGACCGCGAACGTCTCGATTACCTCTACCTGCTGACCTGCGCCGACATCGCGGGCACGAGCCCGAAGTTGTGGAATGCGTGGAAGGACCGCCTGTTCGCCGACCTGTACGCGGCTACGCGCTTCGCGCTGCGGCGCGGCCTGGAGCATCCGGTGCACGCCACGGAGCGCATCACCGAGACGCGCGCGGATGCGCTCGCGCTGCTGCACGTGGAAGATTTCGATGCAGCGTCCATCGAACAGGTCTGGGCGCGGCTTCCCGACGAGGTGTTCCTGCGCTACCGCGCCTCGCAGGTCGCCTGGCAGACTGCCACGCTGATCGCGCACGGTGGCAGCGCGGATGCGCTGGTCGCGGCGCGCACACTGGACAGCTCCGGCCTGCAGGAAGTGTTCGTGCACGCGCGCGACCGCGATGGCCTGTTCGCTGCCGCGGTCGCGACGCTGGATCGGCTCGGACTCGGCATCCTCGAGGCGCGCGCGCTGGCGACACGCGACGGCCACGTGTTCGACAGCTTCCAGGCGCTGCCCACGCATCCCGAACGCGCGCCGACGCCGGAGCGCGTCGCGCAGACGCTGCGCGTGGCGATCGCCGATCCGGACGCGGTGCGTCCGACGCGCCGAGCGCTGCCGCGCCGGCTGCGCCATTTCGCGATCGCGCCCAGGGTCGAGTTCTCCGACGCCGGCCGCTTCACGCGGATGACCCTGGTCGCCGCCGACCGTCCCGGATTGCTCGCAGACGCCGCGCAGGTGCTGCGCGGACAGCGTCTGCGCGTGCATGATGCGCGGATCGCGACCTTCGGCGAACGGGTGGAGGATTTCTTCCTGATCAGCGACGATCGCGATCGGGCATTGGACGCGGCGCGGCAGGAAGTCCTGCGCGTGGCATTGATCGCGGCACTCGAATTGGAGAACGCATGAACCACGACGCACTGCTGCGGGTTGTCATCGAGGATGCCTGGGTGCGCCGCGACGCGCTGACCGTGGCGGAAATCGACGCGACGCTGCGTCCGGCGATCGAGCACGTGATCGATCGCATCGAAGCCGGCGCGCTGCGCGTCGCCGAGCCGACCGACGAAGGCTGGACGGTGAACCAGTGGCTGAAGAAGGCCGTGCTGCTGTACTTCAAGGTCAGCGCGAACATGGTCCAGGACGCATCACCGGCCCCGTACTGGGACAAGGTGCCGCAGCGTTTCGCGGGATTCGACGCAGCAGCGTTCCGCGAACTCGGCGCGCGCGTGGTGCCGGGGGCGATCGTGCGGCGCGGTGCGCACATCGGCAAGGACGTCGTGCTGATGCCGAGCTTCGTGAACATCGGCGCGCATGTGGGCGAGGGTACGATGGTGGACACTTGGGCGACGGTCGGTTCCTGCGCGCAGATCGGCGCGCGCTGCCACTTGTCCGGCGGCGCCGGCATCGGCGGCGTGCTCGAACCGCTGCAGGCCGCGCCGACGATCATCGAGGACGACTGTTTTGTCGGCGCACGATCCGAAGTGGTGGAAGGCGTGATCGTCGAGCGCGGCAGCGTGATCGGCATGGGCGTCTTCCTCGGCCAGAGCACGCGCATCTATGACCGTGCAGCGAAGACGATTTCATACGGCCGCGTTCCCGCCGGCAGCGTGGTCGTGTCGGGTTCGCTGCCCGCGGCCGACGGCTCGCATTCGCTGTACTGCGCGGTGATCGTCAAGCAGGTGGATGAGAAGACGCGCTCCAAGACCTCGGTCAACGAGCTGCTGCGCGGAGCGGCGGAATGAAGACGATTTCCTCGAAACAGACGTTCTTCATCAAGAAGATATTCCCGGTGATCTGGCTGGGAGGTGTCGCTTTCGCAATCATCATCACGATTCTTGCAGGTGCCCTGCGCGCCGGACCGCAGTTCCTGATCGGGCCGATTTTGATGTTGGTGATCGGCTTCGTCATATTTAGGAAGCTCGTCTGGGATCTTGCCGACGAAGTGTGCGATGGAGGCGACTTCCTGATCGTGCGGCGCGGCAGTGTCGAGGACCGTGTGCAACTCGCGGACATCATGAACGTGAGCATCAGCCAGTTCAGCAATCCGCCGCGCCTGAGCCTGCGTCTGCGCAAGCCCGGCAAGTTCGGCGACGAGATTGTGTTCAGTCCGCCGCGTACCTCGGTGTTCAATCCGTTCGCGCGCAACCCGGTCGCCGAAGACCTGATCAAACGAGTCGATCGCGCGCGCCAGCAGGATGCGCGCCGATGACGACGCTGTACGGATTGTCGAACTGCGACACCTGCCGCAAGGCACGCAACTGGCTCGATCGCTTCGGTGTCGCCTACACCTTCGTGGACTATCGCGAGCAGCGTCAGCCGCCCGAAGCGCTGGTCGCGTGGAGGGACACGGCTGGCAGTTGGGACGCGCTGATCAACAAGTCCTCGACGACCTGGCGGCAGTTGCCGCCGAACCGCAAGCAGCCGGCCTCGGACGCGGAATGGAGGCTGCTGCTCAAGGAGTATCCGCAGCTGATCCGCAGGCCGGTGGTCGTCACCAGCGACGGAGCGGTGTCGCAGGGCTTTACCGACAACGGGTTCAAGCAGAAATTCGGTATCAGGAAATGAACGACGCCATCGCGCTCACGGAAGAACTGATCCGCCGCGTTTCCATCACGCCTGACGATGCCGGTTGCCAGGAATTGATCGCGCAGCGATTGACGCGAGCGGGATTCCGTTGCGCGCAACTCGACTTCGGCGCGGTGAAGAACCTCTGGGCGACGCACGGCAACGAAGGACCGGTTCTCGTTTTCCTCGGCCACACCGACGTCGTGCCGCCCGGTCCGCGCGAGAAATGGTCGAGCAATCCGTTCGTGCCCGAGGTACGCGACGGCGTGCTCTACGGTCGCGGCGCGGCCGACATGAAGAGCGGCGTCGCCGCGATGGTCTGCGCGCTGGAAGCCTTCGCCGTTGCGCATCCGCAACACCCGGGAACGATCGCGTTGCTGGTGACGTCCGACGAGGAGGGCGATGCGATCGACGGCGTGCGCCGCGTCGCGGAGCATTTTCGCGCGAGCGGGCAACGCATCGATTTTTGCATTACCGGCGAACCTTCGTCGGTGAGCAGGCTCGGCGACCTGATCCGCGTCGGTCGCCGCGGCACGCTGTCGGCGACGTTGACGGTGCGCGGCGTGCAAGGCCACGTTGCCTATCCCGATCGCGCGCGCAATCCCATCCACCAGGTCGCGCCCGCGCTTGCCGACCTTTCGACGCGACGCTGGGACGAAGGTTACGCGCTGGACACCGCGCATCCGGCTTCTACCAGTAATTTTCCGCCGAGCAGCCTGCAGGTTTCGAACATCCACTCCGGTACCGGCGCGAACAACGTGATTCCCGGAACCTGCGAGGTCGTGTTCAACATCCGCTACAACCCGAACTGGAGCGCGCCCGATCTAGAACGCGAAGTCCACAAGATGCTCGATGCGCACGGCCTGGAATACGACATCGCCTGGTTGCGCGGCGGCGAGCCCTTCCTCACCCGCGAGGGACGCCTGCGCGAGGTCGTGCGCGCGGTGCTGAGCGAGCAATGCGGCATCGTGCCCGAGGAAAGCACCGGCGGCGGGACTTCGGATGCGCGTTTCATCGCGCCGCTGGGCGCGGAAGTCATCGAGCTCGGGCCGGTCAACGCGAGCATCCACAAGGTGGACGAGCACGTCGCGCTCGACGAACTGCGGCGTCTGCCCGCGATCTTCGTCGCGATCGCCGAGCGCCTGCTCGCAAATTGAAGTTGCGCGTCCTCTCCGCGAACGGAGAGGGCGTCTGAACCTCAGCGCAGCTGCGACTGCGGCTGCTTCTGCAACTCCTTCACATGCTCGCGCCACTCGATCTCGCGGCGCTCCATCACGCGGCCGAGGTTGTCGGAAACCTTCTTGCGGAAATCCTCGGTCATCGCGAACGCGTTCGCGCGCGTTGCCTTGCGCACCGTGTTCTGACGGAGCAGATTGAACATCGCGGCGATGGACGCCTGCGGCGCCGAGAACACGTCGGTGCGGTTGTCGAGGTTGCCGCTGTTGGTGATCACGAAGAACGGTTCGATGACGTTGCCCAGGCTGCTCAGGCCCTGGTAATCGCCGACGAACAGGCCGCGCGCGTTCGGCGCGGTGTCCAGGTCGAACGGGCCGGCGATCGCGCTCTCGGTCCAGGTCGAGGCGTTCGTCGAGCGCGTCAGCCAGAGGATCGTCGGCAGCGTGGTCGCGTCGGACGTATCGTTGCGGAAGTCGTAGTACATCACCGTAACCATGCCGTCGGGCCGCACGTGCACGCCGGGCTCGAAGGCCTCGACGGCCTGGTTGCCATTGATCGCGACCGGCGTGCTCCAGGTCAGGCCGCCGTCGCTGCTGCGCGAGAGCGCGATCGCATCGTGCGCGCCGTTGGAAAAACGCGCGTCCGCCCAGGTGATGAACAACGTGCCGTTCGGCGCGACCGCCATCTGCGGCAGGTCGGCGCCGTCGCGCACGGCCGCGCCGGTTTCCGGATCCTTCGCGCCGACCGCGAGCAGGTCGGCGACCTTGATCGGCGCCGACCAGGTCGCGCCGTGGTCGGTCGAGCGGATGATCTCCGCCGCCGCGGTCTGGTTGTTCGCCGACACGGTGGTGAACAGCGTGAACATGTCGATCAGCGTGCCGTTCGGCAGCACGACGATCTCGTTGCCGAGCGTCTGCTGCGCCGAGCCGCCGTCGAAGATCGAGCGTGCCGCTTCCCAGGTCGCGCCGCTGTCGGTGCTGCGCGCGAAATACGCCGGGCCGCCGCCGCCGGGCGGCAAGCGATCCCAGACCGCATACACCAGCGACGGGTTGACCGGGTCGGCGGTGATCGCTTCCTTGTCATTGAAGAACGAGGAGCCGTCGTGGATCAACGTCGCCGGATTGCTCCAGGTGTGGCCGCCGTCGAGCGAACGGCTCGCGAGAACCGCGCCGTCCGAGCCCGCCGCCTGGATGCCGCCGTCGAACGAGATCGAGATCGAATAGACGATGCCGGTCGGACCGATGCTCACCCACGGATCGGACGCGCGCGAATAATTGCCGCCGTTGCCGGAGTTGCCGCCGGCGCAACGCGAGAACGGGATCGGTGCGCGGCTCCAGGTCTTGCCGCCATCGGTGGACACCGCGCTCATCAGGCCGCGCGCGCCGCCGTCGGACCAGCGGTCCTGCTGCCACACGCCGACGACGTGATTGGTGTTCGTCGGATCGACCGCGACGTAGGGCTCGACTTCCGCGTTCGCGTACAGCGTGCCGGTCGCGGCGACGCCGTCGCAGCCATCGACAAATGGCGATGCCGCGGACACCTGGAACATCGGATCCACGATCGGAGGCGGCGGCGGATTGATGATCGGCGGCGGCGGGGGTGGCGTCGTCGAACCGCTGGAACCGCCGCCTCCGCCTCCGCACGCGGACAACGCGAGGGCGAGGATCGGAGCGAGCGCGGAGATGCGCGGAATCGGCAGCGGCGATTTCATGGCGTGGCCCGTGGGGGAAGGTGTCGCGCCGAGAGTAGCGAAGTCGCAGCGAAACCGCACCTGCCGCCGCGCGTAGTGTTCAGCGTTGCGGCAGCAAGCGCAGCGTGTGCGTGGTCTTGCCGGGCAGGAACGGCGTCGGTTCGCCGCGCACCCAGGCTTCGTGGCCCGCTCCCCAGAACGGCGACAGCGGATTCCCGCTCTGTCCGCCCGGCATCTCGACGATGCCGTCGGCTTCGTGTCCCGGCGAAACGACCATGCGCTCCGATGCGCCGAAGTCCGGCGAGGCCACGCGCGGCATGTTGGTGTCGCCGGGCAGTTCGTCGGGCGGCATGCACAGCCAGCGCTTGAACAGAGACGGCAGCGCGCGCGCGAGCGGATGGCAGATCGCCGCGGTATTGCGTTCTCCCCAGCGTCGTTGCGCAAGCGTGCCATGGTGGGTCAGGTCCTCGCGGACCTGCTTCGCGGCATCCTCGAACAGCGCGTCCCAGTTCGCGAACCGCGGCGACAGCAGGTTCTGCGGACGTTGCGTGACCATCGGCCAAGCCACGCCTTCGAGCTGCGGCAGGTCGGGCATCACGAACTTGTCGCCGAGCGCGGCTTCCGCGGGTGCGAGCAGACCGTCGCGGATGCGCGAGAGCACCTGCAGGCGCCACGCGCGCACGATGCGGTAACTGACGGAATCCGGCTCGGCGCGGCCGTCCCAGTGCGCGGCCGCATCCGCAAGCTCACTCAGCGCCGGCGAATTCGCGCGCGCGGCCTCATCGCGCAGCAGCTGCCACCAGCGCTGCAGAAACAGCGCGCGATCGTCGAGCTGGATCGCGAGCAGGTCTTTCTCGGTGAACTGGTTCTTCGCGAACAAATCGTCGCGGATCTGCTTCGCGCGCGCGCCGTTGGCGTAGCCGCTATCGCCGATCACGCGCAGGTCGTCGCCGTCGGTGACGCGATTGTTGGCAGTCCAGAGACGGCCTGATGCCGGATTCGAAAGGAGCGGGTTGAGATCAATCCATTCAACCCAGTTGTTCTGCTTCCAGGTATGGCAGGGTCCAACATCGCCTGACCCTGGTATGCGAACATCATCGGAATAAAGTGATGGCTTTGGTTGTACTCTCAGCCACAACTTGGAAGGTGCATCTCGATCGCAATCATTCCATTGCCGATCTAGCGGAATGCGGCCGGCGATGGTCCAAGCAATCCGACCGCTGCGATCGGCGATCAACATGTTCTGCGCGGGAATGCCGGCGTGGTTCATCGTGCGAACGCCGATGCCTGCATCCTTCGCGATCGCCATATACATGGAGCCCAGCGTCAATGCTCCCTGCTCGTGCGCGGTCCACATCAACGACAGATTCGAGTCGGGTCCCGTTACCAAAGGCGTCCGCGTGCCTTCCGGACGCTCGGCGACCTCCATCAAATCAGATGAGCCGTTTCCTAACCCGATCTTTTCGTCGTGGATCGATTCAGGCCAGAAGCTTGCCTTGCACGCACTATCTGTCGGGTCCGTGCAGTCCTGCACCCAATCCATCCAGTCGCCGTAGCTGTTGGTGAACGCCCAGGCGACATGCGTGTTGCTGCCGACGATCACCGCGGGGATGCCGGGCAGGGTGAAACCGCCGACATCGACCTTGCCGTCAGGCGCTTTTGCGTCGGGGTACAGCAGTCGCGCGCGGAACCAGATGTCCGGTACGCGCAGATTGAGGTGCATGTCGTCGGCGACGATCGCGCGGCCGTCCTTCGTGAGCGTGCCGGACACCGCGAAGTTGTTGCTGCCGGGCGACATCGATTCGGCGAGTTTCTTCGCAATGTCCGCAGCGGGCATCGGCAGCTTGCGCAGGTCCAGCGTCGCCGCGTCGGGCAGCACGGCGTCGCCGCGCGGGCCGCCTTCGAGCGGTGCGTCCCAGCTCGTTCCATCTCGCGTGATCAGTGTGTACAACGCCGGTGGCACATGCTGTTTGATCCGCCACAGTGCAAGTTCGCGTTCATTGCTGCCGCCCTGCAGGTCGAAGTACATCGCGTAGCCGACGAGTGCGGTGTCTGCCGGCTCCCATGGCTGCGGCCGCGTGCCGAGCAGCAGGTAGGGCCAGGGCCGCACCTTGAGGTCGGCGAGCCCAGCGTTCACGCCATCCGTGTAGGCCTTGAGCTGCGGCACTTTGTTCTCGGCAATTGTCCCCATGTACTCGAGTGCCCGTGAACGAAAGCGGTGCACGCGATGCTGCTTGTCGGTTTCCAGCGCGACCGGACCGAACAGTTCCGACAATTCGCCCGCGGCGAGTCGGCGCATCAGGTCCATCTCGAAGAAGCGCTCCTGCGCGTGCACGTAGCCGAGCGCGTGCAGCGCGTCGGTCTCGTTCGCGGCGTGAATCGTGACCACGCCGAGCGCATCGCGTTCGACATCCACGGGTGCTGACAGGCCGGGCAGTTCGGCCGTGCCGTCGAGCGTCGCGAGGCTGCCGCGCAGCAGCCACCAGCCGGTCGCAAAGGCGATCGCGATCAGAACCAACAATGCGATCGCACCGCGCTTGAACCATCGAGTCATGGGTGTGCTCCGAGCCAGCCGCGAGCTTAGCCGATGTGGTCTGGCCTGCGCCGCTTGCCAGCGGCTCGCCGATCCGGCAGGATCGCCCAATGACTTTCAGCCCGCGAGCCGCCATCCGACGCATCGACCGCAATGCCGCGGTGGCCGATGTGCGCGAGAACAATCGCAATTCGAATAATCCCAACGTCCCCCTGCGGGTCGGCGATTAGGCACGGTCAAACCACTTCCTAAGCAACGCACGACGGCCCGCAGAACTTGCGGGCCGTTTCGTTTTTTGTCTTCGTAATTCAACCAACAAGGAAATCACCATGTGTTCGATCCTCGGCATCTTCGGCCTGCAGTCAGGCGACGATCTCCCGGCATTGCGCCGGCAGGCGCTGGAACTCTCGCAACGCCAGCGCCATCGCGGCCCGGACTGGAGCGGCGTGCACGCCGACGAGTCCGCGATCCTCGTGCACGAGCGCCTCGCGATCGTCGATCCGGCCGGCGGCTCGCAGCCGCTGCGTTCGGCCGACGGGCGCTACGTGCTCGCGGTGAACGGCGAGCTCTACAACCACCGTGATCTCGAACATGCACTGACGCAGCCCTACGCGTTCCAGACCGGGTCGGATTGCGAGGTCATCAATGCGCTGTTCGCGCAGCGCGATGACATCGCGGCGTGGCTGAACGAGATCGACGGCATCTTTGCGTTCGCGCTCTGGGACCGGAAAGCGCAGCGCTACCTGATCGCGCGCGATCCGATCGGCGTCTGCCCGCTGTACTGGGGCCACGACGGCCACGGCCGCGTCTGTGTAGCTTCGGAGATGAAGGCGATCGCCGGGATCTGCGCTGATGTCGCGCAATTTCCGCCGGGCCACTACTACGACAGCGCGAGCGGCGAGCTCGTGCGCTACTACGCGCGACCGTGGCGCGACTACGAGGCGGTCGAAGGAGTCGAAGTCTCCGCGCAGGAATTGCGCGAGGCGTTCGAGCGCGCGGTGCACCGGCAGCTGATGAGCGACGTGCCCTACGGCGTGCTGCTCTCCGGCGGGTTGGATTCCTCGCTCGTCGCGGCCTGCGCGGCACGCTTCGCGCGTAAGCGCATCGAGGACGACGATCGCGGCGAGGCCTGGTGGCCGCGCCTGCATTCGTTCGCGATCGGGCTGGAAGGCTCGCCCGATCTCGCGGCCGCACAGGTCGCCGCCGATGCGCTCGGCACCGTGCACCACGGCTTCAAGTACACCTTTGAGGAAGGCCTGGACGCGCTGCCCGAAGTGATCCGCCACATCGAGACCTACGACGTGACGACGATCCGCGCGTCCACGCCGATGTTCCTGCTCGCGCGCCGGATCAAGGCGATGGGCGTGAAGATGGTGCTCTCGGGCGAGGGCAGCGACGAGATCTTCGGCGGCTACCTGTACTTCCACAAGGCGCCGAACGCGCGCGAATTCCACGAGGAACTCGTGCGCAAGCTCGACGCGTTGCATAACTACGACTGCCTGCGCGCCAACAAGTCGATGATGGCCTGGGGCGTGGAGCCGCGCGTGCCTTTCCTCGACGTGGAATTCCTCGACGTCGCGATGCGCATGGACGCGCAGCACAAGATGGTGCGCAGCGGGCCCAGTGGTCGTCGCATCGAGAAGGCCGTGCTGCGCGAGGCATTCGCGGGGTATCTGCCCGACTCGATCCTGTGGCGGCAGAAGGAGCAGTTCAGCGACGGCGTCGGCTACGGCTGGATCGACGGCCTGAAGGCGCACGCCGAGTCGCATGTCAGCGATCGCGAATTCGCGGCGGCGGCGAACCGTTTTCCGCTCAATCCGCCGCAGACCAAGGAGGCGTATTTCTATCGCCGCATCTTCGAGCAGCAGTTCCCTGGCGCGGCCTGCGCGGAGACGGTTCCCGGCGGCAAGTCGATCGCGTGCTCGTCGCCCGCGGCGATCGCATGGGACACCGCATTCGCGAACGCGGCCGATCCGTCGGGGCGCGCAGTGGCTGGCGTGCACGTCGCCGCGCACGCGTAGGGTCGAAATCGTTTCCGCCCGGTGGCGAGCCGGGCGGAGCGATCCGCGATCAGGGAATCGCGGCCGTGCTGACGTTGATCCAGTAGAGGTTTCCGCAGGTGCCGCTGTATCCGGGCGGGCAAACGATCGGCGTGTAACCGATATCCACCGAGGCCTTGCGCAAGAATGCACCCTGCAGCAGCGAACCGTTGGGATCGGTGGCGCTCGTGAAGATGCTAAGCCCGCTGGCGGCGTTGTAGAAGCGGATGTTGGTCGTGCTGCCGGAACTGCCGGTCTGGACCAGGTCGAACTTGCCGCTGAAGCTGGCCGCATCCGCGTTCGCGCTCAGACCGAGCGCGAGCGCTCCCGCGACGAGCACGGAAGAAACACGTTTCATGAATCGTCCCCGTTGGTCCTGCGCATCGCAGGCAATGAAGTGAACGCGGGATACGCCGGCCACCGGACAGATTCGGCTACTCTGGCTCGACTGCGTGGGCTTGCGGGAGTGTTCGGGTGGGTTCCAGGTGAATCAGCAAATGACCGGTCCACGCCTCGGCCTGCGCGAGAACCTGCCGCAGTTCTCGCTATTGGTGCTGGTGAACGCGTTCGTCGGCGCGATGGTGGGCCTGGAGCGCAGCATCGTCTCGCCGATGGCCGAGCAGGTGTTCCACCTCGCCGCGAAGAGCGCGGTGCTGTCGTTCATCGTCGCGTTCGGCATCGCGAAAGCGCTGACGAATTACCTTGCGGGACGCTGGTCGGACCGGATCGGACGCAAGCGCGTGCTCGTGGCGGGATGGCTGGTCGCGGTTCCCGTACCGTTCCTGCTGATGTGGGCGCCGGGCTGGTCCTGGGTGCTGTTCGCGAACGTGCTGCTCGGCGTAAGCCAAGGGTTGGCCTGGTCCACCACGGTGATCATGAAGATAGACCTGGTCGGACCGCGGCGGCGCGGCTTCGCGATGGGGCTCAACGAATTCGCGGGCTATGTCGCGGTGGCCGGCAGTGCGCTGCTCACCGGGCTGATCGCCGCGCGTTACGGACTGCGTCCGCAACCGTTCTATCTCGGTGTAGGTTTCGTCGCGGTCGGACTGCTGTTGTCGGTCGCGTTGGTGCGAGAGACGCGGCACCACGTCGCCGTCGAATCCGAGTCGCATGAAGAACTCGACTCGGCGCAGATGCCGTCGCAGCGCGAAATTTTCCTGCGTACGAGCTTTCGCGATCGTGATCTCGCCAGCGTTACGCAGGCCGGGCTCGTCAACAATCTCAACGATGGCGTCGCCTGGGGCTTGTTCCCGTTGCTGTTCGCTGCCGCGCGGATGGATCTGCAGCAAATCGGCGTGCTTGCTGCGATCTATCCGGCAGTCTGGGGCATCGCGCAATTGTTCGCCGGCGCGTGGTCGGATCGTGTCGGTCGCAAATGGCTGATCGCCGGCGGCATGTGGATCCAGGCCGCGGCGATCGCATGGATTGCGGCCGCGCGTGAATTCGGCGGATTCGCGACGGCCTCGGCGCTGCTCGGCATCGGCACGGCGATGGTGTATCCGACCCTGCTCGCGGCGATCGGCGATGTCGCGCATCCGCTCTGGCGCGCGTCGGCGGTCGGCGTGTATCGGTTCTGGCGCGATCTCGGCTACGCGGTCGGCGCGCTGCTCGCGGGCGTGCTTGCCGATGCGCTGGGACTGCCATTCGCGATGGACTTCGTCGCGGCGATCACCTTCGCATCGGGCCTGCTGGTCGCGCTGCGGATGCGCGAAACGCTGATGCGATCCGCGCAGCGATGAATCAGGATGCTTCGACCGACAGGCCGTCGATCTTCTGCCAGCCGCGCGGCAGCAGGCTGCCGCGCGTCGCGCGCGAGCCGACCCAGGCATCGAGTTCCTTCCACGACAGCCGCATCGGCGCGCGCTGGCCGCTGAACACGATCAGCGCGCCGTCGAGCGGCACGGCCGCGACCGCGGCGACGCGCTCGGTCGCGAGCTTCGCGCGCGGGATCTCGATGAGCTTGTTGCCCTTGCCCTTGTCGAGCTCGGGCAGTTCGGCGACCGGGAACACGAGCAGGTGTCCTGCGGTCGTGATCACCGCGAGGCGATCGCTGGCCGCGTCGCGCACCAGCGCGGGGGCGACCACGCGCGCGCCCTCGGGCACCGAGATCATCGCCTTGCCGGCTTTCTGCCGGTTCACCAGATTCTCGAAGAGGGTAACGAAACCGTAGCCGATGTTCGACGCGAGCACGAGCCGCGTATCGGGATCCCCGCCCACGAGCGCGTTGAATTGCGCGCCCGGAGCCAGCGTGAAGCGACCCGTCAGCGGCTCGCCGTTGCCGCGCGCGGACGGCAGGGTGTGCGCGAGCGCGGAATAGCTGCGTCCCGTCGAATCCAGGAATGCGATCTGCTGCGTGCTGCGCGCGTGGATCGCCTGCAGCAGGCGGTCGCCTTCGCGGTAGCCGAGTTCGGCGGCGTTGACGTCGTGGCCTTTCGCGGCACGCACCCAGCCCTTCTCGGACAGTACGACCGTGACCGGCTCGCTGGCGACCAGTTCGGTCTCGGAGATCGCCTGCGCGGCGCCGCGCGCGACGATCGGCGAACGCCGCGCGTCGCCGAATTTCTTCGCGTCGGCGAGCAGTTCGTCCTTGATCAGCTTCTTCAACCGCGCGCTCGAACCGAGCGTGTTCTGGATCGCGGCGCGCTCGTCCTTGAGCTCGTCCTGCTCGCCGCGGATCTTCATTTCCTCGAGCCGCGCGAGTTGTTTCAGCTTCGTTTCGAGGATGTATTCGGCTTGTTCGTCGCTCAATCCGAAACGCGCGATCAGCGCGGGCTTGGGTTCGTCCTCGCGACGGATGATGCGGATCACCTCGTCGAGGTTGAGGAAGGCGATCAGCAGGCCTTCGAGTAGATGCAAGCGGCGTTCGACCTTGCCGAGCCGATGTTCGAGCCTGCGGCGCACGGTGGATTTTCGGAACTCCAGCCATTCGAGCAACAGCTGCCGCAAATTCTTGACCTGCGGGCGGCCGTCCGCGCCGATGATGTTGAGGTTGACGCGATAGCTGCGTTCGAGGTCCGTCGTCGCAAACAGATGCCCCATCAGTCCGTCGAAGTCCACGCGGTTCGATCGCGGGATCAGCACGATCCGCGTCGGGTTCGCGTGGTCGGATTCGTCGCGGATGTCCTCGAGCCACGGCAGCTTCTTCGCGCGCATCTGCTGCGCGATCTGCTCGATGGCCTTGCCCGGCGAGACCTGATAGGGCAGCGCGGTGATGACGATGTTCGCGCCCTCGCGCGCGTACACGGCGCGCGCCCGCACGCTGCCGCCGCCGGTTTCGTAGATCGCGCGCAATTCGGCGCGCGGGGTGATGATCTCCGCCTCGGTCGGATAATCCGGCCCGAGCACGTGTTCGCACAGATCGCGCACGCCCGCGTCGGGATCGTCGAGGAGGCGCACGCAGGCGCTCACGACTTCGTTGAGGTTGTGCGGCGGCACGTCGGTCGCCATGCCGACCGCGATGCCGGTCGTTCCGTTGAGCAGCAGGTGCGGCAGCCGCGCGGGCAGCCAGCCCGGCTCCTCCAGCGTGCCGTCGAAGTTCGGCGACCAGTCGACCGTGCCCTGCGCGAGCTCGCCGAGCAGCACCTCGGCGATCGGCGTGAGCTTGGCTTCGGTGTAGCGCATCGCGGCGAACGACTTGGGGTCGTCGGTCGAACCGAAATTGCCCTGTCCCTCGATCAGCGGATAGCGGTACGAAAACGGCTGCGCCATCAGCACCAGCGCCTCGTAGCAGGCCGAATCGCCGTGTGGGTGGTACTTGCCGATCACGTCGCCGACCGTGCGCGCGGATTTCTTGGGTTTGGAGGCCGCGTTCAGGCCGAGCTCGCTCATCGCGTAGATGATCCGGCGCTGCACCGGCTTCAGGCCGTCGCCGAGGAAGGGCAGGGCGCGGTCGAGGACGACGTACATCGAGTAGTCGAGGTAGGCGCGCTCGGCGTATTCGCGCAGCGGCACCTGCTCGAAACCGTGGAAACTGGCTCGGGTGGGGGAGGTCATGGGGTAAGTCCGGCTGGATTCGCTGCTGGCGATGGTCAGCTCACGATCATAAGGGTCGCGGCCACGGATTGGGGCAAGGAGCGGTTCAAGACCCAAGCGGATGTGGCGAGTACGCGATCCTTGGAAGTGCCGCGGCAAAACATGTGACAGCAGTCACATCCAAAACATTAATTGCCTTGACAAATATTTTTTCGGCACTAAACTAGCCGCCCATGAGCCTGCCCGATTCCGCGAAGTCCCCGTCGCCGCAGTCCCCGGCCGTCAATATCTGCCTTCTGGTACGTCAGCTTCGCGACGGCCTGGCACATCGGCTCGAGGAAGACCTCGCGGCCAACGGCTATCCGATCAACCTCAGCCAGTTCCTGGTGCTGCGCAAACTCGACGTGCTCGGGCCGATGTCGGCGATCGATCTGGCGCGCACGATCGACCATAACCCGGGCGCGATGACGCGCCTGCTCGATCGCCTGGAAAAAATGGGCTATCTGCGCCGCGCGCCTCACGTCGGCGACCGCCGCACGCTGCGCATCGAACTCACCGACGCCGGCCTGGATCTATCGCACGAATTGCGCGCCTGCGGCGAGCGCATGGCCGAGCACGCCCTGCGCACGCTCTCGCAAGAAGAACGCGACCAGTTCGTCGCCCTGCTCGAACGCGTCCGCGCTGCTCTGTGACCGCCATGATTCCTTACTCTTCGTCCTCGTCGTCGCGAGCCCGCGCAGCCGTCCTTGCGCTCTGCGCGACGCTGCTCACCGCCTGCGCGAGCACGCGCGGCCTGGCGCCGCAGACTGCGCCGGCCGAACCCGATCACCTCGCCGTTCGCAACAGTCTTGCGGGCGTACAACTGACGCCGGCCGCCTGGCCGCAGCGCGACTGGTGGAAATCCCTGGGCGATCCGCAACTCGACGCGTTCATCGATGCGGCGCTGTCCGGCAATCCATCGCTGGATGCGGCCGATGCGCGCGTGCGCGTCGCGCTCGCGCAGGCCGGAGCGCAGGACGCCGCGCGCAAACCGCACGTGAATGCGCAGGCCGAGTACAACGGCATCCGCGTCCCCGCGTCGGTCGCGCCGGCGCCGATCGGTGGGCATTACCTCGGTGTGGACCTGCTCACGCTCAGCGGCGGCTATTCGTTCGATCTCTGGGGCGGCAAGCGCGCCGCCTGGGAAGCCGCCGTCGATCAGGCGCATGCGGCGCAGGTGGATGCGCAGGCCGCGCGCCTGGGTCTCTCGTCGAACATCGCGCAGGCCTGGGTCGAGCTTGCGCACAACAGCGAGTCGCAGGATCTCGCGCAGCGCGAACTCACGCGCGCGTCCGATCTACGCAAGCTCGTCGGTCAGCGCGTGCAGGCTGGCATCGACAACGCGATCCAGCTTCGCCAGGCCGATGCCGCGGTCGCCACCGCGCAACGCGGCGTCGAAGCCGCGGCCGAACAAGCCGCGCTGTTGCGCGCCACGCTCGCCGCACTGGCGGGGCAGGGGCCGGATCGCGGCTTGCAGATCGGACGTCCGCAGGGGCTTGCATCCTCCGTACTGGAATTGCCTTCGGACCTTCCCAGCGACCTGCTCTCGCGCCGTCCCGACATCGTCGCCGCGCGCTGGCGCGTGGAAGCCGCGCAGCGCGGCATCACTGCGGCGAAGGCGCAGTTCTACCCGAGCATCAATCTGAGCGCGACGATTGGACTCGCATCCATGGGTCTGGGCGACCTGTTCTCGTTGCCCTCGCGCTACGGGCAGGTCGCGCCCGCGATTTCGCTGCCGGTTTTCGATGGAGGGCGCTTGCGCGCGGGCCTGGCCGAACGTGATGCGAACTACGATCTCGCGGTGGCGCATTACAACGCGACCCTCGTCGATTCGCTGCACGAAGTCGCCGAGCAGGTCATCACTCTTCGTGCGATCGAGGCGCAAACGACCACGCAAAAACAGGCGTTGGACGCCGCGCAATTCGCCTGGGACCTGGCGATGAAGCGCTATCGCAGCGGCCTGTCCTCGTACCTGGACGCACTGACCGCGCAGCAGGCGCAGTTGCGCGCGGAGCAGCAGATGATCGAGCTGGACGCGCAGCGGCTGCTCGCTTCGGTGCGTTTGATGCAGGCGCTCGGCGGCGGTTTCGAAGCCGATGCATCGCCGCAGACCGCATCGCAGTCTTCGGACGCCAACTCCGCCACGCGCTAAGTAACGCGAATTCCACTTTCGCTACACGCAGGATTTTTCGCCATGAGCTCTCCCGCCCCCATCGTCGCCAACGTCAATCCGCCCAGGTCCAAGAGCCGGCGCGGGCGGATGATGCAGATCCTGCTGCTGGTCGTCGCGATCGCCGCGATCGCGTGGCTGCTCTGGTATTTCCTGATCGGTCGCTGGCACGAGGGCACCGACGACGCCTACGTCAACGGCAACATCGTGCAGATCACGCCGATGGTGCCCGGCACCGTGGTCAGCATCGGCGCCGACGACGGCCAGCTCGTGCGCAAAGGACAGACGCTGGTGCAGCTCGATTCCAGTGACAGCGATGCCGCGTTGATGCAGGCCGAGGCGAATCTCGCGCGTGTCGTGCGCCAGGTGCGAGGCGTCTACAACGGCATCGACAGCACGCAGGCGCAACTCGCCGCGCGGCGTGTGGATCTCGAACGTGCGCGCGCGGACGTCGCGCGCCGGCAGGACCTTGTAGGAAGCGGTGCGGTATCACAGGAAGAACTCGCGCATGCGCGCGACACGCTCGCGTCCGCGCAGGCAGCGGTGGACGCCGCGGCACAGAAGCTCGCGAGCGATTCCGCGCAGGTGGATTCCAAGGGCGTGCCGCAACAACCTGACGTGCAGGCCGCGGCCGCGGCGCTGCGCCAGGCCTACCTCAACAACGCGCGCACGCGGATCGTCGCGCCGGTGGCGGGCTACGTGGCGCGCCGTTCGGTGCAGCTCGGCCAGCGCCTGCAGCCCGGCGCGGCGTTGATGGCAGTGGTGCCGCTGGATCAGGTCTGGGTCGATGCGAACTTCAAGGAAACCCAGCTCACGCACATGCGCCTCGGGCAGGTCGTCACGCTGCATTCGGATATCTACGGCGATTCCGTCGATTACCGTGGCCGCATCACAAGCCTCGGCATCGGCACCGGCAGCGCCTTCGCCCTGCTGCCCGCACAGAACGCGAGCGGCAACTGGATCAAGATCGTGCAGCGCCTGCCGGTGCGCATCGTGCTCGACAAGGACGAACTGCGTCGGCACCCGCTGCGCATCGGCCTGTCGATGGCGGCGGACGTGAACCTGCACGCGCAGGACGGCGGTCTGCTGCCCGAGAAGCCGGTCGAGCAGCCGCTGCTCACCACCGACGTATATGCGCACCAGCAGCAGGATGCCGATGCGCTGGTCGCGCAGATCATCGAGGCCAACCTGCCCGCGTCGTCGCACGTCTCGGCGACGCGCGGCGCTTCACACCCGACCGCCAGTCGCTGATTCGGAAGAGAGCGCAGGATCATGTCTGCCGTTGCCGCCGCCGAACCCGCGAACGGATTCCGTCCGCCCAGCCTCGCGCTGGCGACGATCGGGCTGTCGCTCGCGACCTTCATGCAGGTGCTCGACATCACGATCGCGAACGTCTCGCTGCCGACGATCTCGGGCAACCTCGGCGCGAGCGCCTCGCAGGCGACCTGGGTGATCACCTCGTTCGCGGTCAGCAACGCGATCGCGCTGCCGCTGACCGGCTGGCTGAGCAAGCGCTTCGGCGAAGTGCGCATGTTCATCTGGGCGACGCTGCTGTTCTCGCTCGCCTCGCTGCTGTGCGGTCTCGCGCAGAGCATGGGCATGCTGGTGGTCGCGCGCGCGCTGCAGGGCTTCGTCGCCGGCCCAATGTACCCGCTGACGCAGAGCCTGCTGGTGTCGATCTACCCACGCGAGAAACGCGGCATGGCGCTGGCGTTGCTGGCGATGGTGACCGTCGTCGCGCCGATCGCCGGGCCGATCCTGGGCGGCTGGATCACCGACAACTACAGCTGGCCGTGGATCTTCTTCATCAACATCCCGATCGGCATCTTCGCGAGCACGGTGATCAAGAGCCAGCTCGCCGAACGTCCCGACCCGACCGAGTACGCGCCGATCGACTACATCGGCCTCATCAGCCTCGTGGTCGGCGTCGGCGCACTGCAGATCATGCTCGACCTGGGCAACGACGACGACTGGTTCCATGCGACCCACATCGTCGTGCTCGCGGTCGTTTCGGCGATCGCGCTGGCGATCTTCGTGATCTGGGAACTCACCGAGAAGCATCCGCTCGTGGATCTCTCGCTGTTCCGGCATCGCAACTTCCGGGTCGGCACGCTCGCGCTGATCGTCGCCTACGCGGCGTTCTTCTCGGTAGGCCTGCTGATGCCATTGTGGCTGCAGCGCGACCTCGGTTACACGCCGATCTGGGCGGGCCTCGCGACCGCGCCGCTCGGCATCCTGCCTGTGTTCCTCGCGCCGCTGGTCGGCAAGTACGCCGTGCGCTTCGACCTGCGCCTAGTCTCGAGCATCGCCTTCGTGGTGATGGCGGCGACCAGCTTCATGCGCGCGGGCTTCAATCTGGACGTTCCGTTCCAGGTCATCGCCGGCATCCAGCTGTTCATGGGCATCGGCGTGGCGCTGTTCTTCATGCCGGTGCTGACTATCCTGCTGTCCGACCTCGACGGCCGCGAGATCGCGTCGGGCTCGGGCCTCGCGACCTTCCTGCGCACGCTCGGCGGCAGTTTTGCGGCATCGATCACCACGTTCATCTGGAACAACCGCACCGAACTGCACCATGCCCAGCTCACCGAGCACATCTCGGTCTACGATCCCTCTTCCTACAGCGCGGTGCTGGCGATGGGCCTGGGCGACGTGACGCGCGGCGCGGCGGTGATGGAGCGCACGATCGTCCACCAGGCCTCGCAGATCGGCTTCAACGAGATCTTCTGGGCGCTGGGCTGGATCTTCCTCGCGATCATCGCGCTGATGTGGTTCGCGCGGCCGCCGTTCGGAGCAGGACCCGCGGCCGCGACCAGCGGCGGACACTAGTCCGCCTGCGCGAGTGCTTCGTCCTTTTTCTCCTGGAGCTGCAGACGCCACATCGCCGCGTAGGCTCCGTTCCGCGCGAGCAGCGCGGCGTGGCTGCCGCGCTCGATGATGCGGCCGGCATCCATCACGAGGATCTCGTCCGCGTTCATCACCGTTGACAGGCGGTGCGCGATCACCAGCGTGGTGCGGCCCACGGCGATGCGGTCCAGCTCGCTCTGGATCGCCTGCTCGGATTTCGAATCCAGCGCCGAGGTTGCCTCGTCGAAGATCAGGATCGCGGGGTTCTTGAGCAGCGCGCGCGCGATGGCGACGCGTTGCTTCTCGCCGCCGGAAAGTTTCAGGCCGCGCTCGCCGACGGGGGTCTCGTAGCCGTCCGGCAGCGAGGCGATCAGCTCGTGGATGTGCGCCGCGCGCGCGGCGATCTCGACTTCCTCGCGCGTGGCGTCCGGACGTCCGTAGAGGATGTTGTAGTAGATCGTGTCGTTGAACAGCACGGTGTCCTGCGGGACGATCGCGATCGCGCCGCGCACCGAGGCCTGCGTGTAGTCGCGGATGTCGCGCAGCTCGCCGGCGCCATCACTGATCGCGATGCGACCGGCATCCACGTCGTAGAAACGGTAGAGAAGCCGCGCGAGCGTGGATTTGCCCGAACCCGAATGGCCGACCACCGCGATCGTGCCGCCGGGCGGGATCGCGAAGCTCACGCCGTGCAAAATCGGCCGGCGCGGGTCGTAGGCGAAACGCACGTCCTCGAACGCAAGCCGCGGACGTACCGTCTGCAGCGGCTGCGCGCCAGGACGATCCTGCACGTCCAGGCGTTCGTCGAGCAGGCCGAACAGGCGCTCGAGGTTGGTGAACGCGGCCTTGACCTCTCGGTACATCATGCCGAGCAGGTTCAGCGGCGCCGAAAGCTGCAGCAGGTAAGCGTTGACCAGGACCATGTCGCCGACCGTCATCGTGCCGGCGACCACGCCCGCGGCCGCGCGCCACATCATCGCGGTGACGCCGACCGCGATGATCGCGCTCTGGCCGAGGTTGAGTACGGCCAGCGTCTTGCGCGCCTTGACGTTCGCGTTCTCCAGATGCACGAGGTTCGCATCGTAGCGCTGCGCCTCGTGCTCTTCGTTGCCGAAGTACTTCACCGTCTCGTAGTTGAGCAGCGAATCCACCGCGCGTTCGTTCGCGCGGGTGTCGGCTTCGACCGAGGCACGGTAGTAGCGCGTGCGCCAGTCGGTGATCGCGAAGGTGAACACCGAATACGCGACCAGCGTGGCCAGGGTGATCCCGGCGAAGCCCCAGTCGTACTTCCAGACCAGCACACCGGTGACCATCGCGATCTCGACGAGCGTCGGCAGGATCGTGTACAGGGTCCAGTCGAGCAGGTCGGAGATCGCGCTGCCGCCGCGTTCGACGTCGCGCGCGACGCCGCCGGTGCGGCGGGCGAGATGGAAACGCAGCGACAGCGCGTGCAGGTGGCGGAACACCTGCAGGGTCACGCGCCGCGACACCCGCGCCATCACGCGTGCGAACACGACCTGGTGCAGCTCGGTGAACAGGGTGACCGCGATGCGCGAGGCGCCGTACGCGAGCAGCAGCGCGACCGGCAGCACCAGCGCGGTCGGCTTCGCGCCGAGGCCATCGACGAGCTGCTTGAGCGCGATCGGCACGAACAGGTTGGCGAGCTTGCCGATCAGGACCATCGCCAGCGCCAGCGCGATGCGGCCGGTGAAGGGTTTCAGGAACGGCAGCAGGTCGCGCAGCACCTGCATTTCGCTGCGCGCGTGTCGGGGCTTCGCGACGGGGGCTTCGCCCGTGGATTCGGTGTCGTTGACGGTCATTTCGATGAGATGGAGATTTCCGTCGCAAGTTCAACCTCGATGCGGCTGCTATGCTGACACAACCGATCGCCTTTCCCCCGATGCAATCCGATCTTCCCGTCTCCCGCGCCCGGCTCGCGTTCCTGCTGGGCGGACTGGCCATGTTCGGCCCGTTCTCGATCGACACCTTCTTCCCCGCGTTCGCGGCGATGGAGAAGGACCTGGGCGTCGGTCAACTCGCGATGCAGCAGACGATCAGCATCTATCTGGTCGCCTACGCGGCAACCTCGCTGTTTCACGGCGCGATGTCGGACGCGTTCGGACGCCGGCGCGTGATCCTGTCCGGACTTGCGGTATTCACGTTGGCTTCGGTCGGCTGCGCGGTCTCGACCACGATGGAGATGCTGCTCGCGTTCCGTGCGTTGCAGGGCCTGTCGGCGGGTGTGGGCCTGATCGTGGGCCGCGCGGTGATCCGCGACTGCCTGCACGGCCACGACGCGCAGCGCATGATGAGCAATGTCTCGGTGATTTTCAGCATCGCGCCGGCGGTCGCGCCGATGATCGGCGGCTGGCTGCTCGGCTGGGGCTGGCACGCGACGTTCTGGTTTCTGGTCTGCTTCGCCATCGTGCTCTGGACGATCACGTTCTTTGCGCTGCCGGAAACCCATCCGCCCGAGGAACGCACGGCGTTCCGGCCCGCGACTTTGATGCAAACCTACCGCACGATGCTCGGCAACCGCGAGTTCGTGAAGCTCGCGATCGCAGGCTCGATGAACTTCAACGCGCTGTTCCTCTACATCGCCTCGGTGCCGGTGTTCGTGCCGGTACTGATGGGATTGAACGAGCGCCAGTACGCGTGGTTCTTCGCGCCGACCATCGGCGGCATGATGCTCGGCGCGGTCGCCGCCGGACGCATGGCGGGTCGCGTGGACGGGCTGCGCATGGCGAATCTCGGATGGATGGTCTGCGGCTCCGCCGCGGCGATCAACATCACATACAACCTCGTCGCGACCGACCTGCGCCCACTCGCGTTCCATGCGTTCGGCGTGCCATTGCTTTTCCCGCTCGCGGTGCTGCCGATCATGGCGACCGCGTTCGGGATCGCGCTGGTGTTCCCGATCCTGACTCTCTCGCTGCTCGACATGTATCCGCGCCAGCGCGGTGGCGCCTCCTCGGCGCAGGCCTTCATCGGCCTGATCCTCAACTCGCTCGTCGCCGGCGTGCTCGCGCCGCTGGTCGCGCCCAAGCTGGCGCAGGGCGCGCATCAGGGCGCGTCGCTCGCGTTGACCGCGGCGGGCTGCACGCTGATCGGCTGGCTGCTGTGGCGCGGTCATGCGCGTCGCCATTCCAGGATTCCGGCCGTGCCTTCCGAACCTGCGGCGCTGGAGCCGGCCGACGAGATGTGATCGCGGCGTCTTCGTCGCGATCCACCTTCGACTCGCGCCTAACCCACGTACAGCGTCGCCGCCAGCGCGAGCATCGCCGGCAATCCCTGCACGATGAGGATGCGACGGTTCACGCTGAGGCCGCCATAGATCGCCGCGACGATTACGCAGCCGAGGAAGAAGATATTCAGTTGCAGCGCGAACGAGTCATTTTCGGGTATCAATAGCATTCGCCGCAGGTTGCCTTGCAGCACGCATTGCACTGCATTCGGGTACATCACGAATGCGTCTATGGATCGCAACAAGCTCCACGCCAGCCCTGCGGCCAGAAAGCCGTTGTACAGGCCCTGGTTCGCGGCCAGTGCCTTGCTCGCTTCGGCGAATTCGGCGGTGGTGCCGAACGCGCGCCGCGTCGCGGGTTTGGTCCACGCGAACATTTCCAGATACAGGAAGTACAGGTGTTCGATCGCGACGATTCCGATCAGGATCCAGCTCAGCAAGCGCATGGGAATCTCCGGTGGGAATGGAATGATGCGTCAGTTCGTCGTTGGTTCGATGGCAGCCGTGGTCGAAGGACTGCTGGCGAAGTTGCCTTCCCAGCCGCACTGAGCCCCCTTGTTCTGCCGCTCCAGCCAGGCGCGTAGCGGTGCGAAGTATTCGAGCAGTGCGCCGGCGTCTATCGACTCCTCGCCGGTGAGCTCCTTCAATGCCTTCGGCCAGGGTTGGCTCGCGCCACGCGCGAGCATCGCGTGATAGAGCTTGCTCGCAGCGGGATCGTGATTGAGATCGCATCCGAACGAAGGGCCTTTGCCGTTTGCCGACTTGCACAGCGCGCGGTCGATCTGGAATGCCAGAAAGCCGGCAAGAAAGTCTCCGCTCTGCGGCTGGTTCGCCGCGATCGCGTCGCTGGTGCCCGCATCGAAAGAACGTTCGTCGCGCGGAGATGGCGGCGCGATGCCCTCGTATTTCGCGCGCATCGCCCACCAGGCCTTGTTGTAGTCGCCGGGCTTGATGGAACCGTCGGACACTCCCCAACGCCAATGTTCGGAGGCCATTGTGAACGCCAGCCACGCGAAAAAATCCAGCGCGGACCGCATCTGCGTATTGATTACCGCTTGCGGATCGTGCGACGTCTGCAGCGGAAGCACGTCGGAAAACCTGAACAGCGCTTGGGGCAGCGGGTCGCCATAGCGAAGGCGTAACAGGAAAGAGCGACTTTCGTTGGCTCGCGACAGCAGTTCGAGCGCCGCATCGGGTTTCCATGACGAGTCGGTCTCGGGCCTCGTCGCATTCGGATACGGCGCGAGCAGATCCATGTGCATGTGGTAGTACCAAACGGCATATTCGAAGCCTGCAACCAGATGCGCACGGATCATGCCATCGGCCTGCGCGCGCTCACCGTAGTGATTCGCCAGCCGCACGCGTGTGTAGCACTGCAACTGGTAATACAGCGGCTTGATCTGGCTCCACAGGCGGTCGGTCTGCGATCGCAGCTCGTCTGCATCCAAGTCGTAGCGCGCACGCTGGTACTCGCCGGCATTCGCGAAACCCAGGCGTTTCGCGCCGTCGTTGGCCAGCCCGACGAAGCGTGCGTAGTCCTTGCGCATCGCCGCCGTGTTCGAGTGACGTAGCGTCCAGGCATCGAGGCGTTCGTCGAAATCGCGGCTCCTTAGTAGCATTTCATCCAGTTCGTCCAACGAACGACAAGAGGCTGCGTCGTTGCGCTTGCAGTAGCTTTCGACACGGTCGATCATCCGCATGCGCGAGGCGATGGCGGCGAGTTCGGATATTTTCGCCGGATCGTGCGGCATCGGAGTTTCGCTGAGCAAGCGCAGTCGCTCGATGGCTCGCGCGGTTTCGGGTTTCAGGGTCTGCCCGTCGTAGCGCGAGGACTCCTCGATCAGTCGGTCGAGCAGGGCGAGATGCCTGGCCTCGGCGTCGGTCACGATTTTTTGCGTGGCAGCGTCCGACGCCGTCCTCGGAGCCATGAGCGCGCTGTGCATGGCCGTGGCATCGACTTCGAGCTGATCGTTCGCGCTTGCGACGAACACGTCCGCATCTTCCAGGCGGGCAGGCACGGCATTCGCATTCGCAGCCTCGTGGTCCGCATGCCGCGAGCAGCCCGTAGCGAAGACGAGCGCAAAGCCGGCAGCCAGCGCGAACCACCTCTTCAATGGCGTCATGACCGGATCGGTCCCGTCGCGCCGGCGGCGCGCTGCACGCGCAGGCTAGTGCGCGGCGGCGGCCGACGCAACCGCGTGCGGATGACATCGCGAAACGGGAGGAGTAGGGTGCGAATCGCGCGCCGGCGGCCCGTGGTCCGACGGCAGAAAAAGCAAGAATCGAGTCCGCCCGCGCACGAAGCAGTTTCGACGAAGTCATCCATGACCGTCACGGCGTCCGCAACGGATGCCACAAGGGGGACAACATGAAACGCAGGGTCGAGTCGCGCGCGGCGTGGTTGTGCGCCATCGCGTTTTTCATTTCGCTGGTCTGCGCAGGGCAGGCCGTGGCACAGGCGTGGACGCAGCTCGCGCCGACGGGCGGACCGCCCGTTGCGAGAAACAACCATGCGGCCGCGTTCAATCCGGCCAGCAACCGGATGATCGTGTTCGGCGGGTACACCAGCTTATTCGTCAACGATACCTGGGTGCTCAGCAACGCGGACGGTTCGAGCGGAACCCCGGTATGGACTCAACTCTCGCCAGCGAGCTCGCCTTCCGTACGCGATGGCATGGCGTACGCCTACAACGCGACCAGCAACCGGATGATCGTGTTCGGCGGTTATAGCTTCGGTCCGTTCAACGATGTCTGGGTGCTGAGCAACGCCGACAATTCCAGCGGCACGCCGACGTGGACGCAGCTCAGTCCGACGGGCGGTCCCCCGGGTGCGCGCTACCGTGCGGCGGGCGCCTACGACGCGACCAACAACGTGTTGATCGTCACCGACGGATGGAGCGGCTGCTGCTACAGCGACGCCTGGATCCTGAGCCACGCCGATGGAACCGGCGGCACGCCGACGTGGACGCAGCTCAGCCCGACCGGCACCGCGCCGTCGCCGCGCTTCGGTCATGCGACGGTGTACGACCCTGCGACCAACGAGTTGATCCTGTTCGGCGGCTACGACGGCAACTATTACAACGACACGTGGGTGCTGAGTCACGCCAATGGCACCGGCGGTACGCCCGCCTGGACTCAGCTCAGTCCCGCCGGCACCCCGCCGCCCGTACGCGGTTATCACACGACGGTTTACGATGCGGCGACCAACCGCATGGTGGTGTTCGCCGGCGCCAACAGCAGCAGTCTGCTCAATGACGTCTGGGTGCTGGATCACGCCAACGGCACCGGCGGCACGCCGACCTGGAGCCAGTTGAGTCCGACGGGTACTGCGCCGACACCGCGCTATGTCCACACCGCGGTTTACAACCCGGCCAACAACCGCATGGTCGTGTTCGACGGCGGGGGCGTGGGCGGCAACATCGATGAGACATGGGTGCTGACCAACGCCTCGGGCGTGACGGCGATTCCGGTCGGCATCGCGATCCGCCCGAACCGCGCGGGCAACGCCATCAGCCTGAGCACCACGGTCACGGTTCCGGTGGCGATCCTGTCGAGCGCGACCTTCGATGCGACCACGCAGGTGGACCGCACCTCGCTGACTTTCGGCCATAGCGGCAGTGAGCACAGCCTTGCGAGTTGCCAGAACCGCTATCTCGACGTCAACGGCGACGGCCGGCTCGACCTGACCTGCAATTTCACCGTCTCGCAGACCGGATTCCAGATCGGCGACACGACCGGTTACCTGCAAGGCATGACCACGGTCGGCAACCCGTTCGCGGGCAGCGACACGGTAAGCATCCGCAACTAGCCGCCGTTCGTGCGGAGGCAGCCGTGGCCCGACGGCTGCCTCCGCCCGCTCTCCCCAACGCTATCTGACCGTCACCGTCGCCGTATTCGAGTACGCCGAATACTGGCCGGTACTCGTGTTGTAGGCGCGCACGCGGTACGAATACGTCCCGCTCGGCACGCCGGTCTGCACGAAGCGCGTGGTGTTCGCGGCGACCTGCCCGACCTGCGCGTACGTCGTCGAAGGCGAGGCCGCGCGTTCGATCGCGAAGCCCTGCTCGTTGTTCGAGTTGTCCTGCCAGGTCACGATCACGCGGCCGCGCCCACCGCCGAGTGCGGCTTTCGCGTTCGTCGGCGCGTTGATCGGCGGCGGCGGTGCGAATGCGACCGAAATCGCGACGGAAGCATTTCCGGTCGCGCCGAGGTTGTCGGTGACCGTGAGCGTCGCGGTGAAGTTGCCGACAGCGTTGTAGGTGTGCGCCGGATTCGCGCTGCTGCTGGTGCCGCCGTCGCCGAAGGCCCACGCGTAGGATGCGATGCTGCCGTCGGAGTCGGCCGAGCCCGCGGAACTGAAGTTCACCGCGAGCGGCGCGGTACCACTGCCCGGATTCGCCGACGCGACTGCGACCGGCGGCTGGTTCACGCTCCCTCCGGCCGGGATCACGAACAGGGTGACGCTCTGCGCCGGGACGGAAACGCTGAGCTTGCCGGCACTGACCGCGACGTTCGCACCCTGCGTGATTGTGTTCGCCGAGGTCAACTGCCATTGCTGCGCGCTCACGCCGGCATTGAAGTTGGCGAGGTTCACCGTCACCGGCGTGGTGCCGCTGAGTACCTTGGAGATCACCATCACCGTGAGCGCGCCGTCGCTGTTGCGCGTCGCCGCGAACGCCGAGAGGTTGTCGGGATTCGGCGCGCTCGCCGAGACGGAGGTGTCGCCGAAGCCGTGCTTGCCGCCGTCGTAGTTGCGATACAGCTTCATCGCCTTGTAGGTCGGCGTCGAAGCATCCGGCGTGGTCCAGCGCGTTGCGTAGTCCAGTCCTTCGCGGCCGAAGATGCCGTAGATGTCCGCCTGCGTGGTCGCGCCATTGATGTGGCCTTCGGCGCCCCAGTTGTATTCGGTGATCGCGGTCTTCAGTCCGGGGTAATAGGTCGCAACCCAGTTTTTCATGCGCGGGATCAGATAGACCTTGTCGTTGATCCAGCTCGTGTCCACGTAGTTCGGATCCCACAGCGAACGCGTGGACTGGTTGCGCGTGAGCTGCATCGTCGTCGAGGTGTCGTTGCCGAACTCTCCGCTTTGCGGGTACCAGTGCAGCGAGAACACGTCGAGCGTGTGCGTGCCGTTCGCCGCGTCGTACTGGCGCAGCTGGTCGAGCAGCCAGGGCATGTAGTCCATGTTCCCGTGCGCAGCGCGGTCCGGGTAGCAGCACCAGCCGTGCGCGGCGCCGTACTGCTGGTCGTAGCCCGAATAGAAGTAGCCGCCCCAGCCCCATTCCTCGGGGCCGACCACGGTCGCGCCCGCGTCCACGGATTTGATCGCGCCGGAGTAGTCGATCATCTTTTGGCGGATCTGGTCCATCGTCGCCCCCACCGGCGCGACGTCGCGATGCGTCGAGAACCAGATGCTGTGCTCGTTGTCGAGCAGGTAGAACTTCACGCCGCCGTTGCCCGACGTGCCCCAGGTCGAAGTCAGGTGCTGCACCCAGGATTTCTGGAACGTCGCGCTCGACGGCGTGCTCGCATCGTTCGGATCGTTGCCGCTCACGTTCTGGCCGGTGCTCGCGAGCACGCCGTTGCCCGCGTCGGGGAACCACTGCCAGTCCGCGTCGGTCTGCGCGCCGTACTTGGCCTGCGAGAAGCTCGCGAGCTTGCCGCGCCCGCTGCCGAGCTTGGCGACCCAGTCGAGCATCGGGATCGTGATCATCGGCTCGGCGCCGCCGCCGCGGCTGGTCGAGACGAAGTCGTCGCCGAGCCCGCCCGCGTTGGACGTGGATTCGGAGATGCTTTCGAAATACCAGTCGGCCGCGTGGTTGGACGCGTTCAACTGCCAGTTGTAGCTGGAACTCGTGTTGCCGCCGTAACGATTGAGCGGCGCGTTGAGATCGGACAGTTGCGCGCTGCTCGCAAAGGCGACGCCGTAGATGTACGGGCTGATCGGGTGCCGGTTCGCGTTCGCGTCGACGTTGACCGTGACGGCCGCATTCTGGGCCTGGGAATCCGCCATCCACAACGAACCGATGGCGATCGAGAGAAAAGCATAGCGCTGAAGCCGTGTCGCGTTCACGAGTCACCCCCGGGGGAAAGGATGGTTCTGAAACGTTTCGGGCAAGCGCGGGCAGTGTGTGCCCCGGTTCACGGATCGAATGTGATCCGCGGCACAAATCGGATCGCTGTCATCTAGCCTGAGATCGCGGTCGGCAGCAGGCGATGGCTCGTGTCGATCAGTCCGTGTTCGATCAGGAATGCAAAAGCATCTTCCGCGTCGCGTTCGAACCACGCGCGCGCCGAACCGAGCCGGAACGTGTAGCCCCAGGCATCCATGTCGTCCATCAGCTGCGCGCTGCCGACGCCGGGGAGTTCGTCGGCGAGCAGGATCTGCAGCACGCAGGTCGCGTCTTCCTCGGCGACGGATTCGCTCGCGTTGGTGTGGATCGTCGCGCGGCGCTCGGCGGGCATCACGATCAGGTGCGCGGCTTCGTGCAGCAGCGAATGCACCGGCGTGTCGTCGCGCGCATGGACGTCGTGGCCGATCAGGCCTGCTTCGGGCTCGCCCCAGAAACTTCCGGGAATCGGTTCACCGTCGGCGACGCGCTGCACTCTCAGGCTGTAGCGGGCGAGCAATGCAGTCGGCGCGGCGAAACCGATCTCGCCGACGGTCAGCATCGGCGGTTTCGCTCGATCAGCCGGCGACCGGCACGGCAGCGTCGGCGATCTCGTTCTTGCCGGGCAGCGACACCGAGATGTCGAGCACGTCGTGGCCGTCTTCCTTGATCAGGTCGACCTTGACCGCGTCGAAGTCCACGTTGACGTACTTGCGGATGGTCTCGAGCAGTTCGCGCCGCAGCATCGGCAGGTAGTCCGGTGTGCCGCGCGAGGTGCGTTCCTGCGCGACGATGATGCGCAGGCGCTCCTTCGCGATCGAGGCGGTGTTCTTGTTCTTGCTGCGCAGGAAGTCGAACAGTCCCATGTTCAGCCTCCGAAGATCTTCGAGAAGAAGCCTTTCTTCTCCACCGCGACGAAGCGCAGCGGGCGTTTTTCGCCGAGCAGCCTCGCGACCGCGTCCTCGTAGGCCTGGCCAGCCTGCGAGTTCGCATCCAGGATCACCGGCTCGCCGGAGTTCGACGACTGCAGCACTTCGGCCGCTTCGGGGATCACGCCGACCACGTCCAGACCGAGGATTTCCTGCACGTCCTTGATCGAGAGCATGTCGCCGGACTCGACGCGCCTGGGGCTGTAGCGGGTGAGCAGCAGGTGTTCCCGCACGCGCTCGCCTTTCTCGGCGCGGCGCGTCTTGCTCGCGAGCAGGCCGAGGATGCGGTCGGAGTCGCGCACCGAACTGACTTCCGGGTTCACGACCACCACCGCCTGGTCGGCGAAATACATCGCGAGGAAAGCGCCTTTCTCGATGCCGGCCGGCGAATCGCAGACGATGTACTCGAAACCGTCCTCGGCCAGACCATCGAGCACCTTCTGCACGCCTTCCTTGGTCAGCGCGTCCTTGTCGCGCGTCTGCGAGGCGGCGAGCACGTAGAGGTTCTCGAAGCGCTTGTCCTTGATCAGCGCCTGCTTGAGGTTGCACTCGTTGTGGATGACGTTGACGAAGTCGTACACCACGCGGCGCTCGCAGCCCATGATCAGGTCGAGGTTGCGCAGGCCGACGTCGAAGTCGATCACCGCGACGCGCTTGCCCATGCGTGCGAGGCCGCAGGCGAGGCTGGCGCTGGTCGTGGTCTTGCCGACGCCGCCCTTGCCGGAGGTGACGACGATGACCTCGGCCGTGCGTCGGGTCTCGGCCTTGGGCTCGGACGCGCCCGCGACGATCACCGGCGCGATCGTGATCGAGGGTTCGTTGGCGGCGGACATCGACGTCGCGGGATTCGCGGCGGGCACGTCGGCGTGTTTGTCCACGACGGTTTCGACGGCGCGGGCTTCTTCGTTGGCGGTCATCAGGCGAGCTCCTCGATTCGCAATGCATCGTTGTGCAACCACACCTGCACGGCTTTGCCGTGCAAGGCGACCGGTATTTCATCCAGCACCTTGTAGTGACCGGCGACGGCCACGAGTTCGGCGTGGAATTCGCGGCAGAAGATCCGCGCGCTGGTATCGCCCTGCGCGCCGGCCAGCGCGCGTCCGCGCAGGGGGCCGTAGATGTGCACGGAACCGTCGGCGATCACTTCCGCGCCCGCGCCGACCATCGCGCAAACCGTGAGGTCGCGGTTCTGCGCGTAGATCTGCTGGCCGGAGCGCACGGGCGCTACGTGCATCATTCCCGGCGAAACAGGAGGCGCGGGAGCGACCGGTTCGGGGGCACGTTCGGCCTCGGCCGCTTCGTTGATCGTGGCCGCGGGTGGAGGCTGCGCGATCTCGGCGGCGCGTTCGTACTGCGCGCGGAACTTCGCGAGCAGCGGCAGTCCGATTTCGCGCGACAGCGCCTCGACTTCGCTGGTGCCGAACGCGAGCGCGACCGGCAGCACGCCGGCCTGCTTCAATCCGTTCACGAGTTCGCGCGCGGTCGCCGCGTCGGGGCAGCGGCTCAGCGAGCCGAAATCCACGACCACCGCGGCACGCTCGAACAATTTGGGCGCGCGCTGCACGCGCTCGCGCATCTCGGCGACGAGTTTGTCGACGTCTAGGGTGCGGATGCGGAGGTTGGCGATGCCGACCTGGCCGATCTTGAGCTCGCCGGCCTGCTCGTAGTCGGTGGCGATCGCTGCCATCAGGTGCCCGTCGCGCGTTGTTCGGAAGCCGCGGCCAGCGCGCGTGCGCGCAGCCAATCCACTTCGGGAAGCGCGTGCGTCTCGCCTTGCAGATAGGTTTCACGCACCCAGGCGAAGCTGCACAGTTCCTTGACCAGCAGCGACACGCGCTGATCGACGCCGGGCATGACCTGCTGGCCGACTTCGTGGAATCCGAAGCTGCCGTGGAAGAGCAGGGCGGGATTGCTGCCGGGCGCCATGAACACTTCGCAGGCCAGGCGCGGCGAGCGCACTTCCGCGAAGCTCTGCACGTCGGCGTAGAACACATGGCCGAGCCCCGCGCCGCGATGCGCGCCGGCGATCACGATGCGGTCGATGTAGACGAACTCCGGATAGTGCTCGCGGAACCACAGGAAGTTCGGGCTGTCGTAGCCCGCATCCGGCGTCAGTGCGATCAGGAAACCGGCGAGGTGGCCGCCGGTTTCGGCAACGCGGAAATAGGCGGCGTGCCGCCAGAAGAAGGCGATCTGTTCGGCGTCGAGGGGGAGGATGCCCGCGCCCGCGGCATTGTTGAGGGCCAGTACCGAATCCAGCTCGTGCTCGCGCACGTCGCGGATGACCATCGCCATGCAGTCCGTACTCCGGGTCCAAGGGCGGTAGTGCAGGATGCCTCGCCGCCCCCGGATTATGCCACTGTCCCGGCCCGGAAACACAACATCTTGTGGTCGTCGTCCGGCGGGTGGTCGGTGGGCATGACTTTGGGCCCGTACGCTGCGGTGCAGCGAGACCTATGATGCCGGCATGTTGGGTCGGATCAGCCACAACCAGCTCCTGCGTTATGCCGGCCTGTTCACCTGGGCGACGGTGAGCATCCCGCTGTGGTTCATCTCCTCGGAACTGCCGGCGGAGGAGAGCATCGAGCAGGTCGCTGCGGTGTCGAACTTCCGCTGGTGGGTGGTCGCCTATTTGGCGTTCGGCGCCGGCTACTGGATGGTGACCCGACGGCTGGGCGTGCGCAGACCGCGCTGGTACGACTATCTGCTGCTACTGGTGCTGACCGCGTCAGCGATCGCCGTCTGCCAGTTCAGCCGCAGCGGGCTGGGCGGTATCTTGCTGCTGGTGATCGCGGGCGTCCTGCCGTGGCTGCTGCCGCTGCGGATCGGCATCCCGTGGCTGCTGCTGCAGCACCTCGCGCTCATTCCGGTCTTCGCGAAGCTGCCGAACTGGTCGATCGGCGATGCGGTCCTGCAGTCCATGTTGTTCATCGGCTATTCCAGCTTCATCTTCATCACCGCGCTGGTCGCGCGGCAGCAGGCGCAGGCGCGCGAGGAGCAGCGCCGGCTCAACAACGAACTGCGCGCCACGCGCGCGCTGCTCGCCGAAGGCAGCCGGCTGTCCGAGCGGATGCGTATCTCGCGCGAGCTCCACGACCTGCTTGGCCACCACCTAACCGCGCTGAGCCTGAACCTGGAAGTCGCCAGCCACCTGGAAGACGGCGGGAAGGTGCAGGAGCACGTGCGCCAGGCGCACACGTTGGCGCGACTGCTGCTGACCGACGTGCGCGAGGCGGTGAGCCAGTTGCGCGAGGACGGCGCGGTCGAGATGGGGCCGGCCCTGCGCACGCTGGCCGACGGCGTGCTCGCCCCGGACATCCACCTGGAGTTGCCCGAGCCCTTCCTCGTCGAAGACCCCGAGCACGCGAACGTGCTGCTTCGCTGCGCGCAGGAGATCATCACCAACACCGTGCGACACGCGCAGGCCGAGAACCTCTGGTTGCGCTTCCGCCAGTCGCCGGCGGCGATCGAGATCGAGGCCGGCGACGACGGGTGCGGCGTGGATCAGCTCGCGATCGGCAACGGCCTGCGCGGGATGCGCGAGCGCTTGGCGCAGCACGCGGGTACAGTGCAAATCAAGACCGCGCAGGGGCAGGGGTTCGCGCTGACCCTGAGCCTGCCATTGGAGAAACCCGCATGATCCGTGTGTGCCTGGTGGACGACCAAACTTTGGTGCGGCAGGGCATCCGCTCGCTGCTCGCGCTCGCCGACGATGTCGAGGTGATCGGCGAGGCCGCGGACGGCAAGCAGGCGGTGGACCTGATCCCGCAGCTCAAGCCCGACGTCGTGCTGATGGACATGCGCATGCCGCAGATGTCTGGACTCGAAGCGTTGCAGTCGTTGAATGCCAGCGGCGCACTGCCGCCGACCATCATCCTGACCACCTTCGACGACGACCAGCTCGTGCTCGCGGGGATCAAGGCCGGCGCGCGCGGCTACCTGCTCAAGGACGTCTCGCTGGAACAACTCGTCACCGCGATCCAGACCGTCGCCGACGGCGGCTCGCTCGTGCAGCCGGCAGTGACTCAGCGCCTGCTGTCGGGCCTGGAGCACATGAACAACGCCTTCGTGAGCCTGGAACGGCCCGACCCGCTGACTGACCGCGAGACCGAGATCCTGCGGCTGATGGCGGGTGGCTTCTCCAACAAGGAAATCGCGAACTCGCTGCGCGTCGCCGAGGGCACGGTGAAGAACCACGTGTCGAACATACTGTCGAAGCTCGGCGTGCGCGACCGCACGCGCGCGGTGCTCAAGGCATTTGAACTCGGCCTGGTCTGAGAGTGGGCCACCGCTGCCTGCGCCTGGCGGTTCGGACGGCTCGAACCGGCCGGAACCGTGCGACGGGTGGCTGCGCGGCCGTCCCGTTCCCTGTTAGCATTGCGGCTCGCCCGCGCGACGCTCAGGTCGCCGTGCCGCACCGCCGGAAGCACCGATTCCGCGGCGCCTTTCCGACGAGACGTTGACTGGAGATTGGGAATGAACCGTTTACTCGAACTGTTGATCGCCCTGGCGATCGTGGTCGTGATCGCTGTCGCGGTCGGCGTGTGCCTGCCTTCGCACCAGCACGTGTCGCATGTCACCGAGACCAACCGCCCGTTGCCGGTGGTGTTCGACATGCTCAGCAGCTTCAAGCGGTTCAAGGATTGGAGCGCGATCCACAACTTCGACCCGAAGGCCAAGGTCACGGTCCAGGCCAGCCCGGACAGCGGCAAGGGCGCGCGCGTGGATTTCGTTTCCGCGAACCGCCAGATCGGCAGCGGCAGCTGGCAGATCGAGGACCTCGTCGATGGCGAGAAGATCGTTTACAGGATCGAAAACGGCGATTACGGCGACAACAAGACGATGACGCTGCGCTTCAAGCGCACCGGCAACCAGAAGCTGTCGGTCGAGATCACCGAGTCGTACGACGTGGATTACGGCTGGAACCTGTTCGGTCGCTACGCCGGCCTGTACGTCAGCCGCAGCGTCGGCGACACGATGAAGACCAGCCTGGCCAACCTCAACGCGTTGCTGGCGACGATTCCGAAGTTCGACTACACCCAGCTCACGATCCTGCCGAAGATCGTGGATCTTCCGGCCGAGAACCTGCTCGTCGCGCCCACCACGTCAAAGCGCACCGACCGCGACATCCAGACCGCGATGCAGGCCCAGGAAAAATGGGTGCGGCAGGTCATCGACCACAATCCCGATCTGGAAGCCACCGGTCCGGTGCGCATCATCACCACCAATTTCGGCGCCGACACCTACGAGTTCGACCTCGCGATTCCGGTCCACAAGAAAGGCGAGGCCGCTGGTGCCGCGCCGTCGCAGTTGAACGTCAAGCTCGAGGGTCCGGTGAAGTACCTGCAGACCCAGGCCGCGCGTGCGGTCACCACCACCTACGGCGGCGAAATGGCGGCACTGCCGGCCGATCGCGATTCGATGCGCGCATGGGCGATCACCCACGGCGAGGATGTCGGCGACCGCCCCTACGAGGTCTACACCAAAGGCGTGGACGCGGCGTTCACCGACGCGGGCGAATTCACCCTCTACTGGCCGCTCAAGCCGCAGGGCGGCAAGTAACAATCGACGCTTCCGACGATCGGATCCGCTCCGCCGCTGCAATGGCGGCGGAGCGCACTATCCCGATGGTGTCGCACGATCCGGCTCCATCCGATCATGACCGGATCGTGCCAGCGCTTTCCACGCAAAATCCGTTCCCCGGCCGATGATCGAAACCCAGCAGTTGTGCAAACGCTATGGCCGGATCACCGCCGTTGACGCGGTGAGCTTCACCGTCCGCCCCGGCGAAGTGCTGGGTTTCCTCGGCCCGAACGGCGCGGGCAAATCCACCACGATGCGGATGCTCGCCGGTTTCCTCGCGCCGACGAGCGGGAGCGCGAAAGTCTGCGGCCACGACGTGGCGAACGATTCGCTCGCGGCGCGGCGCTGCCTGGGATACCTGCCCGAAGGCGCCCCCAGCTACGGCGAGATGCGCGTGCGGGATTTCCTCGCGTTCGTCGCCGACGCGCACCGCCTCGATCCAGAGCAGCGTCGGCGCCGCCTGGGCGAAGTGACCGAACGGCTCGCGCTGGGATCGGTGTTGCGCCAGCGCATCGACACCTTGTCGAAAGGATTCCGCCGCCGCGTCGCGCTGGCCGCCGCGATCATCCACGATCCGCCCGCATTGCTGCTCGACGAGCCCACCGACGGCCTCGACCCGAACCAGAAACACGACGTGCGCAGGCTGATCCTGGACATGGCGCGCGATCGCACGATCGTGATCTCCACCCACATCCTCGAGGAAGTGCAGGCGCTGTGCACGCGCGCGATCGTGATCGCGCGCGGCAGGCTGCTCGCCGATGCGACGCCCGCAGAACTCGAGCGGCGTTCGCGCTACCACGGCGCGGTGTCGCTGCAGGCCGGCGACAGCGTGGCTGCGCGCGTGGCGCTCGAAGAACTGCCGGTGGTCGCGGGCGTCGAAGCGGACGGCGATCGCCTGATCGCCTTCGGCAAGCCGGGCGTCGAGTTGCTGTCGCAGGTCGCCGAGCGCCTGCGCGCGCGCGGCGTTGCGTACTCGGACGCGCGCGTCGAACGCGGCCGCCTCGACGACGTATTCCGCAGCCTCACCCGCGACGGGGAACCGACATGAGCGGCGTGTCAACGGTGTTCCGCCGCGAATGGGGCAGCTATCTGGCGACGCCGGTGGCCTATGTGTTCACGGTGATCTTCCTGATGCTCGCCGCTGCGCTGACGTTCTACCTGGGCGGCTTCTTCGAGCGCGGCCAGGCCGACCTGCAGCCTTTCTTCGCCTTCCACCCGTGGCTGTACCTGTTCCTCGTGCCGGCGGTATCCATGCGGCTGTGGGCCGAGGAGCGTGGCCACGGCACGATCGAATTGCTGCTCACGCTGCCGCTGCCGACCTGGCAGGCGGTGCTCGGCAAGTTCCTCGCCGCGTGGTGCTACATCGGACTCGCGCTCGTGCTGACGTTCCCGATGTGGATCACGGTGAACTACCTCGGCGACCCGGACAATGGCGTGATCCTCGCCGGTTACCTCGGCAGTTGGCTGATGGCCGGTGCATTCCTCGCGGTCGGCGCCTGCCTGTCGGCGGCGACGCGCAACCAGGTGATCGCCTTCATCCTGACCGCGAGCGTGTGTTTCGGATTCCTGCTCGCAGGCTATCCGCTGGTGCAGGAAGCCGCGCGCGCGTGGTTGCCTGCTGCGCTCACCGACGCGATCGCGCAACTGAGTTTCCTCACCCATTTCGATGCGATCTCGCGCGGATTGCTAGACCTGCGCGACATCGCGTTCTTCGGCATCGCGATCGCCGCGTGGCTGGCGGCGTGCGCAATCGTGGTGGACCGGAAGAAGGCGGACTGACATGTTCCGACGCCTTCCATTCCCCGTCGTCATCGCGTTGCTCGCGGCCGCGTTCGTCGCGTTGGTATTCGCAAGCGGCCTGCTGCTGCGCGGCGCGCGAATGGATCTCACCGCAAACCGGCTCTACACGCTTTCGCCGGGCACCGAGCACATCCTCGCCGCCAACCGCGAGCCGATCCGCCTGCAACTGTTCGCGTCCGATCGCGCGATGCGCGACCTGCCCGCGCTGCGCGCCTACGTGCAGCGCGTGCGCGAGCTGCTGCAGGAGATCGCGGCGAAATCGCACGCGACGATCACGCTGGAAACGGTCGATCCGCTGCCGTACTCGGACGCCGAAGACCGCGCGGCCGGCTACGGCCTGCAGGCGTTGCCGATCGGCGCGGAAGGCGAGTCCGTCTATTTCGGCCTGGTGGGCACCAACGCGCACAACGGCCAGTCGGTCGCGCCGTTCTTCGACCCGTCCAAGGAAGTGTTCCTCGAATACGACATCGCCAAGCTGATCGCTTCGCTGTCGGTGCAGCACAAGCCGGTGGTCGCGCTGCTGTCGTCGCTCCCGACCGGTCCGACCTTCGATCCGGCGAGCGGGCAGGTCAAGGATGGCTGGGCGATCGACTCCGAACTCTCGCGCCTGTACGAATTGCGCCGCCTGCAGCCGAATCCGGCCTCGATCGGCGACGACGTGGACCTGCTGATCCTGGTCCACCCCAAGGATCTGTCCGACGATGCGCAATACGCGATCGACCAGTTCGTGCTGCGCGGCGGGCGCCTGCTCGTCTTCGTGGATCCGCTCGCCGAATCCGATCCGCTCGCGCAGAATCCACCGCGCGTCGCGGCGGGCGGCGAGCTCACGCCGGAGGTGTCGTCGGCGCTCGATAAGCTGTTCAAGGACTGGGGCGTGGCGTTCGATCCGCACCGGATCGTTCGCGACGCGCAGTTCGCGCTGCAGATCCAGGCCGATCCGCGCGCGCAGGCGGTCGTCAACCCGGCGATCATCGGCCTGCCGCGCGATGCGCTGAACCAGAACGACATCGTTTCGGCGCAGCTCGATACCGTCAACGTCTCGACCGCCGGCGCGATCGAGCTCGCGCCGAATTCGCCGATGACGCTGCAGCCGCTCGCGCGCAGCTCGACGCAGGCCGACCTCGTCGCCGCCGATCGCGTGCGCCTTCAGCCGGATCCGAAACACATCGCAGAAGGATTCCGCGCGACCGGGAAATCCTATGTGCTCGCCGCGCGGCTCACCGGCAAGCCCGCGAGCGCATTCCCGGAACGCAACGATGCGAAACACCTCGCGGCGGCGCGCGAGCCGGTCAACATCATCCTCGTCGCGGACACCGACGTTCTCACCGATCGCTTATGGGTCTCGGCGCAGAACTTCTTCGGCCGCAAGCTGCTCAACGCCTTCGCGAAGAACGGCGATTTCGTCGCCAACGCGGTGGACAACCTGCTTGGCAGCACCGACCTGATCGCCGTGCGCACGCGCGCCGGATTCAACCGGCCGTTCACGCGCGTCGAGGAACTCAAGCGTCGCGCAGACCAACGCCTGCGCGGCAAGGAAGACGAACTGCAGGAGCAGCTCAAGACGATGGAGGCACGGCTGGCCGAACTGCAGCCGGCCAAGTCCGAAAATGGCGCGCAGCCGCCGAGTGCCGCACAGAGCGCGGAAATCCGCACGTTCCAGCAGCAGCGCCAGCGCATCCGCACGGAGCTGCGCGACGTGCGGTTGCAGCTCGATGCCAGCATCCGCGAGCTCGGCATGCGGCTGAAATTGATCGACATCCTCGGCGTGCCGTTGCTGTTGACCTTCGCCGCGCTGGGAATCTCGTGGTGGCGCCGCCGTCCGCAGCGCGATGCGCACTGACCGTACGCTCGCCGCAACCGGCGCGGCCTGCTGCGCGCTCGCGGTCGCGCTCGGCGCCTACGCGATGCACGCGGCGCTGGCAGCGCGCGACCACGAACGCCTCGCGATCGCCGCACTGTTCGCGTTCGCGCACGGACTCGCGCTGGCCGCGCTAGCGCCGCAGGCGACGACGCGGTGGCGGCGGCTGTCCTTGCACGTGCTGCTGATCGGAATGATCCTGTTCTGCGGCAGCCTCGCGTTCGCGGCGATGTTCGGGATTGAACCGGCGCTAGCGCCGTTTGGCGGTTCCGCGCTGATCCTGGGATGGCTGCTGTACGCGCTGTCCTGTCTGATCGAATAACAACGAGGAAACGACGATGGCCCGCGTGCGCCGTGGATTCGATGTCGATGCAGCGCAGGCGCACCTGCGTCGCGCCGACAGGAAACTCGCCGCGTGGATGGACCGCATCGGCCCGCTGCCCGCCGATCCGCGCTGGAAGAAACCGTTCGACGTCACCGACGCGCTCGCGCGCGCGATCCTCTACCAGCAGCTCAGCGGCAAGGCTGCTTCGACGATCGTCGGCCGCGTCGAAATCGCGATCGGCTCGACCAAGCTGCATTGCGACACGCTGGGATGCGTGGACGACCCGACGATCCGCGCCTGCGGCGTTTCGGGCAACAAACTGCTCGCGCTGCGCGACCTGTCCGCGCGCGCGGCGCGCGGAGAGATTCCGGACAGCAAACAGATGGCGACGATGAGCGACGACGAAATCGTCGCCGCGCTGGTGCCCGTGCGCGGCATCGGTCGCTGGACCGTTGAAATGATGCTGATGTTCCGGCTCGGTCGTCCCGACGTGCTGCCGGTGGACGATCTGGGCATCCGCAAGGGCGCGCAGCGCGTGGATCGCCGCGCCGAGATGCAGGCGCCGAAAGCGCTTGCCGAACGCGGCGAACGCTGGGGTCCGTACCGCACCTATGCGAGCCTGTACCTGTGGCGCATTGCGGATACCGCGAGCAAAGCAAAGACGCCGGTCAAGCGTTCGCAGGAGTAGGGCACATCATCCTGCGTCCGTATTGCGTTCCGCATCAGCGACCTCGTCGCACGTCGTGTTGGCTTGAGCGACCTCGGTTGTGCCAGTGCCCGCGCCGTCCCGCCTTGCTGGCTCCTTGATGCGGAATCGGGATTTCAGCCGCAATGCCGGCGCTTCCACCAGGAACCACGACATGGCGGCGAACGCGGCCGCCAACAGCGTGCCCCATACGGTGTTGGCGATCGGCCCGCTATTGGGTGCGAAGGTCTGGACGAGTTGCTGCGATGGCCATCCATACAGATACAGGCCATAGCTGAGGTCGTGGTATCGGATGACCGGCAAGCGCGGGACATAGGCCAGGAACAGGGTGCCGTAGCTTACGACCAGGAAATAACCGACGAAGAATCGTCCGGTGCCGAGCAGCGCGGCCGCAAAGACCAGCACCGCGAACATCAACGGCCAGCTCAGCGGAATCGAACTGCGGTTGATCCAGGCGAACGTGCCGGTGAAGAAGAACGCCAGGCAGTAGTACACCCGCGATTCCGTCTCCGGCAGGGATTCCGGAGAGATGAGCAGGAAGCCGATGGCCATGGCTGCAACGAAGATCGGATTGAATCGCTCCTTGCGATGCAGGGAGAGCACCCAGATCGCCGCCAGGCCGATATACAGGCGCGCCTCGATCGGCAGCGACCAAAGCGAACCGTTGACCGACTCGAACTTGAGGCCCTGGAACACCCCGGGGAGGAAATACGCGGTGTTTTCGCTCAGGCCCACGTTGGCGATGAAATAGCGCCAGACTTCCGGACGCCGCCAGTAGTCGTGGGCCGTGGTCAACAGCGGCCCCAGCAGGAAGGCGCTCAAGCCCACGCAAAGCAGCAGCGCAGGAAAAATCCGTAGCGCGCGCGAGACCAGGAACGCCTGCGGCGTGTTGCGTTCCATGCTGGCCGCGATGAGATAGCCGCTGATGACGAAAAACACGTCAACGGCGATCCCGCCGGAGAACTTGAAGTGCATCAGTCGGACCGGCAGGTCGTCGCCGCCCCAAACGGCCAGCGCGTGGCTATGACCGTAAATCACCGCCCATGCGGCGAGCAGGCGGATGAGGTTGAAATTGTTGCCGCGCCGCTCGCAGGCTTCTGCGAGCGTGATGGCCCCCGTGCCTACGATGCCGGGCGTCATGGGATTCCTGGTCATGGATCCGCCTGGGGCTGCCATTGCCAGTGCCACGGCTCGTAACAGATGCCGTGCGGGTTGTCGCGCGGATAGCTCATCGCGAAACCGAACTCGCTGGCGCGGCGCTGCAGCCACGCGAACGCCGCGGTGTTCTCGAAACTTTCCTCGGCGGGTGGTTCGCCGGGCGTGCCGATGTCGATCGCGCGTCCGGAATGGTGCTCGCTGTATCCGGGCGCGGCGTTGACGGAGAGGATCTCCTCGACCGTCTGCCCACGTGCGAGCTTGCGCGCGAAGATGCCGAACTGGTAAGCGTGGCTGCGGTAACCGGAGATCGCGTCGAGCGTCACTCCATCGCCCGACGCGGCATCGCGCATACGGTTCCATGCGCGCGCGGCGGGTTCCAGCAGCCACAGTGGTCGCGCGTAGCGATCGCGTCTGGCGCAGGCGAGTTCGGCGGGTTCGGCGACTGGCGACAACTGATGGATATCGCCGTAGTCGTCCGGAATGCCGAGCGTCGCATAGGGTGGGGCGGACGGATCGAGCGCGACCGCTTCGCCGTATCCGCGCGCGATCGCGCGCAGCGCTTCGGTGACTCCGCTGTGCGGCCGCATCGCCGCCGGATCGAGCGCGTGCGCGACAACGCCATCGTATGCTGCGAGAAATCGCCCGTCGGATTTGCGCCGCAACAACCAGTCGCATTGCGCGAGCCGCCGCGCGTGCGCGTTGCCGCGCGCGCGTGCGAGCCACGCGGGAACGGCTTCGATGGATTCGGTATTGATCAGCCGCAGTTCGCGCGTGCGCATGGCCGCAGCTTATCCGGGCCGCCGCGCGCGCTCAATGCACCTGGATCCAACCCGCGATGTCGGCGATCGCCTGGGCATCCACATGCGCGGGGCGGCTGTATTCGGCGATCCCGCTGCGCCCCGTGCCCGGGACGAACAGATGGTTGAGCGCAGGGTAGTGCTTGATCGTCGCGCGCTTGTCGTTCCCGAAAGCCGCCTGCCAGCGCTTCCAGTCCGGCGCGGTGACCTGGAAGTCGCGATCGCCTTGCAGGATCAGCATCGGTTGCCGGATCGCCTTCGCGGCCGCGACTGCATCGTAATTGCGCACGCTGAGCCAGTAGCTCGCGGGGAGGTCGAGCAGGAACTTCTGCGTCGGCGGGGTCTTCGCATCGATCTTCTTGACTGCCGCGATGTCGGTCTTGAGCTTTTCGAGTTGCGTGCGCTCGAAGTCGTCGATCTTGCCGTCCTCCATCGCCATGTACTCGTTCTGGTCGAGCAGGATGTCCTCGAGTTCGCGCCCCGGCGCGGCCATCAGCACGACGCCCTTGATCTGCGGCGAGCGCTGCGCGATGCGCGGCGCCATCATCGCGCCCTGGCTGTGGCCGATCACGTAGATGCGTTTCGGATCCACCTCGCGCTGCGCGCGCAGGAAAGCTACCGCTGCGACCGCGTCGTCGGTGGTCTCGTCGTCGAGCGTGTAGGTGCCGCCGAAATCCTGCGGCCGGACCTTGGTGCGTTTCTCGTAGCGCAGCGAGGCGATGCCGCGATCGGCCAGCCCTTCCGCGATGTCGCGGAACACGCGCGTGCCGCCGACGCTCTCGTCGCGATCGTTGGGGCCGGAACCGTGCACGAGCACGACCGCGGGGAAAGGACCCTTGCCCTTGGGCAGCAACAGGGTGCCCGGCAGTTCGCCGCGATGCGCGGGCGCGAACGCCACTTCCCGTGAGGGCAGGTCGCTGCGCGCGGAAACCGGCGGCGCCACGGAGGCGGGCTGGATCAGGAAGCCATCGATCTTGCCGTCCGCGTCGCTCGCGATCGTGGCTTCGAGGTTCCCGCGCTCGTAGGCGAGCGGGATCTTCACGACGGTCAATCCGTTCTGCGTCGTGACCTGCGCCTTGCCGCGCTGCTTGAATGCGCCGAATTGCGCGGGAAGCATTCCCCAGACGGCCTTGAGCTTGTCGGCGCCGACCATCTTCGCCATCGCGGGCGCGAAGCGTGCGACGACCGCGTCGTAGCGGCCCGCGTCCATGTCGGCCAGCATCGCGTTCGCGGCGACGGCGGGATCGGCCTGCTTCACGGCAGCCGTGTCCGCGGCGTGGGAGATGGGAGAGACAGCGGAGAGTGCCAGCAGCGCGGAAAGGATCAGCGGTTTCATGGGATGCCTCGAAAGAATGGGATTCCGGTGGCTCATTACTGCGGACGCTTGAAGTACAGGCGCAGGCTGCCCGGCACGTTGCCTGAGGCGGGAGCGGATACGAGCTCCCAACCCTGCGCGCCGGACTTGTCGAGTTCGTCCTGGATGCGTTCAAGCGGTATCCGTCCAAGGAAGGACGGCTTGATCTCGGCGATGCGATACGACCAGCGTTGTTGGGTCACGGGGATGCCTCGTTGAAATGACGTGTTTCGAGCGGAGACTTGCTAGTTGCGGATCAGATCCTCGTCCGCGTCGGACTTGCGCAGCCGTCCGGACTTGCGCAGCGAATCGCGCAACACGTACTCGATTTGCGCGTTGAGCGAACGCAATTCGTCGTCCGCCCAGCGCTGCAGGGCCTGCAGCACGTCGGCGTTGATGCGCAGCGGGTAGGATTTTTTTTCGGCCATCGCGCGGTCAGTAGATCGTTCCCGCGTTGACGATCGGCTGCGCCGGGCGTTCGGAGCACAGCACGACCAGCATGTTGCTGACCATCGCCGCGCGGCGCTCCGGATCCAGGTCGGCCAGGCCTTTCTCCTTGAGCTGGCCCAGCGCCATCTCGACCATGCTCACGGCGCCGAACACGATGCGCGTGCGCGCCGCGACCACGGCTTCGGCCTGCTGGCGTTGCAGCATCGCCTGGGCGATCTCGGGCGCGTAGGCGAGGTGGCTGATGCGCGCGTCGATGATGTCCACGCCGGCCTGCGCGAGGCGCTCGCGCAACTGCTCGAGCAGGTGCTGGCAGATTTCGGCGGGATGGCTGCGCAGCGACACCGTCTTCGGATCGTCGTGGTTGTCGTAGGGATAGCTCGTCGCCATCTGCCGCAGCGCGGATTCGGACTGGATGTGCACGTAGCTCTCGTAATCGTCCACGTTGTAAACCGCCTCGGCCGAATCCACGACCTGCCAGACGATCACCGCGGCGATCTCGATCGGGCTGCCCTGCAGCTCGTTGACCTTGATCTTGTTGCTCTCGAAATTGCGGATGCGCAGGCTGATCTTCTTCACCGCGTAGAACGGGTTGGTGAAGCGCAGGCCCTGCATCCGGGTGGTGCCGACGTACTTGCCGAACAGGCTCAGCACGACGGCCTGGTTCGGTTCAACGTTGAAAAATCCGCCGAAGCAGATCACCAGGGCGATGCCGGTGAGGACGCAGGCGACAACCCGGGTCGGATCGGGGGGCTGCAGCCCGTTGACGAGGAACCAGCCGTCGACGAGCAGAAGGATGAAGATTGCCAGCAGGGTCGGAATGCCGGACAGGGTGGTGGTGGTGCGTTCGTTCATGGGAGGACTCCGGGTCGAACGCTGGCGTACAGGCCAGCGCTTAAGAATAAGATATCAAAAAGATATCAAAATGCAATAGAACGATAAAAGCGTAATTCATTCAATGAATTACCGGAACATCTACCTGTGCGATTGCCGATGGTAGATGCTCGCCGCTCACATACAAGCTGCGTCCGTCGCCTGCGAAGCCCAGCGCTTCGGCCTGCGGTAGCCAGCCGAACGACAAGGCCTGCGGTGCGCGCGATACGGCGTGTGCCCAGTCTTCGTCGCCTTTGCGCCGATACAGATAGACGCTGTGATAGGTGAGCACGGCGAGGCTGCTGCGATCGGGTGCGATGTCGGCGGCGGTCACCTGCGCAAGATATTTCGCGTAACCGGGCGCTGCCTTGAGTTCCGCAGCCGTTGGCTGCGGAATGTTCGCGAGCGTGCCCAGGAATTGCGCAGTGATCGGACCGAATGCGTGCTTGCGCGATGCCGCCGAAGGCAGCGGCAATCGGAACAATTCCGCGGGCACGCGCCGCTTGCTGATCAACAGGATGCTGTCCGTGCGTTCATCAACAGCGACCGCCTCGCAGTCGCGCGGGCCATCAGGCCAACGGAACACGATTCGCCATGCCGGACGAACGTGCGCGTCGCGCAGCATCGCGGGCTCCTCGATCGCATACAGCACCGAGTAGGGCCGGATCGCGTTGTTGTCGCCAACGTCGGCGATCAACACGTAGTGCTTGCCGCCGCGGTCGAACGAGGCCAGGTCTTCCCAGTCGATGTTCGGCGCGTCGTCTATGGAAAGGGTCGCGCGCAGCGAACCATCGGGCGTCACGGCGTGGATCGCCGGCGGATTGCCGCTGTCATTCTCCACCCAGAGGATGCCCGGATGCGCGCGCGAGACGGCGATGCCGCTGACTTCCGGCAGCGCGCGATCGCGCATCCAGCCGGTGATCCGCGCGCCGGCGGATGCGTCGAACGGCAGCCAAGTCACCAGCAACGCGAACAGGTAGCGAAGCGGCATGGCGCGCATTCCCGATGAGTCGTCTCCAACCTTGCCACGCGTCCGCATCCGATGCGAGCGCGCGATCGCAAGACTTGCGTCACGAGCCGTTACAATGTGGGATTCCGCGCCGACCGTACGCCATGACCACCGTGAATCCCGCCTCGAACGATCTTGTCGCCATCGGCACGCCGCACACCGAAGGAGCGCTGCGCGTGCTGCTGCTGGGTTCGGGCGAGTTGGGCAAGGAAGTCGCGATCGAGTTGCAGCGTTTTGGCGTGGAAGTGATCGCCGCGGATCGCTACGACCACGCGCCGGCGATGCAGGTCGCGCACCGCTGCCACACGCTGAACATGCTCGATCCGTCCGCGTTGCGCGACCTGATCGCGCACGAACGCCCGCACCTGGTCGTGCCGGAGATCGAGGCGATCCACACGCCAACGCTCGTCGAGCTCGAACGCGACGAGGGTTTGCGCGTGATCCCGACCGCGCGCGCCGCGCGGCTGACGATGGATCGCGAGGGCATCCGCCGGCTCGCCGCGGAAACGCTGGGCCTGCCGACCTCGCCGTATCGTTTCGTGGACACGCTCGACGAATACCGCGACGCGATCGCCACGATCGGAATGCCCTGCGTGGTCAAGCCGGTGATGTCGAGTTCCGGCCACGGTCAGAGCACGGTGAAGTCCGCCGCGGACTTCGACAAGGCTTGGGAGTGCGCGCAGAGCGGCGGACGCGCGGGGCAGGGGCGCGCGATCGTCGAGGGCTTCATCGCCTTCGATTACGAGATCACCCTGCTCACCGTGCGCCATCGCGACGGCACGAGCTTCTGCGATCCGATCGGGCACCTGCAGGTGGACGGCGACTACCGCGAGAGCTGGCAGCCGCAGCCGATGTCCGACGCGGCGCTCGAGCGCGCGCGCCATATCGCGAAGACGGTCACCGACAACCTCGGCGGCCACGGCATCTTCGGCGTCGAGCTGTTCGTGAAGGGCGACGACGTCTGGTTTTCGGAAGTCTCGCCGCGGCCGCACGACACCGGCCTGGTCACGCTGGTCTCGCAGGACCTTTCGGAATTCGCGTTGCACGCGCGCGCGATCCTCGGCCTGCCGATTCCGCGCATCGAGCAGCGCGGGCCGTCGGCTTCGTGCGCGGTGCTTGCACACGGTCACGGCGTGCCAATGTTCGGAAACGTGGATGCGGCGCTGGCCGAACCCGACACCGCGCTGCGCCTGTTCGGCAAACCGCGCGTGGCCGGGCATCGGCGCGTCGCGGTCACGCTCGCGCACGGCGATTCGATCGAGGCCGCGCGAGCGAAGGCGCGCGCAAGCGCCGCTGCGTTGCAGGTCAGTCTCGTGGAGGAATGAACATGTCCGACGTGACGCTTTATGCGGTGTTTTTCCATCCTGCGGCGATCGAAGCGCTCGGCGAGCCGATCAAGCCTTACCTGAGCGACGGCCCGTTCGGCCCGCACGTGGTCTGCCGCGAGATCGACAGCGGCGGCGCGTTCTTCGAGATGACCCTGGAAGGCCGCGATTCGCAGAACCATCAGATCGAAGTCGAATTGATGATTCCCACCCCGATGGTGCGGATGGTGATCTCGACCCACAGCGACGAAGCGTTCGGCTTCCATCACGACAGGGACGCCGCGCCGAAATCGTCTGCGCCGCGCAAGCCGCGCGGCGCTGCGCCTTCGCCGCAGCCCGATCAGCAAAAGTCCACGGCGGAGCCGTTGCCGGCCGCCGCGACGCGCACGGATCCATCGGCGAAGTCCTGACCGATGACCATCAGCGCACGCCGACGGCGTGCGTGTGCAGCCGATGCCAGCCGGCTTCGTCCAGCGCTTCCAGCGGCCGGAAACGTGCCTTGTAATCCATCTTCGGGTGACCCGCGATCCAGTAGCCCAGGTACAGGTGCTGGCGTCCGCTTTCGAGCGCGTATTCGATCTGCCGCAGGATTGCCAGTGTGCCCAGCCCGCGCGCGGACTCCTCCGGATCGAAGAAGGTATAGACCGCCGAGAGTGCGTCGGGAAACACATCGGTGACGGCAACGGCCAGCAGGCGGCCGTCGCGACGCAGTTCGAGGAAGCGGGTTGGGCTCCAGCCACTCGCGATGAACTCGTCGAAATCCTCCGCGTCGCTGTCGGCCATCGGCCCGTCCGCGTGGCGCCCGTCGAGGTAGCGGCGGAACAGGGCGAAGCACTCGTCCGTGCGCAGCGCTGGCGCGAGCTGTATCCGCACGTCTGCGTTGGCGCGCAGGCAGCGGCGCTGGCTGCGGTCGGGGCGGAACGCGGCTACGTCCACGCGCACCGGCACGCAGGCGCGGCAGCCCGGGCAGCGCGGCCGATAGACATGTCCGCCCGAGCGGCGGAAACCCAGCGCGAGCGCGGCCGGATAGCTTTGCGGCAGGGCCGGATCGCGCGGGTCGAGCAGCAGGTCGCGCGCGATCCGTTCGGGGTAGTACCCGCACGCGTGTTCGGCTGAATGAAACAGGCGCATGACACCATGCTACGGCTTCGTTGAACTTCCTGCGCGGGGGCGAGTCTTACCTGAGCCGCGGCATGACGTTTCCCGCTGGCAGCCCGGGCCAAATGTTCGTACCATGGCCCGCCCTCAACCCAATCAGGATGTTGCCGATGACCCGCAATTCGCTGTCGAACACGATCCGTCTGACCGTCGGCGCGCTCGCGCTCGGCTGCTGCGTCTCTACTTTCGCGGCCCAGAACGGCGCCGCGCCCGCGGGCAACCCGCAGGCGCAGCAGGGCTTTTTCTGGATCGGCGACCTGGACACCAACCACGACGGCCGCATCAGCCCGCAGGAAGCCGCCGCGATGCCGAACATCGCGAAGAACTTCGCGCTGCTCGACCTCAACCACGACGGCTACCTGACGATGTCGGAAGTGCAGGCGATGTGGGCGCAGGAAATCGCCGCCGCCGCCAAGTCCACCGAAGCCGGTCGCGCCGCGGCGTTCGACAAATGCGACAAGAAGAAGGCAGGCAAGCTCAAGGCCGACGAGCTCAAGGCGTGCATGCCGCGCGTCGCCGCGAACTTCGGTGCGATCGACAAGGACAAGGACGGCTATGTGAGCAAGGCCGACGTCGTCGGCGCCTCGCAGATGGCCGCGCAGGCCGCGATGAACCAGATGCGCCAGCGCAACGCGCAGGCCTTCGCCAAGGCCGATACCAACAAGGACGGCAAGCTCAGCCAGGCCGAATTCGCCGCCGCATTCCCGCGCCTCGCCAAGTCGTTCGCGTTCTTCGACGAGAACCACGACGGCTTCGTCGAGCCGAACGAGTTTGCGCTGCCGCCGCGCTGATCAACGCAGTCTTCCGCGCACGCGCGGAAATGGATTAGGGCATCCCGGCTCCGGCCGGGATGTTCGTTTCAGAGGCCGGAAACTTTCAGCTGTGGAATGCGCCGCGCACGACCAGCCAGGTCAGCACGACGATAATCGCGAGCAGCCAAAGCCGCGCGCGCAAGACAAGCGACGCGCGGCGGTCGGGCCGGCGTGCGATCGGTGCCTGCGCGGACATCGGTAGATAGGACTGCGGCGATCCGGCCTCGGGTGAGCCGAATCCGCGCCTGGAATCCTGGAACAGTCCCGCCTCGCGCAGGATCGCGCGCGCCTTCGGCTGGTCCTCGGCCTTGATGACCCAGACCTGCGGGTCCGGTTCGTTTTTCACAGCGCTTTCGCGGTAGCTGAAAGTCGAGCGCCGGCTGCCTTTGTACGAGCGGTCGTTGCTGACCTTCACCTCGATGCCGGCGTCCTCGAGCATCTTCGCGACCGCCTCGACGTTCTCCAGCCGCTGCGATGTGAACACGCTGCGCATCAGTTCTTCTCCTTCGCCATCCGCATCAAGCCTTCCTGCGCAGTGGATGCGATCAATGTGCCATTCGTATCGTAGATCATCCCGCGCGCGAGCCCGCGCGCGCCCTGCGCGGTCGGGCTATCGCAGGAATACAGCAGCCACTCATCCACGCGGAACGGACGGTGGAACCAGATCGCGTGGTCCAGGCTCGCCATCAGCACGTTCGGCTGGTAGTAGCTGATGCCGTGCGGGAAGGTCGCGGTGCCGATCAAATGGAAGTCCGATGCGTAGGCGAGCATCGCGCGGTGCAGCTCGGGCGAATCGCCGATGCGTTCGGACAGCTTGAACCAGACCTGCTGGAATGGTGGTCGCTTGCTCGGATTCAATTCATCGCGCGGATAGACGTGGCGGAACACGAACGGCCCGCCGCGGCTGAGCCAGCGCTGCATCTTCGGCGAAAGTTTCGCCAACACCGCAGGATCCAGCGGCGTCTGCGGCGGCAGGTCGTCGGGCATCGGCACGACCGGCATCGGCAACTGGTGCTCGGCGCCATCCTCCGGCGCCTGGAACGAGGCGGCGACCACGAAAATCGGCTGGCCGTGCTGGATCGCGGTCACGCGACGCACCGAGAAGCTGCCGCCGTCGCGCGTGCGATCCACGCTATAGACGATCGGATGCTCGATGTCGCCAGCGCGCAGGAAATACGCGTGCAGCGAATGCACCGAACGGTCGTGATCCACGGTCGCTTGCGCGGCAGAAAGCGCCTGTCCGAGCACCTGTCCGCCGAACACGTACTTGGTGCCGATGTCGCGGCTCTGGCCGCGGAACAGGTTGTCCTCGATGCGCTCGAGCGAGAGCAGCTCGACGAGTTCGCTGACGGGGCCTTGCGGGGCGGGATTCACGATGCGGGATGTCCTGCGATGCCGGCCCGCATTATAGCGGGGGCCATGGTCGCGTCCGGCCATCGCGATTGGCTATGATCGGTTCCGTTCATGGCGTATCGATCAGGGGAACCTATGCGCAAGCTGCTCAAGGCGATCGCGGTGTTGCTCGGCGTCGTGCTGCTGGCTGCGGCCGGCTTGCTTGCGGTGGCGTGGTGGAAGTCCGACCAGGCGCTGGCACGAACCTACACCGTGAACGATCCGCCGCTGGGCATGTCGCGCGACGCGGGCGCGCTCGCGCAGGGCAAGCATCTTTTCGAGACGCGCGGCTGCGCCGATTGCCACGGCGCCGACGGCGCCGGCAAGCTCGTGTTCGACGCCGGTCCGGTCATGAAACTGATCGGCCCCAACATCACGCCCGCCGGCGTTGCGAAAGGCATGAGCGCGGATCAGATCGCCGCGGCGATCCGCCACGGCGTCAAGCCCGACGGCCATCCGATGATCTTCATGCCTTCCGGCGACTTCCATGACATGAGCGACGCCGACACGGCGGTCCTGGTCGCCTATGTGCAGTCGCTGCAGGCATCGTCGAACGATCCGGGCGCAACGCAATTGCGCCCGCTCGGTCGCGTGCTCTACCTGTTCGGCAAATTCCCGCTGGTTCCCGCCGAGGTACTCGACCACGCCCCTCGCGCACGTGCCGCGATCGCCGCTGCGGCCACGCCCGAATACGGCAAGTACCTCGCGCAGGGTTGCACCGGTTGCCACGGCGCGAATTTCGCCGGCCAGCATGTGCCCGGCACGCCACCGGAATTCCCCGACGCGCAGAACCTCACGCCCGCGAATATTGGCGCGTGGACGAACGAGGACTTCCGTCGCGCGCTGCGCACCGGCAAACGGCCGGACGGCAGCGCGATCAACGAGTTCATGCCTTGGCGCACGTTCGCGAAGCTCAGCGACGTGGAGATTGACGCGCTCTGGGCCTACATCCACACGCTGCCGCCGGTGCAGACGAAGAAGAAGTAACAGGTGGCAACGAGGCCATCTTGCCGCTAACGCTGCGACTGCACGCCCATCCGCAGCAGCGGCACCGCGACCAGTACGCGCGACCACGGGAACATCGGGCCGGGGTCGCGCTTGCGCGGCACTTCCTTCTGCGCATCGTCGGTGGCTGGCACGAGCCCCGTGTCGAGGTCTTCGTGTCCGGCGATCCAGCGCAGGTTCGGAAACTGCGCGTGCAGCACCGTGAGTAGCCCGATCAACGAAGCGATCTGCGCTTCGGTGTAAGGCTCGCTCATCGCCTGCCTGCGCGAATCCAGCCAGTCCGGATAGCGACCGGTGTTGACGAGTTCGATCCCGACCGAATGCAGGTTGTAGTTGCGCACGTGGTGGGCGACGCGCTCGGGCCGCACCCAGGCGTGGACGCTGCCGTCGCGGTCGATGTAGTAGTGGCCACTGTTGCCGGTCTGCGATTCGGAATGCTGGATGCGCTCGCCGTATTCGCGCGCGGCCGCGAGATCGGGCAGCTCGGTGCAGTGGATCACCACGAGGTCGATCGAATCGGCCGAACGCGAGGCCAGTCGCTCCTCGTAGGGCAGCGGCTCGATTCGCGCGGCGGTCTTCGCGAGGGGGTGTGCGGCCATGACCCATGCTAGCATCGGCGCGGTTTTCAAGGCATGACCGTGGACCCCACCTGCACACTCCGAATTGCGTCGCGTCGCGATGCCCGCGCGACCGCAACGCAACCGAAGGAACAGCCATGATCGGCCACGCCATCCTCTCGCACGGCCTGGAAAGCAGCCCCGATGCGACCAAGGTCAGCGCGATGGCGCTCGCCGCCGAAAAACTCGGCTGGACAACGGAACGGCCGGATTATCGCGAAGTCGATCGCGTCGGCCGCTTCGGCGACATCGATGCGCGCATCGCGATCCTGCGCGAACGCGCGTGCGCGACGAAAGGCCCGCTCGTGCTCGCCGGATCGAGCATGGGTTCGTTCGTGTCCGCGCTGGTTTCGCGTGAAATCGAATGCGCGGGCCTGTTCCTGCTCGCGCCGCCGGTGTTGATCGAAGGCCATCCGACCCGACTCGAGGCCGCGCGCGTGCCCACGACGATCGTCCACGGCTGGGACGACGAACTGATCCCCGTGCAGGCGGTCGTGGACTGGGCGCGCGCGCGCCATGACACGCTGTTGCTCGTCAACGACAGCCATCGCCTCGCCGATCATGTCGCGTACTGCGCGGACCGCTTCGCCGATTTCCTGCGATCCCTGTGATCTCGCTGTGAAGTTCTTCATTCCCTGCGCGAAGGGCCTGGAATACCTGCTCGCCGACGAGTTGGTCGCGCTGGGCGCTGCGAAAGCGACGGCCGCGCTCGCAGGTGCGAATGCCGAGGGCGAGGCGGAGTCCGCGTACCGCGCCTTGCTGTGGTCGCGACTGGCGAGTCGCGTGCTCTGGCCGCTGGCCGAATTCGAATGCGCCGACGAACAGGCGCTCTACGACGGCGTCGCTGCAATCGACTGGGTGGAACATCTCGACGCGCAGGGCACGCTCGCGGTGGATGCGCACGTGTCGGGCGGCGCGATCACGCACGCGAAGTTCGCCGCGCTGCGCGTCAAGGACGCGATCGTGGATCAGTTGCGCGCGAAAACCGGAGCGCGGCCCTCGGTCGATACCGAGTCGCCGGACCTTCGCCTGAACCTGCTCGTGCGCAAGGGCCGGGCGACGCTCTCGGTGGATCTCGGCGGCGGCAGCCTGCACCGTCGCGGCTGGCGTTCGATGCAGAACGAGGCGCCACTGAAGGAGAATCTCGCCGCGGCGATGCTGCTGCGCGGACGCTGGCCCACGGTTTATGCGGACGGCGGCGGCCTGCTCGATCCGATGTGCGGAAGCGGCACGTTGCTCATCGAAGGCGCGCTGATGGCGGCTGATGTCGCGCCAGGTCTCATGCGCAACGACGGCGCGCCGCCAAGTCGCTGGAAAGGGTTCGATGCGGCACTGTGGCAGCGAGTGGTCGAAGAGGCGCGCGAGCGCGAGCGGATCGGACGCGCGAGCCTGCGCAAGGTCTTCCACGGCTCCGATGCCGATCCGCACGCGATCCGTGCCGCGTCCGAGAACGCGCGCAGCGCCGGCGTTACCGATGCGATCGAATTCAAGACTCTGCCGGTGCGCCTGCTGGAAGCACCGCCGGAAACCGCGGGGCTGGCGATCTGCAATCCACCCTACGACCAGCGTCTCGCGGCGGACGAAGGCCTGTATCGCGAACTCGGCGATGCGCTGCAACGCGCCACGCCGGACTGGCGCGCGGTGATCCTGTGCGGTGACGAACACTTCGCACGCGCGACCGGCCTGCGCGCGAGCAAGCGCTACGCCTTCTTCAACGGCGCGCTCGAATGCCTGCTGCTGGTCTGCGACCGCGCACGCGCGCCTGCGCACGAAGCGCGCGCGCCGGTACCGCTTTCTGAAGGCGCGCAGATGATCGCCAACCGCCTGCGCAAGAACCTGCGCAAGCTCGGCCCGTGGCGCAAACGCGAAGGTGCGGAATGCTTCCGCGCCTATGACGCCGACCTGCCCGAATACGCGGCCGCGATCGATGTCTATACCGAGGACGCGTCCGAATCGCCGCACACCTTCCTGCACGTACAGGAATACCAGGCTCCCGCGACGATTTCCGAGGCCGACGCGCGCCGACGTTTCGGCGAGATCGTGCGCGCCGCGGGCGAAGTATTCGCGCTGCCGCGCGAGCAGATCGCGATCAAGACCCGCGCGCGAGGCAAGGGCGGCAGCAAATACGGCGCGATGGCGGATCGCGGGGAATTCCTCGTCGTGCGCGAGGGCGAGGCGCGGCTGCGCGTGAACCTGTTCGATTACCTCGATACCGGCCTGTTCCTCGATCATCGCCCGCTGCGTTTGCGCATCGCGCAGGAAGCGCGTGGGAAGCGCTTCCTCAACCTGTTCGCTTACACGGGAGCTGCGACCGTACAGGCCGCGGTCGGCGGCGCGGCCAGCACGACCAGCGTGGACCTGTCGGCGACGTACCTGCAATGGGCCGCGGACAATCTCGCGCTCAACGGTTGCACGGGCAGGGCGCATCGGCTGGTGCAGGCCGACGCGATAAATTGGCTAGAAGCCGATCGAGGACAGTACGACCTGATCTTCTGCGACCCGCCGACCTTCTCCAACTCCGCGCGCGCCGAGGACTTCGACCTACAGCGCGAGCACGTGCGCCTGCTGCGCGCGGCGCTCGCGCGGCTCGCACCGGACGGCGTGTTGTACTTCTCCAACAACTTCCGGCGTTTCAAGCTGGACGAGCAGGCCCTGTCGGGCCTTGCGAGGATCCGGGACATCAGCGCCGGCACCATTCCCCCGGATTTCGAGCGCAATCCCCGCATCCACCGCTGCTGGGAGCTTCGACCTACAAGGATGTAGGGAGTGCAGGCCCGCGTCTGGAATGCGGGCCGCCGTCGGTGACTCGGATGTGAATTTTTAACACCGCTGTCGTGCTCGAAAGGGCATGATGGCGGTCGAATGAGCGACCCCGATACCGCCGCCGAGCGCACCCACGCCTGGACCTTCTTCCGCCAATGGCTGAAGAATCCGCTGCGCGTCGCATCGGTCGCGCCGTCCGGCCAGCAGCTCACCGGCATGATGATGGCCGAGCTTCCGGCCGACACGCGCCGCGTGATCGAACTCGGCGGCGGCACCGGTGTGTTCACCGAAGCGTTGCTCCGGCACGGGATCGCTCCGGACGACCTGATGGTGCTCGAACTCAACGACGAACTGCACGCGCACCTGGAGCGCCGCTTCGCGGGTGTGCGCGTGGTGCAGGGCGACGCGCGCGAACTCGTGCGGCTTTCCGCGGACATCGGTTACGCCGCGCATGGGCCGGCCGACGCGGTGATCTCGGGACTGGGGATGCTGTCCATGCCGCGCCAGTTGCAGCACGGCATCCTGGAAGCGGCTTTCGCCTGCCTGCGCCCGGACGGACGCTTCGTGCAGTTCACCTACGGCCCGGCCGTTCCGGTCGCGCAGGAAGTGCTCGACGCGTTGCGCCTGGACGCACGAAAGGGCCCGACCGCATGGCGCAACCTCCCGCCGGCGACGGTGTACGTCTTCACCCGCCGCGCCTAGCGGGGAATTCGCACCGCACGCGTTGTTGCACACACGGAACCATCCGTTCCCGCGAGATCGACTTGGGCAGGCAGGGACTGGCCGCATTTCCGGTAGATGCTTCGCGCATCTCGCGCGGACTCGAACCGGGGAATGACATGACGACGAATACTGCAGAAGCCGCCCGCATCCTGCGCACCGTGCGCGGCCATGCGACCTCCGACGGCGCGGGCGTGAAGCTCACGCGCGTGATCGGCGGCCCCGAGCTGCCCGACCTCGATCCTTTCCTGCTGCTCGACGAGTTCGGCACCGACAAGGCCGAGGACTACCTCGCCGGCTTTCCCGACCATCCGCACCGCGGCTTCGAGACCGTGACCTACATGCTCGACGGCCGCATGCGCCATCGCGACAACCACGGCAACCAGGGCCTGCTCGTGCCCGGTTCCGTGCAGTGGATGACCGCCGGCCGCGGCCTCGTGCACTCGGAGATGCCCGAGCAGGAATCCGGTCGCATGCGCGGCTTCCAGCTCTGGGTGAACCTGCCCGCGCGCGAGAAGATGACCGCGCCGCGTTACCAGGAATTCGCGCCGGATCGCATTCCGGTCGCGCATCCGTCCGAAGGCGTGACGGTGAAAGTGATCGCAGGCGAAGTGGGAGAAGTGCGCGGTCCGATCGAACAGCCCGCGACCGATCCGGTGTATCTGGACATCGAACTTGCGCTGAACACGCGCTGGGAATACGCGCTGCCCGAAGGCCACAACGCATTCGCCTACGCGTTCGAAGGTGCGGCGACGGTGGGCGAGGGCGAACAGGCGCGCACGTTGAATACCCACGAACTCGCGGTGCTCGGCGGCGGCGATCGTTTCGTCGTCGCGGCAGGCGAGGGCGGGGCGCGGCTGATCCTCGTCGCGGGACGTCCGCTGCGCGAGCCCGTCGCGCGGCATGGACCGTTCGTGATGAACACGCGCGAGCAACTCATGCAGGCGTTCGTGGACTACCAGCAGGGCCGGTTTTAGCGAATGAGCATTGTTGATTCGCCGGATCGCGAATCGATCTGGCGGCCATCAAAGGGGACGCGGCACGGTGTCGTGCCGCGTCTTCACCCCTCAGAACCGTAGAACCAACGGCGCGAACGTGGTGGACCAGCCGGTCGGGCCGTTGCGGTCGCGATCGACCAGGTTGCCGGCCGGACCGTCGAATCGGAACGTGACGCCGATACCGAAGCTGTCGGCGTGGAACGAGCCCGGCGAGAAGTCGCTGCGAACATAGGTTCCGGAGATCGACACGCTAGGTTGAAACAGGAATTCCCCGCGCAGCGAATAGTCGGTTTCCTTGGCTCCGCCGGAGTTGTTGAGGTGGTTGTAGTCGATGGCGCCGCTAATGGAGAAATTGGGGGCCGGGTAGCCCTTCACCGAGCCGCCGAGGAAATAGCCGTTCGATCCGGGATGCGTCCTGAACCCGCCGCCCTTGCCCGACACCGTGAATTCCGGAGTGGCGAAGAAATCCGCGAACAGGCCGTAGTCCGTCGCGTTGACCGAGAACGAACTCACCGAACTGCGCTGGTAACCCGCGAAGCCGCCATAGCGCCACGCGTCATTGTTCCAGGCGAGCGCCGCGCCGAAGTTCCAGTTGTCCAGGCCCGCGCCGCTGCTGGAAACGCGGTGGTAGCCCAGGTCGAGATTGAGTCCGGGTCCGTCGCGGAATTTGTAGTAACCGCTGACCGATCCGCCCCACTGGTCGCCATTCGCTCCGAGGCTGGGATTGATGTGCGCGTAGTCGATGCCCAGGTTCCACTGGAACACGTCGGATACATCGACGAGCCTGGGTTCGACGGCCACCTGCGGCGGCGGGGTGTCCATCGCGAATGTGGTTCCCGAAAGCGCGAAAAGAATCGCACCCGCCAGCAGACGACCTCTCCTGATCGAAGTCGCATCGTATCGGTGCTTCATATCTCCCCCTTTGGGTTGGTGTCCGTCGCGGAGTCTACACCTTGACCGGCGTTAGAAAGTCCGGAAACCTGGCATCGTCGCTGGCACCAGCGCTCTCGAACAAGGGACCTCCCGGCACAGCGGGCGGTCGATCCGAATCGTTGATGCCTCGGGCGCGCAGGCGTTCACTTCTCCCAGCGAAACACTTCATCGAGCGGCTTGCCGAGCACCTCGGCGATGCGGAACGCGGTCTCCAGCGTCGGCGAGTATTTGCCCGCTTCCACGGCGGCGATCGTCTGCCGCGTCACGCCGACCTTCTTGCCCAGGTCCTCCTGCGTCATCTCGCCTGCGAGGAATCGCAGCGTGCGGATGGTATTGGTGAGGTGGCGCTCAGACATGCGAGCCTCTGCGATAGCCGAGCACGACCAGGCCATGGTGGACGATTTCGGCGAGCACGAGATAGAACAGCGCGGCGTTCACGATGTCCCATCCGCTCTTGGTCGGGTCGAGCGGCATGATGCAGCCGACCAGGATCATGCCGGCGATCAGGACGTAGTACGCGATCGTGGCGGAGCGGTATTCGATCAGGCGATCGCGCTCGTCCACGGCTTCGGGCTCGCGGCCCCTGCTGCCCAGCCATGCGAGCAGCCGATCGATGGCGACGACCACGGCCATCGTGGATGTCGCAACGGCAAGAATTCCGATCCGGGCGAAGAACGACGGTTGAGTGTGCGAGTTCTGCATGACGACGACCGCCACGAAATACGAGCCCATGCAGACGACCAGCGCCGTCAGAAAGACCCAGGCAGAGCGTTCTCTTTTCAGCATTGCAGCGACCCTCTTGGTTAGGTGGCTGCAATGTATCTTATACTTTACTCAATGTCAAGTATATTTAACATAAAGTCAGAAATACGTAACTTCAACAGCCGCTTAGGCGCGATGGGAGGCCGCGCAGGAAAGTCTCAGGGCTTGGGCGGAGCGGGGGCGGTCGGCTTAATTTCGCACCGAAATCTCGATCGGATCGGACGCGATTTCTCCCATCTCTTTCGACCAGATGTGGAGTCCATCTCCGAATTCTTGTGGAATGGGGCTGTGGTAGTTAACGACGATCCGATATCTCCCCGGCTTGGCAATGTTCAGTTGCTTCATCGTGAATTCTTGCTCCCTTGTAAAAGAATGATGTTGAGGGAGTGGTGCAAAACTCTCACGAGATGGCGGGAGAGTCATCGCATCAAAAATGATTGTTTGCGGAACAGGTTCATTCGAGACGGCGTCCTGCACCCACAAGGACAAGCTGGCCCTGGTTCCCCATTCGAGCCTCTTGTAAATCCACAACGGCACATTCGAATCATTCCTGATAAGGACGGTCAATTTGACGTTGTCAGACATTCGGTACCGCTGCGAGTCTGTGGAAATCAGAACTCGCATGGAACCATTCACTGCATCGGGCGCCACTGGCTGATTTTCGAGACGCTTTAGTTCACCGCGAAAATAGACTTCCGCGTCGATCGTCTTCCCGTCCGCGTAGCGGATCTGGTACGGCTTGCCGCTCATCGACGAGGACGAAGCGCAGTTCGCGATGAAATCGCTCGCGGTCGCGCAACGGCCGCCCGCATGGTCGCGCTTGTAGCGCAGGTGCTCGGCAGCGGCCTTGCCGTCGTAGGCAGAGCCGTTGCGGATGAATTGCGCGCCGGTGAGCGTTTCCACGCCGTGGATCAGCGCATCGATTTTCTGCGCGTCGGTCATCGGCGCGGCGAATGCGACCGCGCCGAGCAGCAGCCCCAGCGGCAGCATCCATGGCGAACGCAGGCGCGGCTTCATGGCTTGGCTCCGAGATAATCGAGCGTGGCCTGCAACATGCTGCGCATTCCGACGTGGAGCGTCGCTTCGTCGAGGAAGAATTTCGGCGAGTGGTTCGACGGCGCGTGTTCGGCGTCCTGGCCGACGGGCGTCGAGCCGACGAAGAAATACACGCCCGGCGCCTGCTGCGACAGCCAGGCGAAATCCTCCGAGGCCATCCACGGATGCGGATCGACGAGGTGATCGCCGCCGACGACCCTGGCGATGCTCGCCTTCACCCGTGCCGACAGCGCCGGATCGTTGATCAAAACCGGATTGCCGGTGCCGAACGGAATCTCCGATTCCACGCTCGCGCCGTTCGCTGCGGCGACGTGCTCGGCGATCACCTTCAATTCGCCCAGCGCCTGCTCGCGCATCGCCGCGTCGAAGGTGCGCAGCGTGCCTTGCAGTTCCACCTTTTCCGGCACGATGTTGTAGCGCGATCCGCCTTCGACGATGCCGAAGCTGAGCACCGCGGGCAGGGTGCCGATGTTCAGCCGGCGGCTGACGATGGTCTGCGCGGCGTTGACGATCTGCGCGGACGTCACGATCGGATCGATCCCGTTCCACGGCATCGCGCCGTGCGTCTGGCGTCCGCGCACGAGGATCTTGAACCAGTCCGACGCCGCCATCGCCGGCCCGGAGTGCACTTCGACGTCGCCGACATTCAGCCAGCTCACCACGTGCAGGCCGAAGATCGCGTCGGGCTTGAAATCGCGGAACAAGCCGTCGCGCAACATCATCGGCGCGCCGCCGTCTTCGCCCGCGGGCACGCCTTCCTCGGCGGGCTGGAAGATGAACATCACTTCGCCCGGCAGGTCCTTGCGCATTCCCGCGAGCGCGGTCGCGACGCCGAGCAGCATCGCGGTGTGCGCGTCGTGGCCGCAGGCGTGCATCACGCCGGTCGGCTTGCCGCGGTATTCGCCGACGGCTTTCGACGCGAACGGCAGGTTCACTTCCTCGGTCACCGGCAACGCGTCCATGTCCGCGCGGATCGCGAGTTTCGGCCCGGGCTTTCCGCCCTTGAGCAACGCGACCACGCCGGTATGCGCGATGCCGGTTTTCACTTCCAGGCCCAGCGAGCGCAGCTGCTTCGCGACGAGTTCGGAGGTGCGGAACTCGCGGTTGCTCAGCTCGGGGTGCTGGTGGATGTCGCGCCGCCAGGCCAGCACCTGCGGCGCGAGCTTGTCGGTCCATTGCACGGCGACGTCGTCGGCGGCCGTGGCGGATGCGGACATCGCGAGAGCGAGTAGTGCCAAAGGAAACGTGCGGGCGGTTCGGATCATGGAGTTCGTCTCGTCGGGATCGCCCTAGTTTAGGCGATGCGAAGGTCCGCGGATTCAGGAACGCTCGTCGGCAATGCGCGCTGCCGACTGGTTGTCGTCGAGCCAGCGCGCGACGATCGCGAGCACCGCATCGCCCTTTTCGCGATGCGGCACATGGCCGCATCCTTCCAGTATCCGCAAGGTCGAGTGCGCGGAAGTCAGGCCGGCGATGCGCTCGGGATGGCGGGTCGATCCGAACTCGTCGCCGTCGCCGTGCAGCACGAGCACGGGACATCGCACGAGGCGCAGATCCCCGTCGAGATTCCAGCCGGCGAAATCGGGCGACAGCCATGTATCGGTCCAGGCGTGCAGCACCCAGGCGGCCTTGTCGCCGTGGTACCTGGCAAGGCGATCGAGCTGGCCGGCTTGCGCAAAAGTTTTTTGCGCGTCACGGATTCCCTGCGTCGTGCGATCCTCGACGAAGGCCTGCGCGGACTCGGTGATCAGCGCACGGCAGTCCGTCGCATACGCGGCGGCGCAACCGACCGCCATGCCGCCGCCGACGCTGTGCCCGAACGCGACGAACGCACCGATGCCAAGGGCTTCGCGAAGGAAACGAAATCCTTCGCGCGCTTCCTCGCTCACGAAAACATTGCTCAACATTCCCGGATGCGGATCGGATTTTCCGAAACCGAGACGATCATAGGCGACGACGCTGCGCCCGGTCGCGAGCGCGAGCCGTTCCGGAAAGTCGCGCCACAACTCGACGCAGCCGAGCGAGTCGTGGAACAGGACGATGGGAGCATCGTCACCTGAAGTGGAGGACGCAGGGCTCCAGCGTTTCGCGAAAAGCCGACCGCGATCGGTGTTCACCCAAAGATCGCGGGTCAGCACGGAACCCATGCCTACGCAGGCCGACGCAGCAGATACGACGGATGCATCAGCCCAGTCGGCGGATAGAACTCGTCGCGCTCGTACTGGAAGCCCAGCCGTGCGAGCGTCTTCGCGGACGCCGCGTTGTCGGGATGATGGCCGGCGAACAACGCCGTCGCGCCGAGGTCGTCGAACGCATGGCGGATCACCGCGTCCGCGGCTTCGTTCGCCAGTCCCTGTCCCCAGAACTTCGGGCGCAGGTGGAATCCGATCTCGAGGATGCGCTGCGCGCGGTCGTGGGGCCGCAGGCCGCAGCAGCCGCCGAACTCGCCGTTTTCCAGCAGGAACACCGGCCAGTACTGCACGCCGTCGCTGCCCTGTTGCGCGATCTCGCGCGCGAGCCGCGCGCGAACCTGTTCGTCCGGAAACGGTCCGCCGAACAGCCGCGTCACGTCCGCATCGCCCCAGAGCCGGCGCGCGAGCGGTTCGTCCGCTTCGGCCCAGTGGCGGAAGCCGAGCCGTGGCGTGTGCAGGAAATACGCCGTCGCGTCGTTCATGCGCGTTCGCCTGCCATCATGGACCGATCTCGACTTCGCCCTCGATCTCGACCGGGATATTGAACGGCAATTCGGCCATGCCGACCGCGCTGCGGCTGTGCGCGCCGATCTCCTGGCCGAACAGTTCCAGGATCAGGTCGGAAAAACCGTTGATGACGACGGGCTGTCGGTTGAAGCCGGGCGCGGAATTGACCATGCCGAACACGCGCGTCCACGCGCGCACGCGATCGAGGTCGCCGATCGCGCGCCGCAGGCTGCCGAGCATGGACAGCGCGGTGAGCTTGGCGGCGTGGTAGCCCTGTTCGATCGTCACCTCGCGTCCGAGCTTGCCCAGCGGTTCGGTGAACCAGCCGCTCGGACTCTGCGGTCCGTGGCCGGAGATGAAGGCGCGCTGCCCGACCACGCGCACGAACTGGAACGGCAGCACGATGCCCGGAGGCGGCTGTGCGGGCGGCGGCAGCGACAGTCCGAGTTGGCGCAAACGTTCTTCGACCTGCGACATGGACGATTCTCCGGCTGGAACCGGATTCTACTGAAATCACGGATGCCGCAATGGCATCTCGGGACTCGCGACCGGTCGCATTCAATGGTCGAGGATTGTGATCTTCTGCCAGATCTTGCGCGACAGGTCGGCGGTGAGGCTCTCGATGTCGTTCACTGCGTCGAGTACGACCGGATCCTGCAGGTGCTGCGCGTGCAGCGCGGCGAGCTTGCTGGTGAGCGCGAGCAGTTCCGAGCAGTAATCGAGGTAACGCGCGAGCTGCTCGCGGGTGAGCGAGCGGGCGGGCGAAGACGCGGTCTTCGCGGCCGGCCTCGACACCGATTCGGGATCCTTGGTGAGCTGGTGCATGTCCACGACGTGCGCCACGCTGCGCAGCCGGTGCAGCACGCGCAGCGTCGTGCGGCGCTTGATGCGCGATTCGAGCGAGGCCAGGAAGATCACCGACAGGCCGAGGAAGAGCAGTTGGTCGGTCGCCGCATTGGTGGCCTGCAGGAATTCGGCGACGTTGATCGAGCCGCCCTTGGCGAGGTGCGGCAACTGGAACAGCGCCCACAGCACGAGCGCGAGCAGCAGGCCGATCGCGAGCGCGGTCAGCGAACGCACCCACCACAACGGCCGGCGCAGGCGCTCGATCGCGGCCTGGTTCTGCCGCGAAACCTCGACCAGTTCGTCCGCGACCTTGCCCAATCCGGAATCGGGAAAGCGCTCGCGCACGCGGCGCGAGAGCAGTTCGATCGTCGCCTGGATCGGGGCCGGATGCAGTTCGCTGTAGTTTCTCATGCGTTCGATGCGAGATCGCCAGGAGGTCTGCCTTGTCGACGGCCAGTGTACGGCGTCGCTTATGACAGCGCGATCATCGCTGCGCGTCCTTGCCTTCGACGATCACCAGTGCGATGCCGCCGAGCACGGCGACCGATGCGAGCAGAAGGCGCAGGCTGGCCGCTTCGCCGAGCAGGGCGATGCCGCCGACCGCGGCGAGCACGGGCACGCTCAACTGCACGACCGCCGCGCTGCTCGCCTTCAGGCCGCGCAGCGCGGCGTACCAGATCGCGTAGCCGACGCCGGACGTCAACGCGCCCGATGCGATCGCATACAGAGCGCCGTTGCGATCCAGCGACATCGACGACCATGCGGCCACGCTGAGCACGACCGCGAACGGAACGCTGCGCAGGAAGTTTCCGGTCGTCGCTGCGAGTGGGTCGGCGATGCCCTTGCCGCGCAGCGAATACACGCCCCAGGCGACGCCCGCGGCGAGCATCAGCATCGAGGCGGCGAGGGAGGGCGCGCTGACACCCGGCAGCATCAGTCCGACGAGACCGCCGAATGCGCAGACGAGCCCCGTCGACTTGCGCAGTCCGAAGCGTTCGCCTCGCCACAATCCCCAGCCGATCATCGTCGCCTGCACCGCGCCGAACAGCAGCAGAGCTCCGACGCCGGCGGACAGGTGGATATAGGCGTAGGAGAAACACGCCGCGTAGGCGAACAGGGCGAACGCGGAGCGCCAGCTTCCCGAGGCGACGTGGGAACCATGGCGCAGCTTCACGATCAGCCACAGCGCGAGCGCGCCGGAGACGATGCGGATCGAGGAGAAGCTCGCCGCATCGATCGCCGCGCTCTTCAGCGCGAGCCGGCATAGCAACGAATTGCCGGCGAAGGCGAACATCGCCAGCGCGGTCAGCGCGAGGGTCAGCGCGCGCGGCATGGCTGGCGACTCGCGGGCTTCCTCGTCGCCGGCTACTCGGCGACCACGACGCCCGAGCCGCCCATTTCCTTCGGCACGTCCTTCATCTTGGTCAGGCCATCGTGGATCGGCAGCCGCGATTCCTGGTAATGCACGTGGATGCCCGGCTTGAACGGAAAGTCCGGGATCACCGCCGCGAACACATCCACGAGCCCCATGCCCGGGTGGTCGGTGAAAACGTGGCCGCCGCAACTCTTGCACCATTTGCGATGGCTGTGCGGCGTCTTGTTGTAGCTGCCGATATGGTCCCCGCCCTGGGTGACCTTCAGTGCGCCCGGCGGCCACAGGGTGAAGGCGTTCACCGGCCCGGCCGACCAGTGCCGGCACGATTCGCAATGGCAGTAACCCATCGCGACCGGTTCGCCGGTCACCGTGAATTTCACCGCGCCGCAGAAGCAGCTGCCGTCGTAGGTATTACTCATGGTTCACCTCGCTCGTTGACCCTGTGAAAGCGATTGAATCAGATGCTCGTTACTGCTTCCAGTCCGCCTCGCGTTGGTAGGCCGGGGCTTTCCGGCTCTTGCAGGCTTCGCATTGCTGCGCGAGCCACTGGAACCATTCGGCCCAGGATGGCTGTGATTGCCGTCGCCGAATATCCTCCATCCACGGCGTGAGCTTGCGCCACATCACGATGATGATACCGCACGCGAGCTCGACGACGAGGTCGAGCGGAGCGATGCGCCTGTGCACGAGCAGGCCCATGGTTTCGAAACGGGTGCTGATATGCACCGCGGCGCGTTCGACCTCCGAGCCCGCGTTGCGCAATTCGTCCGCCGAGACGCCTTCGGGCAGTGCAATGATCAGGCTGAGTGCATGCGCGAGTTCGGGATCCATGAAGGCGCGCATCAGCTTTCCGGCGATCGCGTCGCGGCGCTGCTTCTTGAGCTCCGACAACTGGATCAGCGCGAACGCGCTCGCGCCGACGACCGTGGCCGCGCTGACGATCTGGCTGATGTTCGAGAGGGTTTCGAGGTTCACGTCCGCCTCCGCTCCGCCCGCCGTTACGCGTCAGCCTACCGCGTTTGTTAAATCGATGCGGTAGCGATCAGCCTGCTTGCAGCATCGTCAGCAACCCCTTCGCCGTCGCCAGCCGCGCCGCGCGATCTGGCAACTCCTGCCGGATCCGCAGGCGCTCCGGGCCTTCCATCGAATAGATCCTCGGCTGCTTCTGGATCAGCTGGATCACCGACATCGGATCGATGTTCGGTTTCGTGTGGAAAACGATGCGCCCACCCGATGCGCCGAGATCGAGCTTGCGGATGCCCAACGTCGTCGCCGCGATGCGCAGTTCGGCGATCGCGAACAGGTATTTCGCCTGTTCGGGCAGCAGGCCGAACCGGTCGATCATCTCGACCTGCAGTTCGCGAAGTTCATCAGAGCTGCCGGCGCTGGCGATGCGCTTGTACATCGTCAGCCGCGCGTGCACGTCGGGTTGGTAGTCCTCTGGAATCAACGCGGGAATGTGCAGTTCGATCTCGGCGCCGTGGCCGGGTTCGGCATCGACGCCCGGCAGCTTTCCCTCGCGGATCGAGCGCACGGCGCGTTCGAGCAGCTCGGTGTAGAGGCTGAAACCGACCTCGGCGATCTGCCCGCTCTGTTCGGCGCCGAGCAGTTCGCCCGCGCCGCGGATTTCCATGTCGTGGGTCGCGAGGGTGAAACCCGCGCCGAGTTCCTCGAGCGATGCGATCGCCTCCAGCCGTTTGGCCGCATCGCCGGTCATGGACTTGCGATCCGGCACGACGAGGTAGGCGTAGGCGCGATGGTGCGAACGACCGACGCGCCCGCGCAACTGGTGCAGCTGCGCCAGGCCGAAGCGGTCGGCGCGGTCGATGATGATCGTATTCGCGTTCGGGATGTCGATGCCCGATTCGATGATCGTCGTGCACAGCAGCACGTTGAAGCGCTGGCGCTGGAAGTCGAGCATCACCTGTTCGAGTTCGCGCTCGGGCATCTGGCCGTGGCCGATGCGGATGCGCGCCTCGGGCATCAGCTCGGACAGCGTGCGACCCATGCGCTCGATGCTCTCGACCTGGTTGTGCAGGAAGTAGATCTGTCCGCCACGCGCGATCTCGCGCTGGAGCGCTTCCTTGAGCAGCGCCGAATCCCAGGGCGTGAGGAAGGTCTTCACCGCGAGGCGATGCGCGGGCGCGGTCGCGATCAGCGACAGTTCGCGCAGGCCGGTCATCGCCATGTTCAGCGTGCGCGGGATCGGCGTCGCGGTGAGCGTGAGCAGATTCACCTCAGCGCGCAGTTTCTTCAGAGCCTCTTTCTGCTGCACGCCAAAGCGCTGTTCCTCGTCGACGATGACCAGGCCGAGATCGGCGAACTTCACGTCGTTCTGCAGCAGCCGGTGCGTGCCGACGATCACGTCGACCTTGCCATCGGCGAGTGCGCTCAACACCGACTTGATCTCCGCGTTCGAACGGAAGCGCGAGATCACCTCGACGCGGATCGGCCAGTCTGCAAAACGGTCCTTGAAATTCTGCCCGTGCTGCTGCGCGAGCAGGGTGGTCGGCACGAGTACCGCGACCTGACGGCCCGCGGTCGCGGCGACGAAGGCGGCGCGCAGCGCGACCTCGGTCTTGCCGAAGCCGACGTCGCCGCAGACCACGCGG
>CAYUXZ010000002.1:0-98669 GCA_964449135.1 uncultured Gammaproteobacteria bacterium
GCCGCGTTCTTCGATCCCTACGGCAACGCCGCGCACTGCGCGCTGGAGTTCGACGTGGTCGGCGAGGACGTGCTGATCACCGGCGCGGGTCCGATCGGCATCATCGCCGCGGGCATCTGCAAGTGGATCGGCGCGCGCAACGTCGTGGTCACCGACGTCAACGACTACCGCCTCAAGCTCGCCGCCGAGATGGGCGCCACGCGCGTGGTCAACGTGTCCAAGCAGTCGCTGAAGGACACGATGTCCGAGCTGCACATGGAAGGCTTCGACGTCGCGCTCGAGATGAGCGGCAATCCGTCGGCATTCAACGACATGCTCGACGCGATGTACCACGGCGGCAAGGTCGCACTGCTCGGTCTGCTGCCGAACGGCGCGGGCATCAACTGGGACAAGGTGATTTTCAAGGGGCTCGTATTGCACGGGATTTACGGGCGGCGCATGTACGAGACCTGGTACAAGATGACCCAGCTCGTGCAGAACGGATTCCCGCTGCAGAAAGTGCTCACCCACCAGGTCCACATTGATGACTTCCAGCGCGGCTTCGACCTGATGGCCTCGGGCAACTGCGGCAAGGTCGTGTGTTCGTGGAATTGAACCTCCGGATCCCGTGAGCCTCGCATGAGCAACGACATCGAAATCGCGGAGTTCCCGTATCAAGACGGCAGCGTGAAGTTCCGTTTCGCACGATACCTTTCCGACGACTGTAGCCACTGGATACGCCACGGACTGTTCCAGGCGTTCTATGAGAACGGCCAGATCGCTTCCGAGGGGCAGTTCGACCAGAACAAGGAATCGGGGCTCTGGCGCAATTTCCACGAGAACGGCCAGATTGCCGCCGAAGGCCACTACCAGAACGGCAAGAAAGTCGGGGAGTGGCGCTACTGGGATGCAGCAGGCGCCGCCACATCTGGCCAATAACGAATCGCCAATCGGACGAACACGCATGTCGCTCACCCAACGCTACGCCGACGAAATCGAATCCATCCGCGCGCAGGGCCTGTTCAAGTCCGAGCGAGTGATCGCCTCGCCGCAGTCGGCCGAGATCGAGATGGCCGATGGCCGCAAGGTACTGAACTTCTGCGCGAACAACTACCTCGGCCTGGCAGACCATCCGGACATCATCGCGGCGGCGAAGGCCGCGCTCGACAGCCACGGCTTCGGCATGGCCTCGGTACGCTTCATCTGCGGCACCCAGAATTTGCACAAGCAGCTCGAGAAGACGATCGCGAATTTCTTCGGCAAGGAGGACGCGATCCTCTACGCCGCCTGCTTCGACGCGAACGGCGGTCTGTTCGAGCCGCTGCTCGGCGAGGAGGACGCGGTGATCTCCGACGCGCTTAACCACGCCTCGATCATCGACGGCGTGCGCCTGTGCAAGGCCAAGCGCTTCCGCTACGCGAACTGCGACATGGCCGACCTCGAGGCGCAGCTCAAGGCCGCCGACGAGGCCGGCGCGCGCACCAAGCTGATCTCCACCGACGGCGTGTTCTCGATGGACGGCTTCATCGCGCCGCTGGACCAGATCACCGCGCTCGCCGCGAAGCACGGCGCGCTCGTGCATATCGACGAATGCCACGCGACCGGCTTCCTCGGCGCGACCGGCCGCGGTTCGGCCGAAGTCAAAGGGTGCCTCGACAAGATCGACATCGTCACCGGCACGCTCGGCAAGGCGATGGGCGGCGCGCTCGGCGGCTTCACCACCGGCAAGCGCGAGGTGATCGAGATGCTGCGCCAGCGCTCGCGGCCCTACCTGTTCTCGAACTCGCTGCCGCCGCATGTGGTCGCGGCGGGGATCAAGGCGTTCGACATGCTCGCTTCCGCGGGCGACCTGCGCGAGACGCTCATTACGAACACGCGCTATTTCCGCGAGCGCATGACCTTGGCCGGTTTCGACGTGAAACCGGGTTCGCATCCGATCAGCCCGGTGATGCTCTACGATGCGCCGCTCGCGCAGAAGTTCGCCGAGCGCCTGCTCGAGGAAGGCATCTACGCGATCGGCTTCTTCTTCCCGGTCGTCGCCAAGGGACAGGCGCGCATCCGCACCCAGATCAGCGCCGCGCACACGCGCGAACACCTCGACCGCTGCATTGACGCGTTCACCCGCATCGGCCGCGAGCTCGGCGTCCTGAAGAACTGAGCGAGGGCGCGGCGTGGACGTACTCGCCGCACTGCAGCCGCTGCCGACCGCGAAGCTCGTCGTGGGCTTCAGCGGCGGGCTGGATTCCACCGTGCTGCTGCATGCTCTGGCTGCGTTGCCCGAAGCGCGTGCATGCGGCCTGCGTGCGATCCATATCCACCACGGCCTGCACGCCAATGCGGACGAGTGGACCGCGCATTGCGAACGCGTCTGTACCGGGTTTGGCGTTCCCTTGCGAGTCATTCGCGTGCACGTCGATCGCGAAAGCGGTCACGGACCGGAAGGCGCGGCGCGCGCGGCGCGACTGGCGGCGTTTCGACAAGCGCTGGCAGACGAGGAAGTGCTCACCCTCGCCCATCATCGCGACGACCAGGCCGAGACCGTGCTGCTGCGGCTGCTGCGCGGCGCGGGCGGTGATGGGCTGGCGGGGATGCGCCGACGTTCGCGACTCGGAAGCCTGCATCTGTGGCGGCCGCTGCTGGATCTGCCGCGCGCTGCGTTGCGCGATTACGCGGATGCGCATTCGCTGTCGTGGATCGACGATCCGTCCAACGCGGACGATCGCTACGACCGCAATTTCATCCGCGAGCGCGTTTTGCCCCTGATCGAGCAACGCTGGCAGCAGGCGAAACGGAATCTCGCGCGCAGCGCGGCGCTTCTGACCGAACAGTCGCAGCTTCTGCGCGTTGCGACAGAGGCACGGCTCGATGCGCTGCAGGTTGCACCGAACGTACTGGACATCCCGGGCCTGCTCGCGCAGCCGCGAGCGCAGCGCGCGCGCGTCCTGCGCGCGTGGCTGCAACGCCTCCAGGGTCATCCGCCACCAGGGAGCGTTCTCGCGACGATCGAACAGGATCTGCTGCGCGCGCGTCACGACAGCGAAGCGCGGATCGACTGGGCGGATATCGCGCTGCATCGCTGGCGCGACCGTCTGTACGCATTGGTTCCATCCGGTCCGCTGCCGCCGACCTGGGAGGCCGTCTGGGATGGCAGGGTGCCGTTGCGACTGCCTGACGGCGCAACCCTCGAATTGACTGGCGCCGTCGGCTTCGATGCTCCCCTCAATGCGCATGCACGCCGTGGCGGCGAGCGCATCCGCCTGCCCGGTCGCGAACACAGTCATGCGCTCAAGCATGTGCTGCAGGAACGCGATATGCCGCCATGGATTCGCGCACGGCTGCCGCTGTTGTTCGACGCCGACGGCGAGCTGCTTGCAGCAGGCGATGCCATCCTCGCGGCGAAGCTGGACGCCTGGATGAAGGTGCGCGGCGCGCATCTGCGCTGGAGCATCGCCGGTTCCGACGCCACGTCGGATTGACCGCCCGCGCCGTCGGCGACACACTGCGCGCATGTCGAAGAAAACCGCCCCGCCCGCGATCGAACCGGCGCCCTCGGTCGTCGCGAATTTCGAGCGCTCGCTCGACGAACTCGAGCAGCTCGTGCAGCGCATGGAAAAGGGCGAGATGTCGCTGGACGAATCGCTAGGCGCCTACGAACGCGGCGTCGCGCTGTACCGGCAATGCCAGGGCGCGCTGGCGCAGGCCGAGCTGCGCGTGAAGCTGCTCAGCGATCTGGGCGATCCCGACCACGCCGAACCGTTCGCGCCGAGCGGCGACTGAGCATGGCGACTAGGGCCGCGCCGGCGAACGCGATCGCGAACCCGTCGCCGCACGCAGCCGTCTTCGTGCGACGTGCCGAGCGCGTGCAGGAAGCACTCGAACGCACCCTGCCCGCGGCCGACGCGATTCCGCAACGACTGCACGCGGCGATGCGCTACGCCGTGCTCGGCGACGGCAAGCGCATGCGCCCGCAGCTCGTGTACGCGGCGGGCACCGCCTGCGGCGCCGACGAAGCCGCGCTCGATGTACCGGCCGTTGCGGTAGAACTCGTGCATGCGTATTCGCTGGCGCACGACGATCTGCCCGCGATGGACGACGACGACCTGCGCCGTGGCCGCGCAACCGTCCATGTCGCCTTCGACGAAGCGATCGCGATCCTCGCCGGCGACGCGCTCCAGGCGCTCGCATTCGACGTGCTCGCGAGTGCGCCCGGCGGCGACGCGCTGCGCGTCGCGTTGATCGCCACGCTAGCGACCGCGAGCGGTACCTCCGGCATGTGCGGCGGCCAGGCGCTGGACCTCGCCGCGACTGGCAGCGCGCAGAGCCTGCTCGAACTCGAACGCATGCACGCCCTCAAGACCGGCGCGCTGATCCGTGCGTCCGTACGCATGGGTGCGCTGTGCGCACACGCGGACGACGCGATGCTGCAGCGACTCGACAACTACGCCGGCGCGCTCGGCCTGGCCTTCCAGATCCGCGACGACATCCTGGACGTCGAAGGAAGCTCCGCTTCGCTGGGCAAGACCGCCGGCAAGGACGCCGCGCAATTGAAATCCACCTACCCCGCCCTGCTCGGCCTCGAGGGCTCGCACAAGCTACTGGCGGAACTCGGCGAGACGATGCGCGAGGCGCTGGCGCCGATGGGATTGGCAGCTGCGGAATTGCTGGCGTTGGGTGAAATGGCTGTGTCACGCAATCGTTGAACCCACGATGACCGCGCACACGATGACAGCGCACGGCATGACTTATCGCTCCAAGTACGGATCTAATTGTAGTTAGACGCTATGAACATTGAACGTGCAATAGAATATTCCAAGCGTGCTCTCGCAGTCGCAATACTCGCATTCATCACCATACTTCCCTGTTTTGTTGGCTTTTGGGTTCTCGTGGAAATCCTTCAAGACCCACTCAATGCCAGGCTCGTGCTTTTCCCGGTTTTGGCTGTTTGTTCCCTATCAGCATATTTCCTAATGGTTCTTATCTGGCGCGCAATAACGTGGTCCACTCCGCGGAAGGACGGCGGGTTGGTTCCTCCCGTTGTGATGTATCTTTTTCTTGCGTCATCTTTTTGCTTCTTTTCGTACGCTGCAATCATAGGTTTCACTACCGGCCACTACGTCAGCGGCGTCAAACTCGTTGCCGCTGCAATAGGCAGCGTGTCGCTTGCACTGATGATTCGCCAGAGATCGATTCGCAGCAAGTAAGATGGAATGAACTGCTGTTGCATCGCTCTTGATCTTCGCGCCGTAAAGCGAGCCGAGCACCACAGGAAAACGCGGGAGCAAGGTCCGAGTGTTTGAGGGCCATGGATGGCCCGAGTTGCGGACCGGCCCGTGTTTTCCGAGGAGCGCAGGGAACCGGAACGGTTTCATCGTTCCGGCGAGTGTCCGGCGCAATGGTCTTTGGCTACTTTCTGCCGAAACAGAAAGTAGCTCGCGCGCGCAGCGCGTGAAAGCTTCGCTTCGGCTCGATGAGCCACCCTCATCCGCCTTCGGCACCTTCTCCCGCCAGCGGGAGAAGGGAATATCTATCAAGCAGAAGCGACGCTTCGCGACGCACGCATCAGCCCACCCATCGGCCTCACCCCCGCACTCTCCGGAAACACACTCGCATCGAGCGCCCCCGCCGGCACGCGCAGATGCTCCGCGAGCACGCCCTTGAACAACGCGCGCATGTCCGTGGTCGCGTGCAGATCGCGCCCCTCGTTGAGATCCTGCGAGGAAATGCCCGGCCACTGCCCGGCGATGCGCCCGCCCGCGATCGCGCCTCCGGCGAGGAAGGCGACGCCGCCGGTGCCGTGATCCGTGCCGCCGGTGCCGTTGACCTTCGCGGTGCGTCCGAACTCGGTGACGATCACGACCGCCGCGCGATCCCAGGCCGAACCCATCGCCTCGTGGTAGTTTTTCAGGCCCGTGTCGAGCTGGCTGAGCTTGCGCTGCAGCGTCACGACCTCGGCCGCGTGCGTATCCCAACCGGTATCCTCGACGAAGGCGATCTGCGGGCCGTCGCCGCGCGACATGAACTTGCCTGCGGCCGCCATCATGTCCTGCAATCCTCCGCCCACATTGCGTCCGCGCTTGAGCGCGCCGAAGTCGGGGCGAGGTTCGTACTTAGCCTGTTCGGGTGCCTGCTGAAGCTGTTGCTGCGCCATCTGCGCGGGCTTGGCGAGCATTTCCATGTCGGCCATCGCGTCGTCGTGCGATTCGATGACGGCGCGCGAATACGCTTCCGCGAGCTGCGGATCCTCGGCGTACAAGGTGTCGAGCCGCTGCAGCAGGCCCGGATTCACGCTCGCAGGCAGCGGCGGCGACCAGGTGCCGACTTTCGCCGAGCCGCGCATGATCAGCGGCATCGCGGTCGCCAACGCGAGCCCTTCCTCGCCGCGCAGGCTCGCGACGCAGCGGTTCATCCAGCCGTCCTGCGCGCCGCTCGGGCGCGAGCTGCCGTTCTCGACGCAGTCCTGCGCCTCGAAGTGCGAACGTCCCTGGTATGGCGGCGCGACCGCGACCACCGGCAGGAAGGCTTTCTGCTGGTACAACTGCGCGGCATACGCGAGCGAGGGATGCAGCGCGAAATCGCGATCCAGCGGAGTCGGTTTCGCGTTCGCCGCGTCACCCTGCCCCTGCGCGAACGGCAGCGAACCGCGCAGACCGCCCCAGGCGTTGTCGCCGATCGGCGGAAGCGCGTGCAGGCCGTCGAGTCCGCCGCGCAGCAGCACCACCAGCAACCGCGGCGCATTCGATGCGTTGCCAGCGGACCATGCCAGGCGCGGCCACAGGGTCAGCGTGACTGCACCAGCAGCCATGCCCTTCAGCAATTCGCGACGGGTCGTCATCTCACGCTCTCCACTGGAAGTCGGGGCTCGCGAGCAGAATGCTCAATGCCTGCTTCGGCGAATCGGCACGCGCGATTGCCTGCGCGGTCGCGTGGTGCAGGCGCGGACCGATCGCATCGCGCGCGAGCTGCGTCGCATCGATCGATGCCGGCGCGCGGTTGGCCAATTCCTCTGCGGCCTGGATGCGCTTCCACAGCGCATCCGGTCCGATCCACGCATCGGCGGTGTCGGCGAATCCAGCGGGCGAGCGCGGCGTGAAATCAGCCTCGCCCATGCGCGCGAGCAGGCCGACGAGCTTGCGCACGTCGGGCACGTCCTCGGCGCCGAGCGCGCGCAACGCGGCGGTCACGAAATCGCGCGGCGTGCGGAATTTGCGCGCGTCCGGCGACCAGGCCTCGTCACTGCCGAGCATGGCCAGGTACAGCGCGGAAAGATCGCCGCCGTGATCGAGATAACTCCGCGCCATCCGCTGCACCAGCGCCGGCGGCGGCTGGTCCTGCACGAAATGCCGCGCGAGCTTGAGCGCGAGGTGGTTCGCGGTCGACGGATGCATCGCGAGATCGGCGAGCACGCGGCGGCCCTGTTCCATCCCGCCGTCGGCATAGCGCCTGCCGAGGATCGTGCGCGAGCCCGGCTCGTGCGCGTTCGCACGGAACACGAAGCCGGTCGTCGGCGATTCGTCGGTGTTGCCAGCATTCAAACCGCCGCCGAAGCGCCGCGCGAATCGTCCTTCCATTCGCTCGTCGCGCGGGCCGCGCAGGCTCCAGCCGGTGATCGCGCGCGCGAGTTCGGTGACGTCGGCCTGGGTGTAACCACCGTTCACGCCGAGCGTGTGCAGTTCGAGGATTTCGCGCGCGAGGTTCTCATTGAGCCCCAGCTTGCGCTTGGGTTGGTCGCCGCCGCCGCGGTTGTAACGCTGCGCGGCGCGCTCGCCGAAGCGCGAATCCGGGCCGATCGAGGCGACGTTGTCGAGGTAGCGCAGCATCGCCGGATGGGTTTCCACGCCGAGCAACAGATCCTGGAAACGCCCGAACGCGTGCGGGCGGATTACTTCGCGTTCCATCGGCGCCGCGTAGAGCAGCGACTGGCGCTTGTCCACCGACACCGCAAAGTGGTTGCTCCAGAACGCGACGATGCGCTCGCCGAAACCAACCGGTGCGTTCAACGCAAGATTCCAGCGCGCCTGTCCTTCCGCGAGCAGTTGCTCACCGAATTCCTTGCGGAAACCGTCGCCGGCCGCCTTGAGTTTTTCCTGCACCTGCGGATCGTCGGGTTTCGCCGCCGCCTCGTTGATCGCCTCGAACTCGCGCTTGCGCGCGCGGCGATCCTGCTGGTAGCGCGTCTCGGCTTCAAGATAGTCGGCGCTGCGGGTCAATCCGGCGAACGCGGCGTCGCTCGTCGCCGGCCGGTGGATTTCCTGTTCGAGCGCGCCGCGTGGATCGTGCAATTCGGCGATCGCGCCGGGTTTCGCGCCGAGTCCGAAACGGTTCAGGGCCGATGCCGCATCGGCACCGCGGTTGTTGCTGGACATGGCGTCTCCGGCCGCGTTCGGGCGCATCGCCCGCACCGTCACAACGTGCCGGTGTTTTCCGCGTTGACAGCCGGATTACTTGATCAGCCGGATCGCGACCGGATAGCGGTACGGCACGCCCTCGTTCGCCTTCACCGAGGCGATGATCGTGAACACCAGCGCGTAGATCGCGACCACGAAGAAGGCGGGCAAGGTGAGGATGATGCCGAAGCCGAGCGTTCCGACAGTGAACGCGATCAGCAGCGCGAATGCGATGCAGATGCTGATCGAGAAATTCAACGCTTCCTTGCCCTGCTGGTCCACGAAAGGCATGGTGTCTTTTTTCATCATCCAGACGATCAGCGGGCCCAGGAATCCGCCGACGCTGCCGGTCAACACATAACCCAGCAGCGCGGACAGGTGGGCGAGCATCGCCCACTGGCGTTCGTCGGCGCTGATGCCCGACGGATGCGACAGCGGCGCCTCGGGCTGCGACGGGACCGGCGGCGGATTCGAGGGTTCTTCGGACGGGCTCATGCGTGGCGCCGGAAACGATCCGCCCGCGGCGAGCGCGGGCGGACCGGAGACGATTACTTGATCAGGCGCAGTGCGAACGGATAACGGTATTCGACGCCTTCGTTGGCCTTCAGTCCGGCCATGATGCACAGGACCAGGTTCGCAATGAGGACGATCGGCAGCAACAACAATCCGATCAGCACCATCGTCAACAAACCGGAGGCGAAGCACGCGATCGCGATCGTGATCTGGAAATTCAGCGCTTCCTTGGCCTGGTCCACCACGAACGCGGAATCGGCCTTGTCCTTGTTGATCAGCCAGATCACCAGCGAGGCGACGAAGCCGGTAAAGATCCCGAGTATGTGGGCCAGCATGGCCATGGTTTTCTGGTCCTGCGGTACGTCGCTCATTTCAACTCTCCCCAGTGATGGTGCGATGATGGTGGTCGATGGTGCAGCGAGACGCGCCCCCGTGGTACGGCCGTCCAAGACTACTACCGACCGACGACGATTTCACGGGGCACGCCGCGATTCGCTTCAAGGGGTGAAAACGCGATCAGCCGCCGGATTCGGCCATCGCACCGGCCACGGTCATCTTCCCGACCAGCATCGGGCCGGTGCGGATGTGCGAACGCGGATCCACTTCGCGGCCGACCGCCTCGAGCGCGAGGAACATCTCGCGCAGGTTGCCGGCGACGGTGATCTCGTCCGCCGGATACGCGATCTCGCCGTTTTCGACCCAGAACCCGGCCGCGCCGCGCGAATAATCGCCGGTCACCGCGTTCACGCCCTGCCCCAGTAGTTCGGTGACGTACAAGCCACGTCCCATGCCGCGCAGCAGCGCGGGCAGATCATCCAAGCCCAGCGACACGTCGAGGTTGTGGACGCCGCCGGCGTTGCCGGTCGTCGCAAGGCCGAGCTTGCGCGCCGAATACGCGTCGAGCAGGTAACGCTGCAGGGTGCCGCCGGTGATAAGCCAGGATTCGGCCGTGGCGACGCCCTCGCTGTCGAACGAGGCCGAGCGGAATCCGCGCGGCAGATGCGGGCGCTCGTTCAGCGCGAACCAGTCGGGGAAGATGCGCTGCCCGACGGCGCCGAGCAGGAAGCTCGCCTCGCGGTACTGCGCGCCGCCGGCGACCGCGCCGAGCAGGTGGCCGATCAGGCCGCGCGCCATCTCGGCGGAGAACAGCACCGGAAACGCGCCGGTGGGCGCGCTGCGTGGATCGAGCCGGCGCACCGCGCGCTCGGCCGCGCGCCGTCCGACCTGTTCGGGCGATTCCATGTCGCCGGCGGCGAGCGCGGTGGTGTACCAGTCGTCGCGCTGCATCGCCTCGCCGCTGCCGGCGATCAGCGAACAGGAAATGCTGTGCGAAGTGCCGCGTTCGCCGCCGACGAATCCGTGGCTGTTCGCATACACCGCGACGCTTTCGCCGGTATTCACCGTCGCGCCTTCCGAGTTGGTGATGCGCGGATCGGCGTCGCGACCCGCGGTTTCGCAGGCGATGCCCAGCGCGATCGCCGCGTCGGCGTCCAGCGCCCAGGGATGCCAGCGGTCGAAGTCCGCGATGTGCGTCGCCATGCGCTCGGCATCGGCGAGCCCCGCCATCGGATCGGCTTCGGTGTAGCGCGCGATCGCGCAGGCCTGGGCGAGCGTGGCTTCCAGGCCCGCCGGCGAAAGGTCCGCGGTGCTCGCGCTGGCCTTGCGTTGGCCGAAGTACACGGTCAGCGACAGGCCGCGGTCGCGCGTGTATTCCACGGTTTCCACGTCGCCCAACCGCACCGCGACGCTCAGTCCGCGGCTTTCGCTCAGCGACAGCTCGCACTGGTCGGCGCCGCGCGCGCGGGCGCTCCGCAGCAGGTCTTCGGCGAGGCCGGACAATTCTGCGATGCGTTCGACCGACGGATCGGTTTTTGCGATGGCCTGTGTCACATGCGTATCCTTGCGGAATGATGATGATCGACGACGAAATCGACGACGGGTTCGACGAGGGTGGTTGGGACGGTCCCAGCCGCAGCCAGCGTCGGCGCGAGGCATTGGCGGTGCTCGACATCGCGCAGCGGCTGATGGATGCCGGCGACGCGCAGCTCGCGCGCCTGCCGCTGGACGAGGACCTGCGCGCGCTCGTGCGCGAGAGCCGACGCGTCACCCAGCAGATCGCGCGCAAGCGGCAGACGCAGTTTCTCGCAAAGAACCTGCGCCGCGAAGACGACGCGACGCTGGAAGCGATCCGCGCCGCGCTCGATCACGCCAAGGCCGACAGCCGCCGCGACACCGCGGCGCTGCACCGCATCGAGACCTGGCGCGAGCGCCTGATCGCCGACGGCGACACCGCGCTGGCCGAACTCCTTGCGTCGCATCCGCAGGCCGACCGCCAGCACCTGCGCCAGCTCGCGCGCAACGCGCAGGCCGAACGCCTGCACAACAAGCCGCCGCATGCGCAGCGCGAGTTGTTTCGCGCCTTGAGGGAGTTGCTGGATCACGAAGAACCTTCCAGCTGAGCCGGTGTAAGTCGCGCCTTGAAGGATTCGAGATCCAGCGCGGCGACTTCATCGAAGAATGGGAAATCGGGTTCTTGGAATCGATCGGCGTGCCGATGCGGGCTGAGCAATTTCGATACCACCGGCTGCATCGCCTCGGATAGCGTACGCAAATAAATTTCCACTTCCTCCAACCAGATTGCCTGATAGTGGAATTGCGACTTGTACGCTGGATTTGCCAATGCAACCATCCAGTCGAGAGGCGCGTACTGCTCGATCTTGACCTGCGCGGTGGCTCGATCGAGATAGCCGAACCCGATTGGCAGCTTGTTTACGGTAATGCCTAACCACCGGCTCCACGGTTCCCAACTGAAGTCAATTCGAAAGAAAACGTCGAAATACCCACAAGCTACGGATGGAACACCTAATCCTTTGGTGTAGATGCTCTCGTAAAAATTCAGCATCCACGGAAACTGCGCTTCACCGGGCAATTCCAGGAAATGGAAATGCTTCCGAACCAGCCTGATGAAGCCGTTGTGGAAGTTTTCTTCTTTCTGTGTCTCCGGCGTGCTCACGCTCTTGTTCCACCCACGGTCAACGACTCCACCAGCAAGGTCGGCTGGCCGACGCCGACCGGCACCGATTGCCCTTCCTTGCCGCAGATGCCCACGCCCTCGTCGAGCGCGAGGTCATTCCCGATCATGGACACGCGCTGCATCGCCTCGGGCCCGTTGCCGATCAGCGTAGCGCCCTTCACCGCGGGTCCGATCTTGCCGTCCTCGATGAGGTAGGCCTCGCTCGCCGAGAACACGAACTTGCCGCTGGTGATATCCACCTGGCCGCCGCCGAAGTTCACCGCGTACAGGCCTTTCTTCACGGAAGCGATGATCTCTTCGCGATCGCGGTCGCCGGCGAGCATGTAGGTGTTGGTCATGCGCGGCATCGGCAGGTGCGCGTAGCTTTCGCGGCGGCCGTTGCCGGTCGGCGCCACGCCCATCAGCCGCGCGTTGAGCGTGTCCTGCATGTAGCCGGCGAGGATGCCGTCCTCGATGAGGACGTTGCGCTGCGTCGGCGTGCCCTCGTCGTCCACGTTGAGCGAGCCGCGGCGGCCTTCCAGCGTGCCGTCGTCCACGATGGTGACGCCTTTCGCGGCGACGCGCTGGCCCATGCGGCCGGCGAAGGTCGAGGTGCCCTTGCGGTTGAAATCGCCTTCCAGGCCATGGCCGACCGCCTCGTGCAGCAGCACGCCGGGCCAGCCCGGGCCGAGCACGACGGGCATCGGTCCGGCGGGCGCGGCGATCGCGTCGAGGTTCACCAGCGCCTGCCGCAGCGCTTCGCGCGCCCAGTTTTCCGGCTTGTTGCCCGCGAAAAGTTCTTCGTACGAATAACGCCCGCCGCCACCGGAATAACCCTGCTCGCGCTTGCCGTTCGATTCGACGATCACCTGCACGTTGAAGCGCACCAGCGGCCGCACGTCGGCGGCGACCGCGCCGCTCGCGCGCGCGAGCAGGATGGTCTCGACGCCGCCGGCCAGGCTCACGATCACCTGCTTCACGCGCGGATCGGCCGCGCGCAGCAGCCGGTCCACGCGGCGCAGCGCGGCGATCTTCGCGTCCGCGTCCAGCGCGTCGATCGGATCCAGCGCCGGATACAGCGCGCGTCCGCCCACGTGCACCGGCGCGCCACCGTTCGCTTCGATGCCGCTGCGCGCGATCGCGCGCGCAGCGCCCGCGGCCTCGATCAGCGCGTCGGAACGGATGTCGTCGGAATACGCGAAGCCGGTCTTCTCGCCGCTGAGCGCGCGCACGCCTACGCCCTGGTCGATCGCGTGCGCGCCGTGCTTGACGATGCCGTCCTCGATCGTCCAGCTCTCGCGCCGCGCGTGCTGGAAATACAGGTCACCGTCATCGATGCCGGGGCCGAGCAGGCGGTCGAAGGCGCGGCCGAGCGTGGCGACGGCCAGGCCTCCGGGCGCGAGCAGGCGGGATTCGGCGAGTGAGATCAGGTCGGACATGGGGTCTCGATGAAATCGAAAAAGCGGACGACGCGCGACACGGCGCTGCGGATCAATGCGGGTGGCTCAATGCAGTTGCAAGCTTAACCGGATGCAGGCCGCGGTTCGCTTGCTGCCGCGCCTTTCACCGTCTGCACATCCGGATTCGCCCAGGGCCCGGTCACGTGGTAGCGCTTGTGCGCCATCTGCTGCAGCGGTTTCTTGAGCACCTCGCCCGCGACGGCGCCGACCGCCGCGCCGACCGGGCCGCCGACCGCCGCGCCGACCGCGGTGACCAGGCCACCGGCCTTGGGCAGCACGTCGATGGTCTGGTCGTACTTCTGCGCGACCAGATCCGCACTGCCGCTGACCTTGATGTCCGCGGACGGGCCCTTGATGGAAAGATCGTCGGTGCGCGCGACGCCGCCGGCGAACACGAAGCGTCCCTTGAGCGTGTCGAACGCGAAGCCTTTCTCGAAGAAATCGCGGAAGTCGAGCGTGAGGCGTCGCGGCAGTTCGGCGAGGCTGACCAGGCCGAGTACGCGTCCTGCGCCGCCGGGCTTGACCTCGAGCAGGCGCCCGGAGCCCACGTCGAGATCGAGCGTGCCATCGAGCACGGACAGGCGGAACGCGGTCGGCGATCCGGGCCACGCGGCTTGCAGCTTCGCGTGCGTCTTGCCCGCGGCGACCATGCCGTTGAATCCGAACGCGTCGAGCATCCTGCCGAGGCTGTCGGCCTTGAAGTCGATCGCCAGCCGCGTGCGCGTTGCAGCAGGACTCGAACGCGTCCAGTCGCCGCTCGCGCTGATCGTCTGCGATTTCGCGGTCGCGTCGAGCTGGTCGATGTGCAGTCCCTGCGGGATCGGATGCGTCTGCAGCATGAGGTGGCCGAGCTTCGCGTCGCCGAAACGCAGGTCGGCGACGTCCAGTCGTATCGGCGGCACCTTGACCGGATCGAGTTCGGGTTCGGTGTCGGCCGCTGCGTTCGAGTTTCCGTTCGCGGCCGGCGCCGGCGCACCCGGCCAGTACAGGCGATCGAACTGGCCGTGGATCGCGCGCGCGGGATCGATCGGCGCGACGACGCTGCCGGACATCGTCTCGCCGTCCATGCGCAGCGTGGTCGCGTCCGGCTGACGCGACATCTTCACGCGGATATCGGGGAAATGCCGGCCGCCGAGCAGCAGGTTGTCGGCGGAAAGATCGATGGACTGTACGCCCGTCGTGCCTTCCTTGCTTTTGTTCGCATACGCGATCCAGCCGGCGGCATCGACTTCCGGCGCGCGTCCGCTCACAACCAGGCCGTGCGCGGGCAACTCGCCGTTGGCGACGTTCGCGCCGAACACGACGAGTCCGCGCAGGGTTTGCGTGCTGTCGTAGCGACCGCGCAGCGCCATGAGATCTCCGAGTTCCACGTCGAGTTCACCCGCATCGGCGGGCAGCAGGGTGTTCACCTGCAACGGCAAGGAGGACGCCGCGGCCTTGTTCAGAGGCGCGGGCAGCGCGAAGCCGATGCCCTGCAGGTCCGAACGCACCTTCAGAGTGGAGGGCGCGGGCTGCTTGTCCACGCGCTCTTCAGGGGTGAGCACTTCGACCGTCCACGCTGCGCGTCCGAGCAGGATGGGTTTTAGCCAATCCAGCGAAGGCGCGTGCTGCAGCAATGTCGCCGGCGGGAACACGCCTTGCAATTTCGCCCAGACCGCGACGGTCGGATCGCCGGTCGGCGCGCCGATCGCGAGCCGCAGCGTGCCCGGATCGCCGTTGACGCGCACCGCCAGCGTATCGGCGAGCACGCCGCCCTGGTCGAAGTGCAGGCGGCCTTCGACATCGGTGAACAGCAGGTTCCAGCGCTTGTCGGCGAGCCGGGCGTGGCTGAGCTGCACGTCGCCGTCGAGCGTGCGTTCGCCGAGTTCGTGCTTGAGCGGTTGCAGCATGTGGAAGCCCACGTGTTGCGCGTCGCCTTGCGCGTCGAGCGCGGCGAAGCTCGTACCGTATCGCTTTTCCAACGGGCTCTGTCGCAACAGGCCCAGCATCTGCGGCCCGCTGGCCGTGCCGTCGGCGCGCACTTCTAGGATCGGCGCCGCGAAGCTCGGAATCTCCACCGACATCTGCGGCACCTTGATGCCGAGGATGGACGCGCCACCATCGAAACGCATGCCTTCGTTGACGAAACTCAGGCGCCCGCCGACCTGCTCGGCGCGCGGCCAGTCGGGCTGGAACCGGATCAGCCCACCGGCGAGATCGGCGACCGCTTCGAAGCGGCCCTCGTTGTGTCGGAACGGCCAGTCGGTGAGGTCGCCGGACACCAGCACGTGCGCTCCGAGCACTTCGCCGCCCTGCACCGACTGTTCGATCCACGCGACGACGCTGTCGGGCATCCGGTGGCGGATGAGATAGCGCGGCGCGAGGCCCAGGTGGGCAGGTTGCAGCGTGCCGAACAGGTCCAGCCGCGGACGCGCGCGGCCGGGATCGAAACGCAGCGCGAGCCGCGTCGTGAGGTCGATGTCGGCGTTGTGCGCGCGCAGGGACGAGGATTCGAGCGTCCACGCATCGCCGTCGCGCCATGCTGCGAGCGTGCCTTCGAGCTCCATCGGCATCGGCGCGCCGAACGCGGGCGGCCACAGGATGCGCAAGGAATTCGGAGCAGGCCTGTGTGGATCCAGGTCGAACGCGATCGCGTCGCGATCGAAACGCAACGTGCCGCCGAGCCCCTGCACGCCCGGCGTTTCGCCGACCGGCTTGACGTTCGCGTCCTCGACCACCGCGCCGCCGCGGATCGCGCCGCCCAGCCGTCCTTGCACGAGGAGATCGCTCAGCCGCAGCCGCGGCGAGGCCTGCGACAACCAGCCGCGCAGCGACGCCGGCGCGTGTTCGCTGAGTCCGGCGATCGAAAGTAGACCGCCGATGTCGGCGTGCCGAGCGTACAGCGCGATGCCACCGGCCTCCTGCAGCGCAAGCCCGTCGAGCGTGTCGTCGCCCGCGGCCGTGCGCAAGTGCAACGTCGGCGCGACGAGCTGCCAGCCGCCGTCGATCGCGTCCCAGCGCGCCGACATCGCCAATCCCTTCAGGTCCACCTGTGGCAATACGGTCTTGCCGTTTTCCACTGTGGGCATCCGCGATCGCAAACTGACGTTGTGCAGATCCACGTCGGCCTGCACCTGCGCGACACGACGCTCCTTCAAGGTGGTCCACAACCCGACCTTGCCGCGGCCGCTGATGGGCTGAACGCCCGCATAGCCGAGCAGCGATGACCATGGCGCGAGATCCACGTCCTTGCCGCCGATCCACAGGCGGCCGCTGTTGTCGTCGCGATCGAAATCCATCACGGCATACAACGGCGGCTGGCCCTGGCTCGCCCAGGCGCGAATGCCCGCGCGCAGGCGACCCGGACTCACGCGCAGCCGCACGTCCACGCGCGGCGAGGTGAAATCGATGCCCAGGTCGGGCGCGCGCACGGTGAGCTTCGCGTCGGCGACCTGCAATTCGCCGAGGCCTTCCAGATCGTGCAGCGGGTTCTGGCCGGCGGCGGTCTTCGGCCCGGAAAGGCCGACGAAATGCCATTGCCCGTCCGCGTCGCGCTGCAGAGTCAACGCGAGTCCGCGCAGGCGCAGCTCGGTGAACGGGTGATCCGGCCACCAGCCCGAATACATCGCGAGCAGCAGTTCGGCGCGATCGACTTCCAGCACCTGTTTGCCGCCGCCGATCTTCACGTCGTGCAGCACGAATACCGGCCCGCGCCGCGTCCAGTGCGCCTCGGCGCGCGCGAACTGCACGGGGCGCCCGGCTTTCTCGATCAGCCACGCGGCGATCCGGTCGGGATTCTTCTGCACCAGCGGCAGCAGTCGGTCGGCGACCGCAACCGCGATCGCCATCAGCACCAGCACCGCGGCGCTGGTGTAGAACAGGCCACGCCGCGCATGTCGCAGCCCGCGGAAGAGATGCGCCCGCATCAGACGCTCCGATTCGATCTACAGGAGCACGACATCGTATTGCTCCTGCTGGTACTGCTCGTCGGTCTGGAAACGGATCGATTTGCCGAGGAACTCCTCGAGTTCGGCGACCGCCGCCGATTCCTCCTCCACCACCCGCGCCACGACTTTCGGCGCGGCGATGACGAGCAGCGAGGACGCGTCGAACTGGCGGACCGCGCGGGTGATCTCGCGGAAGATCTCATAAACCATCGTTTCCGCCGTGCGCAGGCTGCCGCGTCCGGCGCACGCCGGGCAAGGCTCGCAGAGCTGGCGTTCCAGGCTTTCGGTAGTTCGCTTGCGGGTCATTTCGACCAGGCCCAGCGGCGAAAACTCGTGCACACCGGTGCGCGCGTGGTCGCCGGCGAGCGCTTTCTCCAGCGTGCGCAGCACCTGCCGCCGGTGTTCGGGGTCGGCCATGTCGATGAAATCGATGATGATGATCCCGCCCAGATTACGCAGGCGAAGCTGACGCGCGACCGACTGCGCCGCCTCCAGGTTGGTGCGGTAGACGGTTTCCTCGAGGTTGCGCTGGCCGAGGAATGAACCGGTGTTGACGTCCACCGTGGTCATCGCCTCGGTCTGGTCGATCACCAGGTAGCCGCCGGACTTGAGCGGCACGTTCTTCTGCAGAGCGCGCCGGATCTCGTCCTCGACGCCGTACAGGTCGAACACCGGGCGTTCGCCGGCGTAGTGTTCGATGCGCTCGGCGAGTTCGGGCATGAACTGCCGCACGAATTCCTGCAGGCGCTCGACGGTTTCGCGCGAATCCACGCGCACCTTCTCGATCTCGTCGTGCATCAGGTCGCGCATCGCGCGCAGCGGCAGCGGCAGGTCCTCGTAGATGCGCTGCCCGACCGTGGCCTGCTGCGTCGCGACCCCGATCACGTCCCAGGCGCGGCGCAGATAGGCGACGTCTTCAGCGAGCGCTGCCGCCTCGCAGCCCTCGGCGTTGGTGCGCACGATGTAGCCCTGCGGCGCGCCGTCGGTGAGCTCGCCCAGGATCGCCTTCAATCGCGTGCGCTCGGCCTCGCCCTCGATGCGCGAGGACACGCCGAGCACGCGCACGTGCGGCAGCAGCACGAGGAAGCGCGACGGGATGCTCAGTTGCGTGGTCAGCCGCGCGCCCTTGCTGCCGATCGGATCCTTCACGACCTGCACGACGATCTGCTGGCCCTCGTGCACGAGCTCGTTGATCGCCGGAACCTGCGGCGGCGGCGCGTCCTCGCCCACCGGCTCGGTCGCCGCATGCGCGGCGCGGAAGATGTCGGAGGCGTGCAGGAACGCCGCGCGCTCCAGGCCGATGTCGACGAACGCCGCCTGCATTCCAGGCATCACGCGCTGCACGCGGCCCTTGTAGATGTTGCCGACGTAGCCGCGCCGCACCGCGCGCTCGATCTGCACTTCCTGCAGCATGCCGTTCTCGACCAGCGCGACGCGGGTCTCGCGCGGAGTGACATTGATCAGTATCTCGCTCATGGAATCGTCTTGCCGAAGGCGTGCAGCAACCGCGCCGTCTCGAACAACGGCAATCCCATCACTCCCGAATAGCTGCCGGACAGGTGTTCGATGAAACCCGCGGCGCGGCCCTGAATCGCATAGCCGCCGGCCTTGCCGCGCCACTCATCCGACGCAACATAGCGCGCGATCGCCTCGTCGTTCAGTGCGGCGATGCGCACTTCCGAACGCGAAACCGCATGTAGCTCGCGGCCGGCGCTGAGCAGCCAGACCGCGCTGATCACCGCGTGGCTGCGGCCCGCGAGCTCGCCGATCATCTGCGCGGCTTCGCCCGCATCGGCTGGCTTGCCGAACACGCGATCGTCGAGCACGACCTCGGTATCGGCGCCTAGCACCAGCGCCTGCGGGTTGGCCATCACCTTGAGCAGGCCGGCACCGGCCTTCTCGCGCGCGACACGGCTGACGTAATCCTCCGGCGATTCACCGGGCAGGCGGGACTCTGGAACGGACACCTCGAGCACGCCGGGTTCGATGCCGATCTGGCGCAGCAGCTCGAGACGGCGCGGCGATTGCGAGGCGAGATAGATCATCCGGCAAGGATACCCGCAGCGCCTTGCCGTTCAGACGTGCCATTCGTTCGTATTGCGTTAATTGACTTCGGACATGTCGTAATGCCGACGTGAGTCTTGACAAGCGTCTTAATTCATATAAGTTTGATCTGAATTATGCTGACCATGAAAGCCAAGTACGCCCTGCGCGCGCTCTGCGTCCTCGTCGACGCCGGCAGCGATCGCCTGCAGGCTCGGCAGATCGCTGTCGCGGCCGACGTGCCCGAGAAATTCCTCGAAGCGATCCTGGTCGAGCTGCGCAAGGCCGGCATCATCGAGAGCAAGCGCGGCGTGCAGGGCGGCCATACCCTTGCGAAACCTGCAGGGCAGATCATGGTCGGCGACATCATCCGCACGCTCGATGGTCCGCTCGCGCCGATCCGCTGCGCCAGCGTCACGGCGTACAAACCCTGCGACGACTGCCCGGATCCCGACGCCTGCGCGCTGCGCCTGCTGATGGGCGACGTGCGCGATGCGATGTCGGACATCGTCGACCACCGCAGCCTGCTGCAACTCGCGGGCGAGACCCGCAGGCTCGCCCGCAAGCGCGCCCGTTCCGCCAAGGAGAGCAAGCGATGACCTCCGTCAAACCCGCGCACCGCTGGATGCCGTTCCTCGCTGCCGCGGCGCTTGCGCTGTGCATCGGAACGGTGTCGGCGAAGACCATCGGCCTGCTCAACGTCTCCTACGACCCGACCCGCGAGTTCTACAAGGACCTCAACGCGGCGTTCGCGCTGGAGTGGAGGAAGACGCACCCCGCAGACGTTCTCGACATCAAGATGTCGCACGGCGGCTCGGGCAAGCAGGCGCGCGCGGTGATCGACGGGCTCGAGGCCGACGTGGTCACGCTCGCGCTGGCCGCCGACATCGACGCGATCGCCGACAAGGCGCATCTTCTGCCCGCGGACTGGCAGAAGCGCTTGCCCTACAACAGCGCGCCCTACACCTCGACGATCGTGTTCCTGGTGCGCAAGGGCAATCCCAAGAACATCCGCGATTGGTCCGACCTCGTGCGTCCCGGCATCGCAGTGGTCACGCCGAACCCGAAGACCTCCGGCGGCGCGCGCTGGAACTACCTCGCCGCGTGGGTGTGGGCCGCGAAGGCCTACAAGGGAGACACCGCAAAGGTGCTCGACTACATGAAGAAACTCTATGCCAACGTGCCCGTGCTCGACACCGGCGCGCGCGGCTCGACCACGACCTTCGTCGAGCGCGGGATCGGCGACGTGCTGATCGCGTGGGAGAACGAGGCCTTCCTCGCCCGCGCCGAAGCCCAGGACAAGGGCTTCGAGATCGTCGCGCCCAGCGTCAGCATTCGCGCGGAACCGACGGTTGCCGTGGTCGCCGCCGTCGCCAGGCGCCACGGAACGCTGCAGGTCGCGGAGGCCTACCTGAAGTTCCTCTACAGCAAGCAAGGCCAGACGATCGCCGCGAAGAGCGGCTACCGCCCGGCCCTGCCGGAACTCGTCGATCCGTCGCTGCTGGCGGTTTTCCCGAGGGTGCCGCTGGTGAAGATCGACGACGCGTTCGGCGGATGGAAGAATGCGCAGGCCCGCCATTTCGACGACGGCGGATTCTTCGACCAGATCTATTCCGGCGGCGCCCATTGAACAACGCCATCGCCCTGCACGGAACTGCGCGCAATGCCGGCCCCCTGCCCGGCTTTTCGCTGGCCATGGGCATGACCCTGGTCTGGCTGGGCCTGATCGTGCTGCTGCCATTGTCGGCGCTGCTGCTCAAATCGGCGACGCTCGGCAGCGGCTGGATCAAGGTGCTGACCGATCCGCGCGTGCTGGCCGCGCTGAAACTCAGCTTCGGCACCGCGCTCGCGGCCGCGCTGTTCGACACGCTCGTCGGCGCGCTGATCGCCTGGGTGCTGGTGCGCTACCGCTTTCCGGCGCGCGCGTTCTTCGACGCGCTGGTCGACCTGCCGTTTGCGCTGCCGACCGCGGTCGCGGGCATCGCGCTGACCGCGCTGTACGCGGGCAACGGCTGGATCGGCAGTCTGCTCGTGCCGCACGGGATAAAGATCGCCTACACGCCGACCGGCATCGCGGTCGCACTCGCCTTCGTGGGCCTGCCGTTCTGCGTGCGCACGCTGCAACCCGTGCTGCAGAACCTCGGCGCCGAACTCGAGGAGGCCGCCGCGTCGCTCGGCGCGAATCGCCTGACCACCCTGCGCCGCGTGCTGCTGCCGCCGCTGCTGCCGGCGATGCTCACCGGCTTCGCGCTCGCGTTCGCGCGCGGGGTCGGCGAATACGGCTCGGTGATCTTCATCGCGGGCAACATCCCGAAGGTGTCCGAGATCGCGCCGCTGCTGATCGTGATCAAGCTCGAGCAGTACGACTACGCGGGCGCCGCGGCGGTCGCGACCCTGATGCTCGCGCTGTCGTTCGTGATCCTGCTGCTGCTCAACCTGCTGCAGAAGAAGGTGGCGCATGGCCGGCACGACTGATCTGGGCATGAGCGTCATCGGTCAGCAGCGCGCCGTGCCCGGGCAGTATTCGCGCAGCCGGGTGACGCGCGATCGCGTCGTGCGCGATCGCGTGCTGCAGGAACCGGCATGGCTGCGCTGGTGCCTGATCGCGGCCTGCATTCTTCTGCTCGGCGGCATCGTGCTGCTGCCGCTGCTGATCGTCGCGGTCGAGGCGCTGCGCGGGGGCTGGAACACCTACCTCAACGCCGTCCTCGACGCGGACACGCGCTCCGCGATCCGTCTCACGCTGCTCGTCGCGACGATCAGCGTCGCCGCGAACGGGATCTTCGGACTCGCGGCGGCGTGGGCGATCACCAAGTTCCGTTTCCGCGGCAAGCGGTTGCTGCTGACCCTGATCGATCTGCCGTTCTCGGTGTCGCCGGTGGTGTCGGGCCTGGTGTTCGTGCTGCTGTTCGGCGCGCAAGGATGGCTGGGTTCGTGGCTGCGCGCGAATGGAATACAGATCGTGTTCGCGACGCCCGGCATCGTGCTCGCGACGATCTTCGTGACCTTCCCCTTCGTCGCGCGCGAACTGATCCCGCTGATGCAACAGCAGGGTTCCGACCAGGAAGAAGCCGCGTCCTCGCTCGGCGCGGGCGGCTGGACCGTGTTCCGCCGCGTGACTCTGCCGAACATCCGCTGGGCGCTGCTGTACGGCCTGCTTCTGTGCAGCGCGCGCGCGATGGGCGAATTCGGCGCGGTGTCGGTGGTGTCCGGCCACATCCGCGGCCTGACCAACACGCTGCCGCTGCAGGTGGAAATCCTCTACAACGAATACAGCTACGCGGCGGCATTCGCGGTGGCCTCGCTCCTGGTGATGCTGGCCCTGCTCACGCTGGTGCTGAAACTCTGGCTGGAATGGCGGCATGCCGACGCGCTCGCCCGTCGTCGCAGCGGCCATTGACCCGGCGAACGTCGAAATCAACAGGTTGCCCGGATGAATCTTCGCGAACGCTTCGCACCAACCCTGAGCCCCGCCGCTGGCGCGCGAGCCGAAAATGCGCCACGCTCCGATGGCGCACGCCGACGCACCCAGGGACACGGCATGGATATCGGCATCGAAAGCCTGCACAAGCGATTTGGCGTGTTCCCCGCGCTGCGCGGCGTGGACCTGTGGGTCGCGTCCGGCGAGCTGCTGGCATTGCTGGGACCGTCCGGCTCGGGCAAGACCACGTTGCTGCGCGCGCTCGCGGGGCTCGAAGAGCCCGACGCCGGTCGCATCCTGTTCGGCACGCGCGACGCTACCCACATGAACCTGCGCGAACGCCGCGTCGGCCTGGTGTTCCAGCACTATGCGCTGTTCCCGCACCTTTCGGTTTTCGAGAACGTCGCGTTCGGCCTGCGTTCGCGTCGCCGGCGCGACCGGCCCAAGGCGGCCGAACTCAAGCGGCGCGTGAACGAACTGCTCGAGCGGATGCAAATCGCCGAACTGCACGACCGCCTGCCCGACCAGATCTCCGGCGGACAGAAGCAGCGCGTCGCGCTCGCGCGCGCGATGGCGATCGAACCGTCGGTGCTGCTGCTCGACGAACCCTTCGGCGCGCTCGACGCGAAAGTGCGCATCGAACTGCGCCGCTGGCTGCGGCACATCCACGACGAGACCGGCTACACGACCGTGTTCGTCACCCACGACCAGGAAGAAGCGCTCGAGCTCGCCGACCGCGTCGTGGTGATGCGCGAAGGCGCGATCCAGCAGGACGGCACGCCTGAGCAGGTCTATTCCGAACCGGCGAACGCCTTCGTCTATGACTTCCTGGGACGTTCCAACCGGCTCGTCGGCACGGTGCGCGACGGCATGTTCCGCGCCGACGGCAGCGAGGCGGCGTTCGCCTGCGAAGGCGTCGCCGACGGCGCAGCGAATCTTTACTCGCGACCGCATTATGTTTCGCTCACGAACGCCAACGAAGGTCTCGCGGCGAGCGTGACCGACGTGCGCCAGCTCGCCGGCCGCAGCGTGGTGACTTTGGAACTCCCGCAGCAGTCGCGCGCGGTCGAAGTGGACATCGGAGACGACGCACAACTGGCGATCCCGGCGCGCGGCGACACGGTTTCGGTCAAGCCGCTACGCTACCGCGTGTTCGCACGGGACTGACGGGAGCGAACGCAACGTCGGAATCGCCGTACGGGGTTACGCGCGATACGGCGCTGCTCACCCGCGATTCAATCCGCTCGGGTATTGTGGCGCCACGCCCGTAGCCCACCGGAGTACCAACATGTCCCGCATCCGATCCGTATTCCTGGCACCGCTCGTTCTGCTGGCCGCGCCACTGGCGTTTGCGCAGAACACAGTCCCGACCGCGCTACCCGGCGACGCCACCCTACTGCAGATCGAGGCGCACGGCGAATCGCACCGCACGCCGGACGTCGCCGCAATCTCCGCGGGCGTCGTCACCCAGAATACCGATGCCAACGCCGCGATGCGCGAGAACGCGAACCGCATGGGCGCGGTGGTCGCCGCGCTGAAGAAGGCCGGCATCGCCGACCGCGACCTCCAGACCAGCCGCATCGACCTCAGTCCGCAGTACAACTACGCGAACAACCAGCCGCCGAAGATCACCGGCTACCAGGCCAGCAATACGGTGAACGTGCGCCTGCGTGAGATGACGAAGATCGGCGATGTGCTCGACGCGCTGGTCCGGCAGGGTGCGAACCAGATCAACGGCCCGTCCTTCAGCGTGGACAAGCCCGATGCGGCGATGGACGAGGCGCGCAACGACGCCGTCAGCCATGCGCAGGCGCGCGCCGCGCTCTACGCCACCGCGACGGGATTGAAGGTGCGGCGCATCGTCAGCATCGTCGAATCCGGCGGAACCGTGATGCCGCCGCCGCGCCCGTACATGGCGATGGCGAAGATGGCGGACGCGGGCACGCCGGTCGCCACCGGCGAAAACACGCTCGCCGTCGATCTGAATGTGACGTTCGAGCTGGGGCGCTAGACTGCGCGCACGCATTTCGACGGAGGCACGGACATGATCTGCGCACGCTCGGCCAACCGATTCGCGACCCTGCTTTGTTCGGCGGCATTCATCGTGCAATCACACGCGGCCGTTGCGACCGCAGCGGCGGCTCCGGCCAAGCCGGCCGCTGCCCATGACAGCAAGCCCTCGCGCGCCGCGGAAAAAGGCTGCAAATGGGAGAGGTTCTCCGACGCGAAGCTCGGCCTCGACGCATGGGTACAGCGCTGCGACTTTCCCGGCCACAACGGTTATCCCGAGCGCAAGATCGATTTCGTCGCGTCGAAGAACTCCCTCGCGCAGCGCTTCTCCGATGGCGGCGCGCCGGAACCGGTCCTGGATGTGCTCGACCTGAAACCGGGCGAGGTGCCGGACGCGGGCGTACGCCGCCTGTTCGCCGAGCACAGCGACGCGAAGACCGCATCGAAGTGCGTGCAGGCGCCGTTCCACGACAAGGAGATCCGGACTCCAGCCGGCGTGAAGCGCTACACCTTCGTGCCGAACGCGGCGTATGCGAAGGAACTGAAGAAGAAGGAAGTCCCCGGCGACATGCCCGAACCTGCCTGCGGCGACTGGGGCGACATGCCCGACGGCATCCAGTACTGGGAAACCCAACCGCAGAGCGGCGCGGCGAAGGTGCTGTTCGTCCGCTACGGCCAGGACATCCCGCTGTTCGACGAGGCGACGCTGCGGCTGCATTGAGCGGCGATCCGCCGACCTTTTCTTCGCGCCAGCGATCGGTGCCGGCGCTTGACGTCCCCGCGTGAAGCACGGACGATGCGCTGCCCGTCCGCGCAGCGCGGATCCACGACGAAAAGGAACCCATGGAATCCTCTGCTCCGCTCGGATACGTCAAGGACACCGGAACCCCCAAAGGCCGCGGGGTCTTCGCTTCGCGCGCGATCAGCGCGGGCGAAGTCGTCGAAATCTGTCCCGCGATCGTGCTGACCGCGCCCTGGCGACCGCTGCCGATACGGCTCAAGCACTACGCCTTCAACTGGGGCAACCTCACGAAGGGAACCAAGGCGATTGCGCTCGCGATGGGCTACGGCGGCATGTTCAATCACGCCAATCCGGCCAATGTGCGTTACGAGGCGATCCCCGACGGCAATTACATGCGCTTCACCGCAACCCGCGACATCGCCGCGGACGAGGAATTGACGATCAACTACAACGCGGTCGACGGCGGCCCGACTTCCGAGAACAACAGCTGGTTCAAGGCCAACGGCATCCAGCCGCTGTAAGGCTGGACCATGACTGCCGCGCGGATCGCGGCGGAATCCCTCGAAGACCGTCTTTCAGCCGCGGTGGTAGGGATGGTTCGCGAGCAGGCTCGCCGCGCGATAGAGCTGCTCGGCGACTAAAAGCCGCACAAGCATGTGTGGCAGCGTGAGCGGACCCAGCGACCATTGCTCGTGCGCAACGGACAGAACCTCCGGCGCATGGCCTTCGGGGCCTCCGATCAGCATGGCCAGATCACGGCCCTGCCCGCGCCAGTACTCCAGGCGCTGCGCGAGCTGCTCCGAGGAATGCATCTTCCCGCGTCCGTCGAGCGCGACGACGTGCGCGTTCTTCGGCAATGCGGCGATCACGCGCTGGCCTTCCTCGACCGTCGCGCGCGCGGAGTCGCGATTTTTCCCGCGAAGTCCCGGCGCAATCTCGACCAGTTCCAGCGGCAGCCAGTGCGACAGCCGCTTCGCGTAATCGGCGTAGCCGGCGGCGACCCAGTCCGGCGCGCGTTCGCCGACCGCGATCAGCCGCGCTTTCACTACGCGGATTTCTCCACGCGCACCGCGGTGCCGTAGCAGAGCACTTCGGTGAGTCCGTCCATGAGCTCGGTCGCGTCGTAGCGCAACGCTACGATCGCGTTCGCGCCCATCTGGTCGGCGTGCCTGCACATCAGCTCGAAAGCCTCGTTGCGCGCCTGCTCGCACAATTCGGTATAGACGGTGATATTGCCGCCAAAGAGAGATTGCAATCCGCCGAGCACGTTGCCGACGATCGAGCGCGAGCGCACGGTGATGCCGCGCACGATGCCGAAGTTCCGGACGATGAGGTAGCCCGGCAACTCGAAGGTGCCGGTGATCATGTCGTGCTGCATGGCCTACTCCATTTCGGGCGGCTGGTCGCCGACCGTCCACAGGCGCTCGAGCGCGTAGAACTCGCGCACGCGCGGCAACATCACGTGGACGATCACGTCGCCCAAGTCCACTAGCACCCATTCGGCTTCGCGTTCGCCTTCCACGCCCAGCGGCATCACGCCGGTCTTCTTGGCGTGCTTGACGACTTCGTCGGCGATGGATTTGACGTGGCGGGTTGACGTGCCCGAGGTGACGACGAGGTAATCGGCGATGCTGGTCTTGCCGCGCACGTCGATTTCGACGGTGTCCCTGGATTTGATCTCTTCGAGCGCCGCGCGGATGTGGACGAGGAGTGCCTCGGGCGACGGCGGCGGTTCCGGCATGCGGGTCTTGATGACGACGGCTTGTGCGGTCAAGTGGCTGTGTCCTCTGAGGCGGCGGCAGGCCGCGGGATCAGTATATGACTCCGCGGATCAGGTTGTGCGACACCCGTACAGGCCATGCCGGCGGATGTAGCCGGAAACCACCGACGGCACATGCTCGTCCACGTCCGTGCCATCGGCGAGCCGGCCGCGCACGGCGGTCGCCGATTCCTGGCGGTGCAAGTCCAGGCGGAATACCCCGCCCGCCGGCGTTTTCTCGAGTGCGGACGGTTCGACCGTCCAGCGCGCTGCGACTTCGAACTGCAGCTCCGGCAGCAGCTGGTCCAGCGGGTAGCCGGGCCGTGCGGCCACGATCAGGTGCGCCAAGCTGAACAATTCGCGCCAGTGGTGCCAGGTCGCCAGGTCGCGGAACGCGTCGGCGCCGAGCAGCCAGGCCAGCGGCGCGATCTCGCCGATCTCGGCGCGGACTTCGCGGATCGTGTCGACCGAATACGAAGGACCGGTCCGGTGCAACTCGCGCCGGTCCACGCGCAAGCGTGGATGGCCCTCGATCGCCAGATCGAGCATCGCGGCGCGGTCGAGTGCGCTCGCGCCCGGCGGCGCGCGATGCGGCGGATCGGCCGATGGCAGCAGCGCGACGTCCGTGTCGAACCGCCTGGCGGCGGCGTCCGCGACCGCGAGATGGCCTTCGTGCACCGGATCGAAGGTCCCGCCGTAGAGAATGCGGATCGTGCTCACGCGCTCAGCAGCTTGCGCGCGCGCGGCTGGGCGACCGCGGCCAGCAGACGCTCCATCGCGACCCAGGGATCGCCGTCCGCGCGGCCCTTGGACATGCGGTCAATGCGTCCGGCCTCGATCGCGAACGATTCCCAGCGCGCGGCATCGTGGCGTTTGAGCGCATCCCGATACTGCGCCTGCTTGGAATCCCAGATGCGTTGAGCGGCCATCGCCGAGCGCAGATCGCCGCCGCGCGCCGCTTCAGCGGACAACGCGGCCAGCTGCAGCAGCGTCTGCACGATCGGCCCCATCAGCGCGGGCACCGCCTCGCCCTCGGCGCGCAGCGCGCGCAGGATGCGCAAGGCGCGCGAAGCCTCGCCGGCGATGCAGGCGTCGACGAGCTTGAAGGCATCGAAACGCGCGGAATCGGCGACGAGCTGTTCCATCTGCTTCGCATCAATTCGGCGCTTACCGTCGCTGAGCAACGCGAGCTTGTCGACCTCCTGCGCCGCCGCGAGCAGATTCCCTTCGACGCGTTCGGCAAGCAATTCCGCGGCGTCGTGGCTGGCGTCGATACCGCGCGCGCGCATTCGCAGCAGCAGCCAGTCGGGCAGCTTGTGGCGCGGCGTGCCCCACATCGCGAGCACATGGCCGGCTTTCGCGATCGCCTTCACCCACGCGGACTCGGCCTGTTTCCTGCTCCATTCCATGCAGGTGACCAGCAGCGTGGTGCCGGGCGGCGGATCCTTGCAGAATGAAACGATCACCTCGCTACCTTCCTTGCCGACCTTACCGTCGGGCGCGCGCACATCGAGCAGGCGCGAGCGCGCGAACAGGCTCATCGCCGAGAAATCGCCGACCAGCGTGTCCCAGTCGAAACGGCCGTCGACGTCGTAGATTTCGCGCTCGTAACTTTCTGCACGGGCTTTCGCGCGCACCGCGTCGGCGGCCTCGATCACGCGCAGTTCCTCGACGCCGGCGATCAGGATCGCCGCAGGCAGCGATGCTTTGCCGAGCTGGCGGGCGAACGCGGTTTCGTCGTCGAATTGCATCAGTGGCCGAAACGCATCAGCCGGTAGCGATCACGACTTGCGGTTGCGGAGCGCGATGCCGATCCGGCGCATGATCGACGCGGCCATGTCGCGCTGCATCTCCTCGCGGATCGTGCTCTGCTCCTGCGAGGCGCCGAGCGCGTGGCTGTCGTCGTAGGTGTAGTCGCGCTGCAGCCTGATGTCCTGCAGCGGCGCGATGTCGGTGTTGTCGGCGGCGACGAAGGCGAACTTCACCGTGTAGGTGACCACGTATTCGCGCACATGCGCGAAGCTGTCGACGGACAACGGACCCTCGTTCCAGGTTTCGCTGACCACGCGCAGGGTCGCGACTTTCGCATCGGCAGGCATCGCCGCCTGCGCATTCGCCCTCGTCAGCGCGCGCGACAGGCCGTCCGCGAGCGGGCTGTACGGATCGCTGCCGACGACCTTCACCGGCCCGAGATCAGCGGGAACGGCCAGTTCGGCGCGCGGATGGAAACCGCATCCGGCGAGCGCAAACGCACTCAGGCAAAGGGACGACAGGACGATTCGGCGCAGGCTCATGTACGGGTTCCGGTGCGGATCGGCGGGATGGATGCCGCCATCATACGTCGCGCATCAGGCCGACGCGACGATATTGACGATCTTGCCCGGCACCACGATCAGCTTGCGCACGGTCAATCCCTCGAGGAACTTCGCCGCGTTGGGTTCGGCCAACGCGGCGGACTCGATGGTTTCGCGCGCGGCGTCCACCGCGACCTCGATGGTGCCGCGCAGCTTGCCGTTGACCTGAACGGCAAGTTTCACCGCGTCCCTCACCAGCGCGGCCTTGTCGGCTTTCGGCCAGGCCACGTCCTCGATCAGCGTTTCGGCGTGGCCCAGCGTTTGCCACAGCGCGTGGCTCAGATGCGGCGTGATCGGATTGAGCAGCAGCACGATGGCTTCGAACGCTTCCTGCCGCAGCGCGCGCGACGTCGGATCGCTGCCCGCGAATTTCGCGAGTGCATTCATCAGTTCCATCAGCGAGGCGATCGCGGTGTTGAAATGCAGGCGACGGCCGATGTCGTCGCCGACCTTCTCGATCACTTCGTGCAACTGCCGACGCAGCGCCTTCGCTGCCGCGTTCGCGGAATCCGGCTGCGCGCCACGATCCGTCGGACCTGCGGCAACGTGCAGATGCACATCGCGCCAGAGCCTGCGCATGAAGCGCGCCATGCCCTCCACGCCGGCTTCGTTCCATTCCAGCGACTGTTCGGGCGGCGCCGCGAACATCGAGAACAGGCGCACGGTGTCGGCGCCGTACTTGTCCACCATCGTCTGCGGATCGACGCCGTTGTTCTTGGACTTGGACATCTTCTCGGTGCCGCCGATCTTCACCGGCTTGCCGTCCGCTTTCAGGCGCGCGCCGACCACGCGCGCGCGTTCGTCGCGCTCGATCTCCACATCGGCGGGATTGATCCAGTCCTTCGAGCCATCGGCGTTGTCGCGATAGAAGGTCTCCGCGATCACCATGCCCTGGCAGAGCAGGTTCGTCGCGGGTTCGTTCGAATGCACCAGGCCTTCGTCGCGCAGCAGCTTGTGATAGAAACGGAAATACAGCAGGTGCAGGATCGCGTGCTCGATGCCGCCGATGTACTGGTCCACCGGCAGCCAGTGGTTCGCGCGCGTGTCGACCATGTCGGTCGCGCCCGGACAGGTGTAGCGCGCGTAGTACCAGCTCGACTCCATGAAGGTGTCGAAGGTGTCGGTCTCGCGCTCGGCCGGACCCCCGCACTGCGGACACGTGGTCTTGCGCCACTCCGGATCGGCCTTGATCGGCGAGCCCGTGCCCATGAACTGCACGTCTTCGGGCAGCACGACCGGCAGCTGGCCCTCGGGCACCGGCACCGCATCGCATTTGCCGCAATAGACGATCGGAATCGGGCAGCCCCAGTAGCGCTGGCGCGACACGCCCCAATCGCGCAGGCGGAAATTCACGCGACGCGCGCCGCGCCCTTCGGTTTCGAATTTCGCCGCGAGCGCATCGAACGCCTGCCGGTAGTCCATCCCGTCGAGCTCACCGGAATTCACGCAAGTGCCGTATTCGGTGTATGCGCCCTCGACGATGACGCGTTGCTCGAACTCCTCGACCACGCCCATCGCGCCGGCCGGTTCGAGCACGTCCAGCGCACGGCTTTCGCCAAGCGCCGCGCTCATCGGGTCGGCATTGCTGGCCGCATCGCGGCCGAGGTCAACGATCGCGTCGCGCACCGCATCGCTGACGATCACCATCTTGATCAGCAGGTCGTATTTCGTCGCGAATTCCCAGTCGCGCTGATCGTGCCCCGGAACGCCCATCACCGCGCCGGTGCCGTAGCCCATCAGCACGAAGTTCGCGACCCACACCGGCACGCGCTCGCCACTGACTGGGTGGATCGCGTGGATGCCGGTGAACACGCCTTTCTTTTCCTGCGTCTCCAGATCCGCCTCGGCGGTGCCGCCGTGCCGGCATTCCTCGATGAACGCGGCGACTTCCGGCCGGCTTGCGGCGGCTTGCAGCGCGAGCGGGTGCTCGGCCGCGATCGACAGGAAGGTCACGCCCATCAACGTGTCCGGCCGCGTGGTGAACACGGTGACCGGATCAAAGCCGTCGACGTCAAAACGGATGTCCAGGCCTTCACTGCGCCCGATCCAGTTGCGCTGCATGGTCTTGACCGAGTCGGGCCAGCCCGGCAGGCGGTCGAGCTCGTCGAGCAATTCCTGCGCGTACGCGGTGATCTTCAGGAACCACTGCGGAATTTCGCGCTTCTCGACGATCGCGCCGGTGCGCCAGCCGCGGCCGTCGATGACCTGCTCGTTCGCGAGCACGGTCTGGTCCACCGGATCCCAGTTCACCACCGACTGCTTGCGATACGCCAGGCCTTTCTTGAACAGGCGCACGAACATGCGCTGCTCGTGCACGTAGTATTCGGGCCGGCAGGTCGCGAACTCGCGCGACCAGTCGATCGCGTAGCCCATCGTCGCGAGCTGGCCGCGCATGTGCTCGATGTTCGCGTAGGTCCACTTCGCCGGCGCGGTGTTGTTCTTGATCGCCGCGTTCTCCGCGGGCAGGCCGAACGCGTCCCAGCCCATCGGCTGCAGCACGTTGCGGCCCTGCATGCGCTGGAAGCGGCTGATCACGTCGCCGATCGTGTAGTTGCGCACGTGGCCCATGTGCAGCGCGCCGGAGGGATACGGCAGCATCGACAGGCAGTAGAACTTCGGCCTCGGGTCGGCCTCGTTGACCTCGAACGCGCGGGTGCGCGACCAGTAGGCCTGCGCAGCGGATTCGACCGCGCGCGGGTCGTAGGCGGGGACCGCGCTGCGGTCTGACGGTTCGGGACGGTCTTGCATCGGGATTACGGCGGGTCTGCGTGCTTCGGACAGAGCAGCGTATCGCAGCGCAGCAATCCGGCCAAGCCATCCGGGCGGGGTTTGGTACGCGAGCACGGGACGGTCCGACTTTCTTTGTTGTAGATTATTCTACATAGTTGTAGAATAAGTTATATGAAACCTGCCGCAACTTCCTGGCTGTTGCTGATCCTGTCACTGCCGACAGAGAACGCCACGGCGCGCATGCGCTTCTGGCGCGGCCTGAAGGCGATGGGTTGCGCGGTGCTTCGCGATGGCGTCTACGTCCTTCCCGACAGCGAATCGCGCCGGCTGGCGCTCGATGAAATGGCCGACGCCGTGGTCGAGGCGGGCGGCGCCGCGCACATCATCGCGACTACGAGCCGCGATCGCGCACAGGAGGCGCTGTTCCGCGGATTGTTCGATCGCAGCGAGGATTACGCGTACTTCGCGAAATCGCTGAATGCCGCACGCAAGTCGCTCGCGAAGCTTTCGCCGCCGGAAATCCAGCGCCTGCAGCGGCGGCTGCGGCGCGAACACGAGGCGTTGCGCGCGATCGATTTCTTCCCCAACGATGCCGCCACCCGGGCACACGCGGCGTGGGCGGATTTCGTCGGCGTGGTCGATACCGTGCTCTCGCCCGACGAGCCGCATGCGGCCGCGGGCGCGATTCCGCGCCTGCAGCGCAAGGACTACCGGGCGCGGACCTGGGCGACGCGACGCGGTCTGTGGGTCGATCGCGTCGCGAGTGCGTGGCTGATCCGGCGCTTCATCGACCCGGACGCGCGCTTCGTCTGGCTGGACAAACCCTCCGCGTGCCCGAAGTCGGCGCTGGGATTCGATTTCGACGGCGCGCGCTTCACCCATGTCGGCGAGCGCGTGACCTTCGAGGTACTGCTCTCGAGCTTCGGACTCGACGACGATGCCGGTCTTGCACGACTGGCCGCGCTGGTGCGCACGCTCGACATCGGCGGCGAGAGCGTACCGGAAGCGGCCGGTTTCGAGGCCTTGATGACCGCGGCACGCGCGCAGGCGAGGGACGACGACGCCCTGCTCGCGCAGATGAGCGGCACACTCGATGCGCTGTACGCGTTCTATTCCGTGCCATCCGGCAAGGCGAGGCGGCGATGAACGAAACCGCTGCGATCCCGCGCTACAGCCTGTGGGAGCTGACGCGTTACGCGCTCAAGCTCGGCAGCATCGGCTTCGGCGGCCCGGTCGCGTTGGTCGGCTACATGCACCGCGACCTCGTCGAGCGGCGGCGATGGATCGCCGAAGCCGATTACAAGGAAGGACTCACTCTCGCGCAATTGATGCCGGGGCCGCTGGCTGCGCAGCTCGCGATGTACCTGGGTTACGTGCACTACCGGCGGCTCGGCGCGACGTTGGTGGGAATCGCCTTCGTGCTGCCTTCCTTTCTGATGGTCGCCGCTTTGGGATGGTTTTACACGCGCTACGGCGGTCTCGACTGGATGCAAGCAGTGTTCTACGGGGTCGGCGCCGCGGTGATCGGCATCATCTCGCTCAGCGCCTGCAAGCTCACCGCGAAAAACCTCGGCCGCGACTGGCTGACGTGGGCCGTTTATCTGGTCAGCGCGGTTGTCACCGCGATCACCGCATCGGAATTCGTGTGGATCTTCCTCCTGAGCGGACTGCTCGTCTGGCTCGTGCGCGCGCCGCCCCGTTTCATCAAGCGCGGCGGCGCCGCGCTGTCGATTGCAGCGCCGATCGGAGCATCGTGGAACGCGCCGCTCCTCGGCCAGCTGCTGGCCTTCTTCGCCAAAGCCGGCGCGTTCGTCTTCGGTAGCGGTCTGGCGATCGTGCCGTTCCTGTACGGCGGCGTCGTCACCGAACATCACTGGTTGAGCGAGCACCAATTCGTCGATGCGGTGGCGGTCGCAATGATCACGCCCGGTCCGGTCGTGATCACGGTCGGCTTCATCGGCTACCTCATCGCGGGCCTGCCCGGTGCAGTCGTGGCGGCGGTCGGCACCTTCACGCCGTGCTACCTGTTCACGATCCTGCCCGCGCCGTACTTCCACAAGCACGGCAAGCGCGCGGGCATCCTCGCGTTCATCAGCGGCGCGACGGCGGCGGCGATCGGCACGATTGCCGGCGCCGTGATCGTGCTGGGGCGGCGTTCGATCACGGACCTGCCGACCCTGCTGATCGCACTCGTGGCGATCGCCGTGCTGTGGAAGTTCAACAAGCTACCCGAGCCGGTCATCGTTGTCGTTGCGGCCGGTCTCGGGTTGCTGCTGTATCCGTTCGCTGCGCATCACTGATGCCGAGGAGGCTCGCATGTTCACTTCGTCGCGTCGCCAGTTCCTGCAAATCGCATCCACCACCGCCGGCGCCGCCCTCGCGGGCGCGGCATTTGGCGATGACAAATCGAATGGAGGTATCCCGATGTCCACCCCATCTCCGGCTTTTGCTGCGACCCACCAACCCAAGCCACTGCCGTTCGACCCGGCCAAGCTCACGGGTCTGTCCGAGAAAATGCTGCGTTCGCACTTCGACAACAACTACAGCGGGGCCGTCAAGGCGCTCAACACGATCAAGCAGAGGCTCGCTCAGGCGCTGGGCGACAAGGACCTGCCGCCCTACGTCTACAACGACCTCAAGCGCGAGCACCTCGCGCGCACCGGCTCGGTCGTATTGCACGAGCTGTATTTCGAGAACCTGGGCGGCAACGGCAACGTCGATGCGGACTTGCGCCGGCGACTCGGCGCCGCGTTCGGGGATTTCAATGCCTGGGAGACGGAGTTCCGCCGCATCGCGGCGGGTCTGGGCGGCGGATCGGGATGGGTGCTGCTCGGTTTCAACCGACACACCGCGCAGATGGAGAACTACTGGCTTGCCGATCATCTGCATGGACCAGCCGATACGACCCCGTTGCTCGTCATGGACATGTACGAACACGCCTACCAGATGGACTACGGCGCCGCCGCGGCGAAGTACATCGACGCGTTCTTCCAGAACATTCGCTGGGATGCCGTGCTCGCGCGCATGGAGCGCATGCGCGAGAAGTCGGGGGCATCGTCATGAAATGGATCACGCGCGAGCGACCCAAGATCGACCGCATCGCCTGCCCATGGCTGATCGCGCGCTTCATCGACGACGCGCCCGAGTTCCTCTACGTTCCGACGCAGGACGTGTTCGAAACCGCACGCGCACAAGATGCGATTCCGTACGACATCCCCGGCGCCGAGCTCTCGCACGTCGGCGAGCTTTGCAGTTTCGACGCGTTCCTCGCGAAGTACGACCTGCACGATCCCGCGCTGCAGCAGCTCGCAGCGATCGTGCGCGGCGCGGACACCTCTCGCCTGGATCTGACACCGCAGTCGCCGGGCCTGTACGCGATCTCGCTGGGGCTGTCGCACAATTTCGCAGGCGATCACGAGATGCTGCGACATGGCATGACGCTGTACGACGCGCTCTACAGCTGGTGCCGGTCGTGCCAGGACGAGGCGCACAACTGGCCGCCGCGGATGTCCTGAGGCATGCGCATGCTGTTGCTACGGGTCGGTCTGCTTTGCGCGATCGCGTGCGTTTCCGCATGCCGCGCGTCTGACATCGCGCCGCCGCCGCTGCGCGTCGTCGCCGATGTGCCGCTGCCAGGCGACACGTCGCGTTTCGATTACGCAAGCCTGGATCCGTCCAGGCACCTGCCCTTCATCGCGAACCTCGGCGCGAGCGAACGCCTTGTCTTCGATACGCGAACACAAAAGATTGGACGGCACCAACGACGATGCCTACCTTGAAAGCTGCTTGCGGAAGCGGGATGCCGCGGCGGAATCGCCAGCCTGCTCCGCGGCCTGCAGCCCCGCCTTGAGCGCGGCACGACGCCCCGGAGCGGCGTTCAATGCCGTATCGAGGGACTGCAACGCGTCCTGCGGACGATGCAGCAGCAGTTGCATCTCGCCGAGTTGCTCGCGCGCGGGAACGACCGGCCCCGGCGTGACCGGCAGCTTTTCGAGCGCGTCTTCGGCATCGGCTGCGCTGCGCAGCAAGCCGACGGCATCGTCCGGACGATCCTGGGCGAACGCCTGCCACGCGCGCGCTTCGTGCAGCAGCACGTCGATCTGCGCCGACCAGTACGCGTCGCCGTTGGCGCGCGCGCGTTCGGCGCATTCGGCGATCTTCGCGATCTCCGGATCGGAGCGCTCCGGATGGCCTGACCGAGCCTGCCCGATCGCACGCGCCCAGTACGCGAGCGCCGCAACGTGCGGCAGCGATTCGGGCAGCGCGACCGATGCGATCGCGTCGTCCCAGCGCTGGCGCTCCATCGCCAGGCGCACCGGCATCGCCGTCGCGGCATAGCCGATCTTGAAGTCCCTGCCCTGCAGCAAGTCCTTCGATGCGAGTTCGCCGACGATGCGTTCCGCGTCGGTGTCCTTTCCGAGCTGCAGGTAGGCGTAGGTCAGGTAATCCATCGCGTGCAGTTCCTCGCCCACGTCGCCGTGTTCGCGGGCCGCCTTGCGCGCGGATTCGTTCGATGCGATCGAATCCGCCCACAACCCCAGCCGCGTGTAGATGTGCGAGGGCATGTGCAGGGCGTGCGGCGCGGACGGCGCGATCCTCGAATATTCGCGCGCCACCGCGAGGCCACGCGGCGCGAGCTCGCTGCTGTCGTAGGCGTGGATCAGGTAGTGGACGACGCCGGGATGGTCCGGATGCGCCTTGTGAATCGGTTCGAGGATCGCGATCGCGCGCTTCTGGTTCGTGTGCGTGCGATCGGTCGGCGGCGCCGTCGCGATCAACGAGAGCGCATACAGGATGCGGACTTCGTCGTCGGCCGGGAAATCCTTCGCGACCGCCGCCATCGCCTGCTCGTAGGCCTTCGCGCGAACCGCATGGTGCGCCGGATCGTCGTCGGCGAAGTACGCGCCCGCGGCACCGATCAGTTCGCGTTCGCGCGGCAACTTCGCCCCGGCTTCGCGCGCTGCGCTGATTTCCTGCGCACCGAGCTGAAGGTCGGACTTTCCGGCATAAGGACTCCAGAGCTGGTGGAACACCGACATCGCGATGCCCCAGTGCGCCATCGCGCAGTGCGGGTCCTTTTCGAGCACGCCTTGGAACGCCGCCCGCGCAGGCGTGTAAGTGAAGGAATGCAGCAATGCGACCGCGCGTTCGAAGTCGTACCGGGTCGCCGGCGCGCAGGAGGTTTCGAAACGGACGCGCCCGAGTTTTTCCGGGACGGGATGGTTGTGCATTTCTTCGGCCACCGCCGTCGCGCTTGCGAGTATCGCCGCCAGGACGCCTCCTACTGCCGTTCGGACCCGCATGACAGCCTCCGCTCGCCTCTTACCTGCAGGGCAGTCTACGGCGAACGCGCTCCCTGGAGTCGGATTCGGCACGGAAGATCGCTCACGCGCCCAGCCGGTATCCCACCCCGATCTCGGTGAGCAGGTAGCGCGGACGTGCGGGGTCGGGTTCGATCTTGCCACGCAATGCACGCATGTAGATGCGCAGGTAATGCGGCGATTCGACGTGGCTTGATCCCCACACTTCGCGCAACAGTTGACGGTGGGTAACGACCTTGCCCGGATGCTGGGCGAGTGCGGCGAGTAATTTGTATTCGATCGGCGTCAGGTGCACGTCGGCCCCGTCGAGCGAAACGCGGCGCTCGGCGCGATCGATGCGCAGCGCGCCGATCTCCACGACCGGCGACGCGGGTTCGCCGCCACGCTCGAGCTGGTGGCGATGCGCGACGCGCAATCGCGCCAGCAGTTCGCCGATGCCGAACGGCTTGGTGAGGTAATCGTCTGCGCCGGTGTCCAACGCCGTGACCTTGTCCGATTCCTGGCTGCGCGCGGAGAGCACGAGGATCGGCGACTTGTACCACTCGCGCAGCGAGCGGATCACCTCCAGGCCCGAGCGATCCGGAAGGCCCAGGTCGACCAGCACGATGTCCGGCTGCCGCACCGTCGCAAGCCGCAGGCCATCGGCCGCGGTGCCGGCGGTGAGCACCTCGTAGTCGTGCGCTTCCAGCGCGGTGGAGAGGAAGCGCTGGATCTGCGCGTCGTCCTCAATCGCCAGCAACCGCAGTCGCGGAGCGCTCATCGCCCGCCCTCCTGCGTACCGGGCATCGGCAGGGTGAAGCGGAACTCCGCGCCGCCGTCGGCCGCATTCGACGCGGAGATGCGGCCGCCATGCGCCTCGACGATGTACTTGCAGATGCTCAGGCCGAGTCCGAAACCGCTCTGCGCTTCCTCGGCATGCACGCGATGGAACTTGTCGAACACCCGCGTCTCCTCGCCCGGCGGCAGGCCGGGGCCATGATCGCGCACACGCACCTTCAGTTCGCCGTTCGATGTCTCCGCATGGATCGAGATCGCAGTTCCCGGCGGCGTGTGCCGTATCGCATTCTCGACCAGATTGGTGAGCACCTGCGCGATCAGCACCTCGTCGCAGCGCACTAGCGGCAGAGGATCGGCGGCATCCACCTTCACGTCGCGGCCGGCGAGCGCATCGTCCAGTCGCGCGAGCACCGCGCCGACGAGTTCCCCGATCGATACCCATTCGAGCTTCAGCGCGATGCGGCCGGCGCTCCAGCGGGTGAGATCCAGCAGGTTCGCCATCAGCCGGTTCATCCGCTGCGCCTCGTCGAGCACGCCGCGCAGCAGGGTCCGCCGCCGGACCCCATCGATCGGGGCGGACTCGTTTTCCAGCAAGGTCGAGGCCGCGCCGATGATGGTCGCTAGCGGCGTGCGGAAATCGTGCGAGATCGAACTGAGCACGGCGTTGCGCATGCGCTCAGACTCGATCTCCACACCCACCGCCTGCGCCGCTTCGGCGAGTTGTACGCGCTCCATCGCGACCGCAGTCTGGCTCGTGAACGCCTCCAGCAGGTGCATTTGCTCGGGCACCTGCAGCTGGCGCAGGTCGTGCGGCCGGACCGCGAGCACGCCGACGCAGCGCTTGAGTGCGTTCAGCGGGAGGTAGATCGAGTCCGCGCCTGCCAGCGTGCTGGTGTTGAGTCCGGCCTTCTCCTGGTGATCGAATGCGTACTGCGCGATCCCCAGCTCGTTTCCGGGGACCGGAAATCGGTTTACCGAACCCTGCAGGCGCACCTGCCCGCGCGTGGTGAAGTTCGTCATGTCTTGAAGATGCCGATCGGCGTCCGGCAAAAGCACGACGGCCTCGCAGTCCATCGTCGCGGTGACGTGGTGGACGAGAATCGCACCAAGCCCGGTCAGATCGCGGCTAGCCGCGAGTTCGCGGCTGAGCGCGTACAGCTCGCTGGTGCGCCGCTCGCGATGGCGTGCGACCGCCGCCTGCCGACGGCCGAACGCGGTCAGGCCGCTGATGATCAGGCCGACCGCGAGCATCACCATGAACGTGATCACGTACTGCGTGTCGGATACAGCGAACGAGTAGTACGGCGGCACGAACAGGAAGTCGAACAGCATCACCCCGAGCACGGCGCCCAGGATCGACGGGCCGCGACCGAAGCGCCACGCGGTCACGACGGTCGCCAGCAGGTAGACCATCACGAGATTGGTTCGATCCACGTAGGGGGAGATCAGCTCGCAGATCCCGGTCGCGAGCGCCACGACCCCGGCGCCTTTCGCATAGGCGGGCCACTTGCTCGACGGCACCGGCGTACGCGGCGGCGCCACCGAGACTTCGCTTTCCTCGCCGGTGATCACGTAGATGTCGATCGCGCCGCTGGTGCGGATCAGCTCGTCGACCAGCGAGCGCTTCAGACGGTCGCGCCAGCGCGGGGTAAGCGGCTTGCCGACGATGATCTTGCTGCAGTTGCGCGTCCGCGCGAGCGCGATCAGTTCGGCCGCGACGCTGTCGCCGGACAGGTTCGCGGTTTCTGCGCCGAGCTCCCCGGCGAGCCTGAGCGTGTGCAGCACGCGGTCGCGCGCATCCTGCGGCAGCCGCTGGAGGCTTGGCGTTTCCACGTAGGCGGCGAGCCACTGCGCGTGATGAGCGAGCGCAAGCCGGCGCGCGGCACGCACGACACGTTCGGACAACGCATCAGGGCCGACGCAGACCAGCAGGCGCTCGCCGGCGACCCAAGGAGCGAGGATCGCGTGGCGCTCGCGGTATTCGCGCATCGCCGCGTCCACTCGGTCGGCAGTCGCGCGCAGCGCAAGCTGGCGCAGCGCGATCAGGTTGCCCTTGCGGAAGAATTCCTTGAGCGCGCGCTCGCTCTTCTCGCCGCCGTAGACCCTGCCCTCGCGCAGGCGCTCGATGAGATCGTCTGGCGGCAGGTCGATCAGTTCGACCTCGTCGGCGCGATCGAACACGCCGTCGGGAATCGTCTCGCGCACCTGTACGCCGGTGATCTGGGCGACGACGTCGTTGAGGCTCTCGATGTGCTGGACGTTGACCGTCGTGTAGACGTCGACGCCCGCCTGCAGCAGTTCCTCGATGTCCTGCCAGCGCTTGGGATGGCGCGCGCCGGGCACGTTGGTGTGCGCGAGTTCGTCGACGAGGATCAGGCCCGGATGGCGCGCGAGCGCCGCGTCGAGGTCGAACTCGCGCAGGCCGATGCCGCGGTGCTCGATGCGCATCGCGGGAAGGACTTCCAGCCCTTCGAGCAGGGCCTCGGTGTCCGCGCGGCCGTGCAGCTCGACGTAGCCGACGACGACGTCCGCACCGTCGGCCGCCTGCCGGCGCGCATCCTCGAGCATCGCGTAGGACTTGCCGACGCCCGCCGCGGCCCCGAAAAAAATCTTCAGCCGGCCGCGTTTCGCCCGCGTCTCGTCTTCCCGGACGCGCGCGAGCAGCGCGTCCGGATCAGGACGCTCGTCGGAGGTACTGCCGGGCATGCGCGCGGACATCGCCGCATCATGCCGCCATGCGCGCGGTCATGGCCAGCGCCGGTCGAGTGCGTGCTGATCGAGCAGCAGGTTGAGCTCGAGCACGTTCACGCGCGGCTCGCCGAGCATGCCGAACGTGCGGCCGACGGTTGCGCGATCGACGAGAGCCCGGACTTGCGCGACGTCCAGGCGACGCGTACGCGCCACGCGCGCGACCTGGTACGCCGCGGCGGCGGGAGAAATCTCGGGATCCAGTCCGCTGCCCGAGGCCGTGACCAGATCCACCGGGACGGGTTTGGTGTTGCCGGGATCGGCCGCATGCAGCGCGGCGATTCGCTGTTTCACCGCATCGATCAACGCCGGGTTGGTCGGACCCTGGTTCGAACCGGTCGAGGACGCAGCGTTGTAGGCCTGCGGCGAGGTCGCCGAGGGGCGTCCCCAGAAATACTTCGCATCGTCGAACGGCTGGCCGATCAGGGCCGAACCGGCCGGCTTGCCTTCACGGACGATCACGGTTCCGTTGGCCTGCGACGGAAAGGCGACCTGCGCGAGGGCGGTCACGAGCATCGGGTACAGCACACCCGTGATCGCCATCATCAGCACCAGCATGACGATGGATTGGCGAAGGAGTTTGGCCATGGTGATCTCTCGTCAGCATTTGGATGATCGGGCATGCGTCAAAACAAAACTCCGGCTTCGAGCATTGCGCGCGATTGCGAGCTGTTGCTGAATTCGGGTCCCAGCGCGAACCCTGGCGTCGTGTTGCTCGCCTTCACGTAGGAAAGCTCGCCACGCACGAACAACCGCTTGTTTTGATAGGTCGGCGTCAATGTAAGCGACCACGCCTTGCTGCCCGCGCCATAGAGCAGGCTCGGCGTGCCGTTCGCCGCGTTGCCGCTTGAGCTGATGTACTCCGCGCGACCTGCCAGGCTGAAGTTCGAATCGAATGCGTAGCTCGCGAGCAACGCGACTCCGGCCGTCGATGCCGAATGCGCGATGCCGAGCTCGGCATTCGCCGGCACGCGCGTGTATTGCAGATACGGCGTGAACGTCCATGGCCCGGCCGTGCGGGTATAGATCACGTTGAATATCTGGCTATTGTTTTGCAACAACGGCGCGGCCGCGCTGACGCGGGTGGTCTGGCCCATGTTCCCGCCGGCGATGAAGCTGAGCGTGTCGCTCCTGTCGATCGCGTACGCGAGCGAGCCCCATAGCCAGTTGTAACGATTCGAATAGAAGCCGTCGTTCCACGAGACAGAGGCGGTAACCGGCCCTTGCGCATAGGTCGCCTGCACGCCGCGGTTGACGGCGTTTTCCTGATTCCAGAGCAGACCGCGCTCGATATTCATGTTCTCGAATGTGAACGTGTATTCGGCGCCGATCAGGGTCGGCAACTTGCCGGCCATGACGCTGAAGATGTCGTTCGGTGCGTACTTGACGAACACCTGCGGCACCACGCCATAGAACGCATCGATCGTCTTGTGCGCAGGCAGATACACCGTACCCAGCGCAGGTATCGAATAGCTGCCGGCCTGCACGAAAAACTGCAACGGACCCGAGGTCTTCTGGATGAAGACCTGACCGTTGCTGAAATCCGACAGTGCCTTGCGGTCGCCCGGAAAACGATTGTCTTGCGTAAGCGTGAGGCCAGTGACTGCGCCGGTGACATACCACGTGCCGAGCAGGCCGGTATCGAAACGCATCGGGTTCGGATTGGCGGCGAGCGGCCCCGTCATGCTCGGCGTGGTCATTGCGGCGGGCGCCTGGGTCGGGACGGGCGCGTTGCCGGCCGTCGATTGCGCAAGCACGCCACTCGCCGGCAGAAGGGCAATTGCCAATGCCGCGGCAAGATGTCGCTGGCGCGGCGCGGGCGAAAAGGTGTCGATCACGGTATTTCTGTCCCTCAGGCCAGTCCGAGCAGGACCAGCAGCATGTCGATGAGCTTGATGCCGACGAACGGCACGACCATGCCGCCCAATCCGTACACCAGCAGGTTGCGGCACAGCAGCGCGCCCGCGCCGAGCGCGCGGTAGCGCACGCCCTTGAGCGCCAGCGGAATCAGAAAGACGATGATCAGCGCGTTGAAGATCACCGCCGAGAGGATCGCGCTCGCGGGCGTGGCCAGGCGCATCACGTTGAGTGCGTTCAGCGCGGGGTACGTGGTCGAGAACGCGGCCGGGATGATCGCGAAGTATTTCGCGATGTCGTTGGCGATCGAGAACGTGGTCAGCGAGCCGCGTGTGATCAGCATCTGCTTGCCGATCTCGACGATCTCGATGAGCTTGGTCGGGTTCGAGTCGAGGTCGACCATGTTGCCGGCTTCTTTCGCGGCCTGCGTGCCGGTGTTCATCGCGACCGCTACATCGGCCTGCGCGAGCGCGGGCGCGTCGTTGGTGCCGTCGCCGCACATCGCGACCAGCCTTCCCTCGGCTTGTATGTCACGGATCAGCTTGAGCTTGGCCTCGGGCGTTGCCTCGGCGAGGAAGTCGTCGACGCCCGACTCGGCGGCGATCGCGCCGGCGGTCAGCGGGTTGTCGCCGGTGATCATGATGGTCTTGATGCCCATCCGGCGCAGTTCGGCGAAACGCTCGCGGATGCCGCCCTTGACGATGTCCTTGAGTTCGATCACGCCCAGCGCGTTGCGTCCGTCGGCGACGAGCAGCGGCGTGGCGCCGTCCTTCGCGATGCCCTCGGCGGTGTGCTTGACTTCCGCAGGCAGGCTGCCGCCGAGTGCGACGAGGTATTTCTCGACCGCGTCGATCGCGCCCTTGCGGATGCGCCTGCCGCCGGCGAGGTCCACGCCGCTCATGCGCGTCTGCGCGGTGAACGGAACGAAATGCATCTCGCCTTCGTGCAGGTCGCGCTCGCGCAGTCCGAACTGCTGCTTCGCGAGTACGACGATGCTGCGGCCTTCGGGTGTTTCGTCTGGCAGCGACGCGAGTTGCGCGGCGTCCGCGAGGGCTTCGGGATTCATGCCAGGTGCTGGATGGAAAGCGACCGCGTGGCGGTTGCCCAGCGTGATCGTGCCGGTCTTGTCGAGCAGCAGCACGTCGACATCGCCGGCAGCCTCGACCGCGCGGCCCGAGGTCGCGATCACGTTGGCCTGGATCATGCGGTCCATGCCGGCGATGCCGATCGCCGAGAGCAGGCCTCCGATCGTGGTCGGGATGAGGCAAACCAGCAGCGCGACGAGCACGGTGATCGACACCGGCGCCCCGAAGCCCGCGGCCTGCACGCTGTAGAGCGAATACGGCAGCAGGGTCGCGCAGGCGAGCAGGAAGATCAGGGTGAACTTCGCGAGCAGGATCGTCAGCGCGATCTCGTTCGGCGTCTTGCGCCGCGACGCGCCTTCGACCATCGAGATCATGCGGTCGAGGAAGCTCTCGCCGGGATTCGCACTGATGCGCACGACGATCCAGTCCGAGAGCACCCTGGTGCCGCCGGTGACCGAGCTGCGGTCGCCGCCGGATTCGCGCACGACCGGCGCGGACTCGCCGGTGATCGCGCTTTCGTCGACCGTCGCCGCGCCCTCAATGATCTCGCCGTCGCCGGGGATCACATTCCCGGCCTCGACGAGCACGTAATTGCCGGCACGCAGTTCGCTCGCGACGGTGAACACGACCTGCGCGTCGCGATGGGGTTCGGTCAGTTTGAGTGCCTGCACTTCCTTGCGCGCGCCGCGCAGCGCATTCGCCTGCGCCTTGCCGCGGCCTTCGGCGATCGCCTCGGCGAAATTCGCGAACAGCAGCGTGAACCACAGCCAGATCGCGATGCCGAGGATGAAGCCGGCCGGCGCCTCGCCGTGCCCGCCCAGGGCCTGTGCCCATAGCCCCGTGGTGGCGAGGCTGCAGACGAAGACGACGAACATCACCGGGTTGCGTACCTGCGCGCGCGGCGAGAGCTTGCGGAAGGCGTCCGCGATCGCTGGCACCAACAGCTGTTTGTCGAGAGCGCTGGTTCTCGAAACGGACGGGGTCATGGGTGCACCGCAGAGAGGTATTCGGCGATCGGGCCGAGCGCGAGCGCGGGCAGGAAGGTCAGTGCGCCGATCACGATCACGGTTGTCGCGAGCAGCACGACGAACAGCGGCGTGTGGGTCGGCAACGTGCCGGCGGATTCGGGCACGTGTTTCTTCGCGGCCAGCGAGCCGGCGATCGCGAGCATTCCGATCGCGAGCGGGAAGCGCGCGAAGAACATGCAGATGCCCAGCAGGCTGTTGTAGAACGGGGTGTTCGCGGAGATGCCGCCGAATGCGCTTCCGTTGTTGTTCGCCGCCGAGGAGAACGCGTACAGCACTTCGCTGAAGCCATGCGCGCCCGGATTCGACATGCCTGCCAGTCCCGCGGGCGCGATCACGCCGATCGCGGTACCGACCACCGCCAGCGCGCACGGGATCAGCACGACGAGGCTGGCCATCTTCATCTCGTAGGCTTCGATCTTCTTGCCGAGGTATTCGGGCGTGCGCCCGACCATCAGGCCCGCGATGAACACCGCGACGACCGCGAACGCAATCATTCCGTAAAGCCCCGAACCGACGCCGCCGAAGATCACCTCGCCGAGCTGGATCAGCCACATCGGGATCAATCCACCGAGCGGCGTGAACGAGTCATGCATCGCGTTGACCGAGCCGTTCGAAGCGGCGGTGGTCGCGGTCGCCCAGATCGTCGAATTGACGATGCCGAAACGCGTCTCCTTGCCTTCCATGTTGCCGCCGGCCTGTAGTGCCGATGCGGACTGGTCGATGCCCAGGTGCGCAAACGCGGGGTTTCCGGCCTGCTCGGCCATCGTGCAGGCGACCATCAGCGGCACCAGGATCACCCCCATCGCGGCGAGCAGCGTCCAGCCCTGGCGGGTATCGCCGACCATGCGTCCGAACGTGTAGCAGAGCGCGGCGGGGATCAGCAGGATCGACAGCAGCTCGAGGAAGTTGCTCAGCGGCGTCGGGTTTTCGTACGGGTGCGCCGAATTGGCGTTGAAGAAGCCGCCGCCGTTGGTGCCGAGCTGCTTGATCGCGACCTGCGACGCGGCCGGGCCGAGCGGCAGGCTCTGCGTGGTCAGCGTCGTCTGCTTCGTGACGTCCTTGCCGTGGGCATCCTTGGCCGCGTTGCCGGCGGCATCCTTGACCGTTTCGGTGATCGTGGCCGGCTGCAGCAGCGGCACGTCCCTGCAGGGCGAGAAGTTCTGCACCACGCCCTGAGAGACCAGCACCAGTGACAGGACCAGCGAAAGCGGCAGCAGCACGTACAGCGTGCCGCGCGTCATGTCGACCCAGAAGTTGCCGATCGTCTTCGCGGTGTGCCGGGCGAAGCCGCGGACCAGTGCGATCAGCACCGCGATGCCGGTCGCGGCGGAAAGGAAGTTCTGCACGCCCAGACCGAGCATCTGGGTCAGGTAGCTCATCGTCGATTCGCCGCCGTAGCCCTGCCAGTTGGTGTTCGTTGCGAAACTGATCGCGGTGTTGAACGAGGAATCCGGGCTCACGGCTCCGAAATGCTGCGGATTGAGCGGCAGCCATCGCTGCATTCGCTGCAGCGCGTACGCTGCCAGCAGTCCGATGAGGTTGAATGCCAGCATCGCGAGCGAGTAGCGGCGCCAGTCCATTTCCTCGTCGCCGCGGATCCCGCAGATCCGGTAGGTCACGCGCTCGAAGCGCGCACCGAAGCGGTTGACCCGGTTGGGCTCGTCCGCGAAGACCAGCGCCATGTACCCGCCGAGCGGCTTGACCAGCGCGATCAGGGCGGCCAAGTACAAGCCCAGTTGCAGCCAGGAGTTCGCGCTCACTCGAACCACTCCGGCTTGAGCAGTGCGGCCAGCAGGTAGATGCTCAATGCGATCGATGCCATCGCCGAGATCAGGTAGAGGACGTTCATTTCCGGTCCTCCAGCCGATCGCAGAGCCACAGGTAGCCCACGCTCGCCAGGCTCAATGCGAGGATCAACCCGAGATAGACGAAGTCCATGGCAGCGGCACCGCAACGAGGTTGCGCCCACTATGGAAACCGCTGCATAAGAAAGGCGTAGGAATTCCGCGTCGCGAAATAAAGATTGCGTAAAGGCGTGCCATCGCGGTTCCGAACGCAGGGACTATGCGCCGACCACGCGCTGCGCGACCATTGCGGCTTCCTTCCCGATCACGGACCGACCATGCGTACCCGCCTGCTTCACGCCCTCGCCCTGACTTCGGCCCTCGCCTGCGTACTCGCGATCGACACGGCCGATGCCCAGCTTGTCCAGTTTGCCGACATCCAGCTGCACTGCGGCCACCTGTTGGATGTCGAGTCCGGGAAGATGCTGGGCGAAACGACCATCCTGGTCGTCGGCGATCGCATCAGCTCGGTACGCGCGGGCGCGGCCGACGGGCGTGGTGGCGTGATCGAACTCGGCAATGCGACCTGCCTGCCCGGCCTGATCGACAGCCACGTGCACTTGACCATGCAGACCAGCCCGAGCGAATACACCGACAAGGTGCACTGGAACATCGCCGACTTCGCGATCCGCGGCGTGGTCTATGCGCGGCGCACGCTGCTCGCCGGCTTCACCACCGTGCGCAACGTCGCCGACAATTCCTACGACTCGGTCGCGTTGCGCAACGCGATCAATGCCGGCGTCATTCCCGGGCCGCGCGTGTTCACCGCGGGCGTCGCGATCGGTTCCACCGGCGGCCATGCCGATCCCACCGATAACTACCGCCACGAGCTGCAGGGCAATCTCGGGGCGAAGGACAGCATCATCAATTCGCCGGACGAGACGTGGGCTGCGGTGCGCCAGCATTACAAGGAAGGCGCCGACCTGATCAAGATCATGCCGTCGGGCGGCGTGCTCGACCAGAGCGCGAGCGTGGACAACGCGCAGATGACGATCGAGGAGATCAAGGCCGTGGTCGCCGCCGCGCACGACTACGGCTTCACCGTCGCCGCGCACGCGCACGGCGCCGAGGCGATCCGCCGCGCGGTGATCGGTGGCGTGGATTCGATCGAGCACGGCACCTTCATGAACGACGAGGACATAAGGCTCATGAAGGAGCACGGCACCTGGCTGGTGCCGACGATCATCGCGGGCAAGTACGTCGAGGAGAAGGCCGGCGTGCCCGGCTACTATCCGGTACAGGTTGCCGCGAAAGCGAAATTGGTCGGGCCGATCATCCAGGCCACCGCGGGCAAGGCCTATCGCGCCGGCGTGAAGATCGCCTTCGGCACCGACGCGGCGGTGTATCCGCACGGCCAGAACGCGAAAGAGTTCGAGTACATGGTGCAGGCCGGCATCCCGCCGCTGGTCGCGATCCAGGCGGCGACCACGCATGCCGCGCAGTTGCTGCATCACGACAAGGAGTTCGGCAGCATTTCCGCGGGCAAGTACGCCGACATCGTCGCCGTGCAGGGCGATCCGCTCGCGGACATCGCGCTGCTCGAGGACGTGCGATTCGTGATGAAGGCCGGCGTGGTTTACAAGCGCGAAGGCATCGCGGTGCCGTTGCAGGCGCGCACCGAACCCACGCCGTCGAGAGCGCAAGGCGAGGAACTCGAGGGGTATTGATGGGTGTTGCATATCGCGACTTGCATTCGCGCGCGCCGACACCATTTCATTGTTCATCGAATTTCCGGACCGTCTTGCCATGACCGACACCGCCAACATCCACGCCTTCGACGCGACCGTCGAGGGTTTCGAGGCCGACGTATTGCAGGCATCGGTGCAAACGCCGGTACTCGTCGACTTCTGGGCCGCGTGGTGCGGGCCGTGCAAGACGCTCGGACCGATCCTCGAGAAGCTCGCGGCCGAATACCACGGCGCGTTCCGGCTCGCGAAGATCGACGTGGACAAGGAACAGGAACTGGCCGCCGCGTTCCAGATCCGCTCGATCCCGACCGTGATCCTGGTCAAGGGCGGACAGCCCGTGGACGGCTTCCAGGGCGCGCTTCCGGAAAGCCAGGTGCGCGAACTGCTCAAGCACCACGGCATCGAGCCGCTCGCACCCGACGAACCCGAGGCCGATGCAGTCGTTGCCGATGCGCCCGCGCCCGCCGATCCGCACGCCGAAGTCGTGCGCCTGCGCGCGGCCGTGGCGGCTGTGCCGGACCAGCATTCGCTGCAACTCGACCTCGCCCTCGCGCTGCTCAAGGCCGGCGCGGCGCACGAAGCCGAAACCCTGCTCGACGCGCTGCCGGCGAATCTTTCCACCGACGACCGCGCGGTGAACGCGCGCACGCGGCTGGCGTTCCTTTCCGCGGTCAAGGACGCGCCGCCCGTCGCGGTGCTCGACGCCGCGATCGCGGCCAATCCCGACGACCTGCGCGCGCGGCACCTGCTCGGTGCGCAGCGGATCGTCGCGGGCGACGCGGCCGGCGGCCTGGAGCAGTTCCTTGAAATGCTCCGCCGCGACCGCGGCTATCAGGACGGATTGCCGAAAAAGGCACTGATAGATGCCTTCCGCGTGATCGAGGACGCCGAACTGGTCGGCGCGTACCGGCGCAGGATGGCCTCGCTGCTGTTCTGATTCCGCGTCCTCGCTTTTAAGCGTCAACCGAAGCGGATACGCGGCGTTAACGCGCCAACGGGAGATTCCTCGTTCATCGTCGGCCGCTTCCGGTCGCTGCCGGGCTGCCGTATGCTGCGGAGGCGAACGTGCAGGCCAGCGACCAGCCATACGACATGCAGGGCCCTCCCAACACCACCGACCCCAAGGTCACCGTCGTCCAGACCGCCGACGAGATCGCGAACTTCCCCGAGGTTCCCGGTTACCGCATCATCCGGCGGCTGGGCCAGGGCGGCATGGCCACGGTCTATCTGGCGAACCAGGAATCGCTGGATCGCCCGGTCAGCATCAAGGTGATGGCGTTCAACGCGCTCACCGACGAAACCAGCAAGCAGCGCTTCGAGAACGAGGCGCGCACGATCGGCAAGCTCAGCCACCCGAGCATCGTGAGCATCTATGAAGTCGGCCGCACGGCGGACGGGCGCATGTACTACATCATGCCCTACCTGCCCAACGGCGATCTCTCGCAGCGCGAACTGAGCAACGACGAGCCGCGCATCGCCGACGTGCTGCGCGCGCTGCTCGACGCGCTCGACTACGCGCATTCGCGCGGCATCGTGCACCGCGACGTCAAGCTCGAGAACGTGCTGTTCGATTCCGACAACCGGCCGCTGCTCGCCGACTTCGGCATCGCCCTGGCCAAGAACGAAAATGTGCGCATCACCACCGCCGGCCTCGCGGTCGGCAGTTCCGGCTGCATGGCGCCCGAGCAGGCGCGCGGCGACGCGGTGGACGGACGCGCCGACCTGTACAGCGTCGGTGTGCTCGCCTACGAATTGCTGGTAGGCGAGCTGCCGTTCCGTTCCTCCGATGCGGTGTCGCTGGCGTTGATGCACGCGCAGAAACCCGTCCCGCGCCTGCCGGTCGCGAAGAAGCATTGGCAGGGCTTCATAGACAAGGCGATGGCGAAGTCGCCGGACGACCGTTTCCAGACCGCGCAGCAGATGCTCGACGCGCTGGACAAGCTCGACCAGCGCAGTGGCAACCGACTGAGCGGGCGCGTGATGCGTCGTTACGACCAGACGACCGGCGGCAGGAACTGGAAACGCCCGCTCGGGCTCGCGCTCGGCGGCGCGGCGCTCGTCGCGGGCGGGGTCTATGTCACGCAGCATCGCGCGGCATTTTTCCCGGGTAGTACCGATGCCTCGCATCCGCTGGTGGTGGTCGTGCACGATCAGGCGAGCGCCAAGCCGAAACCGCAAGACGTGTTCCTGACCCACGCAGGCACGGTTGCGAATTCGGCGCCGATCACCCTGCCGGTGCCGGTGCCGGCAACGGCTCCGTCAACGGCGGCAGCCGCAGCATCGGCGTCCGACCAGGCCGTCCTCGCGAAGAACCCGGCGACAGCGGCGAAATCCAGCTCCGACAGCACGGGTGCGTCGCCAGCAGCAGCCACGGCATCGAATCCAGCGTCCGCCACGGCTTCGACGAAACCTGCGGCCGCCGGCGCGACGTCGGATGAGACCGCGCCATCCGCAGATGCGGCCGCACTCGCGAATTCCCGCCAGGGCCTGACCCCTGCGATGAACGCGCAGATGGCTGCGCGGCTGGGCCCGGATTTCGTGCCCCTGCATGGACCGATCGCGGGATTTCCCGCCGCGGCGATCGCGCGCGCGCCGGTCACGCACCACGAATACGCCGAGTTCGTCACCGCGACCCAGCGCCCCGCTTCGCCGTGCAGCAACAACCGGATGTTCGATTTCTCCTCGCACCGGAACTGGTCCGATCCCGGCTTCCAGCAGCAGGGCGATCACCCGATCGTCTGCGTGAGCTGGGACGATGCGCTCGCCTATGCGCAATGGCGCAGCCAGCGCGACAACAAGCGCTATCGGCTGCCTTCGCGTGCGGAATGGGAGATGGCGACCGCCGGCGGCAACGGCTCTGCCTCGTCGCACGACGGAACCGTCGCCGCCAATTCGGGTTCGCCAAACGCGATCGGCATGGTCGGCCTCGATGCCAACGTCAGCGAGTGGCTGTTCGACTGCGCCGATGCCTGCAAGAAACACTCCGTCGGCGGACGTTCCTGGCGCAACCGCGACCACACGGGCGTGGGTGCACGCGAAGGCGCGCGTGGCTTCGACGATCTCGGCTTCCGCCTCGTACGCGTGCTTGGCAACGGTCGAGGCAAGGGGGGCATGAACGCGGCCGAAGCCGCACAGTCGCCGACCGACCAGACGGCACAGCCCGCCGACCCGCAACGCCCCGGGCTGCGCGGCCTGTTCGGCCGCCGCCACCGCAAGAACTGATCGGTCGCCCTGATGTCGCCCCCATGTCCGGGGCGTGCATACTGGTGGCCTGCGAATACTTCGCAGTACGCTTTCGGGGACGCGTGGGCTGCCGTATGCTCTTTATCCCCCCGTGCCACGCCAACGAACGGCGCCCTCGACCATGCCCGCACCCGGTAGCCCGCCCGTGACACCCGCCGGAAAACAGCAGGCGACCCATCCGGGCGAATTCCCGACGATTCCCGGGCATCGCCTGTTGCGGCGCCTGGGCCAGGGCGGCATGGCGACCGTGTATCTGGCAATGCAGGAATCGCTGGATCGGCCGGTCAGCATCAAGGTGATGGAGCGCGAGGCGCTCACCGACGAAACCAGCAAGTCGCGCTTCGAGCACGAGGCGCGCACGATCGCCAAGCTCTCGCACCCGTGCATCGTCAACATCTACGAAGTCGGGCGCACGGCGGACGGGCGTATGTACTACATCATGCCCTACCTGCCCAACGGCGACCTCGCGCAGCGCGATCTGTCGAACAACGAGGCACGCATCGTCGAAGTGCTGCGCGCGCTGCTGTCCGCGCTCGGCTACGCGCATGCGCGCGGCATCGTGCATCGCGACGTCAAGGAAGAGAACGTCCTGTTCGACGCCGCCGACCGGCCGCTGCTCACCGATTTCGGCATCGCCCTGTCCAAGCGCGACACCTCGCGCATCACCACCGCGGGCCTGGCGGTCGGCAGCTCCGGCTACATGGCGCCCGAGCAGGCCCGCGGCGACGAAGTCGACGGCCGCGCCGACCTCTACAGCGTGGGCGTGCTCGCCTACGACCTGCTCACCGGCGAGCTGCCGTTCAAGTCGAACGACGCGCTCGCATTGGCGCTGATGCACGCGCAGAAGGAAGTGCCACGGCTGCCGTCCTCGAAGCGCCATTGGCAGACGTTCATCGACAAGGCGATGGCGAAGCAGCCGGCGATGCGCTTCCGCAACGCGCAGGCGATGATGCACGCGCTCGACGCCGTCGCGCACCGCACCGGCAGCAACATCGGCGCGCGGATCCTGCGCAAGACCGACCACGCGCTCGAAGGCCAGATCTGGAAGAAACCCGCGGTACTCGCGCTCGGTGGCGTGTTGCTGGTCGGTGGCGGGCTGTTCGCCGTGCGCGATCGCCTTCCGCATTTCGGATCGCGCGCGGGCACACAGGCCGCGACGGCCGCCATGTCCGCGCCCGCAGCCGTCGTGGCGCATACGGCTCCTCCCGCGCCCAAGCCCGTCGTCGCCGCGCCCGCGCCGATCGTCGCGGCGCCCACACCATCACCCGCACCCGCGAGCACGGCCGTTGCCGCAGCCACAAACCCTACATCCGCCGCTGTTGCCCCGCCGCCCGCCGCCGCGACGCCAATCTCGCCGACAACGACACCGGCCGCCGCGACGCCATCGGCAACCGCCTCGATCGCGCCCGACGCGGCCGTGCTTGGCGCCGCGCGCGACGCGATCGCGCATGGCAACCTCACCGCGCCGCCGGGCGAGAGCGCGGTGGACCTCGGCCTGATGGCCTGGAAACTTGCGCCGGGTTCGGCCGATTCGAACAAGCTCATCGGAGACACGCTCGCCGCGATGTCCGCGCAACAGGCGCGCGCGATCGCGCAGAACAGCGACAAGAACGACAAGCGCGTGCTGGACATGCAGAAGAAGGCGCAATTGCTCGCCGACGCGACGATCGCCGAGACCGCTCCGGCCTGGCGCGGCTACCAGACCGCACTCGCGAATGCGCTGGCCAAACGCGCGGGCCAGGCGACCGTCGCGCCCGACACCGCCGCGCTGCTGCGCACCGACACGCTGGCGAAACAGATGAACCTCGCCGACCCCTACAACCGCGCGAAGACGCGCGAGATCGCGCTCGCGAAAGCCGCGCAGGCTTCGGCGAAGCCTGCGGCTGTCGCGGCCGTCGCGCCGGTCGCGGCCGCACCGGTGAGCGGAAACTACGTGCCGCTGCGCGGCGCGGCGCTCGCGCGCGGCGAAGTCACCCGCCACGAGTACGCGCAGTTCGTCAACGCGACCCAGCGCCCCGCGGCGGATTGCTCGACCCGCAAGATCTTCTCCGCGATGCTCGGCCGCCATCGCAACTGGACGCAACCCGGCTTCGACCAGGGCGACGATGCACCAGTGGTCTGCGTGAGCTGGAGCGATGCGAACGCCTATGTGCAGTGGCTGAACTCGCGCGGCGGCGCGCGCTATCGCCTGCCCAACGTCGCCGACTGGAACGAGACGGGCAATGCCGGTGGCGGCGCGCCCGCGATCGACGCGCGCTTCAACAACTGGCTGTCGGACTGCGCGAGCGATTGCGGGCAGCACCTGGTCGCCGGACGCAACTGGCGCGACCACAACTCGAGCAACCCGAACGCGCACGGCGCCGACAAGGGATACGACGACGTCGGCTTCCGCGTGGTGCGCGAGGGCGGCCGCTGAGCGCCGCGTCACCCGCTTCGAACCCTGCCGAACCCGCGCGCGCGCCGCTGCGTGTGCTGTTCGTCACCGGCCTGCTCACGCTGCTGCCGATCTGGCTGACCTGGGTCGTCTTCAAGTTCGTGTTCGGGCTGCTGTCCGACCTGAGCAAGCCGGCGATCGGGCCGTTGCTCGCCGAAATCGCGCGCGAGCATCCGCAGTTCGGGTGGCTCGCCGATGCCTGGGCGCTGACCGCGATCGGCGTGGTCGCCACGGTGCTGCTGATCCTGCTCGTCGGCTGGTTCGCGCGGCGCGTCGCCGGACAACGCGTGCTGGAATGGTTCGACGCCGCGATCCGCCGTATCCCGCTCGCGAAAACGGTATATGGCAGCGCGCGACAACTGCTCGACCTGATGTCCTCGCCGCCCGACGGCGGCGGCCAGCGCGTGGTGCTGGTGTCGTTCCCGCACGCGGGCACGAAGACGGTGGGTTTCGTCACGCGCACGTTCCGCGACGACGCGAGCGGTCGCGAACACGCGGCGGTGTTCGTGCCGACCACGCCCAACCCGACCGGCGGTTACCTGCTCGTCGTGCCGGTCGAGGACGTGATCCCGACCGACTGGAGCGTGGACCAGGCGATGACTTTCATCATTTCCGGCGGAGCGGTCTCGCCAGGGCAGATGCCTTTCTCGCCTTCACCGTGACCTTCGGCCCGTGCGGCGCGCGCCGCGCGACCGCATCCTGCGCTCCGGCCGACGCCGTCCGTTCGCCCGATATCTCCGGGCCCGCCCTTACGCATTCATCGAACCAGGAATCTCCATGCAAAAGTCCGTACTCGTGCTCGCGATCGCCGCCACCTTGCTGGCCGCGACGCCCGCCTTCGCGCAAGATGCCGCGATGTCACCCGCCGCCACGCCATCGGCCAGCGCTCCGGCCGCCGACAAGGCCGCAAAACTCGACAAGCTCTACACGGACTTCTGGGAAGCCCAGCTCAAGCTCAACCCGGTGCAGGCGACCTTCGTCGGCGATCCGCGCTACAACGACCAGCTGCCGAACTTCCTCGCCAAGGACTACATCGAGAAGACCAACGCATTCAACGCCGAGTGGCTCGCGAAGGCCAAGGCGATCGGTCCTGCGGGCCTGGCCGGCCAGGCGCGGCTGTCGTACGACATGTTCGTCAAGCAGCAGCAGGACGCGATCGACGGCGAGCGTTTCCACAACGAGCTGATGCCGATCGACCAGTTCAACAACCTCGCCCTGCTCGCGGTCCAGCTCGGCTCGGGCACCAACGCGCAGCCGTTCCAGACGGTCAAGGACTACGACAACTGGCTCGCGCGCGCCTCGAAGATCCCGGCGATCTACGACCAGGCGATCGCCAACATGCAGGAAGGCGTTGGCAAGGGCATCGTGCAGCCGAAGGTGCTGATGGTGAAGGTGCTCCCGCAGCTCGACGCGGTGATCAAGGACAAACCCGAGGACACCGAGTTCTGGGGTCCGATCCAGAACCTGCCCAAGGACTTCTCCGACGCCGACAAGGCACGCCTGACCGACGCCTACCGCCACCTGATCACCGATCAGTTGATGCCGTCGTATCGCAAGCTGCGCGATTACATCGCGAACGACTACATGCAGCACACCCGCGACACCGTCGGCCTGAGCGCATTGCCCGACGGCAAGGCCTGGTACGCCTACGACGTGCGGATGATGACCACGACGAACGAAACGCCCGAACAGATCCATGCGATCGGCCTGAAGGAAGTCGCGCGCATCAAGAAGGAAATGGACGCGCTGCGCGCGCAGGTCGGCTTCAAGGGCGACCTCAAGGCGTTCTTCCACTACCTCAACACCGATCCGAAGTTCACCTTCTCGACCAAGCAGGCCCTGCTCGACGGCTACAACGGCGTGCTCGCGAAGATCGAGAAGGGCGTGCCGACCGATTACGCGATCCACCCGAAGGCGAAGTTCGAGATCCGCCCGGTCGAGGCCTACCGCGAAAAATCAGCGGCCGGCGGTTCCTACCAGCCGCCGAGCGAGGACGGTTCGCGCCCGGGCATCTTCTACGTGAATACCTACGATCTGCCCGCGCGCAAGACCTGGGAGATGGAAGACCTGTTCCTGCACGAAGCGATCCCGGGCCACCACTTCCAGATCTCGATCCAGCAGGAGCAGACCGGCCTGCCGATGTTCCGCCGCTTCGGCGGCGAGACCGCGTACATCGAGGGCTATGCGCTGTACTGCGAGACGATCGGCTACGAGATGGGCATGTACGCCGATCCGTACCAGAAGTTCGGCCAGCTGCAGAACGAGCAGTTCCGCGCGATGCGCCTGGTCGTGGACACCGGACTGCACGCCAAGGGCTGGACGCGCGACCAGGCGATCGCCTACATGCTCGACAACTCGGCGATGAGCAAGACCGACGTCATCGCCGAGGTCGAGCGCTACATCGCGATGCCGGGCCAGGCGCTGGCGTACAAGACCGGCCAGATGAAGATCACCGAGCTGCGCGCGAAGGCGAAGCAGCGACTCGGCGCGAAGTTCGACGTGCGCGGCTTCCACACCGAGCTGCTCAAGGACGGCGCGTTGCCGCTGGCTGTGCTCGAGGCGAAGATCGATAGATGGGTCGCGACACAGAAGAAGTAATCGCCGTTTTTCACCGCTTCGAGAAAAGACCGGCCTCGCGCCGGTCTTTTCTTGTTGGAATCAACCTCGGCAGCGGACACGGTATCCTGTCCCCTGCCTACGCACTGGACCGCACCGATGCCGCATCGTGTGATCGCCTCCCTGCTTGCTTGTTGCCTGCTCCTCATCGGCATCCAGGCCGCGGCCAAGGCTGAAAATCCGCTGATTCTCCGGATCCAGGAAACTCAACAAGCATATTCGCTCTCCGTTCCGGTCAGCAAGCTCGTCATGACCATCCCCAGGGGCGTGCCGCCGCTGAAAGCGCAGGCGCTGGAAGGCTCGCCCGACAATCCGAGGTATTTCTCCCTCACGGAAGAGAGCCGGGCGCTTTTCATCTCGGGATGGTTCGAATCGGCGGACGGGTTCAAGGGAATCGCCGCGTTCTGGCAACAGGAAACGGCGGACTGGAAGAAGAACGGCTTGCCGGAACCGCGCGACGTATCGTTCGAGAAGATCGGCAACTGGGATGCGATCGTCTACGAGACGGCGATCCCGGAAATCACCAACTCACATATCCGCGCGCATCTGGTGCAGTCCGGCACCTGGATAGACATCCACCTATCCGTCACCACGAAGAAGTCTTCCGCCGAAAATCGTGCGCTGCTCGAATCACTGTTGCGCGGGATCTCCGTCTCCGAGAAGAAATAGCGGCTTCAGCACGAGGTCGGCGCTTGCGGGAATCCGTCACGGGAAACGATCCGTCCGCATGGCATTCAACCGCGCCGGTATTCGCGCACGTCGCCCTCGTCACGCAGGCTGAAGGGATTGAAGCGCGTGTGGGTGTCGTAGGTGTCGGCGTTCTCGCGGCGCTTGAGGAATCCGACCACCGCGTACGTGACCGGCGTGAGCACGATCTCCACGATCACCTTCATCGTCCAGTTGAACAAGATCACCTTGACGACGGTCTGGCCCTGCCAGATGCCGAGGAACGCGATCGGGTAGAACGTCAGGCTGTCGGCCGCCTCGCCGAACACGGTCGAGCCGATCGTGCGCGTCCACAGCCAGCGTCCGTTCGTCCACAGTTTCATCTTCGCCATCACGTACGAGTTGACGAAATCGCCGACCCAGAAACCGACCAGCGACGCCAGCGCAATCCGCCACGTAGCGCCGAACACGACTTCCAGCGCGGGTTGCAAGGTGGCGTTGAACGGCTCGCTGGCCGCAACCGGCATGCGGATGATCACCTGCGACATCAGGCTCGCGAACAGCAACGCGCCGAACGCGGCCCAGGTCGCGCGGCGCGCGCGTGCATAGCCGTATACTTCGGTCATCACGTCGTCGAAGATGTAGCTGATCGGGAAGAACAGGTTGCCCGCGCCGAACACCAGTCCGCCGATCAGCGGCCAGCTCGCCGGCACGATCGAGGTTTTCGCGGGCCCGATCAGGTTCGCGCAGAGCAGCACGCCGACCATGCCGCCGACCAGCAGGTCGTAGTAGCGGAAGTTCGTGCGATCGTGTTCGGCTTCGGTCATCGACTGCATGCATGTGCCCCGTGTGATCGTGTCGTTACTCAGACCTGCCGCGTCATGCCCGGTTGCGACAGGGTGACGTCGATGCCGAATTGCTTGCGCAATTTCCCGCTCAGCGTATCGCGCGCGGGATTCTCGCCGTGCACCAGCGCAACCGGCGGATGGTTCGGACTCGCGCCATACCACGCGATCAGGCCTTGTTGGTCCGCGTGCGCCGACAATCCGCCGACGGTATGGATCTGCGCCTTCACCGGCACGTCGTGGCCGAACAGCTTCACGTGCCTGAGCCCGTTCACGAGCAGTCGGCCGAGCGTGCCGTCGGCCTGGTAGCCGACGAAGATCACGTGCGCCTTCGGATTGGCGAGGTTGTTCGCGAGGTGGTGCCGCACGCGCCCGCCATTGGCCATGCCCGAGCCGGCGACGATGATCGCGCCGCTGCGCACCGCGTTGATCGTCTTGCTATCGTCGCCGCTTTCGGTGACGACGAGGTTCGGCAACCGGAACGGCGTGACGCGTCCCTGCCAGACCTTGACCGCGTCATCGTCGAACAATTCCTCGTGCTGGTCGTAGACGGCCATCACCTTCGCGGCCATCGGGCTGTCGAGGAAGATCTTCCAATCGCCGAGTTTCCAGTCGTCGAAATGCTGCGCGAACCAGTACAGCAGTTCCTGGCTGCGCCCGACCGCGAACGCGGGAATGATCACGTTGCCGCCGCCGCTGCGCGCCGACGCGAAGATCTCGCCGAGCTCGGTCACGGTCGCCGCACGGTCCTTGTGGTTGCGGTCACCGTAGGTTGATTCCATCAGGATCAGGTCGGCGCGCGGCGGATCGGAAGGATCGCGCAGGATCGGCGTGCCCTTCATGCCGATGTCGCCGGAGAACGCCAGCGTCTTGCCGTCGGCCGACACCTCGACGATCGCCGAGCCCAGGATGTGTCCCGCATCGTGCAGCCGCAGGTTCACGCCGGGGAGGATTTGCGTGATCGCGTCGTAGGGCAGCGGACGCAGCAGTTTCAGCACCGGCGCGACGTCGTCGGCGGTGTACAACGGCTCGATTTCCGGTTCGCCGCGTTCACGGTGGCGATTGGCGGCGTCGGCGTCGTGCTGCGAGACCGAGGCGGCATCAAGCAGCATCACCGGCAGCAGGTCGCAAGTCGCGGCCTGCGCGAAGATCGGGCCCGAGAATCCACGCTTGACCAGTAGCGGCACGCGGCCGATGTGGTCGATGTGCGCGTGGCTGAGCACGAGCGCGTCCAGCGAGGCCGGATCGAACGCGAACGGCGCGGCATTCTTCGCCTCGGCCTCGCGGCTGCCCTGCACCATCCCGCAGTCCAGCAGGATGCGTTTGCCCGCGGCTTCCAGCAGGTGGCTGGATCCGGTGACCACGCCGCCGGCCGCGCCATAGAAGGTGACTTGCATGGACCGCTCCCGTTAGGCCGAAACGCGAAATTAACACGCGCGGCAGCCGTTCGGCCTGTCGTCGCCACGGCATGACCTTCGACACCCCCGCTGGCCGTAGCCGCGCCCTACACTAATGGATCGTGCGCCCACGCGGCGCGGCCAAATCCAAGATTGCAGCGTTATTCCATCCGCCTGTTTCTTCATCCATTCGTTTCTTCACCGTTCGTTTCCGGAGTTTCCATGAACCAGCGTTCCCGCAATCCCCTGCATATTGCCGTGCTGGTCGCGCTCGCGACTTGCGCGACCTCCGCCGTCGCGGCGTCGGCCGACCTCGGCCCGACCAGCGCGCTGAAGAAGTCCGACCTGGACACCTCGATCAATCCCTGCGACGACCTGCACGGCTTCGTGGACAAGAAGTGGCTCGCGGCGAACGCGATCCCGAGCGATCGCACGAGCTGGGGCACGTTCGAGATGCTAGGCGACCGCTCCGAGAAGGCGCAGAAGTCGATCGTCGAATCGCTGGGCAAGGCGCCGCACGGCCTAGGTTCGATCGAGCAGATCGTCGGAGACTTCTACGCCAGCGGCATGGACGACAAGCGCTTCAACGGCGTTCCGGCCGCGAAGAAGCTCAAGCCGCTGCTCGCCACGATCGACGCCATCAAGACGCCCGCCGACATCGCGACCTACATTGACGCGAACTATGCGAAGGGCCTGGTAGACGTGTTCGGCTTCGGCGGCCAGGCCGACTTCAAGAACTCGACGATGAACATCGGCTACGCGGGCGAAGGCGGCACCAACCTGCCCGAGCGTGCGTACTACCTCGAGGACAAGTACAAGGACATCCGCGACGCCTACGTCGCGCACATCGAGAAAAACTTCAAGCTGGCCGGCTTCTCCGACGCCGACGCCAGGCAGCAGGCCGCGTGGACGATGGCGATCGAGACGCGCCTGGCGACGGTTTCGCTGACGCCGATCGAGGCGCGCGACACCGCGAACCAGTACAAGATGGTCACCGTCGCCGAAGCCGACAAGATCACCCCGCACTTCTCCTGGGAGAAGTTCTTCGCGGGCGTCGGCGTGAAGGACGTCAAGGGCTTCTCGTCGGCCGAGCCGAAGTTCTTCGCCGAATTCGACAAGATGCTCACCGACGTGCCGGTGCAGCAGTGGCAGGCGTATTTCCGCGCGCACACGATCGACGGCGCCGCGCGCTACGTGAACGATGCGCTGTCGGCCGAACGCTTCGCGTTCTACAATCACACCCTGCGCGGGCAGAAGGAAGACAAGCCGCGCTGGAAGCTCGTGCTGGCGACCGTCAACAGCCAGGCCGGCGAAGCGCTGGGCCAGATCTACGTCAAGCAGTACTTCACGCCCGAGGACAAGGCCGCGGCCGAAAAGCTGGTGAACAACCTGCGCGAAGCGCTGAAGGTGCGCATCGGCAACCTCGCCTGGATGGGCGACGACACCAAGAAGAAGGCGCTGGAGAAGTGGTCCACGTTCATGCCCAAGATCGGCTATCCGAGCAAGTGGCGCGAATGGCATGGCCTGAAGGTCAACAAGTACGACTACCTGGGCAACGTGCTCGCCGCGAACGAGTTCAACACGCGCTGGCAGCTCGGCAAGATCGGCAAGCCGGTGGACCGCACCGAATGGGGCATGACGCCGCAGACGGTCAATGCCTACTACAACCCGCTGCAGAACGAGATCGTGTTCCCGGCGGCGATCCTGCAGCCGCCGTTCTTCGACGCCAACGCCGACGACGCCGTGAACTACGGCGGCATCGGCGCGGTGATCGGCCACGAGATGACCCACGGCTACGACGACCAGGGCGCGCAGTTCGACTCCAAGGGCAACCAGAGCAACTGGTGGACGGATGCCGACAAGAAGGGCTTCGAGGCGCGCACCGCCAAGCTCGTGCAGCAGTTCGACGACTACGTCGCGGTCAAGGATCCGTCCGGCGACGCAAGCAAGGACCTGCACGTCAAGGGCAAGCTCACGCTGGGCGAGAACATCGCCGACCTCGGCGGCGTCAACGTCGCGTTCGATGCCCTGCAGCGCGCGCTCGCGGACAAGAAGCAGGCCGATCCGATGGTGGACGGCTACACGCAGAACCAGCGCTTCTTCATGAACTTCGCGAACGTCTGGCGCCGCAACTTCACCCCGCAGGAACTGCAGGTGCGGTTGAACACCGACCCGCATTCGCCGGCAAACTTCCGCGCGATCGGCGCGCCGTCGAACATCGCCGCGTTCGCGCAGGCCTTCCAGTGCAAGGCCGGCGACAAGATGGTGCGCGACGGCGACCGGCAGGTCGTGATCTGGTAAGCGTTCGTTCTGATTTCGTGCGATACCAGCCCCCGCCTCGTGCGGGGGCTTTTTTTTCGCCCAGGGCATGAACCGGGCGCATCGCTGAAGTTGACGCAGCGATAGAACCGACGACGCGGCTTGCTACACTCGCGGCTCCCGTCACGGAACCGATCGATGCCCGCGAAGCGCGCCGTCCTGCTGCTGGTCCCGATGCTGATGCTGGCCTTCGCTTCGGTTGCCGATGCAGCGCCGGCGCACACGAAACCGAAAAAGGGCAAGCCGACCGCTACCGCACCGGCCGCGTCGGCGTGCACCGACTTCTACGACGCGGTCAACGCCGACTGGATCAAGGCGCATCCTGCGCCCGTGGCGGGCGGCACGTCCGCGTTCGACGCGCTGGTCGCGAACGCGCGCGCGCAGCAACAGGCGCTGCTCGAGGAACTTGCGCGTGCGCCGCGCGACGACGCGCAACGCACGCTCGCGCTGTTCTGGGCCGACGGGATGAACGAGAACGCGATCGAAAGCGCCGGCGCCGCGCCGCTGCAACCGTTGTTCGCGCGCATCGCTAACGCGAAGAAATCCAGGGACCTCGCGGGCATGATCGCCGACCTGCACGCCGCGGGCGTGCCGGTGTTGTTCAATTTTTCCGCCGACGCGGACCTCCGCGACCCCGCTCGCCAGATCGGCTACGCGAGCCCTGGCGGACTGGGCTTGCCCGATCCGGAGTACTACACGCGCACCGACGCCGAGACGCGCGCACTGCTCGGCCGTTATCGCGCCTACATCGAAGCGATCCTGCGCGCGGCAGGCACGCCGGCCGAGAAGGCGTCCACCGAATCCGGCTGGGTGCTCGGCATCGAGATGCAGCTCGCGCAGGCGACGCCGTCGCTGCTGCAGTCGCGCGACCCCGATGGCGCGTACCGGCCGGTCGCGCTTCGCGACGTCGCGAAGGCTTATCCGAACCTCGCGTTCGACAAGTTCATGCGCGCACAGCACGCCGACGACGATCGCATCTCGCTTGCGCAGGACGGTTTCTTCCGCGCGGCCGACGCAATGCTCGCGAGCGTTCCACTCGAACAATGGCAGGCATACCTGCGCTTCCACGCCGCGAACGCGCTCGCGCCGTACCTGTCGCGCGCATTCCACGACCCGCGCGCGGACTTGTACGACCGCGTGCTCGCCGGCGACGTGCAGCCGAAGCCTCGCGCGCAGGCCGTGCTCGACGCGATCGACCTCGCCTTCGGCGAGGCGATGGGCCATGCCTACACGGAGCGCTACCTGACGCCCGCCGCGAAGGACAGCGCCGCGCGCGTCGCCGAGAACGTGCGTGCCGCGCTTCGCAACGCGATCCAGCGCAGCGCATGGATGGACGACGGCACGCGCGCGACCGCGCTCGCCAAGCTCGACAAGCTGCGCATCGAGATCGGCGAACCCGCGGACGCGCCCCTGCTGCCCGGCCTCGCGCTCGGAAACGGATACGCGGCGGACATGCTCGCGATCGCCGCCTCGCAGCACCAGCGCGAGATGGCCTCGATCGGCAAGCGCGCCGCCGCGCCGCACTGGAACGTGCTCGCACAGACTCCGTACATCGGCTACGACCTCGTGCTGAACCGTCTCGTCGTCACCGCCGCGTTCCTGCAGGCGCCGGCGTTCGATGCGTCGTCGCAGCCAGCGGCGCAATACGGCGCGCTCGGTGCGCTGGTCGGCCAGCAGCTGCACCACGCGATCGACGGCAAGGGGCGCGGCGTGGACGCCGACGGCCGTATCCGCGACTGGTGGACACCGCCCGCGGCAGCGGCGTACGAACAACGCACCGCGGCGATCGTCGCGCAGTACGACGCCTATCCGGCGCAAGGCGAGGCGAAAACGGACGGTCGCACGACCCGCGACGAGAACCTCGCCGATCTCGCCGGCGTCGAGCTCGCGCTGGATGCGTTCCACGCCGCGTCGCCTGCAAATGCGCCGATCACTACCGCGACGATGTTCGCACCGACGCCTGCAACCGCGCACAAGGCCGCGGGAAAGCATGCCGCTTCGAAGCAAGCCACGAAACCGCTGCCGCCACCATCCTCGCCGGATGTCGCTTTCTTCGAGGCCTACGCGAAGGTCTGGGCGCACAGCAGCGCGGCGGAAGCCGCCGACGCATCTTTGGCGCTGCAGTCGCCCGCGAAATACCGCGTGGACGGCCCGCTCGCGAACCTGCCGGAATTCGGCAAGGCCCACGCCTGCAAGCCCGGGCAACCGATGCTGCGCGCGACGCCGGTTTCGATCTGGCGGTGAATCGTCGCGTCCGGATCTTGGCGATCGGCTAGAATTTCCCGCATAGCGAACGCCTTCTCACGCCATTCCTCCCCGATTCTTCCCGCTCATCGATGTCCAGCGAACACTCACCACGCCTATCCGCCCTGTTCGACGCCTTGCGAGCAAGCCCAGGCAACGCCGCGTTGCTGGAAGTCGTGCTCGCAGCCTGCGCCGAGGAAAGCGCAGGCGAATCTGCGAACGACGCATTGGCGCTTTCAGGCCTCAATATCGACGCAATCGCGGCTGCGACGCGCAATTCGGTGGCGGGCTGCGCGCTTGCGTCCGATGCGCTCGGAGACGCGATGCGATGGGCCGATCCCGACAGCCCCGAAGGCCGTCTGCTGCTCGCGAAGGCGCACCTTGCCGCCGGCGACCGGGAACAGGCAGCGGCGCATTACCGCGAAGCGCTCGCGGCGAACGCCGCACTCGAGGATCCGCGCCTGAGCTCGGAGCTGAGCGGGAAAGTCGTCAGCTTCGCGTCGGCGAGCCAGAATCGTGCGCAGCGCAGCATCGCGAACGACGACACGCGTGGCGCCGAGGTGCTACGCATCCTCCAGCCCGTGCTCGAACGCGTGATCTTCGCCGACATCGGTGGCCTCGACGAGATCAAGCAGCAGATCCGGCGGCGAATCATCACGCCGTTCCTGAAACCTTCGCTGTTCGAGCGATTCAAGCGCAGCGCGGGTGGCGGCATCCTGATGTACGGTCCACCGGGCTGCGGCAAGACCCTGCTCGCCCGCGGCACCGCGGGCGAATGCGGCGCGAAGTTCTTCAACGTCGCGATCACCGACGTGCTGGACATGTACATCGGCGAATCCGAGCGCAAGCTCCACGAGATCTTCGAGCAGGCGCGCCGAAGCGCGCCCGCGGTAGTTTTCTTCGACGAGATCGAGGCGCTCGGCGGCAAGCGACAATTCAGCCGCGAAGCCACGTCCGCGAAACTGGCGAGCCAGTTCCTGACCGAGCTCGACGGCTTCGCGCAGAACAACCGCGGAGTACTGATCCTCGCCGCAACCAACGTGCCTTGGGCGGTCGATCCCGCGTTCCGCCGCCCGGGACGATTCGACCGCGTGCTGTTCGTACCGCCGCCGGACCAAGCCGCGCGCAAGGTCATCCTCGACTTGCTGCTGCGCGAGCGGCCCGTCGCTGATGGCATTGACAGCGCGAAACTCGCCTCGCTCACCCCGGGATTTTCCGGAGCGGACCTGCGCAACCTCGTCGAAACCGCGGTGGACGAGGCGATCGAACAGTCGATCGCCGGAGCCAGCGAGCACCCGCTCTCGATGGAACACCTGCGCGCTGCATTAGCACAAACGCGTTCGACCACGCTCGAATGGCTCACGACTGCGCGCAACCATGCTCGCTACGCGAACCAGGGCGGGCAGTACGACGAAGTGCTGGAGTTCCTCGACAAACACAGCACTCGATGAGTTCAGCCACTCGCTATCGCATTCCCGACGAACCGCGTCCTTCGAGTCAGGAGGCATTGATCGTCGATCCGCTGTGGCCGCTATTCGCGCAGATGCTTGTGGGAAGCTGGCTCGCGCTGCCTTGGTTCGCCGCAAACGCGCTGTTCATGGGCAGCCCGACGCGTGCGCGCGAGTGGCTACTCGTGGCCGCAAGCGTCGTCGGTAGCCTGGCGCTGCTGCTGGGGATCGAGTGGGCCTGGGACGCGGGCTGGTTCCATCACGTGGACGTTGCCTACGCACTGCTATCGATCACGGTGCTCAAGCTCGGCTGTGCGTATGCGCTCTACAACCTCCAGAGCCGGCCTTTCCAACTCTGGAAGCACTTCGGTGGCCGGCCGAAGAACGGCCTGCTGCTTGTCGTTGGCGCGATGGTGATCGCGAAGCCGACGATCGGGGCATGGCTCGGCAACGGCCTGCTGTCGACGGCGTTACGCTGACGTGGCCTTCTCGACGCGCCAACTCTTCGAACTCGCGCAGAACCGCCTGCGCCGTGGCCAGGTCGACGCTGCGATCGAGAACCTTGCGGAGCTGCTCTCGCTCGAACCCGAGGATGCCGACGCGCACGCACTGCTCGCGTTGTGCCTGGTGCGACGTCATCGCCTGCACGCTGCCGAATACGAAGCAAAGACCGCGCTGGCGCTCGAGTCCGAATCGGCCTTCGCGCACACTGCACTCGCTGCGGTGCTGGTCGCTCGACGGCGCTTCCGGGACGCGGAGGAACACTTGCGTCAGGCGCTGCAGATCAGTCCCGGCTCGCCGACGTGTCATCGCCAACTCGCATCACTCTATTCGCTCTGGGGCCGAATCGACGATGCGCAGGAAAGCATCGAGCGGGCCTGCGAATTCGGGCCCGATGACGTCGAGAATCTCGCCGTCCGAGGCGCGATCGCGCTCGATCGCAACCGGCGTGATGAGGCCGAACGCTTCGCACGCGAGGCGCTTGAGATCGATCCTGCATACGTCGATGCGATCGTGCTGCTTGGGCGGATCGAGCTCGCGCGCGGCCATGTGCGTGAGGCACGCGCGCATGCGGTGTGGGCGGTGCAGAACGACCCTGAGGATCGCGGTGCGCTGACCCTGCTCGCCGCGGTCAAAGCGCGCACAAGCCTTCTACTCGGACTGTGGTGGCGTTTCCACGCGTTCGTGAGCGCAGGCGGCGGCACGCGCTCGGTGCTGCTCCTGCTCGCCTTCTTCATCGTCTACCGCATACTGGACATTGCGTTCCAGGATGCAGGCCACAACGACTGGTCACAGTGGCTTTCGTACACATGGCTCGCGTTCTGCGCGTACACCTGGTTCGCGCCGGTGCTGTTTTTCAAGTCGCTACGCAAGGAGATGGATCAGGTCCGGCTCCGTGAAGGATTCTGAGGCCGCAGTTCAGCGCACGACCCTGAACTTCGGCGGTGGTGGTGGACGCCGACGACGACGGAATGGCGGTTGTCCACGCCAGTAACGAATCACCAACCAGCCAAACAGCATGCCGCCCAAGTGCGCAAAGTGCGCGATGTTGCCGCCCCCCAGACCGGTCACGCCATAAAGCAACTCGATCACGCCGTAGGCGATCGCCATCGTTCTGGCTTCGAATTCCAGCCCGGGGAACGGCATGACTCGCTGCTTAGGAAACAGCATGCCGTATGCGAGCAGCAAGCCGAACACACCGCCCGATGCGCCAAGTACAGGCACCGTGATGTTCATCAGCGCGGCCCAGCCCAGGTAGGTCAGGCCCGCGCCCACGACGCAGATCGAATAGAAGGTCACGAAGCGCTTCGTGCCCCACAGATGCTCCAACGGCGCGCCGAACATCAGCACGCCGAACATGTTGAAGAATAGATGCGGCAGGTTGCTGTGCAGAAACGCGTAGGTCGCGAGTTGCCACGGGATGAAATTGCCTAGCACCGACGCGATCGGATTGTCCGGCTGCGTTCCGCCGCCGAGCGGCCAGAGGACCAGGCGGTCGAACGCATCGCCGTGCACCATCAGTTCCAGCAGGAAGATGCCGCCATTGATCCACAACAAGGCCTGTATCGCTTTCGGGAGACGGGTGAACATGCGGACTCCGAGAATCAGGTCCGCATGATACCGGTATCGCCCGTGGCGTTTGGCATGAAGATCAGGCCCCGTCCACGCGCGGTTCAGCGGCGGGCGCGGCGCGGCGGCGCCCACAGCAGGGCGTCGAGATCGGCGTCGCCGCCCGGCATCCGCACGCGCCCGGATTCGACCGTCACGCCTTCGGCGCGCAGGCGCCGGGTTTGCTCTTTGTGGTATCTGGAATCGGGCGAGAACGCGATGCGCCCGTCGCTGCGCAGGATGCGATGCCACGGCAGCGTGGCGTCGTCGTTGCCCGACAGGATCTTCGCGACCAGCCGCGCGCGCCCGGGCAGGCCGGCGCGGCGCGCAATCACGCCGTAGCCAGCCACGCTGCCGGCGGGAACCGCGCGGATCGCCGCGAGGATGTGCGTTTCCGCGGATGTCGCCGCTGCGTTGCGCGCGGATTCTCTTGCGCGCGGTGTCGCGCTCGCCGGACCCGCCGATGCGTTCGCAACGGTGCGGCGCGTGCGAATGCTTTGTTTCGCCGACTTCATGGCGTTAGCATACGGTTCAACGGGGACGCCATGCTCAATTTCGAACAAATCCGCGGCCATTTGCTCGCGCGCTACAAGTTGACCACGAACGAACCGTTCCTGGTCTGCGTGCGCCTGTCGCTGGAACAGGGCCGCCGCCACCAGAGCATCTACCTCGCCGAGCTCGAGAACGAGGACGGCCGCCGCTTCGTGCGCGTCTCGACCGTGCTCGCGCCGACCACCGGCGTGGACCTGAAGCGCGCGCTCGCCTTCAACTGGGAAAGCCCGGTCGGCTACCTCGCGATCAGCCCGCTCGACGGCGTTCCCTACCTGCAGCTCTGCGAGAACCGCCCTTACGACTGTCTGGATGCCGCAGAGATCGACCGCCTCGTGCTGGAGATCGGCGGACTCGGCGATCGGATGGAGCACCTGCTCTCGGCCGGCGGCGATTTGCTCTAGCCACGTATCACAGCTCGCAGGAGGCGGCGATGTTCACACGCAGGCGGTTCCTGGTCGGGAGCGGATCGGCGCTCGCGCTCGCCGGAGCGCTCGGTGCGCGCGCGTTGCGTGCGGAAGGCCTGAAATGGGCTCCGTACACGAACGCGATCGCGATTGACGGCGCCGGCGGCCTCGGCCGCATGGACGATCCGGACGACGGCACGCTCGGCGCTGGGGCGCTCGCCGATGCGCGTGCCTCGGGAATGACCGCGGTGCTGCTGACGCTCGCGCCGAGCGGGCGTTTCCGTTTCGGACACGACGCTTTCGAGACCACCGTTAAATCCATCGCGCAGTACGAGCGCGAACTCGCGAAGCACCCGGATGCGCTGGTCGGCATCCGCAGTGGCGACGACATCGCGCGCGCCAAGCGCGAAGGCAAGCTGGGGTTGATCTACGGTTTCCAGGAATCCTCGCCGATTGGCGAAGACCCCGACCGCATCGACCTGTTCCAGTCGCTGGGCGTGCGCGTGATCCAGCTCACCCACAACCGGCGCAACCTCGTCGGCGACGGCTGCATGGAGCCGGGCAACGCGGGCCTGAGCGACCTGGGCCACGCGGTGATCGAACGATTGAACGCGCGCAAGGTCTGCGTGGATCTCGCCCACGGCGGCGAGCGCACCACGCGCGAGGCGATCGCTGCGTCGAAGGCGCCGGTGCTGATGAGCCACACCGGCTGCCGCGCGCTGTCGGACCTGCCGCGCTGCGCGACCGACGCGAACCTCAAGGCGATGGCCGACCGCGGCGGCGTCGCGGGCATCGTGTTCTGGCCCTACCTGCGCAAGCAGGGCCAGCCGATGGCAGAGGATCTGGTCCGCCACATCGAGCATGCGGTCAATGTCTGCGGCGAGGACCACGTCGGCCTCGGCACCGACGCCACGCTGTCGCCGGTGGATCGCACGCCGAAGTTCGAAAAGGAAAACCGCGAGACCATCCAGGGGATGATCGAGGACGGCATCTTCGAGAAAGACCGTTCGCCCGACCTCTACCTGTTCATCCCCGACCTCAACCACCTGCGCCGCTTCGAGACGCTGGGCGCGCTGCTCTCGCGCCGCGGCCATTCCGACGCGCGCATCGGCAAGATCCTCGGCGGCAACTTCGCGCGGGTGATGGGAGAAGTGTGGGGCTGACGTCGCCGCAGCAGCGACGCCAGCCGTGCAGCACGCGTCTTACCAGATGTGCACTCGCTGGTCCTCGGGCCGCCACATCGGCTGGCCTTTCTTCACGCCGAACGCTTCGTAGAACTCGGGGATGTTCGACATCGGCCCGAGCACGCGCCACTTCGCCGGTGCGTGCACGTCGGACAGCAGGCGCGAACGCAGCACTTCCTCGCGTTGCTGGGTCATCCAGCCGAGCGCGTAGCCGAGGAAGTAGCGCTGCATCGGCGTGAGTCCGCCGATCTTCTCGCCCTTTTTGTACTGCTCGGTCTTCTTGAACGCGTCCATGCCGAGCAGGATGCCGCCGTAATCGGCGATGTTCTCGCCGAGCGCGGCCTTGCCGTTGATGTGCAGGCCCGGCAGCGGTTCGTAGGCGTCGAATTCCTTCACCATCAGTTCGGCGTGCGCAGTGAATTTCTTCGCGTCGTCCGCGGTCCACCAATCGGTGAGGTTGCCCGCGGGATCGAACTGGCGGCCTTCGTCGTCGAAGCCGTGGGTGATCTCGTGGCCGATCGTGCTCGCGGCGGCGTAACCGTAGACGACCGCGTCGTCCGCCTGCGCGTCAACGACACCGGGGATCGTGAAGATCGCCGCGGGCAGCACGATTTCGTTGTTCGACGGGTTGTAGTAGGCGTTGTAGGTCTGCGGCGTCATGCCCCATTCGGTGCGATCGACCGGCTTGCCGAGCTTGGACAGCGCGTCGTCGAAGCGCCAGTGCGCGGCGTTCATCATGTTCTGGCAGTACGAATCGCGGCCGACGACCAGCGCGGAATAATCCTTCCACTTGTCCGGATAGCCGACCTTCTTGGTGATCGCGGCGAGCTTCTTCTGCGCCTTGGCCTTGGTTTCCGGGCTCATCCAGTCGAGCTTGTCGATGCGGTCCTTGTAGGCGACGCGGATCGCCTCGACCATGTCGTTGTAGCGCTTCTTCGCGTCCTCGGGGAAGTATTCCTTGACGAAGATGCGCCCGAGCACCATGCCGATCGCGGAATTCTCGTTGTCGAGCACGCGCTTGTAGAGCTCGCGGGGCTCCTTCTGTCCCGACAGCACCTTGCCGTAGAAACTGAACTGCTCGTCGTCGAATGCCTTGCCCAGCGTCTCGGCGTATTCGTCCACCAGGTGCAGGCGCAGGTAGTCGCGCAGCACGGATACGCGCGTGGTGCGCAGCAGGCGATCCACGGCAGCGTAGAACTCCGGCTGGCCGACGATCAAGTACTGCGGATGCTGGTTCCACGCGGCGAAGCGCTTGTTCCAGGCGATCGTCGGCGTCAGGCTCGACGTAACCTCGGCGGGAGCCATCTTGTGGTAGTTCTTCGGCGGGTCGCGCAGATCCTCGAGCTTGCGCGAGGCCTTCGCGAGTTCGGTCTCGAACGCCATCACCGACGCCGCGTCGTCCTTCGCCTGCGCGGGCGCGCGGCCCAGCAGTTGCAGGGTGCGCGCGAGGTGTGCGACGTATTCCTCGCGGATGTGCGCGACGCCCTTTTCCGGGTTGAAGTAGAAATCGCGTTCGGGCAGTCCGAGTCCGCCCTGGTAGAGATGGATCGCCATCGCATCGGAATTCTTCTCGTCCTGGCCGACGCGGACGCGGAAGAACGGGTGCACGCCGATCGGCATCAGGCCGAATGCGACATCCTGCGCGCCGCGCCAGTCGCGCACCGCGTCGATCTGCTTGAGCTGCGCGTCCAGCGGATGCACGCCGAGCTTGTCGGCCTTGGCGGTGTCCATCGCGGTCGCCCAGAAATCGCCGATCTTCTGCGTGTCGCTGCCGGCCGCGGCTTTCGCGAGCGCGGCGCCCTCGCTGATCTTGCGCAGGCTCGCGTACAGCTGCTCGTCAACTTCGTTGCCGATGCCCCAGGACGATTCGGAGGCCGGGATCGGATGCTTCTTCAGCCAGCCGCCGTTGGCGTACTGGAAGAAGTCCACGCCCGGATCAACCGAGGTGTCGAGGTTGGCCGCGAGGAAGTCCTGCGCAGGTTGCGGCGTTGCTGGAGTACCTGCGGCAAACGCCACCGTGGGCACGAGCAGCGCTGCGAAGATGAGCGTGGCAAGGCGGGATGGACGCAAGGCGAATGCAGTCATGGAAGTTCCGGTTTGTGATTGACGCAGCGAGACATCGAATCATGGTCCGCAAGACCGCCGCGGGCATGTGCTATTCGTACCACCCACCCATGCGCAGTCCTTCGACGAGCAGCCAGGCGATGCCGCCGGCCGCCGGAATCGTGAGGATCCAGGCCCAGATGATGCGCTCGACGATGCCCCACTTGATCGCGGAGAAGCGCTTGGCAGCGCCCACGCCCATGATCGTCGCGGAGATGTTGTGGGTCGTTGATACAGGGAGGCCGTGCAACGTGGCGTAGACGATGACCGTTGCGGCGGACGTTTCGGCAGCGAAGCCGTTGATCGGATGCAGCTTGACCATCTTGTGACCGAGGGTCTTGATGATGCGCCAGCCGCCCGCGGCGGTGCCGGCCGCCATCACCAGCGCGCAGCTCACCACGATCCAGGTGTCGATGCTGCCCTTGGAGAGCGCCTCAGCCGATGGTTTCAACGGGGCCAGCCACGAAGGCAGCGCATCGAGCTGATGCGCCTTCGCGGCCGACACCATCGCGAGCGCGATGATGCCCATGGTCTTCTGCGCATCGTTGGTGCCGTGCGCGAACCCCATGCAACCGGCGCTGAGCAATTGCGCCTTGCCGAAGAACGAGTTCACCCAGCGCGGCCGCGCGATCCGCGCCAGCAGTCCACCGGCGCGCGCCATGCCGGCGATGATCGCCATCAGCAGGCCCATCAGCGCGAAACCGACGAGGAATCCTGCGACCGGCGAGCTCACCATCGGCACCACGACTTTCCAAAACACGCCAGCACCCTTGAACCACGGCGTAGCGGGCTTCGACCAGACGATCGCCGCCCAGTTGCCATGCGCTGCCGCGAGCGCGGCGCCGCACAGCCCGCCGATCAGCGCGTGGCTGGACGAGGACGGCAATCCGACCCACCAGGTGATCAGGTTCCAGACAATCGCGCCGGTCAGCGCGCACAGGATCACCTGCGAGCTCACCTCGACGACGTGGGCGTCGATCAGGCCGCTGGCGATGGTCTTGGCCACCGCCGTTCCCCACAGCGCGCCGATCAGGTTGGTGGCCGCTGCGAGCACGACCGCCTGCCAGGGCAGCAGCACCTTGGTCGCGACCACGGTCGCGATGGAATTTGCGGTGTCGTGGAATCCGTTGATGTATTCGAACACCAGCGCGACCAGCACGACCGCCAGGACGAGGGACAACACGCCGGCGCCCTCAGACGTTCTTCAGCACGACGCGATAGATGACCGTTCCGGCCTCGCGGCAGCGGTCGATCGCCTTTTCGAGCAGCTCGAAGAAGTCCTTCACCAGCAGCACCTGCATGCCGTCGTAGTTGCCGGCGTAGAGATCGCGATAGAGCTCGAGCATCAGGCGGTCGGCCTCGCTTTCGATCGCGCCGAGGCGGTCGTTGAGCTCCTTCATCGGTTCGAGCTTGAGCCCGCGCAGTTGCCGGACCATTTCCTGGACGACGCTCGCGGCCTGTTCCAGCATCGCCGCGCGCGGCGCGAAATCGATCCCGCGCAGGTTGCCCGCGGCAAGCGCGTAGCGGTCGGCGAATTTCTCGATCGCCTTGGGAATGCGGTACAGCGCGCCTGCGAGCGCCTCGATGTCCTCGCGCTCGATCGGCGTCACGAAGGAGTTCACGAGCGCGGCGTTGAGGCTGTTGATGACTTCGCGCGAGCGCTGCCGGGCGTGCTTGAACGCGTCGAGCGCCGGTTCGCTGCCGGCGGGCGTTCGCGCCAGTGACTGCAAGGCGCGCGCGCTGTCGAGTGCGGTGGAGGCGGCCGATTCGAACAGACCGTAGAACTGCTTGCCGTTGCCGAAGATGGTCTGCAGTGAAAACATGCGAACTCCGAAGTCGGTGCGGCAAGGCCGGGGCGTATGACGACAATGTTACAGTGTCCGCAATGACCCTGCCCGCGCGCAGTCCCGCAAGCAGACCTACCGGACGCGCCGATGCGGTTATCCTGACCCGCCGCGCGCGCCAGACCCCGCATCCGTGACCCGAATCCTCCGCCATCGCGCACGATCCGCACCGCACGCCGCGCCGGCCGTCGTCCGCGCCACGGAAGCCGCAGGGGCACCGGATCGCCGGCCTCGCGGAAACCGGCCGTGACCCCGCTCGCCTGGTCCGCGCTCGCGTTGTTCGCATTGTCCTGCGCGCTCGTCGCGCTGGAGGAACGCATCGGTCTGCGCAAGTCCAAGCCGATGATGCTCGCCGCCGCGCTGATCTGGGGCGCGATCGCGTGGTCCGCGCGCGGCGATCCGGCGCGGGCACGACAGGTCGCCGAGGCGTTCGAGCGCGTCTTCCTCGATTACGCCGAGCTGTTTTTCTTCCTGATCGTCTCGATGACCTTCGTGGATGCGATGGCCGAGCGCGGCGTGTTCGACGCGCTGCGCGCGCGCCTAGCGCGACGCGCTCCGAGCTACCGCGCGGTGTTCTGGATCACCGGCGCGCTCGCATTCGCGCTGTCGTTCGCGGTCAACAACATGACCACCGCGCTGGTCGTCGCTTCGCTGGCGATTGCGGTGGGCGCGGGCAATGCGCGCATCGTCGCGATGGCCTGCGTGAACATCGTCGTCGCCGCGAACGCGGGCGGCGCGTGGAGCGCGTTCGGCGACGTCACCACGCTGATGGTCTGGCAGGCGCAGCGCGCGGAGTTCTTCGAGTTCTTCCGCCTGTTCCTGCCGGCGCTCGCGAACTGGCTGGTTCCCGCCACTCTGATGGCGTTCGCGCTGCCCGCGGGCGGACCGGCCGCGGACGCGGGTGCACCGTCGCTGAAATCCGGCGGCGTGGCGATCTGCGTGCTGTTCGCGCTGACCATCGCGATCACCGTCGTCGCGCGCCAGGCGCTCGGCATGCCGCCGGTATTCGGAATGCTCGCCGGGCTGGCGCTTCTGCAGTGGCTGGCGTTCGCGATCGCGCGCCGCGAAAAAACCGATGCGGAGCCCGACGCGCTCGCGCTCGGACACGCCGCCGCGCGCGGGCGCTACGACGTGTTCGCGATCATCGCGCGCGCCGAATGGGACACGCTGTTGTTCTTCGGCGGCGTGCTGCTCTCGGTCGGAGGGCTGGCCGCGCTCGGCTGCCTCGATGTGCTGTCCACGCAACTCTACGGCCGCTTCGGGCAGACCGCGGCGAACGTCGTGCTCGGCATGTCGTCGGCGATCGTGGACAATATCCCGATCATGTCCGCGGTGCTGCAGATGGATCCGGCGATGAATCCCTCGCAATGGTTGCTGATCACGCTGACCTGCGGCGTAGGCGGCAGCCTGCTGTCGGTCGGATCGGCCGCGGGCATCGCGCTGATGGGTGCGGCGCGCGGGCAATACACCTTCATGAGCCACCTGCGCTGGAGCTGGGCAATCACACTGGGCTTCGCGGCGAGCGTGGCGCTGCACCTGGCGTTGAACTCCGGCACGGGCGGGGGCGCGCCATGACCCGCATCCTGATCGTGCTCGTGCTGGTGCTGTTCAACGGCTTCTTCGCGATGTCGGAAATGGCGGTGATGACTTCGCGCCGCATCCGCCTCAAGCAGATGGCGCAGACCAGCCGGCGCGCCGCGAAGGCGCTGCAGCTCGCCGAACATCCCGAAGGATTCCTGTCCGCAGTGCAGCTGTGGATCACCCTGCTCGGCCTGCTCACGGGCTACTTCGGCGGCGAATCGGTGGGCGCCGAACTGGAGGAGCCGATTACGCACATCCCGCCGCTCGCGCATTACGCGCACGGCATCGGTCTGGTGATCGGCTTCCTCGTGATGGTGTTCCTGTACGGCGTAATCGGCGAACTCGTGCCCAAGCGCATCGCGACGCTGTCGCCCGAACGCCTCGCCGTGCAGGTCGCGTACCCGATGCACTGGCTCGCGACCGCCGCCAAGCCCGGCGTGTGGCTGCTCGCGCTGTGCACGCGCACGCTGCTGCGAGTGTTCGGACTTCGCAAGATCGAAGAAGGGCGCGTGAGCGCGGAAGAAATCCGACTGCTCGTCGCCGAAGGCCACGAGCAGGGGACGTTCGTCGATGACGAGCGCAACATGATGAACCGCGTGCTGCGCCTGGGCGACCGCAGCGCGGCGAGCCTGATGACGCCGCGCACGCAGATCGCATGGCTGGACGCGAACGCGAGCTTCGCCGAGAACCTGATCGTGATGGAGGAAACCGGCTATTCGCAATACCCGGTCTATCGCGGCAACGACCGCGAAGTGCTCGGTATCCTCGAGATGAAATCGCTGGCCGGGCACCTGGGCGCTGCGAATCCCGACTTGTTCGCGACGTTGCGCCCGGCGGTGTTCGTCGCCGAATCCACGCGCTCGCTCGCGCTGCTGGAAAGTTTCCGCGACGAGCAGCAGTCGCTCGCGCTGGTCGTGGACGAATACGGCGAGATCCAGGGGCTGGTGACGCTCGAGGACCTGATGGACGCGATCATCGGCCGCCTGCAATCGGGCGCGACCGGCGATCCGGAGGAAAAAGCGATCGTCGAGCGCGACGACGGCTCGTGGCTGCTCGACGGCGGCGTGTCCACCGACGACCTGCGCGAACTGCTCTCGCTCGGCGAGTTGCCCGACGAGGCCGATCGCGACTACAACACGCTGGCCGGCATGGTCATCGCGCACTTCGGCCGCATCCCCCACGTGGGCGAGCACTTCGAGTGGAAGGACTACCGCTTCGAGGTCGTGGACCTCGACGGCGCGCGCGTGGACAAGCTGCTGGTGTCGCGGGTGACGGACGAAGACCTCGGCTCTACCGGCGAGTGATCCGCCGCGACCGGGCGAGACGAACGACTCAGTAGCGGATCAGCGCCGAACCCCAGGTGAAGCCGCCGCCAAAGGCTTCAAGCAGCAGCAACTGGCCGCGCTGCACCTTGCCCGAGCGCACGGCTTCGTCGAGCGCGAGCGGCACCGATCCGGACGAGGTGTTGCCGTGCTTGTCCACGGTGACGATCACGCGCTCCATCGGCATGTCCAGCCGTTTGGCGGTGGCCTGGATGATGCGCAGGTTGGCCTGGTGCGGGATCAACCAGTCGATCGCGTGGCGATCGAGGCCGTTCGCGGCGAGCGCCTCCTCGACGACCGCGTCCAGCGTCTTCACCGCGACCTTGAAGACCTCGTTGCCGGTCATCATCACGCGTACGCCGGCGTTCTTTTCCTCGGGCTTGAAGCCCGACGAGACGCCGACCGGATTCCACAGCAACTCCTTGTAGGCGCCGTCGGCGTGCATGTGGGTGGAGATGATGCCGGTCTCGTCGTCGGCCTTGAGCACGACCGCGCCGGCGCCGTCGGCGAACAGCACGCAGGTCGCGCGGTCGGACCAGTCGAGCATCCGCGTGAGCGTCTCGGCGCCGATAACCAGCGCGGTCTTGACCGTGCCCGCGCGGATGAACTGGTCGGCGATGGACATCGCGTACATGAAGCCCGAGCACGCGGCGTTGACGTCGAAGGCCATGCAGCCGTTCGCACCGAGCTTGTTCTGCACGAGGCAGGCGCTGGACGGAAAGATCAGGTCGGGCGTGGTGGTGCCGAGGATCAGCAACTCGACTTCGGACGCGGCCACGCCCGCAGCTTCGAGCGCGCGCTTTCCCGCTTCGAAGGCGAGGTCGCTGGTGGTCTGGCCTTCGGCCGCGACGTGGCGCTGGCGGATGCCGGTGCGTTCGCGGATCCACTCGTCGCTGGTCTCGACGAACTGTTCGAGGTCGGCGTTGGTCAGCACCTTTTCCGGCAGGTAGCTGCCGGTGCCGGCGATGCGCGAATACACGCGTTGCGCGGGTTGGGTCACCACGTTCTCCTGCAAGACGGCGAATGCGCCCGTGATCGTCGCGAATCCGGCGATTGCGCGATCCGTTCGTAGTGAGTCTGTCGGACCACGGACGGATTCACGGCGATGCCTGCAATTGCCGTCGTCCCTCGAAAGCCGGGGGACGGACGGCGATCAGTCACTCGTCAACTTCGACGGCGTTCTTGCTCTCGATCACCTGGCGGCCACGGTAGTAGCCGTCCTTGGTGACGTGGTGGCGGATGTGGGTCTCGCCGCTGGTCTTGTCGGTCGAAAGCTGCTTGCTGCTCAATGCGTCGTGCGAACGGCGCATGCCCTTGCGGGAGGGGGAGACGCGGGATTTCTGGACTGCCATGGTGGATCTCCGGATTGCTGCTGCTACTTGGATTTTTTCAGGCCCGCCAATGCGGCGAATGGATTGCTGCGTTCCTGCTGTTCCGCAGATTCCGCCGCGGGCCAGGCGCTCTCGACCGGCTCGCTGCGCGGATCCACCGGCACCACCGGAATCGCGAGGATCAACTCGTCCTCGATCAGTTCCTGCGGGTGGATCGTGCCGTCCGCGTCCGGCATCAACATCTCGTACCCTTCCGGCAGCTCGGCTTCCTGCTCCTCGCGGGTGACCAGGCCCAGCCGCTGCTCGATCCGCACCGGCAGCAGGAAACGCCGCAGGCTGCGCTGGCAGACCAGCGGCAACTGCGCCTGCGCGCGGATCTCGACGTAGGGCACGTCCAGCGCCCCGCGATCGAACTGCAGCTCGTACCTGCACTCGCCTTCCGGCTGCTCCAGCGCATCGCGCAGGCGCGGCATCGAGGCCAGCGGCAACGAACCCTCGAAACGGCGGCGCGCGGCCAACATGCGCCAAGCGTCCAACGTCTCGGGCAACCCAGCGGACATAAGCCAATTAGGATAAGGGTTTGCGCGTTTTCGGTCAATTCCGACCCCCGCCTCCCGCGGCCTGCGTTTGCAGGCCCTCGCGGCAAGGGCGCACACTGAGAATTCGCCTGAGCGCCGCGCTGGAGGCTGGCCCGTGACTTCCCTGCTGTTCCTTTTCGGCCTGCTCATCCTGGTCGCCTACCTGGGCTTTTGGTGGCGCGGCCAGGGTCGTCGCCGCCAGCGCACGCTGACCCGGATCATGGACGACGCCGATGCGGTCGAAAGCCTGCTGCGCCGCACCCGCGAGAAAATGGAAGCGATGCAAAGCGTGGTCGGCCGCATGCCCTCGGACATCGCCGCCGACGCGCGCGCCTCGCTCGACAGCCACGACCGCCTGCAGGCCGGTTTCCGCGACTTGCTGCAGCATCGGATGTGGCTGCAGCAGAACGTGGACACCGCCAGCCAGCACGCGCTCGACGAGGCCGCGGAAGCGCTGGAGCGCGCCAAGGCGCGCATCGCCGCCGAACTCGACCGACTCGACAATGCCGGCGCGGAACTCGAATCGGCGACCAGCCCCGCCCTCATCGCCGCGGTTCGCGAGCCAGCGGCACTGCGACGCAACAGTCAGTAATTCATGACGAAGCTTCAGCGGCTGATCCTCGCCTCGACCTCGATCCATCGCCGGCAACTGCTGGATCGATTCGCCCTGCCTTACGAAATCGCCGCGCCGAAGGTCGAAGAAACGCCGCTCGCCGGCGAGACGCCGCAAGCGCTGTCCGAACGCCTCGCGCGCGCGAAGGCCGACGCGGTCGCAAGCCTGCATCCGGACGCGTGGGTGATCGGCTCGGACCAGGTCGCCGAACGCGATGGGCAAGCGATCGGAAAGCCTGGCGATCACGCGCGGGCTACGGCCCAGCTCCTCGCGGCATCGGGTCGCGCATTGCGTTTCCACACCGCGGTCTGCCTGCGCAACCTCGCATCGAATACGACGTTCACGCACCGCGATGTCACCGAAGTCGCTTTCCGCGAGCTCGACGAGACCACGATCGAGCGTTATTTGCTGGCGGAGAAACCGTACGACTGCGCGGGCAGCTTCAAGTCCGAAGGCCTGGGCATCGCGTTGTTCGACGCGGTTCGCAACGAGGATCCGACCGCGCTGATCGGCCTGCCTCTGATCGCACTCGCGCGGATGTTGCGCAACGCGGGCTTCGAACTGCCCTGATTCAACGCGCGGAGACGACGTGGATCACTCGGCGCTCGAGAATCCGCACGCGCCCGTCATTTCCGGTCACGCGCAACGCGAGTTCGTGTTCGCCAATCGCGACGCTGTGCAAGCCCACGTGCGCGAGCAATCCGACGTAGGGATGCCGCGGATCGTCGCTCCCAGGCCATTGCGAGCGCACCCCGGGATTGTCGGTTCCGTACTGCGCGGGCGCGACCACGCGGCCGTCGAGCAGCACTTCGACGCGCGCCACTCCCACGCCGTCCTGCGAGGCCCAGCCGCGCAAATCCACTCCGCCTGAAACCTGTGCCTCGGGCAGCGGAATGTCCAGGAATGCGAGAGCAGGCGCTTCGCAACGCCCGCTCGCGCCCGGATCGCGGCGATAGAACAGGAAACTCTTGCGACCCGCATCGACATCGAGCACGCCCAGCGCGCGCAGGCCCGGCAACACCACGCATTGATGGCGATTCCACGGCTCGCGCAGCGCGAGCGTGAGCGCGCTTTCGTCCGTCACGAGAAGGATCGGACGCCGAATCGCGTCGGACAACGCGCTCTCGTCGCGATGCCACAGCGCCAATTGCAGCGCGCGGCCGTGCTTGGCGTTGAGCGGATGATCCAGCGAGATCACCGGCCTGGTTCCGCGCAGGGCGAATTCGAGCTGCGCGGCGAGGATGAAATTGTCGGCGACGACCACGGTGTCGGACGGCATCGCAGCGAGCCGCGCGCGCGTTTCCGCGCCGACGTCATTCCATCCGGCGAACATTTCCGGATAGAAACCCGCGCGCGCAAGCCACAGGTCGCCGCCCGGCAACGCGAGCTGGATCGCAAGCCAGCCCATCGCCGCGCAAATCAACGCGTTCGTCGCGACGATCCACGCGTTTGCGCGACGCGATCTGCCTTCGTGCAACAACCACGGGACGCAGACCAGCAGCAGCAAATCCGCCGACAGCGGCCAGTGGAAGGACACGCGCTGGATGTCCACGAACGGCGCGAGCGCGACGAACAACGCGATCGGAAGTCCCGCGGCGACCAGCAGGAATTTCCAGCGCGGATCGGCGCGTCGCCGCCATGCCTGCCATAGGGCCCACAGCAACGCGGTGTAGAGCAGCGGACCGACGATCAGCGGTTGCGCAAGTTGCAGCTTCCATCCATACCAGTGGAAACTCCATGGATGCCGATCCACGAACTGGAAGCGCAGCCCTGCTTCGTGATGTTCGACGTTGAACCATGCGACCGGCAGCCAGGCCAGCGCCCCGAATGCCAGCGCGACCAACACGCCGGGCTTGCGCAACAACGCGCGGCCTTCGCGCGATGCGAGCAGGCCCAGACTGCCCGCGAACAGCGCGATCGCGAAGCGATAATGGCTTATCGCGCCGATCGCGAGCGCAATCGCAAGCTGCACGCAAGCGCCCGCGCGATAGCGTTCCAGCAATGCGGCGCAGGCATCGAACGCAAGCAGGGTCGCGAATGCCAACGGCACGTCCGGTAGCACGAGCAATCCCAGCGCAGCGCCCAGCGGCAATAGCAGCGCGAGCGTTCCGGCGCGCCAGCCGGCATCTTCACCGAACCATCGCGTGGCGCTGCGCACGATCAGCCATGGCATCGCAGCGCCCAGCACAAGGAACGGCCAGCGCAGGCCCAGCAGCGTGTCGTCACCGATGGCGACGCCCAGCCGCGCCAGCCACGCGGTCAGGCCCGGAAGGTCGGAATAGGCCCAGGCCGGATGCCGGCCTTCCAGCCAGTACCAGGCTTCGTCGCCGAGCAGGGGGATCGCCGATGCCAGCCACAGCTTCAGCGCCGACACCGCGACCCACAACGCGAGGAAGATGCGCCGCGGCGTCAGCGCCATCGCCGCACCGTAAGCGATAGACTCGGATTTCGACCGATGGCCCTTTTCGCACTTCCCGACGACGGCATCCGCATGAACGATCTCGCCCGAAATGCGCCCATCCTAACCGAGCCCGCGCGCGCGGCCCTCGCCGGCGCGATCGCGCAGGTCAACCGGCTCGTGCTCGGCAAGCCGCGCGAAGTGCGGCTCGCGTTCGCCTGCCTGATCGCCGGCGGGCACCTGTTGATCGAGGACCTGCCCGGGCTGGGCAAGACCACGCTCGCGCACTCGCTCGCGGCGACGGTCGGGCTGGACTTCCAGCGCACGCAATTCACTTCCGACCTGTTGCCTTCGGACATCCTCGGCGTCTCGGTGTTCGACCAGGCCCAGCAGACCTTCCGTTTCCACCCGGGCCCGATCTTCACCCAGTTGATGCTCGCCGACGAGATCAACCGCGCGCCACCGCGCACGCAGAGCGCGCTGCTCGAGGCGATGGCCGAACAGCAGGTGACCGTGGACGGCACGACGCACGCGTTGCCGAAACCGTTCTTCGTGATCGCGACGCAGAACCCGGCCGATCTCGCCGGCACCTATCCGTTGCCGGATTCGCAGCTCGATCGCTTCCTGCTGCGCCTGTCGCTGGGTTATCCCGACAGCCGTGCGGAGCGCGAAATGCTTTCGACCGAGGACCGCCGCGACCTGATCGCGCAGGCCAAGCCGCTGCTGCAAGCCGCGGACGTGTTGGCGCTGCGCGACGCCTCGCTGCGCGTGCATGCATCCGATGCGCTGATCACCTACGTGCAGGAACTGCTGGTGCAGAGCCGCCGCCAGCCCGGCGTAAAGGTCGGATTGTCGCCGCGCGCGGGGCTCGCGCTGCTGCACGCCGCGCGCGCGCAGGCGCTGATCGACGGCCGCGACCACGTGCTGCCCGACGACGTGCAATCGCTGTTCGCGGAGATCGCCTCGCACCGGCTCGTGCCGGACGGCGAGGACAACGGACGCGGGCGCCTCGCGCAGCAGATCCTGCACGCCGTTGCAGTGGATTGACCGCATGGAAGCGGCCCGCCCGCTCGGCATCGGCGAACGCTGGCTGGCCCGCGCCGCGAAATGGGTCAAGCCGCGTCGCATCGAATCGTTGCCCGCCGCACTTGACCGCCACCGCATCTACACGCTGCCCACGAAGTTCGGGCTGTTTCTCGCCGCGCTGCTCTCGACGATGCTGCTGGGCGCGCTCAACTACAACAACAATCCCGCGCTACTGCTCGGATTCCTGCTTGCGGCCGCTGCGCAGCTGAGCCTGCACGTCACCCATCTTTCGCTCAGCGGCGTGCGCCTGCGCAGCGCACGCGGCTCGCCCGTGCACGCCGGAGACGCCGTTGAACTCGCATTGCGTTTCGACGCCACGCGCGCGCGGCAGCGCACCGGCCTGGTGCTCGAATGCAATGGCGCGCGCACGGTGTTCGGCCTGACCACGACCGATGCGGCGGAAGCCTCGCTCGCACTCCCGACGACGACGCGCGGCTGGCTGCAGCCGGGGCGCATCAAGCTGTCCACGACCCAACCGTTCGGACTCGCGCGCAGTTGGGCCTGGTTCTGGCCGGACGTGTCGGTGCTGGTGTATCCGGTGCTGGAACCGCAGTCGCCACCGCTGCCGCTGCACGACGGCCCCGGCGCGCGCGCGCGGGTTCGAGCGCAGGGCGAGGAGCCGCACCACCTGCGCGATTACCGCAGCGGCGACCCGCCCCGCCAGGTCGCGTGGAAACCTTCCGCGCGGATCGGCAAGCTGCTCGTGCGCGAATACCAGGAATACGCCGACCGCGAACTCATGCTCGACTGGCACGACCTGCCCGCACTGCCGTACGAAACGCGGATTTCGCGGCTTGCGCGCTGGGTGGTGGAAGCCGATCGCATCGGCGCGCGCTACACATTGGCGCTGCCCGCGCAGAAACTCGGTCCCGCGCAGGGCCATCTGCACAAGCACGCGTGCCTGCAAGCGCTCGCGCTGCTGCCGTCGGGTTGAATCGCGATGGCAAAATTCGTCTCGCCGCCGCTGGATCCGCGCAACCGCCTGTGGTGCCTCGCCGCGGCATTCGCGTGTTCGCTGGCCCTGCTGCGGCTGATCCCCGGATGGCTCGCGGTCGCGTTGATGGTCGCCGAACTCGCCTGCGTCGCAATCACCTGGCGCAAGCCGGCGCCGACAGTGCTGCGCGTGCTGCTGACGCTGGGAATCGTGGGACTCGTGTTGTCGGCCTACCACTTCCGCCAGGGTCGCGACACCGCGAGCGCGATGCTGCTCGCGCTGCTGATGATCAAGCCGATCGAACTGCGCAGCGTGCGCGACGCGCGCAGCCTGGTCGGGTTCGGCCTGTTCGCGCTGTTCGCCGCATTCCTGCTCGACCAGGGACCGCTGACGCTCACGCTCGCGCTGCCCGCCGCGGCGCTCGCCTACGCCGCGCTCGCGCGGCTCGCCGATGCGGAGATCGGCATTCCGACCGCGGACACGAACTGGCGGCAGGTGCTCGCGGTGATCGGCCTGTTCGCGCTCGCGATGCCGCTCACGCTCGCGGGATTCTGGCTGTTCCCGCGCCTGGGCAGCCCGCTCTGGGGCGTGCCGGACACCGCGCAGGCGAAGGTCGGGATCAGCGATCGCATGTCGCCGGGCGACTGGGTGGATGTGCTCAGCGACGACTCGCCGGCATTCCGCGTGCGTTTCTTCGGTCCGCCGCCGGCGCACGACGACTTGTACTGGCGCGGCCTGGTGCTCTGGGATTTCGACGGTCGCACATGGACGCAGCCGGACTGGCCGCGCGCGTTCCCGCCGGCGAAGTTCGCTTCGACTGCGCGGCCGATCCGCTACGAAGTCACGCTCGAACCGACCGATCGGCCGTGGCTGTTCGCGCTGGACCTGCCGCGCGCCGCGCCGGACGGAGCGAGCCTCGCCCAGGACATGACGCTCTCCACCGGTCGCCCGATCGCGAGCCTGCAGGATTACGAAGTCACGTCGGCGGCGCCTTCGCAATACGAAACCGAGCTGGAACCGGGCATCCGCGACGTCGCGCTCGATCTGCCCCCCGGTTACGACCCTCGCGCCCGCGCACTCGCGCAGCAGTGGCGTGGCGAAGTCGGAGACAACGACGCAGCGATCGTGCAGCGTGCACTGGCGATGTACCACGCGCTGTTCAGCTACTCGCTCGCCGCGCCGCCGCTGGGGCGCAACAGCGTGGACGAATTCCTGTTCGACACGAAGATCGGCTACTGCGAGCACTTCAGTTCGTCGTTCACCTTCCTGATGCGCGCCGCGGGCATCCCCGCGCGCGTGGTGACCGGATACGTCGGCGGTTATCGGAACCCGCTCGGTGACTACTGGCTGGTGCGCAATTCCAATGCGCACGCGTGGTCGGAGGTCTGGCTGCGCGGCCGTGGCTGGGTGCGCGTGGATCCGACCGCGGCGGTTTCGCCCGAGCGCGTGTTCCTGCGTTCGGCGGGTGCGGCCGGCGGGCCGGGCGGCGGCGCGCTCGGCGACTGGGCCAACGTCAGCGACTGGATGCGCCACGCCTGGAACGATTTCGTGCTCGGCTTCAATGCCGCGCGGCAGAGGTCGCTGCTGGAAAGTTTCGGCTTCCGCGATCCCGACAGCGGCACCTTGATCGCGGTGTTCGCGTCGGTCAGCGGCATCCTGCTGACGCTGGTCGCGTTGCTGCAACTGCGCGATCGCGGTCCACGCAGGGATCCGCTGCTGCGCGCCTGGGCACGCTTCACCGCGCAGCTCGCGCGCGCGCACCTGCGCAAGCAGCCGCACGAACCCGCGCAGTCCTACAGTCGCCGCGTCGCCGCGCTGCTGCCGGCGCAACGCGAGGAAGTGCTTTCGCTCAGCCGGCGTTTCGTTGACGCGCGCTACGCTCGTGTCGGGCTGGACGATCCGGGCCGCCGCGAATTGATCCGCGGCCTGCGCGCATTCCGGGTACGCAACCAGCGCCTGGCATGAGGCGCGATAGCTCGCGGGAGGTAGCCATGCAGATTCCGACGAATACATCGAATCGGGTTCGCGTTTCTTCGAGTGCATCCGCGAAATGGCGGCCGTGCGCGATCGCGCTGGCAGTGTCCGTGCTCGCGGGTTGCGCCTCGATTCCCAAGCCGCTGCAGGGCGATTTCGTGCCGTTGGCTCCCGCCGAGGCCGTCGCGCGCGACGCGACCGGACAGGCCGTGCGCTGGGGCGGTACGCTCGCGGTGATTGAACCGCTCGCAGGCGAGACCTGCTTCCAGATCGTCGGCCGGCCGCTCGACGAGCGCAGCCGTCCGATCGCCAGCGACCGGCCCGGCGGCCGATTCATCGCCTGCCGCAGCGGTTTCTACGAGCCGCAGGTGTTCGCGCAAGGCCGCAGCATCACCGTGACCGGCCGCATCGTCGGCTACGAGACGCGGCGCGTCGGCGAATACGACTACCGGCAGCCGAAGGTCGCCGCCGACGTGATCTACCTCTGGCCGAAGGTCGAATACGTGTCGATGTATTGAGCGGCTGCGCGCTTCGATCAACCGAAGCCGCCGCGCAACGGTCCGCCACCGAGCAAGTGCAGGTGGACGTGGAACACCGTCTGCCCGCCATCGCGACCGCAGTTGAACACGGTGCGGTAGCCGCTCTCGGCGAACCCTTCGCGTTTGGCGTACGCTGCCGCGGCGAGCACGAGCTTGCCGACCAGCGCGGCATCCCCGGGCGTCAGATCGTTGAGCGTCGCGATCGGCTTGCGCGGCACGAACAGCACGTGCACCGACGCCTGCGGATGGATGTCCTTGAACGCGACGAGGTCGGCGTCCTCATAGACGATGTCGGCCGGGATCTCGCGGCGAATGATCTTGTCGAACAGCGTATCGGTCATCAGCGATTCTCCGCTTCAGTCTGCGAGCTCGATCTCGGACTGTTTCGCCGGCACGACGAAGTTGGTGTCGATCTCGACGAGGAAGATCACTTCGGGCTCGATCTGCTCGATCGTGGTCAGCGAGCCGACGTTTCCGGCGTGATCGCCCGCGAGCAGGGTGACCAGGTCGTCGTGTCCGAAGTTCACGCCGGCGACGGATTGGCGCGCGCACCACGCGCTGAGGATGTCGTTGGATACGGCCATGTCAGTCGGTGACCTCGCTGCGGCTGCCGAAGGCGTGCGATAGGGTACCGCGATCGATGTATTCCAGCTCGCCCCCAAGCGGAACGCCGTGGGCGATGCGGCTGGGCCGGACCTTGTGCTGGCGCGCGAGCTGGGCGAGGTAGTGCGCGGTCGCCTCGCCCTCCACGGTCGGATTGGTCGCGAGGATCAGCTCACGCACTTCGCCCTCGGCCAGCCGCGCGGCGAGGCGATCGAGCCCGAGCTCGCGCGGACCAATACCGTCCAGCGGGGAAAGTCGCCCCTGCAACACGAAATACAGGCCGCGATACCCGGTCGCCTGCTCGATCGCGAGGCGATCGGCCGGCGATTCGACCACGCAGAGCAGGCCCGCATCGCGCGCGGGCGCCGCGCAGATCGCGCAGAGCTCGGTCTCGCTGAAGTCGCGGCAGCGCGCGCAGTGCCCGACCTTTCCCATCGCCTCGGCGAGGCGCTCGCCGAGCCTGCGGCCGCCGTCGCGGTCGCGTTCGAGCAGTTGGTAGGCCATGCGCTGCGCGGATTTCTGGCCCACGCCGGGCAGGCAGCGCAGCGCTTCGATCAGCTGTTCCAGCAGCGGCGTGGTGCTCAGAAACCCATCCCCGGAGGCAGCTGCAGGCCCGCAGTCGCGGCGGATGTGCGCTTCGACGCTTCCGCATTGGCGTTGGAAACCGCGTCGTTGAACGCGGCGGCGATCAGGTCTTCGAGCATGTCTGCGTCGTCCATCACCGACGGATCGATGCGCACGCGGCGGCATTCGAACTTGCCGGTGAGCGTGACGGAGACCTTGCCGCCGCCGGACTGGCCGGCGACTTCGAGCGTCGCCAGCTCCTCCTGCACGCGCTTGAGGTTGTCCTGCACGCGCTGGGCCTGTTGCATGAGTTGGGCGATGTTTCCACGCATGGTTCGTTCTCTTCGTTCAATTTTCGTCGACGGGCCGGATGGAATCGGGCACGAGCTTTGCGCCGAACTGCTGCATGTAGCGCTGCACTGCAGGATCGCCCATGAACTCGCGCTCGGCGCTGTTCTGGCGCTCGTCGCGCGCTTTCGCGTTGCGCGCGTGGAGAGTGTCCTCGCCCGCAGCGGCTTTCGCGAACACGATCTTCGGAGCGGTGCCGAGCAGGGCAGCAAAGGCGTCGGCGAGCTTGCCGACCAGTGCATCACTGCGCAGGTGCGCGAGGTCTTCGGGCAGGCTCAGCGTGAGCACGCCGTCGGCATGGCCGACGAACGCGGCGTGCGCGGCCAGATCGCGCGCCGGGCCCTTGAGCCCGCTGTCGGCGACCAGCGCCATCCAGTCGTCGGCATCGCGCACGGCGCGAACGGACGCGGCGCGCGGAGTGTCCGCAGACGGCGTTTCATGCGCAACGAACGGCGCTTCGCGCACGGGCGTTGGGGCGCGTGGCGATGATGGTTCAGTGGTCCGATCGCTGGTGCGAAGGCTTCCTGTCGGCGGTGCCGCAGACGTGCGCGCCGAAGTCGCCGCGGACGATGCGCCGGGCTTGCGCGCGGCGGGTTCTCTCGCGGACTCGACCGCGTCCGTGGCCGCGGGACGGAATGCGAGCATCCGCAGCAGCGTCATCTCGAATCCGGTACGCGGACTCGGCGCCAGCGAAAGATCGCGGCGTCCGGCGATCGCCATCTGGTACCAGAGCTGCACGAGTTCGGGCACGATCCGCGAAGCCAGCGCGGCGACATCCACGTCGTCCGCATCGCCCCCGCCCGCGCCCGGCACGAGCTGGTGCAACTGGATGCGATGCAGGCTCGCAGCGAGTTCGTCGAGCACTTGTGCGAAGTCCGGCGAGAATCCGGCGAGGGTTTCGACTTCGCCCATCAATGCCGAACCATCCGCATTCGCGAGCGCATCGAGCAATGCGCCGACGCGCGCGCGATCCACGGTGCCGAGCATCGCACGCACGCCGGCCTCATCGAGACTGCCGGCGGTGTAGGCGATCGCCTGGTCGAGCAGCGAAAGCCCGTCGCGCAGGCTGCCGTCCGCGCCGCGCGCGAGCAGCGCCAGCGCGCCCGCATCCATCGGCAGCGCTTCGGCGACGAGGATTTTCTCCATCTGCGCGCGGATCTGCGCTTCGTCGAGCCGCTTGAGGTTGAACTGCAGGCAGCGCGAGAGCACCGTCACCGGCAGCTTGTCCGGATCGGTGGTCGCGAGCAGGAACTTCACATGTGGCGGCGGCTCCTCCAGCGTCTTGAGCAGCGCGTTGAACGCCGACTTCGACAGCATGTGCACTTCGTCTATGAGATAGACCTTGGTGCGGCCGCGCGATGGCATGTACTGCGCGTTCTCGATCAGCTCGCGGACGTTTTCGACGCTGGTGTTCGACGCAGCATCTATTTCCAGCAGGTCCACGAAACGCCCGGCGTCTATGTCCAGGCAGGTCGCGCACTCGCCGCAGGGCTCGGCGCCCTGCCCGCGTTCGCAGTTCAGGCTCTTGGCGAAGATCCGCGCGATGGTGGTCTTGCCGATCCCGCGCGTGCCGGTGAACAGGAAGGCGTGGTGCACGCGGCCGGATTCGAGCGCGTTGACCAGAGCGCGCACGACATGCTGCTGCCCGACCAGTTCGGCGAAGCGCTTCGGGCGCCACTTGCGGGCGAGGACGAGGTAGGACATGCGGATTCCGTCGAGACTGATGCCATTGTGCCAATCTGCCGGAACCGGGCCAAGCAATATGGTGGAACGGCCTTTGTTTGGCAGGTAGAATGCGCGCTGCGGCTTTTTCGGAGAGATGTCCGAGTGGTTGAAGGAGCACGCCTGGAAAGTGTGTAAGCGGCTTATACCCGCTTCGCGGGTTCGAATCCCGCTCTCTCCGCCAGATTCATGGCCCCTACCGGGGCTCACGATGCAGCGCTCTACGGTGGCCCCGTCGGCGCCCTCGCGACGATAGCTCGCAAACCCCGCCAGGGCCGGAAGGCAGCAACGGTAGCGAGTGATTCGGGCGCCGGGGTGTCGCTGGCGGGGTCGCCTCCCTTCGACGATCTTTATTTCGCGGCCGGCGCGTCGAGCTTCAGTTCCGGCTTGCCCGCGGCTTTCAACTTCGCGTTGAGCAAGGCGAAGTCCTCGTCCTTGAGCTTTCGCCAGCCAGCCAGCGCGCGATCGAGCATCGGCTTCATGGCTTCGAACCCCGCGCGCGCATCCGGCGACGGCGCTGCGTCGGCGCCGTCCGCGGCGGCTTCGAGCTTCTCGATCGCGCTGCCGATGAAAGCCAGCGTCTTCGTACTTCTCGGCGGCATCGCCCAGGCGTTGTGCGGATTGGGCGTATCCAGCGTGCCCAGGATCGCGAGTGCCTTCGCGTCGAGCTGTGCGTAGCCATCGGCAAACGTCGGATCGGGCTGCTTGCGCGCCTCGAGCAGTGCGCCATGCAAGCGATTTACTTCGCCGAACGAGACGGCGAGCCGCGCGTGCAGCGCTTCGACCTGCCGCGCGAACGCAAATTGCTGCGCATAGGTTTCCGGCGGAAGATGCACGCGCGGATCGGGCGCGATCTTCAGCGGTTGCTTCCAGGCCTGCCCATCGACCGTGAGTTCGACCGTGTAGTCGCCCGGCGGCGCGAACACGCCGTCGGCGTAGGCATTGCCTTCGGCGAGCTCGGCCGCGGCGGCATAACGCAACGGCCAGACGAAACGATGCAAGCCCGGCGTCGTCGCGAGCGTCGAGGGCTGCACGTCCCATTCCGGCGCGATGCCCGCATTGGTCGCATCGTATTTCGGCGGCGCATCGGCGCTGGAATATGCGCGCACGAGCCCGCCCTGCGCGTCAAGAATCTTCAGCCGCACCGGCTGCTTCGGCGTCTGCGCAAGGTAGTAATCAATGCGCGCGCCGAACGGCGGATTCACCGCGGTCGGCTCGTCCTTCTGCAGCGGCGTGCCGGTGAATCCCGCCGGCCGCGCGCGGATCGCGACCGATGGCTTGAACAAGAATGGTGGGCCAAGAACACCCATCATCGCCATCTGCCGCAGCGACGCGAGGTCATCGAGCACCCAGAAGCTGCGGCCGTGCGTGGCGATCACGAGGTCGTCGCCGTGCACGTCGAGGTCGCGCACCGAAGTCCGCGGCAGGTTCATCTGCAGCGGCTGCCAGCGCGCGCCGTCGTCGTACGAGACATACACGCCGCGCTCGGTCGCCGCGTACAGCAGGCCGCGCTGTTTCGGATCCTCGCGCACCGCATTGACGAAATCGCCGTCGCGGATGCCTTCGACGATGGCCTGCCACGTCTTGCCGCCGTCGCGGGTGCGGTAGATGTGCGGCCGGCGATCGTCGAGGCGATGCCGGTCGATCGCCGCGTAGGCGACGTTCGCGTCGAAATGCGAAGCCTCGACGATGCCCACCTTGGACCAGGACGTGAGCTGCTTCGGCGTAACGTTGCTCCAGTGCGCTCCATGATCGGCGCTGCGCCAGATCAGCCCATCGTCGGTGCCAACCCAGATCAATTTCGCATCGACTGGCGACGGCGCGATCGCATAGATCACGCCGCGGCGCGGGCCTGTGCCGAGGTTGTTCGCTGCGCTGACCACGTCCAGATTCTTCGGCACGTCCGGATTCTCGCGCGTGAGGTCCGGACTGATGACGTCCCAGCGCTCGCCGCCGTCAGTGGTGCGGAACAGTTTCTGGTTTGCGTAGTACAACGTTTTAGCGCCGGTCTTCGAGAACGTCAGAGGCAGCGTCCAGGTGCGCCGGTAGAGTTCGTCGGGCGTGGCCAGCGTCGGATCGATCGAATGGGTCTGCTCGGTGCGCAGGTCGAGTTTCTGCACGCCGTCGCCATAGATGATGTCCGGATCGTCGGGATCGGGTGCGATCATGCCGCTCTCGCCGCCCGCGGTGGTTTCGTGGAACTGCTCCATCGAGATCACCGCCGTGCCCGCGACCGCGCTGGGCACCGACACCGCGCCCGAATCCTGCTGCGCGCCGTACACGCGGTACGGAAAACGGTTGTCGGTGCTGACGTGGTAGAGCTGAGCGGTCGGCTGGTTGTGCCAACTGCTCCAGGAACGGCCGCCGTTGAGCGTGATCATCGCGCCTTGGTCCACGCCGAGGATGCGCCGATCCGGATTTGCCGGATCGATCCACAGTTCGTGGTAGTCGTCGCCGGTCGCATCGCCCTTGTCCGCGACGAAATGCGTGCCGCCATCGTCCGAGCGCAGCACGATGGTGTTCATCGCATACACGCGATCGGCGTTCTTCGGATCGGCGGCCACACGGCCGAAGTACCAGCCGCGCTGCCAGATGCGGATGTCGTCGCTCATGCGGCGCCAGTGCGCGCCTGCGTCGTCGGAGCGATACATGCCGCCTTCTCCAGCGACCAATCCATCAACGATCGCATAGACGCGCTGCGGCGACGCGTCGGAAATCGCGAGGCCGATACGGCCGACGTGCGCGGGAAATCCGTTGCCCTGCAACTGCGTCCAGTGGTCGCCGCCGTCGGTCGACTTCCACAGGCCAGAACCCGGGCCGTTCGCGGGCGGATAGATGTTCCACGGCGTGCGCCGCGCCTGCCACATCGCCGCGTAGATCACCTGCGGATTGCCGGGCTCGAACGCCAGATCGATCGCGCCGGTCGTATCGTCGTGCCCGAGTACGCGCTGCCAGTGCGCACCGCCGTCGCGCGAACGGAACACGCCGCGCTCCGCGTTCGGACCGTAGGGATGGCCGAGCGCTGCGACGAACACCGTGTTCGCATCGCGCGGATCAACGAGCACCTTGCCGATCTGCTGGCTGTCGGCGAGCCCGATCTTCGTCCAGGTCTTTCCGCCGTCGCCGGAACGGTACATGCCGTCACCCTGCGCGATGTCCGAGCGCATGTCCGCTTCGCCGCTGCCGACGTACAGCACCTTCGGCTCGGAAGGCGCGAGCGCGATCGCGCCGATCGAACCGACCGGCTGGTCGTCGAAGATCGGCTGCCATGTGCGACCCGCGTCCTGCGTTTCCCAGACGCCGCCATTGACCGCGCCGAAATAGAAATGCTGCGCTTGCCCGGGCACGCCCGCGACCGCGAGCACGCGCCCGCCACGGAACGGGCCGATCAGGCGCCAATGCAGATCGCCGAATTCCGAGGATGCGGCGAAGGCCGCGTTTGCGATACCAAGGCATGCGCAGAGCCAGACATATCGGTGCAGCGCGAGCACGGGCTTGGACAATGGCATGGCGTTCCCTGACGGCGTCAATGCGCCGGATTGATGGCCTCGGCAAGGGATCCCGCAGACTTCATGACAAGCATAGCGGCTGCGCTGCGATCACGCAGGCATGACGAATGGCCTATATGGCTTACGCAGAATCCGGGTGCAACCAACCCGCGCCGCCATCGGCGTAGTGCTCGTGCTTCCAGATCGGCACGCGCGACTTGATTTCGTCGATGATCCAGCGGCAGGCCGCGAACGCGGCGTCGCGGTGCGCTGCTGACACGCCGACCCACACGGCGATGTCGCCGATCGCGAGGTCGCCGACGCGGTGCGCCGCGCAGGCGCCGAGTATTTCGAACTTCGCGCGCGCTTCTTCGAGGATACGCGCGCCCTCGGCTTCGGCGAGCTCGACATAGGCCTCGTAACGCAGTCCGTCCACGGCGCGGCCGTCGTTGTGGTCGCGCACGCATCCCTCGAAGCCCGCGAAACCGCCCGCGCGACGGTCGTGCAGGCTTTCGCGCAGGCTCGCGGTGTCGATGGGCTGGTCGCTGATCGAGAACGCTTTCACGTCAGCCCCCACTGACCGGCGGAATGAACGCGATCTCATCGCCGTCGGCCGCGACGTCGTCCCAGCGCGCGAACGCGCCGTTGCGCGCCACGCGCAGGCGTTCGCGCGGCAGCGTGAAGCCGTGGCGTGAGCGCGCCGACTCGTACAACTGCGAGAGCGACGGTGCGGCGATCTCTACGTTCTCGGCATCGCGCCCAGCGACGTCGCGCAGGCTTGCGAAATACAGCAACCGTACGCGCATCAGTCCGCCTCGCCGACGTCGCGCTTGCCGCCGCGCTTGGCCAGCAGCTTCGTCGGGCCGATCACGATCGCGTGCGATATCGCCTTGCACATGTCGTAGACCGTCAGCGCGGCGACTGAGGCGCCGGCCAGCGCTTCCATTTCGACGCCGGTGCGGTGCGTGGTGCGCACTTCGCAACGGATCTTCAGGGTCTCGCCATCCGTCCAATCGATCGCGAAACGGCAGCCGTCGATCGGCAGCGGATGGCAGAACGGGATCAGCTCGTGCGTGCGCTTGACCGCCATCGTGCCGGCGATGATCGCTGTATCCACCACCGGGCCTTTCGCGCTGGCCATGCCTTGCGCGCGCAGCGACTTCGCGACGGTTTTCGGGAACCGTACGCGACTGGTCGCGACCGCGACGCGCGTGGTGACGGCTTTCGCGGAGACGTCCACCATCGCCGGGCGGCCTTTGGGGTCCACGTGCGTCAGCTTCTTTTCGAGCTTCTTCGCCATCGCTAGCCGCCTATCACATACATCTCGATATGTTTTTGCGGATTGTTCGCTGCACCGCGGATCTCGCTGTAGCGATCCGCGCGCGCGCTCCACAGCTCGCGCAGCCGATTCTCCAGCGCGGATGGATCGTCCAGCCACTGATGCAGGTCGTGGCCTTCGTCCGCGAACAGACAGGCGTAGAACTTGCCGTCCGCCGACAACCGCGCGCGGTGGCAGTCGCCGCAGAACGGCGCGCTGACCGAACTCACGAAACCGATCTCGCCCGCACCGTCCGCATAGGCATAACGCGAAGCGACCTCGCCGCGATAGTTCGCATCGAGCACGCGCAAAGGCCAACGCGTGGCGATGCGATCGCGCAATTCGGCCGACGGCACCACGTTCTCGCGCCGCCAGCCGTTGCAGGTGCCGACATCCATGTATTCGATGAAGCGCAGCACGTGACCGCTGCCGCGGAAATGTCCGGCGAGTTCGAGCGCATCGCCGTCGTTGACGCCGCGCTGGATCACGGTGTTGATCTTCAGCGATCCGAAACCCGCTTGCTGTGCTGCGGCGATGCCTGCGAGCACATCGTCGAGGTTTCCGCGCCCGCCCGACAGCGTGCGGAAGCGCTGCGGATCGAGCGTGTCCAGGCTGATCGTGAGACGCTGCAGGCCGGCGTCGCGCAGCGCCGAAGCGTGCCGCGCGAGCAGGCTGCCGTTGGTGGTCAGCGCGAGGTCGTCGATGCCTTCGATCGCGGCGAGCCTGCGCACGAGCTGCGGCAGGTCCTTGCGCAGCAGCGGCTCGCCGCCGGTCAGGCGCACCTTGCGCGTGCCGAGCGCGACGAACGCGCGCACCGCGCGTTCGATCTGCGCGAAATCCAGCCGTTGCGCCGCACCCAGCAAGGGCTCGTCCGGGTGGGTTTCCTCCGGCATGCAGTACGGGCAGCGGAAGTTGCAGGTCTCGATCACCGACACGCGCAGGTCATGCAGCGGCCGGCCGCGGCGATCGCGTGGCATGGTTTCCGGAAAGCGTTGCGGAACGGCGTTCATCGCGCGCCAGTATCCGGCGGTGCGGGTTCGGGCAGCGTGACGACGTCGCCTGCGTGCGCGACGCAATAGCCGCGCGCGGCGAGCGCCGCGCCGTCGCGCGCCGATTCGTAGTGGTACAGGACCATGCGTTGGCGCAGCGCATCCGGGTATTCGCGTTCGAGGTCGTCGATGCCGGTATGCGAGGGATTGCCGTGCAGCGCGCAGTCGTGCGCGATCGTCTCGCCCTCGTCGGCGTGGTGTGCGAGCATCTCGGGAATTGGCCGCGTGTCGCCGGTATAGACGAAGCTGCCGCGCAGACGCAGCCCGTAGGCGGTGTCGGGCAAGTGGTGGCGGACCGGGAACGTGTCGAACCACAGGTTCTCGTGCCAGAAACCGCGCGAAACCGGGATCATCTGGAACGCGTCCCAGAAATTCGCGGTGCCCTCGGCGAGCGCGCCCGGATAATCGCCGACGCGCGATTGCAGGTGCGGAATCACGCTCGCGGGCACGTACAGGCGGATGCGTCCGCGCAACGCCTCGTCAAAATAGCCGCGCACGAACAGCCGCTCCATGCCGGCGACGTGGTCCATGTGCACGTGGGTGATGTAGAGCGCGCGCGGCGTTTGTCCGTAGTGCTCCAGGTACGAGGTCAGCGCTTCCTGGCCGCAATCCACCATCAGCAGCGGCCTGCCGTCGCGTTCGATCGCCACCGAGGACGAACCCAGCTCGACCGCCGACGCATTGCCCACGCCAAGGAAGCGCAGCGCCCAGCTCATGCCGTTTCCCGCAGCGCAGAATCGTACGCGGCACGCAGCGCATTCCAGCCTTCGACGACTTCCGCCGACCGTGCGCGCGCGCCGAGCTGCTTGCGCAACGAGCGCAGCAACCGCGCGAGGTTCGCCTGCTGCCACGCGCGCGCCGGTGCGCGCAGCCTGCCGCGGTCGAAATCGATCAGCCAGTGCGAACCCTGCGCATCCATCAGCACATTATCCACGTTGAGGTCGGCGTGGTCGGTGCCGGCGCGATGGAAGCTCGCGACCAGACGACCGATCGCGACCCAATCCGGTGTTCCGCCAGCGCGCAGGACATCGCCGAACGAGCGCGCACCGGCGATGCGCGCGACGATCAACGCGGCGCGGTAACGCGCGCCCTCGCGCCAATAGGCCGCGGCCAGCGGCGCAGGAACCGGCAGGCCGCGTTCGCGCAGCGCGCGCAGCAGGCGGAATTCGCGGAACGAGCGCGTGCGCTCGGCGCCGGCGAACAGGTAGCCGTCGCGACTGATCCGCGCCGCCATGCCGCCGCGGCGGTAATGGCGCAGCACGGCCGCGCCAGCAGGCGTGTTCACGAACCAGGCCGCACCGCGCCCGCCTTCGGCCACCGGCTGCGCATCGAGGCCGGGAGTGGCCGGATCGAACAGCGCGGTCGTCGCGTCCGGCAGCGCGTCGCGATCGAACAGCAGCGTGCCGGCGCCGCTGGTATCGCGGAAAGGAACGGCAGCGTCGGCGTCAACCAGTGTCATCGGCGGCACAGTCTGGCAGTCTTGTCGTCGCCATGCACTCCGTCCCCCGCTCGATCTGCATCCTGCGCCTGTCAGCGCTCGGCGACGTCACCCACGTGCTGCCGGTCGTGAACGCGCTGCGCGCGGCCTGGCCCGAGGTCGCGATCGCATGGGTGATCGGCAAGGCCGAGCACAAGCTGCTCGCCGGACTGCGCGACGTCGAATTCGTCGTCGTGGACAAGTCCGGCGGCTGGGGCGGGTTGCGCGCGTTGCGCGAGCGCCTGGCCGGACGCCGCTTCGATGCACTGCTGCTGATGCAGCTTGCCTTGCGCGCGAACCTGCTCTCCACCGCGATCCACGCCGACCTGCGGATCGGTTACGACAAGGCACGTTCGAAAGAGCTGCACGGCTTGTTCGTGAACCGCCGCGTTCCGCCGCGCAGTGCGACGCGCGAGGGCATGCACGTGCTCGACGCGCTGACGTCGTTCATCGTGCCGCTAGGTCTGCCGGTTTCCGCGCCGGTGTGGAATTTTCCGATTTCTGACGCCGCGCGCGCCTGGGCCGCCGAACAGTTGTCGGGCGAGCAGCCGACCCTGCTGGTTTCGCCCTGCTCCAGCCACTCGTTGCGCAACTGGATGCCGGATCGCTACGCCGCGGTCGCCGATCACGCCGCCGAACGTGGATACCGCGTCGCGCTGGGCGGCGGCCGCAGCGACATGGAACGGCGGATGGCCGATGCGATCCTCGCGTCGATGAAGCACGCCGCGCTCGATCTCACCGGCAAGGACACCCTGCAGCGGCTTCCCTCACTGCTCGAACGCGCGGACATCGTGCTGTCGCCGGATTCGGGCCCGGTGCACATCGCCAACGCGGTCGGAACGCGCGTGATCGGCCTGTATGCCTGCACCGATCCGCACCGCAGCGGGCCGTATTCGGACCTGCGCTGGACCGTCGATCGTTACGATGCGGCCGCACGCAAGCTGCTCGGCAAGCCGGCGGCGGAATTGCGCTGGGGCACGAAGATCGAAAAGCCCGGCGTGATGGAACTCATCGAAACCGCAGCGGTGATCGACGCGTTCGAGCGTTGCGCCGCGGATCAGGCCGACGGCGCGCGGTAATCCTGATAGGACTTTTCCTCGACGAGCGCAGAACCCAGCGCGAGGTTGATGTCGCGCTTGATCCGCGCGCGCTCGTCGTTCTCGAAATACACCGCGCGCGCGAGACGGATGAATTCGGCGCCGAAATCCTGCCGCTTCTCGCAGATGCGGATGTCGTCCTCGATGACCCACAGCCGCTCGTTGACGGCCTTGAGCTGCGCGCGCAGACCGGAGATGTCCTGATGCGAGGCCGGATGCGCCGTCCAGCTCGCATCGAGCGCCTCGAGCTCGCGGCGCACGTTCGCGACCTTCGCTGGATCGTTCATGCGCTCGGACTTGATCTGCAGGATCGCGATCTTGTCCAGCAGTTCGCCGTAGGACACCGGGGCGGAAATCAGGCTCATGGCGAACGTACCGATAAGGAGCCGGCATTCTAGCGCGATCGCGCGCAGCCGAACTTGTACGGCCATCGCCCAAGCCGTATGATTCGCAGCCCACCGGAGAGGTGGCAGAGTGGTCGATTGTACCTGACTCGAAATCAGGCGTCCGTGCAAGCGGACCGTGGGTTCGAATCCCACCCTCTCCGCCAGACAGTT
>CAYUXZ010000003.1:0-4957 GCA_964449135.1 uncultured Gammaproteobacteria bacterium
CCGCGTGATCGTGATCGCCGGCAAGAACAAGGGCCTCAAGGGCGAAGTGCTGCGCGTCGCGGCCGACCGCGTCGTCGTGCAGAACATCAACATCGTCAAGCGCCACACCAAGGCCAACCCGCAGGCGAACCAGCCCGGCGGCGTGGTGGAGCGCGAAGCCCCGCTGCACATCTCCAACGTGATGCTGCTCAATGCCGCCACCGGCAAGGGCGAGCGCGTTGGCTTCAAGGTGCTCGACGACGGACGCAAGGTGCGCGTGTTCCGCTCGAGCGGAGAGGCGATCGACGCCTGATCAGGAAACCCGGCGCAACGCCCGGCCGGTTCCGACAAGCAGATCTCAAGGAAAACGAAATGACCACGCGTCTCGAGAAACACTACAAAGAATCCGTCGTGCCGAAGCTGATGGAGAAGTTCGGCTACACGAACGTCATGCAGGTTCCGCGCCTGTCCAAGATCACGCTCAACATGGGCGTGGGCGAGGCCGTGGCCAACAAGAAGATCCTCGAGAACGCCGTGGCCGACATGGTCAAGATCGGCGGCCAGAAGCCGATCGTGACCAAGGCGCGCGTGTCGGTGGCGAGCTTCAAGATCCGCGACGGCTGGCCGATCGGCTGCAAGGTCACGCTCCGCCGCGCGCACATGTACGAGTTCCTCGACCGCCTGGTCAACGTCGCCCTGCCGCGCGTGCGCGACTTCCGCGGCGTGTCGGGCCGCGCTTTCGACGGCCGCGGCAACTACAACATGGGCGTGAAGGAACAGATCATCTTCCCCGAGATCGACTACGACCAGGTCGATGCGATGCGCGGCATGGACATCGCGATCACGACCACCGCGAAGAGCAACGAGGAAGCGCGCGCGCTGCTCGAGGCCTTCGGCTTCCCCTTCCGCAACTGATTCGCCGGGACGACACGACAATGGCAAAGACCAGCATGGTGAACCGCGACCTCAAGCGGAAGAAGCTCGCGAAGCGGCACGCGGCCAAGCGCGTTGCGCTGAAGAAGACCATCAGCAGCACGACCGCCTCGTACGACGAAAAGATGGAAGCCGTGGTCAAGCTGCAGAAGCTGCCGCGCGATTCCAGCCCGTCGCGCCAGCGCAACCGCTGCGAACTGTCGGGCCGCCCGCGCGGCACGTACGCGAAATTCGGCCTGGCCCGCAACAAGCTGCGCGAAGCGACCATGCGCGGCGACGTGCCCGGCCTGCGCAAGGCCTCCTGGTAACAATCACCCTGCAGAATCTTCTGCGGATATCGGTGCCCTCAAAGGAAACAGAAAATGAGCATGACTGATCCCATCGCCGACATGCTGGTGCGCATCAAGAACGCGCTGGCCGTGGGCAAGCCGACGGTTTCGATGCCGTCCTCCAAGATCAAGGCCGCGCTCGCGGGCGTGCTGAAGTCGGAAGGCTACATCGCCGACACGCGCGTGAGCGAAGCCGGCAAAGGCAAGCTGAAGCTCGAAATCGTGCTGAAGTACTACGAGGGCAAGCCGGTGATCGAGCGCCTTGAGCGCGTCTCTCGCTCCGGCCTGCGCCAGTACCGCGGCAAGGACGAACTGCCGCAGATCCTCGGCGGCCTCGGCGTGTCCATCATCTCGACCTCCAAGGGCATCATGACCGATCGCCAGGCGCGCGCTGAAGGCGTGGGCGGTGAAGTCATCTGCCTCGTGGCGTAAGGAGCAACCCATGTCTCGCGTAGCCAAGAAGCCGATCGCCCTGCCCAAGGGCGTCGAATGCAACATCAGCGCCGACAAGGTCAGCGTCAAGGGCCCGAAGGGCACGCTGAACCTCGCCCGGACGCAGGGCGTGAACGTCGCGGTGGAGAACGGCCACGTGCAGTTCTCGACCGCCGATGCAGGCTTGATGCCGATGGCCGGCACCGCGCGCGCGCTGCTCGCCAACATGATCAATGGCGTGTCCGCGGGCTACGAGCGCAAGCTCGAGCTGGTGGGCGTGGGTTACCGCGCCGCGATGCAGGGCCGTGACCTGAACCTGAGCTTGGGTTTCTCCCACCCGGTCGTGTTCAAGACGCCCGAAGGCATCACTATCGCCACGCCGTCGCAGACCGAGATCGTGGTCAGCGGCGCCGACAAGCAGCGCGTCGGCGAGGCCGCCGCGAAGATCCGCTCGTACCGTCCGCCGGAACCCTACAAGGGCAAGGGCGTCCGCTACAGCGGCGAGAAGATCAACATGAAGGAAGCCAAGAAGACGTAATTGGGTGCGCGGGTCCATCCGCGCAAAGAGAAACCGGCCGTCCATGGCCGACTTCTCAAAAAAGACCCGCGCTAACAGACGTTTTCGCAGTTTCTTCGAGGACCAAAGACCATGGAAAAGAAAATCGCCCGCTTGCGCCGTGCCAAGAGCACGCGCTCCCACATCCGCGTGCTCGGCGTGCCGCGCCTGTCCGTGCTGCGCTCGGGCCAGCACATCTACGCGCAGCTGTTCACCTCGGACGGCTCGAAGGTGCTCGCCGCGGCCTCGACGCTGGAAGCCGGCGTCAAGGACGGCCTGAAGGGCACGAAGAACCTCGAAGCCGCGGCCAAGGTCGGTCGCGCGATCGCCGAGAAGGCCAAGGCCGCCGGCGTCGAGAAGGTCGCCTTCGACCGTTCCGGCTACCGCTTCCACGGCCGCGTCAAGGCACTGGCCGACGCCGCCCGCGAGGGCGGACTGCAGTTCTGAAACCGGACGCCTTGGCGTCCGGTGGAGTGAAAAATCGTACCGCCGCGGACTTGAAGTCCGCACCGAAGCAACCACAACGATAAGCGGCTCTGCCGTAAGCAACCAGGAAACGACATGGCAAATTTCGAACGCAACGACAACAGCGACGGCTTCGTCGAGAAGCTGGTCGCGGTGAACCGCGTGTCCAAGACCGTCAAGGGCGGACGCCAGTTCACCTTCACCGCGCTGACCGTGGTCGGCGACGGCGCCGGCAAGGTCGGCTTCGGCTACGGCAAGGCGCGCGAAGTGCCGGTCGCGATCCAGAAGTCGATGGAAGCCGCGCGCAAGACGATGGTGAACGTGGATCTCAACAACGGCACGCTCTGGCACTCGGTCAAGGCTGGCCACGGCGCGGCGCGCGTGTTCATGCAGCCCGCCTCGGAAGGTACCGGCGTGATCGCCGGCGGCGCGATGCGCGCCGTGCTCGAGGCGGTCGGCGTGAAGAACGTGCTCGCCAAGGCGGTGGGTTCGCGCAATCCGATCAACCTGGTGCGCGCCACCGTGAAGGGCCTGGCGGCGATGCATTCGCCGGCGCAGATCGCGGCCAAGCGCGGCAAGACCGTCGAGGAGATCACCCATGTCTAAGAAGGACGCCGCCAAGACGGTCACCGTGCGCCTGGTCAAGGGCATGCGCGGCTGCCAGTCGCGCCATCGCCTGTCGGTGCGTGCGCTCGGCCTGAACAAGCTCAACGACGTTCGCACGCTGCCGGACAACCCGAGCGTGCGCGGCCTGATCAACACCGTGCACTACCTCGTGCAGGTGGAGGAGTAATCCGATGAAACTCAATTCTCTCAAGCCTGCCGACGGCGCCCGCAAGGAGCGCACCCGCGTCGGCCGCGGCATCGGTTCCGGACTCGGCAAGACCGCCGGCCGCGGCCACAAGGGTTCGTTCGCGCGCGCCGGCAAGGGCAAGATCAAGGCCGGCTTCGAAGGCGGCCAGATGCCGATGCAGCGCCGTCTGCCGAAGATCGGCTTCCGTTCCAAGCTCAAGGCCGACACCGCCGAAGTGCTGCTGTACCAGCTCGCCAAGCTGCCGGTGGATACCATCGACTTCGCCGCGCTGCGCGACGCCAAGCTGGTGCCGGCGAACGCCAAGCAGGCGAAGGTCGTCAAGAAGGGCGAGATTTCGCGCAAGGTGACGCTCAAGGGCCTGCTCGCGACGGCCGGCGCCAAGGCCGCGATCGAAGCGGCCGGCGGCAGCGTCGGATAACGGATGTCGCGCGATCCGAAATCGATCGCCGGCCTCGCGTCGGCCGGCAAGTTCACCGAACTCAAGCAGCGCCTGCTGTTCGTGCTCGGCGCGCTGGTCGTCTATCGCCTCGGCACCTACATCCCGGTGCCGGGCGTGGACTCGGCCGCGATGCTGCGCCTGATGGAGCAGCAGAAGGGCACCATCCTGGACATGTTCAACATGTTCTCGGGCGGCGCGCTGCAGCGGATGAGCCTGTTCGCGCTCAACGTCACGCCCTACATCACTGCTTCGATCATCATCCAGCTGCTCGCGCAGATCCTCCCGAACCTGCAGAACCTGCGCAAGGAAGGCGAGAGCGGCCGCCGCAAGATCACCCAGTGGACGCGCTACTCGACGGTATTCCTCGCGCTGGCGCAGTCGTTCGGCATCGCTCTGGGCCTGCAGTCGCAGCACCTTGTCTATGTGACCGGCGTGGGCTTCATCCTGCCCGCCGTGGTCGCGCTGACCGCCGGCACGATGTTCCTGATGTGGCTGGGCGAACAGGTGACCGAGCGCGGCATCGGCAACGGCGTATCCATCCTAATCCAGGCCGGCATCGTCGCCGGGCTGCCGCACGCGGTGGGCTCGACGATCCAGAAGGTCAGCAACGGTGAAATGGCGCCGCTGACCCTGCTGGTCGTAATGGCGCTGGTGGTGCTGGTGGTGTGGTTCGTGGTGTTCGTCGAGAGTGGCCAGCGCCGCATCACGGTGAACTACGCGCGCCGCCAGGGCGGGCGCCAGGCCTACATGAACCAGACCTCGCACCTGCCGCTCAAGCTCAACATGTCCGGCGTGATCCCGCCGATCTTCGCGTCCAGCCTGATCATGTTCCCGGCGACCGCCGCGGCGATCTTCGGGCAGGGTGGCACGGCCACTGTGCTGCGCCGGGTCTCCGACGCGCTGGCGCCGGGCGAACCGCTGCACATGCTGATCTACGGCGGCCTGATCCTGGGATTCACCTTCTTCTACACCGCGCTGGTGTTCAACTCCAACGAAACCGCCGACAACCT
>CAYUXZ010000003.1:4967-90786 GCA_964449135.1 uncultured Gammaproteobacteria bacterium
CCCGGCCTGGTAATCAACTTCTTCCTACACCCCGCGGTTGTTAAACCCAAAGGAACCCTCCGACAACCTCAGAAAGTCGGGCGCGCGTATCCCGGGCTTCCGTCCGGGCAAGGCGACCGCCGAGTACGTGGACAATGTGCTGACGCGGCTGACCCTGGCCGGCGCGCTGTACCTGGTCGCGGTCTGCCTGCTGCCCGAACTGCTGCAGACCAACGCCGGCGTGTCGTTCTACTTCGGCGGCACGTCGCTGCTGATCGTGGTGGTGGTGATCATGGACTTCACCGCGCAGATCCAGGCGCACCTGATGTCGCACCAGTACGAGAGCCTGCTGAAAAAGGCCAATCTCAAGTCCGGCGCCAAGCCCCGTTAAGACGGGTTTGTAGCCGGCAGCTTCCCGAATCCGGGAAGGACAATCCAAGGGCGATCCGCACGACGCTTCACGCGCGGATTGGCCGGACGCAGAGCCCGCGCATGAGGAGCGCGAGCCGGCGGAGCACGGGAAACCGGGTTTCGCCACGACCGGCCTGGTCGCCAGAGCATGGGCACACTCCCCATGCCGGGTTCCGTGGCGTTCGCGCCGCGGGGCTTCTATAGAACCTGAAGCTTTGCTATCATTTCTTGTTCCCTGCGCCCGGTTTCGACCGGGTGGCAAACATCACAGTCGGAGATCGCCTGATGGCGCGCATTGCCGGTGTCAATCTTCCCGTCCAGAAGCACGTCTGGGTGGGTCTGCAAAGCATCTACGGAATCGGCCGCACGCGGTCGAAGAAGGTCTGCGAGGAGGCCGGCGTGAAGCCGTCCACGAAGATCCGCGACCTCACCGAGGCCGAGGTCGAGCACCTGCGCGCCGTCGTCACCAAGTACACGGTCGAGGGCGACCTGCGCCGCGAAGTCGGCATGTCGATCAAGCGCCTGATGGACCTCTCCTGCTACCGCGGGCTGCGTCACCGTCGCGGCCTGCCGGTGCGCGGCCAGCGCACACGCACCAACGCGCGCACCCGCAAGGGCCCGCGCAAGGCGATCAAGAAGTAAGCCGCTCTTATTGAAAGTCCGTACATGGATGTACGGGTTCTTGCGCAGGATGCGCATAAAGGAAAATCAATAAAATGACCAAGCCCGCAGCAGCCGCCAAGACCAAGAAGAAGGTCAAGCGCGTCGTCACCGACGGCATCGCGCATGTCCAGGCTTCCTTCAACAACACCATCATCACGATCACCGACCGCCAGGGCAATGCGTTGTCGTGGGCGACCTCGGGCGGCGCGGGTTTTCGCGGTTCGCGCAAGTCCACCCCGTTCGCCGCGCAGGTCGCCGCCGAAAAGGCCGGCAAGGCCGCGCTCGACTACGGCGTGAAGACGCTGGAAGTGCGCATCAAGGGTCCGGGCCCGGGTCGCGAGTCGGCGGTGCGTTCGCTCAACAACGTCGGCTACAAGGTGATGAACATCATCGACGTCACGCCGATCCCGCACAACGGCTGCCGCCCGCCGAAAAAGCGCCGCGTGTAACCGACGCGATCCGACACCGATCGACTGAATCAAGAACCGGCGAGTGATCGCCGAATCTCTTAGAAGAGAAAATCCAATGGCACGTTACCTCGGACCCAGTTGCAAGCTCGCCCGCCGCGAAGGCGTCGACCTCGGCCTCAAGAGCCCGGCGCGCGCGATCGATTCCAAGTGCAAGCTCGAGAACAAGCCCGGCCAGCACGGCGCTGCCGGCGCGCGCAAGGGCAAGCTCTCCGATTACGCTACCCAGCTGCGCGAGAAGCAGAAGGTCAAGCGCATCTACGGCATGTTGGAACGCCAGTTCCGCAGCTATTACAGCAAGGCCGCGCGCCGCAAGGGCAACACCGGTGATTCGCTGCTGCAATTGCTCGAGCAGCGCCTGGACAACGTCGTCTACCGCATGGGCTTCGCGGTCACCCGCCCGCAGGCGCGCCAGCTCGTGTCGCACTGCGCGGTGCTGGTCAACGGCAAGCAGGTGAACCTGCCGTCGTATCAGGTCAAGGCCGGCGACGCGATCTCGCTCACCGAGCGCGCGCAGCGCCAGCTTTCGGTGCAGGAAGCGCTGACCGTGTCGCAGCAGATGGATCTGGTTCCCGCGTGGATGGAAGTGGACGCCAAGAAGTTCAGCGGCGTGTTCAAGTCCGTCCCCGAGCGCTCCGACCTGCCTTCGGACATCAACGAAGCGCTGATCGTCGAGCTGTACTCGAAGTAATCGTATCGCCGGCGGAGCCCGCGGGGCTTCGCCGCTGCACCAGGAATTCATTCAGGAGAACGCACGACCATGTCGGTTTCCGCCCATCAGGTGCTGCGTCCGCGCGGCCCGAACATCGAACGCATCACCACGCATCGCGCCAAGGTCGTGATCGAGCCGCTGGAGCGCGGCTATGGCCACACCCTAGGCAACGCGCTGCGCCGCGTGCTGCTGTCGTCGATCCCCGGTTATGCGATCACCGAGGTCGAGATCGACGGCGTGCTGCACGAATACACGACGGTCGAAGGCCTGCAGGAAGACGTCATCGAGATCCTGCTCAACCTCAAGGACGTTGCGATCCGGATGCACAACGTGGATCACAGCATGTTGTCCCTGTCCAAGCAGGGCAAGGGCGTCGTGACCGCGGGCGACATCAAGACCGACCACAACGTCGAGATCCTCAATCCCGAGCACGTGATCTGCCACCTCACCAAGGACACGGCGATCAACATGCGCCTGAAGGTCGAGCGCGGCTTCGGCTACCAGCCGGCGACCGCGCGGCGCAAGCCCGACGAGGAAACCCGCACGATCGGCCGGCTGATGCTGGACGCCTCGTTCTGCCCGGTCACCCGCGTCGCCTACGCCGTGGAAGCCGCGCGCGTCGAGCAGCGCACCGACCTCGACAAGCTCGTGATCGACATCGAGACCAACGGCACGATCGACGCCGAGGAAGCGATGCGCACCGCCGCCGACATCCTCACCGACCAGCTCTCGGTATTCGGCGACTTCACCCACCGCGAGCGCGGCGCGCCCAAGCCGGCGGCGTCGGGCGTGGATCCGGTGCTGCTGCGCCCGATCGACGACCTCGAGCTCACCGTGCGTTCGGCGAACTGCCTGAAGGCCGAGAACATCTACTACATCGGCGACCTGATCCAGAAGACCGAGGTCGAGTTGCTCAAAACCCCGAACCTCGGCAAGAAGTCGCTGACCGAAATCAAGGAAGTGCTCGCGCAGCGTTCGCTGTCGCTGGGCATGAAGCTGGAGAACTGGCCGCCGGCCGGCCTCCAGCAGGGGATGATGGGGTGAGCAACCGCGCTTTGCCGATGCGTTGAAGCGCATCGGCAGCGGTTGCGAACGCCCGGACAGGAAGTCCGGGCCGGGGGCTACATAGCCCGCGCCGTTCGCCACGGAAGGCACCACAAAACAAGTTCTGTAGTAGCGTCACCAAGAATTCCCGAGCTCTGCTGATGCATCAGTGCAGCCGCCGGTCACAAGAAGCTAGCCAGAATCACGAAGGAACAGTGCCATGCGCCACCAGAAAGCAGGCCGCAAATTCAACCGCACCAGCGCACACCGCCAGGCGATGTTCTCCAACATGGCCGCGTCGCTGATCAAGAACGAGCTGATCCGCACCACGCTGCCGAAGGCGAAGGAACTGCGTCGCGTCGCCGAGCCGCTGATAACGCTCGCCAAGACCGACGGCGTCGCCAACCGCCGCCTCGCTTTCTCGCGCCTGCGCGACAAGCAAGCCGTGGGCAAGCTGTTCGTCGAACTCGGCCCGCGCTACACCGCGCGTCCGGGCGGTTACCTGCGCATCCTCAAATGCGGCTTCCGCGCCGGCGACAACGCGCCGATGGCCTACGTCGAACTCGTGGATCGCCCGCGCACGGACGCTGTCGCCGCCGAGTAAGCGCACGTCCGCTCCGCATCGAAAAACCCCGCCATATGCGGGGTTTTTTGTGGACGGTCGATGCGTGCAATCCGCTGCATCGAGAATGCGGCCGATTTCAGGCGCCGGATCTCGGGTGCGGCGCGAAATGCCGGACGAGCATACGCCCGCGTACAGACGCGCAGCGCCAGCGGTGCTTAAAATGACGTTCCATCCGCGCCGATAGACTGGATTCGATGTCGCCTTCCAATTCCCCTACGCTCGCGTTCGTGTTTCCCGGCCAGGGTTCGCAGTCCATCGGCATGTTGGCCGACCTGGCGGCCGAGCATCCGGCGATCCGCGAAACCTTCTTCGAAGCGTCCGAGGGCGCGGGCCTGGACCTGTGGAGGCTCGCGCAGGAAGGCCCCGACGAGGAACTCAATCGCACCGAGTTCACCCAGCCGGCGCTGCTCGCAGCGGGCGTGGCCGCCTGGCGCGCATGGAACGCGGCCGGTGGCGTGCGGCCCGCATTGCTCGCCGGGCACAGCCTCGGCGAATACACCGCGCTGGTCGCGGGCGGCGCGCTGTCGCTGCGCGAGGCGGCGGGTCTGGTGCGTGAGCGCGGCCGGCTGATGCAGGACGCGGTGCCCGCGGGCGTCGGCGCGATGGCGGCCGTGCTCGGTGCCGACGACGCATTGATTGCCGAAATCTGCGAGCAGATCGCCGGCGACGAGATCGTCGCTCCGGCGAACTACAACAGCCCGGGCCAGACCGTGATCGCCGGTCACGTGACGGCGGTCGATCGCGCGCTGGCCGCGCTCGCCGAACGCGGCGTGCGCAAGGCGGTGAAGCTGCCGGTTTCGGTGCCATCGCACACCGCGCTGATGCGCGGCGCGGCTTTGAGGCTCGCCGAGCGCATGGCGAAGCTCGCCTGGAGCGCGCCGGCCATTCCGGTCGTGCAGAACGCCGACGTGCGCAGTTTCGACGACGCGCCCTCGATCCGCGACGCGCTTGTGCGGCAGCTGCACCAGCCCGTGCAATGGACCGGCTGCGTGCAGGAGCTGCGCGACCGCGGCGTCACGCGCATCGTCGAATGCGGACCGGGTCGGGTGCTGCTGGGCCTGATCAAGCGCATCGACAAGACGCTCGAGTCACGCACGATCGGCACGCCCATGGAATTCGATACCGCACTCAAGGAACTCACCGCATGAGCACGCAACCCCTCGCGGGCGAGATCGCCCTGGTCACCGGCGCGAGCCGCGGCATCGGTGCGGCGATCGCCGACGAACTCGTAGCGCAGGGCGCGAAAGTGATCGGCACCGCGACCTCCGAAGCGGGAGCGGCCGCGATCGGCGAGCGCCTCGCCGCGCACGGCGGCACAGGCCGCACGCTGGACGTCGCGAACGGGGTTGCGGTTGATGCGCTGATCGATGCGATCGCGAAGGAATTCGGCCCCATCTCGATCCTCGTCAACAACGCCGGCATCACCCGCGACAACCTGCTGATGCGGATGAAGGACGAGGAATGGCAGTCCATCCTCGACACCAACCTCACGTCCGTGTATCGCACGAGCAAGGCGGTCATGCGCGCGATGATGAAGGCGCGCAAGGGACGCATCATCAACATCGCCTCGGTCGTCGGCGTGACCGGCAATCCGGGCCAGACCAACTACGCGGCCGCGAAGGCGGGCATCATCGCGTTCTCGAAGTCGCTCGCGCGCGAGATCGGTTCGCGCGGCATCACCGTCAACGTGGTCGCGCCGGGTTTCATCGACACCGACATGACGCGTGCACTCGGCGAGGACCAGCGCAAGGCGCTGGAAGGGCAGATCGCGCTCGGGCGTCTGGGCGAACCGGCCGACATCGCGCGCGCGGTCGCCTTCCTCGCCGGCCCGTCCGCGGCCTACATCACCGGCGAAACCCTGCACGTCAACGGCGGCATGTACATGCCCTGATTCCACGGTCCGCGCCTTGCATCCGCCGCCGTAGGGTGCGCGACTGGAATTGGCGCGGGTTTCCTCTACAATACGCCGGCTTGGCACACCCACCTGAGGTTATTCCATGAGCACCATCGAAGAGCGCGTCAAGAAAATCGTTGTCGAACAACTGGGCGTGAAGGAAGAGGACGTCACCGCGAACGCCTCGTTCGTTGACGATCTCGGCGCGGATTCGCTGGATACCGTCGAGCTCGTGATGGCGCTGGAGGAAGAGTTCGAGTGCGAGATCCCCGACGAAGACGCCGAGAAGATCACCAGCGTGCAGCAGGCGATCGACTACGTGAAGGCGCATGTGAAAGCTTGACGGTCGTCCCCGACCAGGAACCCGGTCATCCCTGGCCGGACTTCTCGACAAAAGCGTTTCACATGATCGAATGAACACCGCCGGGGCCGCGCATCGCGGCCCTGCGCGTTTGCAGGACACGGACCGTCGCATCACACCGGTCGCGCGCGGCGCGATCGCAGACCAGGGCGCGCGGACGCGCGCAGCGGAGACTTGCATGAGCCAGCGTCGCGTCGTCGTCACCGGAATGGGCATCGTCTCGCCCGTAGGCAACGACCTGCCCACCGCGTGGGACAGCATCGTCAACGGCCGCTCGGGCATCGCCCCGATCACCCATTTCGACACCACCGGATTCGCCACCACCATCGCCGGTCAGGTGAACGGTTTCGATCCGCTCGCGTTCGTCTCGCCGAAGGACGTGAAGAAGATGGATCCGTTCATCCACTACGGTGTCGCCGCGGGGATGATGGCGATGGCTGACGCCGGCCTGGAAGCCACCGACGCGAACGCCGAGCGCATCGGTGTGATCGTCGGCTCGGGGATCGGCGGCATCGCGGGCATCGAGCGCACCTCGGTCGCCTGGCACGAAGGCGGGCCGCGCAAGATCTCGCCGTTCTACATCCCCTCGACGATCATCAACATGGTCTCGGGCCAGTTGTGCATCTTGAAGGGACTGAAGGGGCCGAACTTCTCCGCGGTGTCGGCCTGCGCGACCTCGAACCACAGCATCGGCACCGCGATGCGCATGATCCAGTATGGCGATGCCGATGCGATGATCGCCGGCGGTGCCGAATACGGTGCTTCGCCGACCTCGGTCGGCGGCTTCTGCGCGATGAAGGCGATGTCCACGCGCAACCACGAACCGACCAAGGCGAGCCGTCCCTGGGACCGCGACCGCGACGGCTTCGTGCTCGGCGACGGCGCCGGCGTGCTCGTGCTCGAGGAATACGAATTCGCGAAGGCGCGCGGCGCGCGCATCTACTGCGAGCTCGCCGGCTACGGCGCGGGCTCCGACGCGTTCCACATGACCGCGCCCAGCGAGAACGGCGAAGGTCCGGCACGCTGCATGGGCGTCGCGATGCGCGACGCGAAGCTCTCCGCGACCGACGTCGACTACGTCAACGCGCACGGCACCTCCACGCCGCTCGGCGACCTTGCCGAAACGCTCGCGCTCAAGCGCGCGCTCGGCGACCACGCCTACAAGACGATGGTAAGTTCGACCAAGTCGATGACCGGCCACCTGCTCGGCGCGGCCGGCGGCGTCGAGGCGATCTTCAGCGTGATGGCGCTGCACACCGGCGTGATCCCGCCGACGATCAACCTCGACAACCCGGGCGAGGGCTGCGACCTCGACTACGTTCCGCACGTCGCGCGCGAGAAGAAGATCAAGATCGCGGTGTCGAACGGCTTCGGCTTCGGCGGCACCAACGGCACGCTGGTCTTCCGCGCGATCTGACCACGGCGGGCGTATGACTTTGGTGTCGAACGATCTGAACATCCTGTTCATCCGTTCGAGCGCCAAGTCCGGCGCATGTCCGGACTTGGCGCCCGCGCCAGAACATTCTCTGGCGCGGACAGGCCATCCTTGGCCTGTTCCATCGCCCCGGCGGCATCTTTCAGATGCAAGATCGCCGGGTCGATAGTTCCGTCAAGGCGATGCGCAACGCGAGCGGCTCGTGATGAACACGCGCACACTGCCGGGCGAAACCGATCTGTTCGCGCTGCATCGGAGTTTTCCGCAGCGCTATCCGCTGCTGCTCGAAAGCGTCGCCGACGGCACGCCGCGTTCGCGCTGGGACGTGCTGCTGATCGCGGACGGCGAGGGCGTCGTTGCCGATCGCACTGGCGTGCATATGCTCGATGGGCGCGAGCTGCCGGGTGGGTTTTTCGACAATCTCGATCGCGCCTGGTGCGAGCAACGCGCTGGACGCAGCGATGACGAGCTTCCGTTCCACGGCGGCTGGGCGTTGTTCCTGGCCTACGAACTGGTCGCGGAAATCGAGCCAATCCTGCATCTGCCGGCGCCCGATGCCGCTGCCGTGCCGACCGCGCTCGCGCTGCGCTGCCCGGCGGCGCTGCTGCGCGATCGCGAACGCGGCGAAGTCCTCGCGATCGCCGAGCCCGGCAGCGTCGATCTGCTCGATGCGATCGCTCGCGACATCGCCGCGGTTTCGACGTCGCCGTCGGCATGGACGCCGCCGGTCAGGGTCGAAGAGGACGATCCACAGCGCTTCCTCGACGGCGTCGAGCGCGTGCATGAGTACCTGCGCGACGGCGACGTGTTCCAGGTCAACCTTTCGCGCGCCTGGCGCGCGCGTTTCGCGCAGGCGCCGCAACCGGGCGCGGTGTACCAGCGTCTGCGCGATGCGAACCCCGCGCCATTCGCGGCCTCCTTCATCCGGCCGGAGTGGGCGCTCGCGAGTTCGTCGCCCGAGCGCTTGATCTCGATCCGCGACGGGGTGATCGAGACGCGGCCCATCGCCGGCACGCGCCCGCGCCTTGCCTCCGACGACGAAGTCGAGCGCGTACGCGAACTCGTCGGCCATCCCAAGGAACGCGCCGAGCACGTGATGTTGATCGACCTCGAACGCAACGACCTCGGCCGCGTCTGCGTCCCCGGCAGCGTCGAGGTCGACGAGCTGATGGTGGTGGAGAGCTATGCGCACGTGCACCACATCGTCTCCAACGTGCGCGGACGGCTGCGGGAGGAGGTCTCGCCGAGCGATGCGATCCGAGCGGTGTTTCCGGGCGGCACGATCACCGGCTGCCCGAAGGTACGTTGCATGGAGATCATCGCCGAACTCGAAGGCGTCGGCCGTGCCGAATACACCGGCGCGCTGGGCTATCTCGACCGCAACGGCGACATGGACCTCAACATCCTGATCCGCAGCATCCGCCAGACCGGCGAAATCCTGCAGTTCCGCGCGGGCGCGGGCATCGTCGCCGATTCGGTCGCGGCGTTCGAGCTCGACGAAACCCGTGCGAAGGCGCGCGGCCTGCTGCGCGCGCTGGGCGTGGACGCATGACCGTGCGCATCTATCGCGGACAGCAGCGCCTGGATGCGATCGATGAGCGCGACCGCGGACTGGCTTACGGCGATGGATTGTTCGAAACGATCCTGATCCATCGCGGCAATTCCGTCTGGTGGGGTGCGCATCTGCAGCGATTGCGGCACGGTTGCGAGGCACTCGGCATCGCGATGCCGGATCACGGGTTTCTGCAAGCGCAGTGCGATGAGCTGATCGCTGGCTGCGCACGCGGTGTGCTGAAGATCGTCGTCACGCGCGGCGCCAGCGAGCGTGGCTACGCCATTCCCGCGAATGCCGAACCGACGCTGCTGCTGTCGCTGGGCGAGGCTCCTCACGCGCCGCCGCGCGACGGCCTCGTGCTGCGTTGGTGCGACACGCGACTCGCGATCCAGCCGCGACTCGCCGGCATCAAGCACCTCAACCGGCTGGAGCAGGTGCTCGCGCGCGCCGAATGGGACGATGCGTCCATCCACGAAGGCCTGCTCTGCGACATGCGCGGACGCGTGGTCGGCGCGACATCCGCGAACCTGTTCGCACTGCACGATGGGCGATGGCTGACGCCGCCGGTCGCGGACTGCGGCATCGCCGGAACCTGTCGTGCCTGGCTGCTGGAGAACATCACGACATCTGCTGAGGCTGAACTCGACCGCGCCGACGTCGAATCTGCCGACGCGCTCATCCTGTGCAACTCCGTGCGCGGTATCCTTCCCGTGGCGGCGATGGGGGAGCGGCGCTGGGCGTCCGATCCGTACGCGAGCGCGCTGCGACATGCATTGGCTGCCGCTGAACCCGGATTCCGAACATTTTCATCGGAGGTTGCGTGACCGACAAACCGCCCCGCGGGATCATCGCCCGCATCGTCTCGGGCCTGTTCAAGCTGACATTGCTGGCCGTCCTCGTCGCGGCCGGCGTCGGCTGGTGGAAGTTCGATCAGTTCACGAAAGCGCCGATCGGCGGGCGCGACGCCAAGGTGATGGTCGGCCGCGGCGAATCGCTGCACGGCGTGATCGCTTCGCTGCGCGATGCCGGCGTGCAGACCGGCAACGACATCGAATGGCAACTGCTCGCGTGGAAGATGGGCGTGCGCTCGCGGATGCAGATCGGCGAGTACGCGGTCACGCCGGATCTCACGCCGGAACAGCTGCTGCGCAACATCGCCAACGGCAAAGTGATCCAGTATCACTTCACGATTGTCGAGGGCTGGAACATGCGCGAGCTGCGCGCCGCGCTGAAGACCGCGCCGTTCATCAAGCACGAGCTCGCCGACACGAGCGACGCCGCGCTGATGCAGCAGCTCGGCCGCTCGCGCCGGCATCCGGAAGGCCGCTTCCTGCCCGAGACCTACGCCTACACGCGCGGCAGCAGCGACATCGAGCTGCTCGGACGCGCGGCGAAGGCGATGGACGCCGCGCTCTCCGAAGAATGGGATCGGCGTGATCCGCAACTCACGCTGACGTCTCCCGACCAGGCGCTCATCCTCGCCTCGATCGTCGAAAAGGAAACCGGCGTTCCCGACGAACGTCCGCGCATCGCCGGCGTGTTCGTGCGACGCCTGCAGACCGGGATGAAGCTGGAAACCGATCCGACCGTGATCTACGGCCTCGGCAGCGCCTACGACGGCACGATCCACAAGCGCGACCTGTATCTGGACACGCCGTACAACACCTACACGCGCGCCGGCCTGCCGCCGACGCCGATCGCGATGCCCGGACACGCCGCGCTGCATGCGGCGACGCATCCTGCCGCGGGCAACGAGTTGTACTTCGTCGCCAGCGGCGGCGGCGGGCACGTATTCTCGGCGACGCTGGCCGAGCACAACGCCGCGGTCGCGCGCTACGTGAAGATGCAGCGCGAAAAGGCCTTGCAATGAGGGGCCGGCTGATCACCATCGAAGGCGGCGAAGGCGCGGGTAAATCCAGCGTGATGGGTGCGCTCAGCGAGGCCCTGCAACGTCGCGGCCTGGAAGTCGTGGTCGCGCGCGAGCCCGGCGGTACCGATGCGGGCGAGGCGATACGCGCGGTGCTGCTCGATCCGGGGCGCTCGCTCTGCGCGGAAACCGAATTGCTGCTGATGTTCGCCTCGCGCGCGCAACTCGTGCGCGCCACGATCCTGCCCGCGCTCGAACGCGGCGCATGGGTAATCTGCGACCGTTTCACTGACGCGAGCTTCGCCTACCAGGGCGGGGGGCGCGGGCTCGACGGCGGCGTCATCGCCGAACTCGAACGCTGGGCGGCGACGATCAAGCCCGATCTCACCTTCCTGCTCGACATCAACGTGCGCCAGGGCCACGCGCGCGTGGCTGCGCGCGCCGGCGAACGCGACCGCATAGAGAACGAGCGCGAGGATTTCTTCGAGCGCGTGCGTACGGCGTATCTGCGACGCGCAAGGGCCGAACCGCAGCGTTTCCGCGTGATCGATGCGGGTCAGTCGCAAGACGAGGTGCTCAGCGAAGTGCTGGAGCAACTCGAACGGGCCATCGCCGCGTGGGCGTGAACGATCTGGCGCCGTGGTTGCGTGCGCCATTGCGGCGCAGCCTCGACGCGCTCGCATCGGAGCGGCTTCCGCACGCGCTGCTGGTCTGCGGGCCGGCGCACATCGGCAAGCGCGCGTTCGCCGATGCGCTCGCGCGCGCGCTGCTGTGCCGTGATCGCGTTGACGGCGCGGCCTGCGGTCGTTGCCGCGACTGCGCGCTGCATGAGGCGGGCACGCATCCGGACTGGAAGTATCTCAGCTTCGAGGAAAACGAGAAGACGAAGGTCATGCGCAAGGAGATCGTGATCGAACAGATCCGCGATCTCGGCGCATGGTTCGCATTGACGCCCCAGCGCGGCGGCGCGCAGGTCGCACTGATCGAACCGGCCGAAGCGATGAACGCGAACGCCTCGAACGCGCTGCTGAAGACGCTCGAGGAGCCGATGCACGATCGCTATCTGCTGCTGCTCTGCGAATCGCCGATGCGCCTGTCCGCGACGATCCGCAGCCGCTGCCAGCGCATCGAACTGCTGCCGCCCCCGAGCCAGGAAGGCCTGGACTGGTTGCGTGCGCGCGGCCATGGCGAAGCAATCGCGCGAACCGCCTACGACGCGGCGCGCGGCCATCCGGGCCTGGCCGCGCACTGGATCGAGCAAGGCCTGCTGGACCTGCGCGAATCGGTGCGTGCGGATCTGGTCGCGATCGCCACGGGCAAGTCGCAGCCGCTCGCGGTTGCTTCCGCGTGGCTCGCGGACGAGCAGGCCGAGCAGCGGCTCGCGTTCGCGGCCGACATCGCGGTCGACCTGCACGCACAGGCGCTCGGAGCGCGCGAAGCGGCTTCGGCCGCCGGTTCCGGCCGCGTTAACGCGGCCCGTTTGACAGTGGCGCCGGATTTTCCGAAGCTGTCGGCATGGTTCGATGCCTCCAACCGCGTACGCGCGTTGTTGCGCACTCCGGTCCGCGCCGATCTGGCGGTGGCCGGACTGCTGCGCGACTGGCGCATCGCGATGTCGCCGAAATTGGGTTGAACGTCCTCGCCGGTCGCGACGACCGACGCAAGCACGCGGAGGAAGGATCATGAGCGCAGGCGCACGGCAAGGCATCCTCTCGTTGGCGCTCAAGGACAAGGCTTCGCTGCACCACGCCTACCTGTCTTTCGTCAAAAACGGCGGCATCTTCGTCGCGACGAACAAGAAGTACAACCTCGGCGACGAGGTCTTCGTGCTGATGACCCTGCCCGAAGGCAGCGAGCGCCTGCCGGTCGCCGGCAAGGTGGTCTGGATCACGCCGGCCGGATCGCAGGGCAACCGTCCAGCGGGCATCGGCGTTCAGTTCGCCGATTCGGTCGAGGGCGACACCGCGCGCGGCAAGGTCGAGGCGATCCTTGCGGGCATCATCAATTCGGACAAACCCACGCACACGATGTGAAACGTTCGTTTTGCGTCATACGTCCCGGGCAATCTGCCTCTCGGTTGCGACTTTTTTCGTCACTATCCGCCCGACTGTGGAGGCCAACGCATTGTTGATCGTGTGGCCGGCAGCGACGGTCAACAACCCGTGCGGCAAGACGATCAGGCAAATTACGGAATACGTGATGGCTTTACCGATGCAATCGAGGTAGGTGTGGTTTCTCAAGTGGAGAAACCCGAATACCACGCCAGCAAGAATGGCCGAGGACGCACTCAGCCCGATCAACAGGATCGGAACGCAAAGCAGGCCGTCTTCAGAAGGGGCATACGCAACATTTCGAAGTCGAAATTGAGACAGATAGAACTCGTCTTGCTTCTTCTCGTATTCCCGCTGTTTGACCTTCCATTCGTCGTATTGCTTCTGCCATTCCTCCTGACTCAGTGGCGCAGGCGGTACGACGGCCTTCCGCCAGGAATGAAGACGGTCCAGCCGTGGAAAGCACTTGGCGCCGATGGTGGCCAGTGAAATTGCCACAAACAGATTGATCGCCATGGAGCCGAGCGCCCACGGAAGCGAAAACGAAAAGTCGCGATACGAGAGCAGGTAGTAGGCGAACAGGCCATACCCCGCGATCCGCAGAATGGGGAAAAGTTTCTTGTTTGAAAGGAGCTTGCTCACATGGCTCATTCGCCGATCAACGCAGCGTCGCGTCGTCCCAACCGGGGCGGGGAGCGAAGCGATCGCCGTGGCGCTGCTGCAGCGCGACGAGCTTCGCCTTCAGCGCGTCCGCGCCGACCTTGCGGATGTGCGCGATCGGGCCGCCGCGGAACGGCGCGAAGCCGGTGCCGAAGATCACGCCCGCATCGAGCAGGTCCGCGTCGGCGACCACGCCTTCGTGCAGCGCGGCGACCGCCTCGTTGAGCATTGCGAGGATCATCCGGTCCTCGAGATCTTCGGGCGCCTTGTAGTCGGCTGGTACCGCGGGCTTGACCGCCTTGCCGTTCTCCCACTTGTAGAAGCCCTGGCCGTCCTTGCGGCCGCGCTGGTTTGCGGCGAGCTTTCCTTCCAGCCCGTTCGGAATCGGAAGATTGAGGAAGGGCGCGAGCACCTTGCCCACGTTGGCGGCGACATCCAACCCGACCACATCGGCGAGTTCGATCGGCCCCATCGGCATGCCGAACCTCAGCGCGGCCTTGTCGATGACCGGGCCGGGGATGCCTTCGCTGTACGCGGTCATCGCTTCCATCATGTACGGCATCAGGATGCGATTGACGAGGAATCCGGGCGAGCCAGCGACCGGCACCGGCAACTTGTCGATCGCGCGGCAGAACGCGGCCAGGCGCGTGCCGGTTTCGTCGGCGACGCCATCGTGGCGCACGATCTCCACCAGCGGCATCAGCGCTACCGGATTGAAGTAGTGCAGGCCGGCGAAGCGATCGGCGTGATGGAGTTTCGCCGATAGCGAAGCCAGCGGAATAGACGAGGTGTTCGAGGTCATCAGCGCGTCGGTTGCGAGCTTCGATTCGACGCGATCGAACAGCGCCTGTTTCGCTTCGAGGTTCTCGAAGATCGCCTCGATCACCAGCTGCGCCTTCGCGACGCCTTCGCCTTCGACGTCGGCCTTCAGGCGCGCGGCGGTTTCGGCGCGCTTGCCCTCGTCCTTGATCCGCTTCGCATACAGCTCGCCGGCACGCTGCAGCGCGGGTTCGATGTATTTCAGCTCGCGGTCCTGCAGGGTGACGTCGAAGCCCTTGTAGGCGCACCACGCGGCGATGTCGCCGCCCATCACGCCTGCGCCGATCACGTGCACATGCTTGATGCCCGAGTCCTTGCCGCCCAGTCCCTTCAGGCGTTCCTGCAGGAAGAACACGCGGATCAGGTTGCGCGCGGTGTCGGTCTTCGAAAGCTTTGCGACGGAACGCGCCTCGGCCTTCAGGCGTGCGGCAATGTTGCCGCCGCCGTTGCGCCGCCAGGTCTCGATCAGCGCGAACGGCGCGGGATAGTGTTCCTTGCGTGCCTTGCGCGCGACCTGCTTGAGCATCGCCGGCGCGAGCAGTCTCCGCGCGATCCAGGTGTTCGTCACCCAGGCGAGGAATCGCTGTTTCAACGGCCGCTTCGCACGGCGCCTGGCGAGTGCGATCGCGGCGTCGAGCAGCGCATCGGGCTCGGCGAGCTTGTCCACGAAGCCCATCGCATACGCAGCCTGGGCGGAAATCGATCGGCCGGTCAGCATCAAATCCATCGCCGCGGGCGCACCGATCAGCCACGGCAGGCGCGCGCTGCCGCCCCAGCCCGGATAGATGCCGAGCTTGATCTCGGGCAGTGCGATGCGGGTGTCCGGCGCCTTGCTCGCGACGCGCCAGCGGCAGGCCAGCGCGAGCTCGGTGCCGCCGCCCATGCAGTGGCCGTGGATCGCGGCGACGGTCGGCATCTTCAGCGCGGACAGTTTCTGGAAGATCGACTGGCCGCGGCGCAGCACGTCCTCGGTACGACCTGCCGCATCGAAGCTCGCGAATTCCTTGATGTCGGCGCCGGGCGCGAAGCCGCCGGGTTTGGCCGAACGCACGATCACCGCCTTGGGCGGGTCGATCGCGATGCGCTCGATCATCAGCTCCAGTTCGTCGAGCACCGCCTGCGCGAGCGCGTTGACCGGCGCGTCGGCGCGGTCGAGGCTGAGCACCAGGATGCCGTCGGGTCGCAGTTCGATCTTCCAGTGGCGGGGGCGCAATCCGTCGAAGAGCATGACTTGTCGTCCATTCGTACGCGTAGTGAACGGACGTATCATCGGGCCCGGCGCAGGACCGGTCAAACCGGCAAGCCTCGACCCGAACGCCGGAACTTTTCCCGCGATCGGCTGTCATTACCAACGGCCCAGGGCCGTGCGCATGGAGAAAGGGCGCGGATGGGCGAGAACGAACTGGACCAGGCGCTGGTCAAGCGCGTGCAAGGCGGCGACCGCGCCGCGTTCGACCTGCTGGTGCGCAAGTACCAGCACAAGATCGCGGCATTGATCGGGCGCTATGTGCACGACTGGAGCGAGTGCCAGGATGTCGCACAGGACACCTTCGTACGCGCCTACAAGGCGCTGGCGAATTTCCGTGGCGACGCCCAGTTCTACACCTGGCTCTACCGGATCGCCGTGAACACCGCCAAGAACCACCTCGTCGCGACCAACCGCCGTCCGCCCGCCGAGGACGTTGACGTCGCCGACGCGGTGAACTTCGCGAGCGCCGCGCGCCTGCGCGACGACGACACCCCCGAACACGAGCTACTGCGCCGTGAAATCGAAAACACCGTCGCCGACACCGTCGCGGCGCTGCCCGAGGAACTGCGCGTCGCGGTCACCTTGCGCGAGATGGACGGCCTGAGTTACGAGGAGATCGCCGAACGCATGGGCTGCCCGATCGGCACGGTGCGCTCGCGCATCTTCCGCGCACGCGAGGCGATCGACGAAAAACTCCGCCCACTGCTGGATTCCGAACGGGTGCGTCCATGAGCGAGAAGCGTTCCAACGAATCCGTCCCCGGCGATGAATCGCTGCGCGAGGAACTGTCCGCGTTCATGGATGGCGAACTCGATGCCGACCGCGCGCGGTTCCTTCAGCAGCGACTGCGCCACGACACCGAACTGCGCGTGCGCTGGGAACGCTGGCAACTGCAGTCCTCGGCGATGCGCCGGCAGGCGCAGCCTCTACCCGTGGATTTCGCCGATCGCGTCGCGAGCGTGCTCGATGCGGATGCGGTGAATGCCGTGCCGGTGCGCAGCCGCACGCTGCGCTGGGCGGGCGGCGCAGCGCTCGCGGCCTCCCTCGCGGTCGCCGGCGTGTTCGTGTTCGACGCCAGCCATCGGCCGTGGGCTGGCGCTTCCTCGTCGATCGCGTCCGTGCGGCCCGCGACGCAGCCCGCTGCTTCCGTGGCCGCGTCGTCCCAGCCGACCGCGACGGTCCAGCGCGCCGCGGTCGTCGTCCCCGAGCCGACGATCACGTCGCCCAGGCTCGAAACCGCGCGGATCGAGTTGCCCATTCCGGTGCACGACGGCGTGGTCGGCGCGTTCCGTTCGCCGCTGCGACCGGTGCTGGCGCGGCATCGCCAGCCCAGGCCCGAGTTTTCGCCGTTCCCGCAACCGTTCGTCATCGATCCGGAACTCGAGGCCTATCTCGAACAACAGAAGACGGGCGGCACGCGCGACCCGTTCCTGCGCCGTGCGCCGCAGGCGCAACCCGCGCAGGACGACAGCGTGCGCGCGGTGTCCTACCCGCAGGGCGACGGGCACTGACCGCGGCGCCATCGCCGCAAGCGATTTCCTTTTAACCGGCTAACCACTGGAGAGTCGTTCCATGTACCGAGTCAAGCACCTCAAGACGATGGGTCTGTCCGCGCTCGCGATCGCCGTGATCGGTTCGGCGGCTTCGATCGGCTGCTCGTTCGTCGCCGATCCCGCGCACGCGGGCAACCCCGCCACCGCGATCGCGCCCGCTGCCGCGCGCCCCGAAGTCACGATCGCGCTGCCCGATTTCACTTCGCTGGTCGAGCAGGACGGGCCGGCCGTGGTCAGCATCGAGGCCGAGCACGATCCGCACGAGCGCAAGTCCGCGTCGCGCGATTCCGGCGACTCCGAAGATCCGAATGGCGACGACATGCCGGAAATCTTCAAGCGCCTGTTCCCCGAAGGGCCGAACATGCCGATGCCGCGGATGCCGCAGGATTTCGGCGGTACCGCGCTCGGCAGCGGCTTCATCATTTCCGCGGACGGCAAGATCCTCACCAACCACCACGTCGTGGACGGCGCCGACCGCGTGATCGTGCACCTGTCCGATCGGCGCGAGTTCACCGCGAAGGTGATCGGCAGCGATCCGCTCGCCGACGTGGCATTGCTCAAGGTGCAGGCGACCGGATTGCCGTTCCTCAAGCTTGCCGACTCGAAGTCCCTCAAGCCGGGCCAATGGGTGGTCGCGATCGGTTCACCGTTCGGCTTCGATCATTCCGTGACCGCGGGCATCGTCAGCGGCGTGGGCCGGCGCTCGATCGATCCCAGCCAGCAGTACGTGCCTTTCATCCAGACCGACGTACCGATCAACAAGGGCAATTCCGGCGGCCCGCTGCTGGACCTGCGCGGCGAGGTGGTCGGCATCAACTCGCAGATCTTCAGCAACTCCGGCGGTTACATGGGCGTGAGCTTCGCGATCCCGATCGAGACCGCGATGAACTCGGTGCAGCAGCTCGAAGCCGGCGGCAAGGTGCGTCGCGGCGTGCTCGGCGTGCGCATCCAGGAAGTCACCGGCCCCATCGCGCGCGCGATGGGCCTGCCGCGCACCGGTGGCGCGCTGGTCGCGTCGGTCGATCCCGACAGCGGCGCGGCGAAAGCAGGAGTGAAGACCGGCGACCTGATCACGAGCTTCAACGACAGTCCGATCGACAGCTCGGCCGACCTGCCGCCGCTGGTCGGTTCGCTGGCGCCGGGCAGCCGCGCGAAGCTCGGCATTCGCCGCGGCGGCAAGCCGATGGAATTCACCGTCGCGCTGGGCGCACTGGATCCGGACACGATCCTCGCCGGCGCTTCGCGTGGCGACGACGGCGACTCGGATGCTCCGAAAGCGTCTGCCGCGGCCTCGGGCCTGGGCCTGGACGTGCAGGAGCTCGCAAGCGCGCAGCGCAAGAAGCTCAAGCTCGACGCGGGGCAGGGCGTGCTCGTCGCGCGCGTGTCCGGCGCGGTCGCCAAGCGCGCCGGCGTGCAGGAAGGCGATGTGATCCTTCGCGTGGGCGACCGCGACATCGGCAGCACGGCCGAGTTCGCCGCCGCGGCGAAGCAGGTCAAGTCCGGCGATTCGGTGATGCTCCTGCTGCGGCGCGGCGCGCAGACCCAGTTCGTCGCGCTCGGCCCGATCTGAAAGCGATCCGGCGTGTCGAAACGAAACCGGCGCCCGAGGGCGCCGGTTTCGTATTTGGCGGTAGCGGATCGAGCGATCAGAACTCCAGCCTCAATCCCACCGAGACGTTGTACTGGCTCAGGCCGCTGCGCTGCAGCGTGCGCTCGTAGAGGATGAAGGCCGAACGCCCCTGCGCGAACACGCCCGACAGGCCCAGTCCCAGGCGGAACCAGTTCGAATCGGTCGCATCGCCGGTGATGTGGATCGGCGTATGCGACGGATCGTAGATGAACTGCGCGGTGATCGCCTGCGGATCGCTCTTGAAGTCGTGGTTCCATTCCAGCGATGCGTTCGGCAGCAACACGCCCCAGCTGGTGCTGTGGCTCCAGGACACGCGTGCGCCGAGGATGCTCGTCAAGCCGGTGACACTGCGTGAGTCCACCGCCAGGCCCAGGCCGCTGCCCGGGCCGTTCTGCAGCGTTTCCTGGTAGGCGTCGAAGCCGATCCGGCTCCAGATCGCCTGGCCGTAGGGGCTGAAGTTCCAGGCGTCCTTGTGGAAATCGCCGCCGAAGGTGACCGCCGCTTCCTCGAATTTGCCGCCCGGGTGGGCGGTCGCGGTCTGGTTGACAATGATGCTGGTGCCGCCGGGCAACGGCAGCGTATAGGCGATGCGCCGGCTCAGGTCGTAGCTGTTGTGGCCGTAGGTGAGCACGCTATCCACATACCAGCTCTTCTTGAACGTCCAGGTGCTGTAGGCCGACAGGCTGTAGCCGGTCATGCCGACACTGCCCTGCGATTGCGCAAGATCCGTGTCTTGCCTCGAATAGCCCAGCGCCGCTCCGAATATCCAGTTGTCCTGCTTGCGGTAGTCGATGCCGAAGGTCAGGCCGTTGGTGTCGAAGTCGTATCCGGGCGTCACGCTGCCAGGCCGCGCCGCGCCGTGGCCCAGCGTGCCGGTCACGAACACGCCCCACTTGGAGAAGCCGGAGTCGGACGCCGAGTCCTTGCCGTTGTCGTTCGCGGCAAGGAAACCGTTGAGCAGGTTGCCGAACGGCAACAGCCCGCTGCCGTTGTTGAACGCCAGTCCGGCGAGCGAAACGCCGCCCTGGTTGCCCATCCCGGATCCGCTGCGCAACACCGCCAGTCGCGCGTCGATGTTCTGGAACTGCGTGACCGCCGCGACCGAGGCCGAGGTGGACTGCACCTGCGCCGACTTCGTGATCAGCTGGTTGATCGCGTTGACCGTCGCGCCGGCGTTGACGCCGGTGGATGCGCTCAGCGCCTGGCATTGCGCGAGCAGGTCGGCTTCCTGCGGACTCAGGTTGGTCTTGGCCGCGAGCGCGGGACAGGCGTTGTCGAGCGCGCCGGCGGTGGCCGACTGCGCCGGCGTCAATCCGGGCAGGGTGACCAGCCCGGTGCTGAAGTTGAAGGTGACCGCCGCATTCGCACGCGTCGAACTCGCCTGCACCGTGACCGGCGCGCTGCCCGTCGCGGAAACCGTGTTGCTCGCCTTGCCGTTCGCGTCGGTGACGCTTGACGCAGAGGTCAGGTGGCCGTTGGTCGCGGACCAGTTGATCGTGGCGCCGGCCACCGGCGCGTTGTTGAAGTCCTTGAGCAGCACCACCATCGGTGCGGACGTCGCATTGCCGAGCAGGGTCTGGTTGTTGCCGCTGACGATGCTCAAGCTCTGGTTGTTTGCGAGCGCGACCACGGTGATCTGCACGAACTGGCCGTTGACGTTGTTCGGATCATGGGCCTGGATGATGCTCGTGCCCGGCGTCGCGCCGAAGTTGAAGGTCGCGGTGACGTCGCCGCTCGCATTGGTACCGGTGGTCGAGCTGATCAACGTCGCTGGGCCGGACAGCACGCTCCATGCGACCTGGTTGGGCGAGTTGGTATTCGGCGTGCCGTCGCCGTGGAAGAGTCGAATCACGATCGGCTGGCCAATCGTGCCGGGAAGGCCGGTCTGGCCGTCGCCGGAGACGATCGCCGCATGGCCCTGGTTCTTGTCGTTCGCCAGCGTGAAGACTGCCGCGTGACCGCTGGTGGAATCGGTCGCGGTGACCGTCGAACTCGGTAGCGTGCCGAAGGTGAAGCCCATGCTTGCGCGGCCGCTGGCGTTGGTCACGCTGGAGGAAGCGTCGGGCGCCGCCGCGCCTGCGATGGACGTCCAGTTGATCGTGCGTCCCACGACGACCAGCCCGGCCGCATTGCGCACCTCCACGACGAGCGGCTGCGTGCCGTGGGTTCCCTCGGGGCCGGCCTGGCCGTTGCCGGAGATGACGTTGAGCGAATCGGCGCCGACGCCGGTGGCGAAGGCGGGAACAACGATCGGACCGACGAACGGATTGGCGCTCGTCGCCGAAGCCGTGATCTCGTTGACGGACGCGGTGGCGCCGTAGGTGAAGCCCATGCTGGCCTGCCCGTTGGCGTTGGTGAGCGAGGTCGTCGCATCCAGCACGGCGTCGCCGTTGGCCACGGCCCAGGTGATGGTCTGGCCGGGGAGCGGATTGCCGGCCTGGTCGCGGTACGTCACCACGATGGGTTGCGCGCCGTGCGTACCGACGAGTCCACTCTGTCCGCTACCGGATGTGACGACCAGCGTTTCGGTTCCGTAGGAAGTGACCGTCGCGCTGTTCCCGCCGCCGCCCGCCGATTGGCCGTGGATCGCGACCTTGCCGACCGCGCCGTAGTTGAAGCTCACCTGCACCAGGCCGTTGACGTCGCTCACGCTGGTCGTTGAGCTGGTGAATACGACATTGCCTTGGAACCCGAACTGCCCGTTGGCGAATTGCGACCAGGTGACGGTCACGCCGGACAGAGGATTGCCGGCTTGGTCCACCACTTTCATCACGATCGGGTTCGCGCCTGCGGACTGCGAAGCGCCAAACTGCCCGGCGCCGGAAACCGGCAGCATCGATTGCCCGGTCACGGACGGAGACACGTTCAGGCTGCGGAATACGCCGCGGGTGTCCGTGGGGTTGAATTGCGAAGCCTGGGTGCCGAAGGTGAAACCCATCGTCGCCTTGCCGGTAGCGTCGGTGACGCTGGTCGGCGCGTTCGGAACGGCGTCGCCGGACGCCCGGTTCCAGGTGATCGTGTCGCCGACGCGTGGCGTGCCGTCCCTGTTGAAGTCCTGGATCACCATCTGTATCGCGGAAGCCGTGTTCGGCGAGCCGATGATCGGGTTGGGCGACAGCACACTGATGTACGTCTGCGTCAGCAGGTAGAAATGCACGTCCTGCGATTCGCTGTTGTAGTTGGCGGTGATGATGTCGTCGCCGGTGCTGGCGAGGTATTGCGCCGTGATGCTGGTATTGCCGGCGGCGTCGGTGACGGTGCTGGTGCTGCTGAGGTTGAAGATACCGGCCTGCGGCGTGGTCCAGGTGACGGTCGCGCCCGCGATCGGATTGCCCTGCCAGTCGGTCACGTGGGCGACGATGGGCGAGCTGGTCTGCCCGACCACTCCGGTGAATTGTCGGCTCGACGTGATGGTGAGCAGATTGGCCCCCAGTTCGGTGACGTTCGCGGTGACCGACTGCCCGCCGATCGAATTGGTCGCCATGATCCCCGCGCCCGTACCTCCGAACACCGGCGGCCCGACGAGGTAGGCGAAGGTCATGCTCGCGAACCCGCTCGCATTGGTGACGCTGCTGGCCGCGCCGACCTGGGTGTAGGCGGTCGTGTCGGTCCAGTTCACGGTGCGCCCGACGACCGGATTGCCAGCCGCGTCGAGCACCTGCACCACGATCGGTTGCGCTCCGGCCGTGCCGGCCTGTCCGGCCTGCCCACTGCCGGATACCAGGGTGATGCTGTCCTGGCCGACCGAGGTTTCCGGCGCCTGCACGGACTGGTTCGTGGTCGGATCGGTCGCGATGACGTTCGCCGTACCGTAGTTGCCGTAAATGAAGTTGACGGTGGCCTGGCCACTCGCGTTGGTCACGCTGTTCGCGGCGCTGAGCTGGAATCCGTTGCCGGTGGACCATGAGATCGAGCGGCCGGCGATCGGCGCGCCGTCCACGTTGCGGACCTCGACCACCAGCGGCAGCGCGCCGTGCTGGCCGATCAGGCCGGACTGGCCGCCTCCGGAAACCAGTGCGAGGCTGTCGGCCCAAGCCGACCCTGCGAGCAGCAGGCCGAGCAGAGCCAGCAAGATCAGAGAGATATCGCGAGTCCTGGGCCTGGATTCGTGATTCGCGCGTACAGCGTATGCGTGCGCTGGCATCTGGCCGACGGTGTCACCGACACCCGGTTGTTTCGACATGACGATTTCCCCCTGTGGTGCGGCAGCCCCCGCTGCGCGTGGACGATATTCCTGCGAAAGCCTGGACGGTGGGACCGATGCTGCGTTCATGGCGACCGGCCTGGCAAAAGAGCCTGACGCCCGATTGAAAAGCGACGCGCGGCGCGATGTCGTTCCTGCGCGCTGAATAGTTCTGAAAACTTATGAATACCGCTCTGTGGCAGGCCTTCTCCCCCGGATCACGACCACATCCTGAGGATTAACATCCGACCAGCCCTCGCAGCAAGACGGATCCGTGCGAATGCGACTTCGTGCTGCAGCGCATCCTCGAACCGGTCTGGCTGAAGTGCCCGGCTGTGCTGCTGTGCGATAATCGCGCGTCCATCCACCGCTGAGCAGGCCGAGCCGGCCGCGCCGGCGCCTGCTTGCAGCCGACTCGATGCAGTTCATCCGCAATTTCTCGATCATCGCCCATATCGACCACGGGAAATCGACCTTGGCCGACCGCATCATCCAACTGTGCGGCGGACTCGAGGACCGCGAGATGGAGGCTCAGGTGCTCGACTCGAATCCGATCGAACGCGAGCGCGGCATCACCATCAAGGCGCAGTCGGTTTCGCTGCCGTACACCGCGCGCGATGGCAACACCTACCAGCTCAACTTCATCGACACCCCGGGCCACGTGGATTTCAGTTACGAGGTGAGCCGCTCGCTGGCGGCCTGCGAGGGCGCATTGCTGGTCGTCGATGCCGCGCAGGGCGTGGAGGCGCAGTCGGTCGCCAACTGTTACACCGCGGTCGAGATGGGCCTGGAGGTGGTGCCGATCATCAACAAGATCGACCTGCCGACCGCCGACATCGACAAGGTCAAGGGCGAGATCGAGGCAGTGATCGGCATCCACGCCGATGACGCGGTCGCGATCAGCGCGAAGACGGGCTTGAACGTCATCGAGGTGCTCGAAGCGATCGTGCAGCGCATCCCGCCGCCGAAGCCGCGCGACACCGACCGCCTGCAGGCGCTGATCATCGATTCCTGGTTCGACAATTACCTCGGCGTGGTCTCGCTGGTGCGCGTCATGCAGGGCGAGATCAGGCCCGGCGACAAGATCGGGGTGATGTCCACCGGACGCACGCATCTTGTCGATGGGGTGGGCGTGTTCACACCCAAGCGCAAGCCGTTGGAAAAACTCGGTGCCGGCGAAGTGGGCTGGGTCACCGCGAACATCAAGGACGTGCACGGCGCGCCGGTCGGCGACACGCTGACGTCCGCGCAATTGCCGGCCGAGCATCCGCTGCCGGGATTCCAGGAGATGAAGCCGCGCGTGTTCGCAGGCCTGTTCCCGGTCGCGACCGACGACTACCCGGCGCTGCGCGAGGCGCTGGAGAAACTCAAGCTCAACGACGCCGCGCTGCGTTTCGAACCAGAATCGTCCGAAGCGATGGGCTTCGGCTTCCGCTGCGGCTTCCTCGGGATGCTGCACATGGAGATCGTGCAGGAGCGCCTGGAGCGCGAGTACGACCTCGACCTGGTCACCACCGCGCCGACGGTCGTGTACGAAGTACTAAGGACGGATGGCACTGTGCTGACCCTGGACAACCCGGCCAAGCTGCCGCCGGTGAACCAGATCGAGGAAATCCGCGAGCCCATCATCCTCGCGACCATCCTCACGCCGCCGGACTACGTGGGCAACGTGATCAAGCTCTGCGAGGAAAAGCGTGGCGTGCAGCAGGGAATCCTCTATCTCGGAGAGCAGGTGCAGATCAGCTACGAGCTGCCGATGGCCGAGGTGGTGTTGGACTTTTTCGATCGCCTCAAGTCGTGCAGTCGCGGCTACGCCTCGCTCGACTACCATTTCCTGCGCTTTGACCAGGGCCCGTTCGTGCGCGTGGATGTGCTGATCAACGGCGACAAGGTGGATGCGATGAGCCTGATCGTGCACCGCACCCACGCCGACCGCCGCGGCCGCGAGATCACCGAGAAGATGAAGGAACTCATTCCGCGGCAGATGTTCGACGTGGCGATCCAGGCCGCGATCGGCGCTAACGTCATCGCGCGCACCACCGTCAAGGCGCTGCGCAAGAACGTGCTCGCCAAGTGCTACGGCGGCGACGCGACCCGCAAGAAGAAGCTGCTCGAAAAACAGAAGGCCGGCAAGAAGCGCATGAAGCAGGTCGGCAAGGTGGAGATTCCGCAGGAAGCGTTCCTCGCGGTGCTTCAGGCCGACGGCAATAATTGATACCACGAGGACGCGATGAGATACGACTTCGCCTTGCTGTTCACCGCGCTCACGCTGCTGAGCGGCGGCATCTGGCTTTTCGACGCGCTGCTCTTCGGCAAGGCGCGCCGCAAGGCCATCGCCGAGGAGGGTTCGGCGCGCGACAAGATCCTGGAAGCGCGCGTCGCACGCGTTCGCGCAATCGCCGAGGACTCCCGCATCGAGGGCGTGCGGATTGCACGGGAGAATGACGCGATCGCGGTCGCTGCCGCCGGCCCGGCCGATGCGACGAAGCTGCGCATCGCCGTCGCGCGCGAGATGCCGGATATGGATGTCGCCGCAGATGGCGGAAATCTGGCGGTAGGTCTGAAGGAAACCGCGCCGAGGACCCGCGAGCCGGTCGCCGTCGAATACGCACGTTCCTTCTTCCCGGTGATCCTGGTGATCCTGCTGGTGCGCTCGTTCCTCGGCGAGCCCTACCGGATCCCGTCCGAATCCATGATGCCGAACCTGCTGATCGGCGATTTCATCCTGGTCAACAAGTACGCCTACGGCCTGCGCCTGCCTGTGCTCGACACCAAGATCGTCAAGGTCGGCGAGCCGCGGCGGGGCGACGTGATCGTGTTCCATCCGCCGATGGCGCCGGACCAGGTCTGGATCAAGCGCGTGATCGGCCTGCCAGGCGACACCATCGCCTACGACAATTACCGGCTCAGCGTGAACGGAAAACCGGTGGATGCGCAGGAATTGGGCGTCTATCAGGGCAGCAACAGTGGCGCGGACATGAGCGGATCGACCCTCGTCCGCGAGGACCTGCCGGGCCGGCCGCACACCATCCTGCAGACGCCGGAGCGGCTGCAGTTCCAGTCTTTCGGCACCTGGGTGGTGCCGTCGGGCCACTATTTCATGATGGGCGACAACCGCGACAACAGCGAGGACAGCCGGTTCTGGAAGAGCCCGGATGGACAGCCCCTGTTCCTGTCCGAGCAGGACATCGTCGGCAAGGCGGAACTGATCTGGATGAACTACGACTTCGGCGCCTGGAAGATGGACAGTTCGCGGATTGGGACTAAAATCCGCTGAAACGGACCACCATCCGGCTACGGGAGAGGCATATGCGTCGCGCGCAACGGGGCATCACCTTCATCGGTTTCATCCTCTTGTTGGTCCTGGCCGCTTGCATTGCGTACCTCGCGATGCGGCTGATCCCTGCGTACACCGAGTACTACAGCGTCGTGACCGCGCTAAAGCGCGTGGCGAGCGAGCCGGGCGTCGAGACCATGGATCCGGACCGCATCCACAACCTGATCGGCCGCGGCTTCAACATCAGCTACGTCGATTCGATCGATCACAAGGACGTCAAGATCGTCAAGGACACCAACGGCATGCGGTTCGTCGTGGATTACGAGGTGCGCAAGCCGGTGGTCTATAACATCGACCTGGTCATGCATTTCCAGAAGACGGTCGAGGTCGGCGGCAAGACCATGAATGGCATCTGATCTGCACGAATACCGTTTCAACGACCCGGACCTGCTTCGGCAGGCCCTGACCCACCGCAGCGCCGGGCCGCGCCACAACGAACGGCTGGAATTCCTCGGCGACGCGCTGGTCAACCTGATCGTCGCCGACGCGCTCTATCGGCGTTGGCCCAAGGCCGATGAAGGCGCCCTGACGCGCGCGCGCGCCGAGCTGGTGCGCGAATCCGCGCTCGCCGAACTCGCGCGGCGCATGAAGCTCGGCGAGCGGCTGTCGCTGGGGCCGGGAGAGATGAAGAGCGGCGGCCACCGACGCGATTCGATCCTCGCCGATGCGCTCGAGGCGCTGGTCGGCGGGATATTCCTCGATTCGGGCTTCGAAGCCTGCCGCGACGCGGTGCTGCCATGGTTCCTGCCTGGCATCGAGGCGCTTCCCGCAGGCAAAGTCGAGAAGGACGCCAAGACCCGCCTGCAGGAGCGGCTGCAGGCGCAGCAGTTGCCGTTGCCCGAATACGCCCTGATCGAAACCGTCGGCGAGGAGCACGAACGCAGCTTCCGGATCCGCTGCACGATCGTCGATCCGCCGATGCAGGCCGAGGGCGTCGGCAACTCGCGGCGCGCGGCCGAGCAGCAGGCCGCAGGCGACCTGCTCCGCGCTCTGGAGGCCAACTGTGGCTGAGTCATTCCACGCCGGCACGATCGCGGTGATCGGCCGGCCGAACGTCGGCAAATCGACCCTGGTGAACGCGCTGGTCGGCGCGCGCGTGAGCATCGTCTCGCCGAAGGCGCAGACCACGCGGCACCGCCTGCTCGGCATCGCGACGTTTCCCGAAGGCCAGTTGCTGCTCGTGGATACGCCCGGAATCCATCGCGCCGAAAAGCGCGCGATCAACCGCTACATGAACCGCGCGGCGCGCGGTGCGCTGGCGGGCGTGGATGTGGCGGTGCTCGTGGTCGAGGCCGGACGCTGGACGGACGACGACGATCTCGCGCTGGCTGCATTGAAGGAAGCCAAGGTGCCGGCGGTGCTGGTCGTCAACAAGGTGGATCGGGTCAAGGACAAGCAGGAACTATTGCCATTCATCGCGAAGCACGCGCATGGCGACGCGTTCGCGGCCGTGCATCCGCTGTCCGCGCTCAAACGCAAGGGCATGGACGCGCTGGTGCGCGACCTGATCGGGCTGCTGCCCGCATCCGAACCGCACTACGGCGAAGACGAAATCACCGACCGCAGCCAGCGCTTCCTCGCCGGCGAACTGGTTCGCGAGCAGTTGATGCTGCGGCTCGGCGAGGAGGTGCCGTATTCTGCGACCGTCGCGGTCGATCGCTTCGACGAGGACGGCGCGATGTTCCGCGTCGCCGCGACGATCTGGGTCGAGCGAGAAGGGCAGAAGGCGATCGTGGTCGGCAAGGGCGGCGAGAGCATCAAGCAAATCGGGCGCGCCGCGCGCGAGAACATGGAGCGGCTGTTCGACCGCAAGGTGTTCCTCGAACTCTGGTGCAAGGTGCGCGAAGGCTGGGCCGACGACGTCAACGCGCTCAACCAGTTCGGGTATGTGGAATGACGACGCGCGTGCTGGGCCAGCCCGCGGTCGTGCTGCATGCGCGGCGCTGGCGTGAAACCAGCCTGCTGCTCGAACTGTTCACCCACGAGCACGGCCGCGTCGGCGTGGTCGCGCGCGGGTTGGGCGGCGCGAAAAAACAGCCGCTGCGAGCCGCACTGCAGCCGCTGCAACGGATTCGAGTGGATTACCTGCAGCGCGGCGAACTCGCGCACCTGGCGCACGCGGAGGCCGGCGGCCACGCGCCCGCGCTGGCCGGCGACTCGCTGCTTGCCGGCTTCTACCTCTGCGAACTCGCGCTGCGCCTGTTGCCTCGTCACGACGCGCATCCGCGGCTGTTCCTGCGCTTCGCAGCGACGCTGGACGAACTCGCCGATACGGCATCGCTCGCGTGGACGCTGCGGCGTTTCGAGCGCGATCTGCTGGACGAGCTCGGATATGCGGTGGACCTGCGTCGCGACGCAGAGGACGCGCCGCTGGATGCGCAGGCGCGCTATCGCATCGATCCCGAGCGCGGCGCGCTGCGGGTGCGCGATAGTGGCGCTGACGGCAACGGCCAGATCGCCGGCGCCGCGCTGCTCGCGCTCGCCGGTGACGAAGCTCCCCCGGAAGCGATGCTGCGCGAACAGCGGATCGCGCTGCGCACGCTGATTTCGCATCATCTCGGCGCGCGCGACCTGCACTCCTGGGGAATGCTCGCGGAGTTCCGGCGGCTGCAGTCCGATCCCGCGCGAATGGACGCAGGCGATCCGGATCAGGCCTGAGGCGCTTCGCTCGCGGACGCGGCCAGTGCGGCGTCGACTTCCGTACGGAATCGCGCGATGCATCCCGGATCGTTCGGCGCGGCGGACAGCGCGCGGATCGCCGCCAGCAGGCGCAGGCTGCCGACGAAACCGCAGCCCGCCTTGAGCTTGTGCAGTTCGGCTTGCGCCTTCGCCGTATCGCCGGCGTCAAGCGCGGCGAGGATCGCCTGCGATTGCGCGGGCAGTTCCTTCGCGAACAGGTCGCGCATCGCCCGCACGGCCGTGGCGTTGCCGCCCAGCGCCTGCAATGCGTGTGCGTCGTCCCAAATGGAATGCGTCTCGTTGTTGTCCAAGGGATAAGCGGCGAGGGTGGATCGCACCGCGCGTTGCAGATCCATGACCGCCACCGGCTTGCGCAGCACGTCCGCGAAACCGGCCGCGCGCAGGCGCTCGCAGCGTTGCGGATCGATCTCGGCGGTCAGGCACAGCGCCGGCACGCCGGGATGCAACGCGCGCAGGTCGCGCAGCAGATCCTCGCCGTTGGCGTCGGGAAGGTTCGCATCCAGCAGCCACAACGCGTGGCGGTGGTCGCGGGCGAACGCCAAGGCCTGCGCCGCGTCAATGGCGAGATCGACCAGGGTCGCGGGCATCGCCCCGAGCGCGAGGTTCAGGAAACCGCGGCTGACCGCGTCGTCCTCGACCAGCAGCAGGCGCACGGGTTTCATCGTGGGTGGCGTGGATGGCACACTGCGGCAGGATGCAGCGCACTTCGACACGACGCAACTTCCGATGGATCGCCGCGGCGATGTCCAGCGCCGCGGCGTTGCTCGTCGCCGCAGCGCACGCGCGTACGCTCGAACTGCACGCAGATTCGTTGCGCTCGCCCGCGGCGACGGCGACCGGTTTGGACGTGCGGCTGGACTGGCCGGACGGCGCGGCGACCGGAAACCTTCGCCTCGACGCCGATGCGGTGGACGCTTCCGCCTACGGCTATCGCTTCGATCGGCTGCATTGGGAATGCCCGCTCGCGCGCGACGGCAAGGGCGGCTGGCGCTGCGAAGGCGTGGTCCGCGCGGGCAAGGGCAAGCCGATGCGCCTTGCGCTGGCGATCGCGCCGGCCGCGACCACCGCGCGATTGTCGGACGGCAAGAGCGCGCTGGACGTGCAGCGCATCGCAGCCAGTCCGGACGCAACCCGCGTCGTGCTCGAGCAGGTGCCGGTCGCGTGGCTGCAGGCGTTCGCTTCGACGCTGTGGGCAAACGGCAAGTTGCAGAAAGGCACGCTCGACGGCCGCCTCGATGCGCGCGTTCCCGCGCGCGGGCCGACGAAATTGAACGGCGCGCTGCAGTTGCGCGGATTGGCGTTCGAGACGCCCGACGGTTCGATCGCCGCCGATGCGATCGATGCCGACGCGACGGTGGCCGGCAGCGTGGACGCAGCGCGCAGCGATTTCGGGGCGGACATCACCTTGCACGGCGGCGAACTGCTCGCGGGCGGTTTCTACGCTGCGCTGCCAAAAACGCCGGTGACCGCGAACCTGCACGCGAACCGGCAGGCGCAGGGCGACTGGAACTTCGACGTCCTGCGCTGGAATGACGGCACCGTGTTCGCGGCCGACGCGAGCGCGCGATTCGCGTCGGACTTCGCGTTGCGCGCGCTGGACCTGCGCTTGCGCAGCGACGACCTGGCTCAGGCGCGCGACCGCTACCTCAGCGGTTTCCTGGCTCCGGCCGGATTCGGCGACCTGGGTCTGCGCGGCGGCATCGAAGCGCAGGTCGCGATGGACGCAGACGGACTGCGCAGCGCGTCCGCGCAACTGCACGGCGTGGATGCGGTGGACGGCAAGAACCGCGTCACCGTGCGCGGACTCGACGGCGATCTGCGCTGGACCGCGGATGCGACGCCGGTCGCGAGCGCGTTGCGCTGGAACGAGGGCGCGCTCTTCGGCATCGCCTTCGGTCCGGCGCGGATGGCGATGCACAGCGCCTCGCGTTTGCTGCAACTCGACGGCGCGACGGAAGTGGCGTTGCTGGGCGGCACGCTGCGTCTCGACAATCTCGACATCGCCGTGCCGGGTGGCGGCAAGGGCACGCGCTACGTGCTCGGCCTGACCTTGCAGAAGCTGCAGGTTGCGCAACTGACGAAGGTGCTGGGCTGGCCGGCGTTCGGCGGTACCCTCGATGGCACGCTGCCGGCCGCGCGCTACGAGAACCAGGTGCTGAGTTTCGATGGTGGGCTGACCGCGCAGGTGTTCGGCGGGACGTTGGCGATCGACAAGCTTGCGCTCGAACGTCCGTTCGGCGCCGATCCCAGCCTGAGTGCGGACCTCGCGATCAAGGGCTTCGACCTGAAGACGCTGACCGGTGCGTTCGGATTCGGGCAGATCACCGGCCGGCTCGATGGCCGCGTGCGCGACCTGCGACTGCTCGACTGGACGCCGATCGCGTTCGATGCGGAGCTGCACAGCGACGACCAGGCGCCCGATCGCCGCAGGATCAGCCAGCGTGCGGTGCGCGACCTGTCAACGGTCGGCGGCGGCGGATTCATCGGCGGGCTGCAGACCCAGGTCCTGCATTTCTTCTCGGAGTTCGGCTACGCGCGGCTAGGCCTGGCCTGCCGGCTCGCCGACAACGTCTGCCGCATGGACGGAGTCGGTTCAGCCGGCGACGGCTATACAATCGTCGAAGGCTCGGGCCTGCCGCGCATCTCGGTGGTCGGCTTCGCGCGGCAAGTGGATTGGCCGACCCTGGTCGAGCGCTTGAAATCGGCGACGCAGGGCAACGTCAAGGTGCAATGAAACAACGGACACAACAGGAGATTTCCGTGCGCAAACTGCTCCAACACCGCAAACTCGCCGGCGGCCTTGTCGCCGCGCTGCTGCTCGCCGCTTGCGTGACGATCAACGTGTATTTCCCCGCGGCGCAGGCGCAGCAGGCTGCGAAGGAAATCGTGGACAAGGTGATTCCGCCAGAAGACCAGAAGACGCAGCCGCCCGCGAAGGACGACAAGGGACAACAGCCGAACGAGCAGCCCCAGCCGGAGAAGAAATCGCCGGCGCTGAGCCTGCTCTCGCTGGTCATTCCCGATGCGCAGGCGCAGTCCGCGCCGGACATCAACATCAAGACGCCGGCGATCCAGGCGATCGTGGAACGGCTGGCGCAGCGGTTCTCCTCTTCGCTGCAGCCGGCATTCGACGCGGGTGCGCTGGGTTTCACCAAGGACGCCATGATCAGCGTGCGCGACGCCACGAAGGTCGCGCTCAAGGACCGCGTTTCGGTGAACCAGGCCGTGGCCGACGACAACCGCGACCGCAACACCCTGTATCGCGAGATCGCGGTCGCCAACGGTCATCCCGAATGGGAAACGCAGATCCGCGAGACCTTCGCGAAACAGTGGGTCGCGAGCGCGCACGCGGGCTGGTGGTACCAGGATTCCTCGGGCGCGTGGAAGCAGAAGTGATCCGAGCGCCTGTTTGATCCATTGTGGGCTCCGGGCTGGAAGTTGCTCCTGCACTTCCAGCATTGCTGCCATCCATGGCGGTCAGATGCGACAATCCGCATCCCGTTCGTCCCATATGAACCGCAATCCGTGGCCCGAGGCAACCGTTTTTCCCGCGACCCCTTCGAAGCGACGATCTCCGACCTGAGCCACGACGGTCGCGGCGTCGCGCGCCGCGAGGGCAAGGCCGTATTCGTGCGCGGCGCGCTGCCGGACGAGCGCGTGATCGCGCAGCAGACCGCGAAGCACCGGCATTTCGACGAGGCGTCGGCGGTCGAGGTACTTGAGGCCTCGCCGGATCGCGTCGTCCCGCGTTGCGCGCATTTCGGCCAGTGCTCGGGCTGCGTGCTGCAGCATCTGGATGCGGGCAGGCAGATCGAAGCCAAGCAGACGGTGCTGCTGGAAAACCTCGAGCGCATCGGCCACGTCAAGCCCGAACGCGTGCTGCTGCCGCTGACCGACGCTCCCTGGGGCTATCGCCGCAAGGGCCGGCTGTCGGTGCGCTACGTGGCGAAAAAGGAACGCACCCTGGTCGGATTCCGCGAGGACGATCCGCGCTTCGTCGCCGACATCCGGCATTGCCACACCGTCGTGCCGGCGATCGGCACGAAGATCGGCGCGATCGCGGAAATGATCGATACGCTGGAAGGCAAGCGCGACATTCCGCAGATCGAGTTCATCGTCGGGGACGACGTGACGCGCGCGGACGGCCGAGTCGCGCTGGTGTTCCGGCACCTGCAGCCGTTGTCGGAATCCGACCGCGCAATCCTGATCGAGTTTGCGAAAGCCAGCGATTTCACGGTATTGCTGCAGCCCGGCGGCGTGGATTCGGTGCGCCCGTTGTGGCCCGAGGAGGGCGTCGCGCTCGAGTTCCTGCTGCCGGAATACGATCTGAAGGTCGCGTTCCGGCCGCTGGACTTCATCCAGGTCAACGCCGGCATGAACGCGAAGATGATCGCGCGTGCGCTCGAACTGCTGGCCCCCGAACCGGACCAGCGCATCCTCGACCTGTTCTGCGGCTTGGGGAATTTCACCCTGCCGATCGCGCGTCGCGTCGCCGAAGTCGTCGGCGTGGAAGGCGAGGCCGGTCTGGTCGCGCGAGCGCGCGAGAACGCACAACGCAACGGCATCGCGAACGCGCTCTTCCACGCGGCCGATCTCGCCTCCGACCTCGCGCACGAGCCATGGATGGGGGAGCGCTTCGATGCACTGCTGATCGATCCGCCGCGCTCGGGCGCCGAGGCGCTGCTGCCGCAGCTGCCGCTGAAGAAGATCGATCGCATCGTCTACGTGTCCTGCCATCCGGGCTCGCTCGCTCGCGACGCGGGTTTCCTCGTGCGGGAACGCGGCTACGCGCTGCGCGCCGCGGGGGTGATGGACATGTTCCCGCACACCGCGCACGTCGAAAGCATCGCCTTGTTCGAGCGCTGAGATGGGCATCGAAATCGAACGCAAATTTTTGGTGATGGATGACCGCTGGCGCAGCCGCGTCGAAAAGTCCGTGCGCATGGCGCAGGGTTATCTCAACGACCTCGCCGCGGTGTCCGAGGGTGCACAGAAGGCTTCGGTGCGCGTGCGCATTGCCGGCCACGAGGCTTTTCTCAACCTCAAGTCGCGCGAACTCGGCCACACTCGCCAGGAATTCGACTATCCGATACCGGCCGCGGACGCGGAAGCGCTGCTGGAACTCTGCGTCGGCGGCCTGATCGACAAGACGCGTCATTACGTCCGCCACGCCGGTTTCCTATGGGAGATCGACGAGTTCGCCGGCATGAACGCCGGCCTGATCGTCGCCGAGATCGAACTGCCCAGCGCCGACGCCGCGTTCGACAAGCCCGAATGGGTCGGACGGGAAGTCACCGACGAGCCGCGCTATTACAATCTCGCCTTGGCGCAGCGGCCGTATGCGCAGTGGCTTCCCGAGGAGAAGGTCTGATGCTGGTGATCGGAATCGCCGGAACGGTGCTGGATTCGGCCGAGCGCGAATGGCTGCGGCACCCGGCGGTCGGCGGCGTGATCCTGTTCACGCGCAATTTCGAATCGCGCGAGCAGGTAACCGCGCTCGCAGCTGAAATCCGTGCCGCGGCACCGCGCCCGCAATTGCTGTGCGTGGACCAGGAAGGCGGGCGCGTGCAGCGCTTCCGCAACGGTTTCGCGGCGCTGCCGTCGCTGGACGGATTCGACGCGATGTATCGACGCGATACCGACGCCGCACTCACGCTGGCCGAAGAACACGCCTGGTTGATGGCCAGCGAAATCCGCGCGCTGGACGTGGACCTGAGCTTCGCGCCGGTCGTCGACCTCGGACAAGGCAACCGCGCGATCGGCGATCGCGCGTTCTCGCCCGAGCCGCGCGTCGTCGCCGATCTGGCGCGCGCCTACGTGCGCGGCATGCACGCGGCGGGCATGGCCGCGACGCTCAAGCATTTCCCCGGCCATGGTTCGGTACTCGAGGACACGCACCATGACGCGGCGATCGATCCGCGCTCGCTGGATACGATCCGCGCCGAGGATCTGGCGCCCTTCGCAGCGGGAATCGAAGCAGGCGCGGAAGCGATGATGCTCGCGCATGTGACCTATCCGGCGGTCGCGCCCGAGCCGGCGGGCTATTCGCCGCGCTGGATCGGCGACATCCTCCGCCGCGAGATGGGATTTCGCGGCGTGGTGTTCTCCGACGACATCGGCATGGCCGCGGCCGAATCGGCGGGCGGCGTCGGTGCACGCATCGCCGCGCACCTCGACGCGGGCTGCGACGCGGTGCTGGTCTGTTCGCCGCAGCTCGTTCCCGACGCGCTCGCGGCGATGGATGCGCGACCGACGCCGAATCCCGACGCGCTGGCATCGCTGTTCGGACGCGGGCGCACCGACTGGGACGCCTTGCAGTCCGACCCGCGTCATGCGGGTGCGCTCGCGCGCGTCACCGGCGATGAGGTAGCCTGACCCCATGTCCGACAACCATGACCTCGCCGCCGCGCTCACGCGCTCCGACTTGTTGTTCGACCGCGCCGTGGTCGACGGCGCGATCTCCCGTGTCGCTGCAGCGATCCGCGACGACTATGTCGGCCGACGCCCCGTGCTGCTGACGGTGATGCACGGTGGAATGATCTTTGCGTCCGAACTCGCGCTCGCGATAGGTGCTCGTGGCGGGTTGGATCTGGATTTCGATTTTCTGCACGCGACGCGCTATCGCGGACTGACTTCCGGCTCAACGCTGGAATGGAAGCATCGGCCGGCGACGCCGCTGCGCGGACGCCACGTGCTGATCGCCGACGACATCCTCGACGAGGGCTATACGCTGGATGCGGTGCGATCGTGGTGCCGCGAGCAGGGCGCGGCCGACGTGCGCATCGCGGTACTCGCTTGGAAACGGCACGGACGCGGTGTGCCCGATCTCGTCGCGGATTACGTCGGCCTGGAAGTTCCCGATCGCTACGTCTTCGGTTTCGGAATGGATTACCACGAACAGGGCCGCAACCTGCCGGCGATCTACGCCCTGGGGGATGAAACGTGAACTTGCGCGACATCGGCACGGTCGCGTTGGCGGTGATCGGCGGCACCGGCCTGTACAAGCTGGCCGCACTGAAGGACGAAAAGGCGATGACCGCCGCCACGCCCTATGGCATGCCATCGGGGCCGGTGCGCGTCGGCATCTTCGAAGGCCATCGCATCGCCTTCCTCGCGCGCCACGGCGAGGAACATTCGCTGCCGCCGCATCGCGTGAACTATCGCGCGAACCTCTGGCTGCTCAAGGAACTCGGCGTACGGCGCGTGCTCGCCGTCAACGCGGTCGGCGGCATCACCGAACGCTACGGCCCGTGCGCGATCGGTGTGCCGAACCAGATCATCGACTACACCTGGGGTCGCGCGATGACGTTCTGGGACGAGACGGATAGTGAGCCGCTGCATGTGGACATGACCGATCCCTACACGCCGTCGCTGCGCACCGCGTTGCTCGCCGCCGCAGGTTCGGCGGGCATCCCGGTCGTCGATGGCGGCTGCTACGGCGCGACGCAAGGGCCGCGCCTGGAAACGAAGGCCGAGATCGAGCGCCTGCGCCGTGACGGCTGCGACCTCGTCGGCATGACCGGAATGCCCGAAGCCGGCCTCGCGCGCGAACTCGGACTCGAATACGCATCGGTCGCTTTGGTCGCGAACTGGGCCGCCGGATGCGGCGACGCGCGCGAGATCACGATGGACGAAGTCCTCGCGAATCTGGATCGCGCGACCGCGCAGCTGCCCAGATTGATCGCCGCGCTGCTTGCAGCGTCGAGTACGTGAGTCCCGCATGAGCGCGTCGGAAACCTATCGCAACGGCGGCGCGGACCTGATCCGCGGACTGCTCTCGCCTGAAGTCGCGAACGCGCTGGCGCGGCAGATCGCGATCGGCGTTGCGCAGGGCGGCACGCGCTGGCTGGTGCCGCCGAGCATCGGCAGCAAGCCCTGCTATGAAGTCTCGTGCATGGAATGGCCGGTGCTGCTGACCTTCCTCTGGGGCATGACGCCGCGGATCGAGGAGATCGCCGGCGTGCGCCTGCTGCCGACCTACAGTTATTTCCGCACGTACCAGCGCGGCGACATCTGCCGCATCCACGCGGACCGCCCGGCGTGCGAGCATTCGTTGTCGCTGACACTCGCCTACGCCGATGGCCTCGCGTGGGCGCTCGAGGTCGCGAATCAGCCGGTGCGCGAGCACCAGCGGCAGACGCTGCGCGGCGACGACGACTTCGGCGACGAGGCGCATTCCGCGCTCGAGATGCAGCCCGGCGATGGCGTGGTCTATCGCGGCTACGACTACCGCCACGGCCGCACGACGCCGAACCCGAACCGCTGGTCAGCGCACCTGTTCATGCACTGGGTCGATCGCGACGGCCCCTACCACGACCAGATCTTCGACGGCAAGCCGCTGAGCGGGCCGGCGGATTTCCGTTTTCCCGGATAGCCATCGCGCGTTTGCGCTAGGATGGACCGCACAAACGCGGAGGACGGTATGCACCGGCGAATGCGCGTTTATTCGGCAGTGTTTTTTCTGCTCGTCGCGACGCCGGCGTTCGCCGATGCGGTCAGCGACGCGGCCAGCGTCGCGCGATCGATCCACGCGCAGCTGATCGCAACGAAAGCGCAGGCCGCCAAGGCGTACGGCCCGGCCCGGGATTCGATGAAAGCCAGCGCCGACGCGATGAAGTCGGCGGACGATGCGCGCGCGCACGCGCTCGCGGCGATCAAGGCCGCCGACGCGGTTGCCGAAAGCGCGAAGACCGCTACTGCGAAGGCCGCCGAGGCCCAATCCCATGCCGACGCAGCGGAAGCCGCCGCGGCCGCGCACGATTGCGCGAAAGCGAAAGCCGAAGCGGCCGCAGCGGCCGATGCCTACGCCGCTGCGAACGATGCCTACAAGTCCGCATACGCCGCGAAGGATCAGGCAGCGTCGGAGGCCGCGCAGGCCGACGGCCCTGCGCGCGCGGCGGACGCCGCGGCAAGGAAGGCGCTCGACCTCGCACGCACCGCGCATGCGGCAGTCGATGCCGCCGACAAGATCGCCGAAGCCGCAGCGAATGCGTTCGCTGCCGCGTTCGGCAAGCCGCTGACGATGTCGGACGTGGGCAAGTCCACCAAGGACGGCAGCATTCCCTGGTCGGAAGCGACCTACCCGTACGAGCAGGCCGCGAGCGGCGACGTGCAGGACGCGAACACCGCGGTCGGCGACGCCGAAACCGCTGCGGAAAACGCCGGATTCGATGCGCAGGATGCGATCCGCGCCGCGCGCTTTGCTGCGCGTGCGGTCAAAGCCGCCCATGCTGCAGTCGCCCGCAATGCCGCGTCCGTGCGGCAGGCGACCAAGGCCGCGAACGATGCCCAGGACGCGAGCGAACGCGCGCAAAAAGCGGCTGCGGGTTGCAAGCCAGCCTACGTCTGCGACTGCAATTGCGACGATGTGGACCGCTACAACCAGGGTCTGTTCACCGGCGACAAGGCCGCGGTCGAATGCGTGCAATGGTGCGTCAAGCAGGACCGTTGCCCGCCGCCGCGCACCAGCCGCAAGCACAAGGGCAACGAGCTGAAGAACGCGCTGATCAACCTGGGCATCGACAAGGCGATGCGCAAGGACGACAAGCGCGACGACCGCGACCGCAAGGATCAGAACGACGATCAGCAACACCGCAACGACACGCCCCAGAACGACGACTATCCAAGCCATTGAATCCACGTAGTGGAAACGTGCGCACGCACAGAAAAAGCCGGGATCCGAAGATCCCGGCTTGGCTTGCTCGATCGAGTGAAGCAGGGTCGATCAACCCTTGACGCAGACCACCTGTCGCAGGGTGTGGACGACCTCCACCAGATCGCTCTGCGCGGCCATCACCGCATCGATCGACTTGTACGCCGCGGGCGACTCGTCGATCACCGCCGCGTCCTTGCGGCATTCCACGTGTGCGGTTGCCTTCACGTGGTCGGCGAGGCTGATCGTCTTGCGTGCCTGGGTCCGGCTCATCACGCGACCGGCGCCGTGGCTGCAGCTGTGGAAGCTGTCCGCGTTGCCCTTGCCGCGCACGATGTAGCTGCGCGTTCCCATGCTGCCGGGAATGATGCCCAGCTCACCCTCGCGTGCGCTCACCGCGCCTTTCCGGGTAACGAGCAGGGACTGCCCGTAGTGCGTTTCCCGGTTGACGTAGTTGTGGTGGCAGTTCACCGCCATCCGGTCGAGCTGGAACGGCGGCAGACGATGGCGCATCGCGTCCAGCACCCGCGCCATCATCGCCTCGCGGTTGTGGCGCGCGTAGTCCTGCGCCCACGACACCGCTTCCACGTAGTCGTCGAACAGCGGCTCGCCCTCGAGGAAGAACGCGAGGTCCCGGTCCGGCAGGTGGAAACCGAGCACGCGGTGCGCCAGCGCCTCGCGTGCGCGTTCGATGAAGTAGGTGCCGATCATGTTGCCCGTTCCGCGCGAGCCGCTGTGCAGCATCACCCACACGTGTTCTGACTCGTCGAGGCAGACCTCGATGAAGTGGTTGCCGCCGCCGAGCGTTCCGAGCTGGTCCGGCACCTTGTCGATGCGGATCTTCGGGTGCTTGGCCTTGATCGCCTCGGCCGTCTTCACCAGTCCCGACTGCGCCAGCTGCGTCTCGATGCTGTCGGGCAGCTTGTGGTGATGGCCGTACACGCCGTTGCCGACGGGCACCGCGCGCTCGATGCTCGAGCGCAGCTGCGCCAAGCCGTCGGGCAGGTCGTTCGCCGTCAGCGTGGTGCGGATCGCCGCCATGCCGCAGCCGATGTCGACGCCGACCGCGGCCGGGATGATCGCGCCCTTGGTGGGGATCACTGATCCCACCGTGGCGCCCTTGCCCAAGTGCACGTCGGGCATCACCGCGACCCAGGGGCCGACGAAGGGGATCGCCGCGATGTTCCGCAGCTGCTGGTGCGCTTCGCTTTCCAGCGGCACGCCGCGCACCCAGCCCTTGATCGGGGTGGGAGTTCCCTCGGCGTGCAGCAGTTCGTAGTGTTGCGTCTGGATTTCCATGTCTTCCGATTCCTTGAAAATCCCGTGCGGCGATTCCTTTCGCCGCACGGGAGCTTACCTCTTCATGCCGACAAGCTGGTTCAGCACGCCGTCCAGGCCGCCGAACACGGTGAGCTTGTCGATCTTCTCGGTCACCTTCTCGAGCGCCTCGATCTCCTTGAGCCGCATCAACGTCGGGCTCTCGTCGATCAGCTTCGCGGTGTTGAGCAGGGAACGCGTGGCGTTCGCCTCCTCGCGACGGCGGATCACGTTGGCCTGGGCCGCCTTCTCCGCCTGCACCACGCTGTTGAGGATCTCCTTCATCTCGCCCGGGAGGATCACGTCCTTCACGCCGACGCCGAGCATCTCGATGCCGAACGCGACGACCTTGCCGCGCACGTAGCCGAAGATGTCGGCGTCGAGCGAAGCCTTGTCGCCGAGCAGTTCGTCCAGCGTCTTGGCGGAAACCGCCTTGCGCAGGCCGTGCTGCAGCTCGCGATAGACGTGGTCGGCGAACTTCGCGACCTTGGTGCGCGCGGCGATCGGGTCGACCACGCGCAGGCTGGCCGCGAGGTTCACGCGCAGGCTCACCTTGTCGCGGGTCAGAAGCTCCTGGCCCGAGACCTCGATCGCCTGCACGCGCAGCTCGATCACCTCGGACGCGACGTTCTTCTGGAAGTTCCAGAAGGCGTGGCTGCCGGCCTCGAGCGTGCGCGCGAGCTTGCCGTCGACGAACAGAAGGCCGATCGACTCGACCGGCACGTCGACCGCGATCGCGACCTTCGCCAGCAAACCGAGCTGACGCAGGCGGCGCACGACGTCGGCCTTCACCTCGAGACTTTCGGCGAGCGAAACCGCCTTGACCTCGACGCCGACCAGGCCGCGCCAGTACAGCCGACGCGTACCCGGCGCGAGCACGTCCTCGAGCTTGCCGTTCTTCAGCACGAGGCCGACTTCGTCGGCGCCTAGGTCGGTGAGCACGAAGGTTTCGACGAGGCGCGCACCGAGGCGCGCGATCAGCGCGTCGGTGTCCTTGCCAGCGTACTCCGGCTGCGCGATCGCGTACGTGGTCACATCGACCTCGCCGCGCAGATCGAACAGCTTGTGCACGCCCGGCATCAGCACGCGCTCGAATTGACGGTTGCGATACACCAGGCCGCGCTCGCCGTCACCGATCACGACCCTCTTGGCCCAGAACATGGGTGTTCTCCTTGTTGGCTCTGGTGGTCCGATCCACTGGTTGTGCGCGCGCGGTGGATCGGTTCCCGCGAGCGCCGTGTATTCGCCTCTCCCGCAAGCGGGAGAGGGAGGAAAAAAAAGTGGAAGCGCCGCTGACGACTGCATCGCGGAACCGTCGCGCTCTCCGCGCCGGACACGCGCCGGAATCCTCGATCGCGATGTCCTGCGATCGATCGGCTCGGGCACGGCCGTACGCCTCGAGGGCGACGATCCGGCGATGCCGCCGCTGCTTCGCCCGCTGCGCGATGCGGTGGACTGCATCGCCTCGCGGAGCGCCGCACGCGGCGCTTCCTGTACAGGGACTTTCGTCCCGGGTCATGACGTGACAAGTCATGGTTTGGAGCGGGAGTCGAACCCGCGACAGTCGGCTTATCAGACCGATGCTCTACCCTCTGAGCTATCCAGTGGTGGGCGAACCGGAATCGAACCGGCGACCTCCGGCTTGCGCCGGTGCTCTGCCTCTGAGCTATCGTCCTCGCGAAACACCGTCTCCCGACCTCGGGCATACGCCACGGCAGCGCCGCGCGCACCGGACGGGACGCAAGCCCGTGCCGCTGGAAATCGTTCGATCGATGTTTCGCATTGAAGCCTTGTCCAAGGCCCCAATTCGCTTGCGCAACCGTTCCGCGCTCCGCCCGTGCCCAGCATCAGGGCACAGCGCCTGTGCGCCTCTCAGCGGAAATCCCTCGCGAACGCTGCTGCTGCGTCCGGATGCCCGGGATGCGATTCGGTTGCGCGAATCCTCGTGTTTCTCCGTTTGCGAACGCCCAAAACAAAACGCCCCCGGATGACGATCCGAGGGCGTTCGCGTTCCTCGGAGATCGGGGCGACCGATCTCCGCGGGAGAGATCAGTCGTAGACGGCGAAACCGTCCTGCCGCGCGTTCAGCGCGTACGGCATGCGGGTACCCGCGTCGCTGCGTTCGCGCGACGGGCAGGGTTTGCCGACGATGTGGAGGAGGAATTGCATGGGAAGGCCGTTGTTCTCTTCGGTTTGCTTTCGTCACGACGACGAAGCGGCGCGCACGTTACGCCTGCGCTTGTGGAATTGCAAGCGCTTTTTTTTCGACGAATGCAGAAAAAAATTAGCAGAGAGGAATTGCCCGCACGGTCCATGCGCCTGGCGAGCGCCGTGCAATCGGTTTCGCGAGGACCGATTACGGCTTGGCGTCGTCGAGGAACGGATAGCGGTAGTCGTGCGGCGGCGCGAAGGTTTCCTTGATGGTGCGCGGGCTGATCCAGCGCAGCAGGTTGATCATCGAGCCGGCCTTGTCGTTGGTGCCGGAGGCGCGGCCGCCGCCGAACGGCTGCTGGCCGACCACGGCGCCGGTCGGCTTGTCGTTGATGTAGAAGTTGCCGGCCGCGTTGCGCAGGCGATCCAGTCCCTGTTCGATCGCGTAGCGGTCCTGCGCGAAGATCGCGCCCGTCAGTGCGTACGGACTGGTGGAGTCGACGAGGTCCAGTGTCTCCAGCCACTTCGATTCGTCGTAGACGTGCACGGTGAGCACCGGCCCGAACAATTCCTCGCACATCGTGCGGTATTTCGGGTTTTCGGCCTGGATCACGGTCGGGCGCACGAAATAGCCTTCGCTGTCGTCGCCGCCGCCGCCGACGAGGATGCTCGCCTCGGAGGCCTTGCGCGCCTGCTCGATCGCGTCGGACTGGGTGCGGAAACTCTTGGCATCAATGACCGCGCCCATGAAGTTGGAGAAATCCGCGACATCGCCCATCCGGATGCTCTCGACCTCCGCGACGAGTTGCTCCTTCACGCGCGGCCATAGGTTGCTGGGTACATAGGCGCGGCTCGCGGCCGAGCATTTCTGGCCCTGGTACTCGAAGGCGCCGCGCACGATCGCAGCGACGAGTGCGGTAACGTCCGCGCTCGGATGCGCGACGATGAAGTCCTTGCCGCCGGTCTCGCCGACCAGGCGCGGGTAGCTGCGGTACTTGTCGATGTTGTCGCCGATCCGGCGCCACATCTGATGGAACACGCCGGTCGAGCCGGTGAAGTGCACGCCGGCGAGGTGCGGGCTGTCGAGCACCGGATCGCCGATCGCCGCGCCGCCGCCGATCACGAGGTTGATCACGCCCGGCGGCAGGCCGGCTTCCTGCAGCAGCTTCATGATGAAGTGCGCGCTGTAGAGCGCGGTGCTTGCAGGCTTCCACACGACGGTGTTGCCGCAGAGCGCCGGCGTGGTCGGCAGGTTGCCGGCGATCGCGGTGAAGTTGAACGGCGAAACCGCGAACACGAAACCTTCCAGCGGACGGTGCTCGGTGCGGTTCCACATGCCGGATGACGAGCGCGGCTGCTCGCGCAGGATCTGTTCGTAGAACGCGACGTTGAAGCGCAGGAAATCGATGAGCTCGCAGGCGCTGTCGATCTCGGCCTGGTGGCAGGTCTTGCTCTGGCCCATCATCGTCGCCGCGTTGAGCGTGTCGCGCCACGGCCCGGCGAGCAGGTCGGCGGCCTTGAGAAACACCGCTGCGCGCGCTTCCCATGGCAGGTTCGCCCAGTCGCGCTGCGCCTTGCGCGCCGCGTCGATCGCCTGGTTCACCTCGGTCGCACCGCCCTGGTGAAAATCGGCGAGCACGTGCGCGTGCCGATGCGGCATCACCGCGCGGCCGGTGTTGCCCGTGCGCACGTCCTTGCCGTCGATGACCAGCGGAATTTCGATCTTCTCGCCCGACATGCGCTTGAGCGCCGCCTTCAGGCTCGCGCGCTCGGTCGATCCGGGCGCGTAGCCCTTCACCGGCTCGTTGATCGGGGTCGGGACTTTCGAGATCGCGAGGGACATGGCGCGGCTCCGGCGAAGAAACGCCTATTGTAAACGGCGCGCCGGCCCTGCGCTCCGGCGCGGTCCACGCACACGATGCCTTCGTTATCCCTTCGACTCGGAACCGCCCGCCACGCGCTCGGCGATCTTCGCGATCGAAGTCGCCGCGCTCACGAACTCCGAAGGCATCATCACGATCGTCATCGTGTTTTGCTCGGCGCCGACTTCGGTGAGCATCTGCATCCGCCGCAGCTCGATCGCCATCGGCATCTGCGCCATGCGGTTGGCGGCCTCGGTGAGCTTGATCGCGGCCTCGTGCTCGGCCTCGGCCTTGATGATGCGCGCGCGCTTTTCGCGCAGCGCCTCGGCCTCCTGCGCGAGCGCACGCTGCATGGACGGCGGGATCTCCACGTCCTTGATCTGCACGCGGTCCACCGACACGCCCCAGGGCTCGGTGACCTCGTCGATTATCTTGCCGAGCATCGCCGAGAGCTTGTCCTGTTCCTTGAGCAACTCGTCGAGCGAATGCTGGCCGATCACCGTGCGCAGGCTCGTCAGAGCTGTCTGGCGCACCGCGTCTTCGTAGTCGGCGACGCGGATGATCGCGCGTTCCGGATCCACGACCTGGTACCAGACCACCGCGCGCACTTTCACTGGCACGTTGTCATTGCTCATCGTCTCCTGCGGCTCGACGTCCTGCGTGATCACGCGGATGTCCACGATCTGCATCCGGTCAATGATCGGAATGATCCAGTTCAGGCCGGGGCCGCGCGTGGATTCGAACTTGCCGAGCCGGAACACCAGGCCCCGCTGGAACTGCTGAAGCACGCGCAGGCCGGTCAGCAGCAGGATGATGAAGAAAATCAGGAAGGGCAGGAAGGGCATGGGGATTCTCGAGGGTGCGGACGTCGCAGTGGTGCGAGTGTAGCGCTCCACGCGGATCACGATCGATGCAGGCGCCGCGTTACGCCGTCGCTGGATCCCTGGAGCTGATGATCTTCAACTGGCGGTTGTCTATCAGCGCCTGCGCGCCGGCCTTGAGGTTCTGCAGTAGCACTCGACGGTTCGTGTCGGCAGTCGGGCGCAGCGTGGCCCAGCCGTTGCGGCCGTTGTTCTTGACCCAATACAACGCGGCGTCGGCGAGCTCGACGGTCTGTTCCCAGCCCAGTTCGAGCGGCGAATCGCGGAACAATGGGTATTCGGCGAGGCCGATCGAGCAGGTCATCGGCAAGCGCAGGTCGTCGCCGGCGTCGAACTCGTGCTGCTCGACGCGACTGCGGATGCGCTCGCCGAGGTTCGCCACGTCCTTGCGGTGCATCGGGCGGAACACCAGCAGGAATTCCTCGCCGCCCCAGCGCACCACGTAGTCGCCGGTCTGCACGAGGCTCCTGAGCACGCTCGCGAAGACCTGCAGCGCGCGATCGCCCGCGCTGTGGCCCCAGGTGTCGTTGATGCGCTTGAAATGGTCGATGTCCACGATCGCGAACACCAGCGCCTGTTCCGGATCGCCAGAGCGCTCGTTCTCGCGGTCGTAGAAGGCCAGGTCCACCGGCAGCTGCGAAGTCAGGTAGCGGCGGTTGTGCAGGCCGGTGAGCGGATCGGTCTGGCTGGCGTGCTCGAGCTGCAGGTTCGCCTCGTGCAGCGATTCGCTCGCGCGCTTGCGCTCGAGCGCGTTGGCGATGTGGAACGAGACGAAGTTCAGCAGCTCCTTGTCGCGCTCGGTGTATTCGTGGTCCGGCGTGTAGCTCTGGACGGCGATCAGTCCGATCGGCTTGCCCTCGATCAGCAACGGCACGCCGAGCCAGCAGGTCGCGGCGATGCCCAGCCAGTGCACCTCGCCGCTGGCATTGAGTTGCTCGAACTTCGCCTTGTCGGCGAGCAGGGGCTTGCCGGTGCGCAGCACGAATTCGGAAAGTCCGCGGCCGAGCTTGCGCGATTCGAAGCGGGCGTGGTGCTCGTCCACGCTGAACGGGAAATCGAGCCAGTCGCCGGTTTCGTCGAGCAGGGCGATGTAGAAATTGCGCGCGTCCAGCAGCGCGCCGACGATGCCGTGGATGGAAGCGTAGAAGGTCTCCATGCTGCCGGTGCTGCCGGCGACCTCGGCGATCCGGAACAGCGCGCCCTGCAGGCGCTCGCTGCGCTGGCGCTCGGCGACTTCATCGCGCAGCGCCTGGGTGCGTTCCTCGACGCGCCGCTCCATCTCGCGAGCGGCCTCGCGGCGCTGCAGCGCGGTGAGGATGTTCTGCGCGAGGTAGGCAAGCAGCGCCTGGTCGTCGTAGCTGTAATGTACGTTCGGATCGTAGCTCTGCACGACCACGCCGCCGCGCACCTGGCCGTTCTCGATCATCGGCACGCCCAGCCAGTCCTCGCTGCGTGGGCCGACGAACTCGACGCGCTCGATCTTGAGCTGCCGACGAAGCTCGTCGCCGGGTCCGTGCAGCGGCAGGCCGCGCCGCAGCATCGCCAGCGTCAGCGAGTTCTCGAAGCGCGACGCGGGGATGATTTCGTCCGGATCGCGCTCGTGGGTGTCCAGGCTGTCGGCGAAATAGACGACCTGGATCGTTTCCGGATCCTTCGTGTAGCGCACGATGAAGAAGTTCTTCGCGTACATCAGCCGGCCGACGATCTGGTGCAGCTCCAGCAGCACGTCGTCGGCGTCGCGGTCGGAACTCGCGCAATCGCTGATCGCGAACAATGCGCGTTGCAGGCGCTCGGCGCGCGCGAGCCGTTCGTTCTCCACGCGCAGGCGCTCGGTCTGCAACAGTGAATCACTGCGAGTGGCCAGCAGGTCCAGCACCTCCTTCCACTCGGCCTGCCGGGCCGGCGTGGCGAGCGCATCGCGTTCACGGCGGTACAGCAGGCTGGCCCAGACGTGGCCGCTGTGCGCAAGCAGGCAGACGCCTTCGACGCTGCCGCCCGCGCCGCCCTGCTCGATCCGTTCTCCCGCATGGCGCGCGTGCGGCAACAGCTCCGCGAGGCGGTCGCCCTTCGCGCCGGGAGGAACCATGCGGATCGCGTTTTCCTGGCTCAGGTCGGTGTCCCAGGCTAGGTGCGCGGTGAGGCAGCCGAGCGACCGCAGATGTTCTGACGCGACTTCGGCGAGCTCGGTCAGATTGGTGCTGCCAAGCAGGGAACGCAGAAAGGACGCAGACTCGCGCACCGATTGCGAGGAGGTGGACATCGGCCCCTGTACCTGATGACCCGTATCAACAGTATCAGGGCATCGGCGTGGAATTGCGAATCGCGTCACATTTTGCGCTGTGGCCGCCGGACGGTCGGTTTTGATGCCCTGAACGGCACATCCGCGTGCGCGGCGCAGGCGGATGTCGGGATGCCCACGGCGGTCAGCCCGCGGATTTGCCGCCCAGCCTCGCCAGCCAACCGTAGAGCACCGCCATGACGACGACGAATGCCGTGCCGCCGATCCACACCGCGGCGTCGCCCGCGAACGCGTCGCCGACCAGGCTGAGCGGGAAGTCGTGGTTGGCGAAGCCGAGCTTGTCTGAAAACGCGACCAGCGCCGAAATCAGCACGCCGATCAGCCCTTCGCCCACGATCATGCCGGACGCGAGCAGCACGCCGAGTTGCTTGGTCGCTTCCGGGTTCTTCGAATTGCGCTCGGCGCGCGTATCGAACCACCAGCCGACCACCGCGCCGACCACGACCATCAGCGTGCTCTGCGTCGGCAGGTAGATGCCCAGGCCCACCGCGAGCGGGGAAAGGTGCGCGGATTTCGTGGTGCGCTTGAGCACTTCGTCGATGAGGATCATCACGACGCCGATCGCGGCGCCGATCTCGATCATGTTCCAGTCGATCTTGTTCTCGATCACGCCCGAGGCGAGCGCCGAGATCAGGCCAGCCTGCGGCGCGGGCAGGGGATGGTGCTGGGCCGGAGTCGAGGCGCCGACGAAACCGTAGGCGACGTTGAGCAGGTTGAGGATCGGCGGGATGATCGCCGCGCCCGCGATCACGCCGATCACCAGCGCCCACTGTTGCTTGGACGGCGTTGCGTCCACGAGCTGGCCGGTCTTGAGGTCCTGCAGGTTGTTGTTTGCGATCGTCGCCACTGCAAACACGACCGAGGTCACGAACAACGCGTACGCGACCAGCGCCTTCTGGCTTTCCGGAGGCATCTCGGAGCGCACGCCAAATACCAGCAACAGCGATGCGCCGATCACCACGAGGATGCCGATGCCCGACAAGGGGCTGTTCGACGAGCCGATCAAGCCCGCCATGTAGCCGCAGACGGCCGACACGAAGAAGCTCATCAGCACGATGTAGATCACGCCGCCGACGACCAGCAGCGCGAGGTGTTCGTTTAGATGGTTGGCGGAGACGAAGTTCGCGAGAAGCCACGCAATCGGCGCCAGGCAGGCCAGCGAGATGAGCGCGACCTGGCCGATCGGGATGTCCTGCTCGGTGCGTGGCAACGCGCCGGCATTGCCCGCGCTGCGCGCGCGCTGTGCGGCCATCGCCGAAGCCAGGCCGCTGGCTACCGGTTTGACCAGCTTGGCCAAGGTCCAGATCGCGGCGACGCCGATCGTGCCGGCGCCGACGTAACGCACGTAATGGCTCCAGGTTGCGCCGGCGAGATCGGGCAGCGCGGCCGCCGCGTCCGGATGCAGCGCGGAGAAATGCGGTACGCCCCATCCCCAGCCGATGAACGCGCCGACCAGCATTGCGACGCCGACCCAGAGGCCGACGAGATGGCCGACGCCGAACAGCGCGAACGACAGGAAGAAATCGAATCCGCTGACGCCACCGCCGGAGCCGACGCGGAAATACTTCACGACGTCGCCCGCGAACACGCGCGTGGCGACGATCAATGCGAACGTCGCGGACACGATCGAGCCCCAGACGACCGCAAGTAGGCCGGCGCGGTTCGACTCGGCGCCTTCGACGCTGTCGCCCGAACCGACCTTGAGTACTTCCGCGCAGGCGACGCCTTCCGGATACGGCAGGTCGGAATTGGTCACCAGCGCGCGGCGCAGCGGGATCGAATACATCACGCCGAGGATGCCGCCGAGCGCGCAGATGAAGAACGAGGTCCAGTAGTCGAAGCCCGTCCACGCGCCGATCATCAGCATTCCGGGCAGCACGAAGATGATCGAGGACAGCGTGCCGGCCGCGGAGGCGACGGTCTGCACGATGTTGTTCTCCTGCATCGTCGCGTCCTTGAAGTAGCGTAGGATCGCCATCGAGATCACCGCGGCGGGGATCGAGGTCGCGAAAGTCAGTCCGGCCTTGAGTCCGAAGAACACGTTCGCGGCGGTGAACGCCAGCGTGATCACGATGCCGATGACGAGGCCACGCAAGGTGAATTCGGCGCGCGGCTCCGCGCTTGCGGGGTGGGCGGCACTCGCGTTCGGATTCGACATGTCCTGGATTTCCTGCGGAGGTGGCGGGGCCGGCCGGCGGCCGGCGGCAAGGCTGCGACCATAGCAAATCGCAAGCTCGCCAGGGCGGCTCGCGGCGGCCGTGGAAGGACTATGCTGGACAAGGGCACGAGTGCGGCGTTGCCTCGTCGCTACGCCCACAGGGGGCCGTCATGAATCCCGCCGAAGAAATCAATCTGCGTTCGGAAGTCACCGTCCTGCGCGAACTGGTGAAGTGCCTGATCAGCCAGTTGCCGGACGACGAGTACATCACCGAGGTGCTGGAAACCGCGATGAAGCACGCCGTCGCGCACGCGCCGGAGTTCACCCAGGAACGGCTGGCGTTGCAGCGTGCCTGGCAGACGGTCGGGGCCATGCAGGTCCGGCGCAAGCCCGACTAGCGCAAGCGGAACTAGGCCGCGAACTGCAGCCGTGCGAGTTCCGCGTACAGCCCGGCCTGCGCGACGAGCTGCTCGTGGGTGCCTTCGGCGACGATGCGGCCGCGGTCGAGCACGACGATGCGATCGGCGCGCAGTACGGTGGCGAGACGGTGCGCGATCACGAGCGTCGTGCGGCCGCGCATCAGCCGCTCCAGCGCCTGCTGGATCGCATGCTCGCTCTGCGCGTCGAGCGCGCTGGTCGCCTCGTCGAGCAGCAGGATCGGCGCGTCCTTGAGCACCGCGCGCGCGATTGCCAGGCGCTGTTGCTGTCCGCCGGACAGGCGCGCGCCTTTCTCGCCGAGGAAACTCTTGTAGCCGTCGGGCAGGGTACTCAGGAACTCGTGCGCTTCCGCATTGCGTGCGGCGGCGATCACCGCGTCCTCGTCCGCATCGAGGCGGCCGTAGCGGATGTTCTCGAGCGCATCGGCGCCGAAGATCACCGGATCCTGCGGCACCAGCGCGATGCGCTCGCGCAACCGCGGCGGATCGAGTTCGCGCAGATCGATGCCTTCGACACGGATGCTTCCGCTGTCGGGGTCGTGAAAGCGCAGCAGCAGCTGGAACACGGTGCTCTTGCCGGCGCCCGAAGGACCGACGAGCGCGATGGTCTCGCCGGGCCGCACGCGCAGCGAGAAATCCTCGAGCGCGGCGGTGTCGGGGCGCGCGGGGTAATGGAAGCGCACGTTCTCGAATTCGATCGCGCCGGACGTGCCTGTGGACGGCAGCGCTTTCGGCGACGCCGGCGCGGCGATGCGCGGCGTTTCGGCGAGCAATTCGTTGATCCGCGACATGCCGCCTCCCGCGCGCTGCACCTCGGCCCAGACCTCGCTGAGCGCGCCGACCGAGCCGGCGCCGAACACCGCGTAGAACACGAACTGGGTCAGCGTGCCGGCGCTCATGTCGCCGCCGATCACGTCGTGCGCGCCGATCCACAGCACCGCGGTGATCGCGCCGAAAACCAGCACGATCACCGATGCGGTCAGCAGCGCCTGCGTGCGCACGCGCTTGCGCGCCGCTACGTAGGCGCGCTCGACCGCGCCCGCGAAGCGTTCGCTCTCGTGTGCCTCACGCGCGTAGCTCTGCACGGTGTGCATCGCGCCCAGTGTTTCGGCAGCGCGCGCATTCGCGTCTGCGATGCGGTCCTGGCTGCTGCGCGACATCCCGCGCACGCGCCGTCCGAACAGCACGATGGGCAGGATCACCAGCGGTATGCCGATGGCCGCGAATCCGGCCAGGCGCGGACTGGTCACGACCAGCATGACCGTCGCGCCGAGCACGGTGATCGTGCTGCGCAGCGCGATCGACATGCTCGATGCGACTACCGTGCGCAACAGCTCGGTGTCCGCGGACAGCCGCGAGACCAGTTCGCCCGCGCGCGTGCGCTCGAAGAAGGCCATGTCCAGCCGCATCAGGTGCGCGTACAGGTCGCGGCGCAGGTCGGCGATCACGCGTTCGCCGAGCAGGCTCACGCAATAGAAGCGCGCGGCCGTCGCGAACGCGAGCGTCAGCGCGACCGCGAGCAGCAGCAGGAACCAGCGATCGACCGATCCGGTCTGCGCATGGCTGAAGCCGCGGTCGATCATGAAACGCACCGCGACCGGCAGCGTCAGCGTCGAAGTTGACGACAGCGCGAGGAAACCCAGCCATCCGACGATGAGCTTCGGATAGCGCCGCACGTACGGAAACAGCGCGCGCAGCGGGCGCAGGTTCACGCGCTTTGTCGCGGCCTCGGGCGTAGGCGTGGATGCGGAGTCGTTCGCGGTCTGGCTCATTCAGAAACTTCCTCGATGCGCGCCTGACCACGGGTGGCGTCGCGCAGGGCGTTTTGCAAGGGCGCGAGCCGGTCGCGCGGCAATTCGATCTCCAGCCGAAGGCCGGTATCAGTAAAGGTTTCAGCGCGCTTTTCCGCACCGTGCTGGGCCGCCAGCAGATGCACCGTGCCGACGTGTTCGAAGCCGCAGGCGATGGACGCGCGGACTCGCTCCACCAGCGGCGTTTTCGCGGCCAGCCGCAGGCATTCGGCGGCCGCACCGCCGTAAGCGCGCACCAGGCCGCCTGCGCCGAGCTTGATTCCGCCGAACCAGCGCGTTACCACAACAATTACACGGTCGCAGCCTTGCCCGTCGATCGCTGCGAGGATCGGCCGGCCCGCGGTGCCGGCCGGTTCGCCGTCGTCGGACGAGCGATAGGCGCCGCCGAGTCGCCAGGCCCAGCAGTTGTGCGTCGCGTCGTCCGCGCGCATGGATTCAAGGAAGCCGGACGCCTGTTCGGCGTCATCGATCGACGCTGCGTGAGCGAGGAAGCGGCTCTTCTTCACGATCAACTCGAAGCGTGCCGGCGCGGCCAGCGTTTGCAAGACAGTCACGGCGCACTCAATGCAGTAGCGGGCGCAGATCGTCGGGAATCGCCGTGTCCGGATATTTGCGCAGCAGCGACTTCAGGCTCGCGACCGCTCCCGCGCGATCACCGCTGACGAGGCGCGCGCGGATACGGACGATCCAGTCGGTCGGTTTGAGTTCGACATCGGACGACAACGGGGGCAGAACGGTCTTCTGGTGCGAAAGGCTGCCCGTGACCGCGCCCGCGCTCGCGCTCGCGTCGGCCGCGCGATCTTCCACGGTTTTTGCCCGGCTGCCGGCGACTTCGATCTTGTCCAGCGAACGCTGCGGAACCGGCTCGTTCGCTTGCAGTTCGCCCGTGGTCGCGGCCTTCTTGGCGGCTTCCTGCGCGGCGGCAGCGGGCTTCGCGGCCTGATCCTTCGCGACCGCGCCGGAAACGCCACCGGTTGCCGAAATCTGGTTCATCGCCTGCGACGGCACGGGCGCGGGCGACGCGGGCGGCCCCGCGTCGCGCCGTGCAGTCAGGCCGGTGTCGGCTTCCTTGCGTTCGTCAGAAGCGGCCGCGGCGGCGGCTGGCGCGGGCGCCGACATCAGCGACGGCGTTTCGGTGATGACCGCGGGTGCGGGGCTGTGCACCGGCATCGGCAGCACCTTTGGCGGAGCCATCGCGGGCGATGGCGGCGGTGGCGGCGCGATCCCTTCGGGAAACGCGCTGGGCGCCTGCTTCAATGCCTGGCCTTCGGCTTCGGCTGGCCGCTCGCGTCCCTGCGCCGGTTGCGCGTTCGACAGCGCTGCATCGGCCGATGCCGGCGCCTCGGCGGCAGGCATCGTCGTCGTTGCCACCGCGGGCGCGGCCTGCTCCGAGGCGGGCGACGAAAGCACCGCATCGCGGCCCAGCCCGTGCATCTTCAGCAGCACGCCCAGCGCGAGCACGGCGGTCGCGGCGGTGCTCAGTCCGACGATCCAGCGGCGGTCGCGGCGTGGCGCCGGAATCTGCGCCGCTCGCCGCGCCGCGCCGAGGATCAGCGCGTCGAGCTCAGGCGGAGGCGAACCGCCAGGCAGGCCGCGCAGCGCGTGCTGCAGCGTGCGCTCGGACTCGTCCAGCGGCTCGCGTGGCGGAAGGTTGGGCGTGTTCGTCATGACCCCAGCCTCGCACGCAACTTGTCCATCGCATAGCGCAATCGGGATTTCACGGTTTCACGTCCGACTCCGGTGATCTGGCCGATTTCTTCCAGGCTCAATTCCTGGTCCAGCCGCAGCAGCACGGCCTCGCGTTGCTCCGGTGGCAGTTCCTCCAGCGCCAATTGCAGGTGCCGACGCTGCTCGAATTCCGACAGTTCGTGGTCGGGCGTGGAAGGATCGGGCTCGCGCTCGGCGCGTTCGCCGCCGTCCTCGACGAATCCGCCCTGCCGGCCCATCGCGCGCCAGTGGTCGGTGAGGCGGTTGCTCGCGATCTGGTACAGCCAGGTCGAGAATTTCGCTTCCGGCCGGTAGCGCTCGCGCGCGGCGATCACCCGGCTCCACACGTCCTGGAAGCACTCCTCGGCCAGCGCCTGCTGGCGCAGGTTGCGCAGCAGGTAACGGAACAGCCCGCCGCGGTGCTTGCCGTAGAGGGTCTCGAACGCGCTCACATCGCCGCGGCCATAGGCGAGCATCAGGGCTTCGTCCGACAGTTCGGCGTCCATGCGCCAAAGCCTACGCGATGCGGCTGCCGCCGGCATCCGCCGCCACCGCGCCCGCCCCGCACTCCCACCCCATACGCCGGCGTTGGTATGCTCCACGGACGTAGCAGGACGTACAGGGGACATGCAGCCATTACCGCACCTGAGCGTGATCGAGCCGGAACTGCTCAACAGGCCGAAGCCGGCCACGAGCGAACCGATGCGCGCGTTGTGCGTCGCACTGACCGAGCAGGCGAACGCGGTGCCCGGATTCCGGCGATTGGCACTGGCCTGGAGCGAAGGCGGGATGCGCATGGATTGGCGCGGCGGGCCGCTGGCGCACTCGCTGGAAGCCACGCTGGATGTCGCGATCAATTATCCCGACGGAATGCCGTGCACCGCGCCGAAAGTGCCCGGGCTGGCGGTGGCGTGGCGCGTGGATTCTGCCGACGCCTGGCTCGCGCTCGCGATCGAAGTGGATCCGATGCAACCGCCGCGCGACTGGTCGGCGCTGATCCGGCGCACCCGCGACCTCGGTTCTGCGCTGCTTGAGCGCGCCTACCTCACCAGTCGCGTGCAGCGCCTGCAGAAGACCGAGCGCGTGCACAGCGCGCTGTACGCGATCGCCGAACTCGCCAATTCCAAGTCGGAGATGCCCAAGGTGCTGCGCGGCATCCACGAGATCGTCGGCGGGCTGATGTACGCGGAGAACTTCCTGATCGCGCTCTACGACGCCGGCAAGGAGACGATCCGTTTCCTGTATTTCGCTGACACCCAGGATCCGTACGCTGCAGATCCGGAACAGGATATTCCGCTCGCCGAGATGCCCAACAGTATGACCGTCGCGCTGGTCCGCCACGGCAAGCCGCTGATGGGTCCGTCCGACGTCCTGCGCGCGCAGTTCGACATCCCGGCGGACGACCGGCACGGCCCCGACAGCGCCGACTGGTTGGGCGTGCCGATGCTCAGCGAGGACAGGGTGCGCGGCGCGCTCGTGGTGCAGAGCTACGACGCGCGCGTGCGCTACGACGACGAGGACCAGGCGCTGCTGTCCTACGTCGCCCAGCACATCCTCACCGCGCTCGACCGCAAGCAGCAGCAGAACGAGCTCGAGCGCCGCGTGTTCGAGCGCACCCGTGAGCTCGCGCTCGCGAACCTGGAATTGCGCTCGGAAGTCGTCGAACGCCAGCGCGCCGAGCACCTGCAGGCGGTGCTTTACACCATCGCCGAGTTGTCGATTTCCGCCGAGACGCCCGACCAGTTCTTCCAGTCCGTGCACGCGGAGGTCGATGAACTGCTGTACGCGCGCAATTTCTTCATCGCCCTGTTGTCGGAAGACGGCGAGGAGATCAGTTATCCCTACATGGTGGACGAGCACGACGCGAAGCTGCCGCCGCGCAAGCTCGCGGGCGGATTGACCGAGTACGTGCTGCGCACCGGCAAGCCGCTGCTCGCCGACCGCGCGACGATCGACCGCATGACCCAGTCCGGCGAAGTGCATACCGTCGGCACCAAGTCGGTGTGCTGGCTCGGCGTGCCGTTGATGCGCGAGGACCGCAGCGTCGGCGTGATCGCGGTGCAGAGCTACACCCCCGATATCGTGTTCACCGAGCGCGACCAGGAACTGCTGACCTTCGTCTCCTTCCACATCGCCAGCGGCCTGTTGCGCAAGCGCGCGCAGGACAATCTCAAGGTGGCCTACGCCGACCTCGAACGCCGCGTGGATGAGCGCACCCGCGAGCTCGCGAACGCGAACCGCCAGTTGCGCGGGCAGATCGCCGAGCGCGAGCGCGCCGAGGAGTCGCTGACCCACCAGGCGCTGCACGACGCGCTGACCGGCCTGCCGAACCGCACGCGCCTGCTCGACCGCATGACCCGCGCGATGGCGGCCTGGCACCGCAATTCCGACCGCCGCTTCGCGGTGCTGTTCCTCGACCTGGACCGCTTCAAGGTCGTCAACGACAGCGTCGGCCACCTCGTCGGCGACGAACTGCTCAAGCACGCGAGCAAGCACATCGCCGGCGCGGTGCGCCATCCCGACACCGTCGCGCGGCTGGGCGGCGACGAATTCGCGGTGCTCGTCGAGGACATCTCGAACATTTCCGAGGCCTGCGACGTGTCCGCGCGCATCCTCGAGGCGTTGACCGCGCCGATCAAGGTCGCGGGCAAGGAGCTGTTCACTTCGGCGAGCATCGGCATCGCCCTCGTAGGCCCGCAGTACCGGCGCCCCGAGGAACTGCTGCGCGACGCCGACGTCGCGATGTACCGCGCCAAGAGCAAGGGCCGCAACCGCTTCGAGGTATTCGACGAGGCGCTGCGCCACGAGGCGCTGCGCGTGCACGACCTGGAGAGCGAGCTGCGCCTGGCGATCGCCGAGGACCACTTCGCGCCGTATTTCCAGCCGATCGTGCGCTTGTCCGACGGCGTCACGATGGGCTACGAGGCGCTGCTGCGCTGGCGCCACGAGAAGCGCGGCGTGCTGCTGCCCAGCGAGTTCCTCCAGGTCGCCGAGGACAGCGGGTTGATCGAGCAGATCGACTGGCTGATGTACGAGAAGACGATGCAGCAGATCGGCCGCATCGCGACGCAGAACCAGTACGTGAGCGTGAACGTCGCGCCGCGCTATTTCCGTTCGCCCGACCTCGCGCCGCGACTGCTCGCGCTGGCGGACCACTACGGCATTGCGCGCGGACGCCTGCGCATCGAGCTCACCGAGGGTGCGTTGCTCGACGATTCGCAGCAGGTGCTCGATTCGCTGGAGCAACTGCGCGACGGCGGCATCTGGGCACAGCTCGACGACTTCGGCACCGGCTATTCGGCGCTGTCCTACCTGCATCGGTTCCCGATCGGCGCGCTCAAGATCGATCGCTCGTTCATCGCCGACCTCACCCGCACCGACGGCCAGGGCAGCCAGGCGGTGGTGCGCGCGATCCTCGCGCTCGCGCATTCGATGGGGCTGGACGTGGTCGCCGAAGGCATCGAGTCGGAGGATCAGCGCGAGCTGCTCAGCGCGCTCGGTTGCGGCTACGGGCAGGGTTTCCTGTTCGCGCATCCGGCGCCGCTGATCGAAGCCGCCGCCTGAGCTTCGCGGCGCGCCGGAGTCCGGCGCGTCGCAGGAAAACCGCGTCGCCACATCAGTCACCGCGCCGTCGCGACCGGCACGACGCCCTCGTCGAGCGCGCGCGCCTTCCCGACGAGCTGCTCGAACTCCGCGCGGTAGCCCCAGCGATCCACGCCGCCGGTGCCGCGCGCGAGCGCGTCGATCGCGTTCCACGAATACCCGTTGAGGTGCCTGCCGCCGCGCAGCTTGTCGGCGTAGGCGGCGACCGCCGCGGCGAAACGCAGGCGCGGGCTCGCGATCGTCGCGACCTGGCTGCGTTGCAACGGGGTTTCGATGAGCCGGCTCGCGCTCGCGTCGGGCTGCTTGTAGCGCAGGCGCAGAAGCCCGACTTCGCCAGCGCGGCCGGAATTGGCGACGGGCTTGCCGTAGCGCAGCGGATCGTTGGCGTCGCCGCCCGAACCGGCCAGGCTCAGCTCGTACAATGCGGTGACGTTGTGGCCTGCGCCGATCTCGCCGGCATCCACCTTGTCGTTGTTGAAATCCTCGCGGCGCAGCGCGCGGTCCTCGTAGCCGATCAGCCGGTATTCGCTCACGACCGACGGATTGAACTCCATCTGGATCTTCACGTCCTTGGCGATCGTCAGCAGGGTCGCGCCCATTTCCTCGACGAACACCTTGCGCGCCTCGTTGAGCGTGTCGATGTAGGCGTGGTTGCCGTCGCCGATGTCGGCGAGCTGCTCGGCCATCGTGTCGTGATAGTTGCCTTCGCCGAAGCCCAGCGTAGTCAACGCGATGCCGCTCTGGCGTTCTTTCGCGACCATCTCCTTGAGGGGTCCTGCGTGGGGGCCGTGTACGTTGAAGTGGACAACGGGTGCCGGGATGACCCGGTCAGGGACGCCCCTGATGACGGAACTGTCCGCCTGCGCCTACGCCAGGCCGTGGCCGGCGCCGCCGTTGGTCGAGCCGCCGGCTTCCAGGCGGTCGAGAGCTGCGAGGATCTCGGCGTGATGGTCTCCCGGCGTGGTCGGCAGCACCAGGCCGGCCGATCCCGCGTACACGACGATCGCGACGCGGTCCTGCGCGCGCAGGTTCGGCACGAGTTGCGCGAACGCCTGCTTGAGCAGCGGCAGTTTGTTCGGTTCGTCCATCGAGCCCGAGGTGTCGATCAGGAACACGAGGTTCGCCGGCGGAATTTCCGCGCGCGGCACCTCGTAGCCCTTGATGCCGATCTGCAGCAGCGTGTGCTTCGGGTTCCACGGTGCGGGTGCCATCTCGGTGGTCACGCGGAACGGCACCGCGCGCGAGATCGGCGCGGGGTAGGCGTAGTCGAAGTAGTTGATCATCTCCTCGGCGCGCACCGCATCGGCGGGCGGGTGCTGCCCTTCGTTCAACATGCGGCGCACGTTCGAATAGCTGCCGGTGTCCACGTCAATGGAGAACGTGGAAACCGGGTTGTCGGCGGTACGCTGCACCGGATTGTCGTCGTGCGCGGCGTATTTCTCGCCGGCGGACACGGCCTGCGTGGGGTTCCATTGTGGCGAGGCAGGCGCAGCTTGCATGACGACCGGCGGAGGCGGCGCCATGACCGATTTCAGGCGCGCGCCGGCGACATCCACGCGATCGAGGTTGTTCGCGATTCCGCCCGCCGCGGCTTTCGCGGGAGCGGACGCGGGCGCAGGCCCATCGACGGCGGCGGTGAGCGCGGCTTCGGATTCCAGGGGCTGGCCCGTCGCGATCGTGCCCGAAACATCCTTCTTGTCCTCTTCCTTGCCGAGGGCTCGCGCGCGTTCGTCGCGAAGCGGTTCGTTCGATGCCTGTGGGTTCGCAGCGGCGGACTTGCGACCGCCGGGCGCAGCGTGATCGGCGGAAGTGGCCGTGGAGGCTGCGGCGGGCGAGGAAGTTACCGCGGATTGCGGTCCCTGCGTGGTGCTGCACGCGGCGGCGGCGATGCTCAGGGCGATGCTCAGGGCGAGGCGATGGCGTTGCATGGGGCGGCTCCGTGGTGGATGGCCCCGATTGCAACGTCACGCTTCGCGGATTGGGGTTAACGCGATCTGCGCTTCCTCAATCGCGGATCACCAGCAGTCGCGGTTCGGTCATGTCCTCGATTGCATAGCGCACGCCTTCGCGTCCCAGCCCCGAATCCTTCACGCCGCCGTAGGGCATGTGGTCCACGCGCCAGCTCGGCACGTCGTTGACGATCACCCCGCCGACTTCCAGCACGTCCCAGGCGCGCATCGCATGGCGGATGTCGCGGGTGAACACGCCCGCCTGCAGGCCGTAGCGACTTGCGTTGACCGCGTTCAGTGCGTCTTCGAAATCCCCGAAGGGCTCGATCAGCACGACCGGGCCGAACGCTTCCTCGGCTTCGATCGTCGCGCCTTTCGGAACATTTTCGAGAACGGTAGCCTGCAGCATCGCACCGCGTCGTTTCCCGCCGCACAGGATCTTCGCGCCCGCCGCGACCGCTTCGGCGATCCAGCCTTCGAGTTTCTTCGCGGCGGCGGCATCGATCATCGGGCCGATGAAGGTCTTTTCGTCCTTGGGATCGCCGGCCTTCAGCGCCTTCACCGCCTTCACCAACCGCTTGCGCAGTTCCGCGTACAGCGAAGCGTGCGCGTAGATGCGCTGCACGCTGATGCAGCTCTGGCCCGACTGGTAGAACGCGCCGAACACGAGGCGTTCGATCACATGGCCGAGATCGGCGCGCTGGCCGCCATCCACGATGCAGGCCGCGTTGCCACCGAGCTCGAGCACGACCTTCTTCTTGCCCGCGCGCGCCTTGAGGTCCCAGCCGACCTCCGCAGAACCGGTGAACGAAAGCAGCTTGAACCGTTCGTCGGTGGTGAACAGTTCCGCGCCGTCGCGATGGCAGGGCAGGATCGAGAAACTGCCCTTCGGAAGATCGGTTTCCGCGAGCACCTCGCCGATGATCAGCGCGCCGATCGGCGTGCGCGAGGCCGGCTTGAGCACCCAGGGGCATCCCGCCGCGATCGCGGGCGCGACCTTGTGCGCGACCAGGTTCAGCGGAAAGTTGAACGGACTGATGAACGAGCACGGCCCGATCGGCACGCGCTTGACGAAACCACGAGAACCGCGCGTGCGCGGCGAGATCGCCATCTCGATCACCTCGCCGCCGATGCGCACCGCTTCGCCGGCGGCGTACTTGAAGGTGTCGATCAGCCGCGTTACCTCACCACGCGCATCGCGAATTGGCTTGCCCGCCTCGATGCACAGCGCGAGCGCGAGTTCCTCGCGGCGTTCGGTGAAGCGCGCGACGCAGTGCTCGAGCACGGCCTGGCGCCGGTCGGGCGCGAAATCCGCCAGAGCCACCTGCGATTTCACCGCCGCCGCGATCGCCTGGTCGATCGCCTTCGCACCCGCCATCGCGACGCGACAGGCGGGCTTGCCCGTGTACTTGTCGAGGACTTCCAGATCGGTGTTCGCCGCGACCGCGCGACCGGCGAGGTAGTAGGGGTAGGTCTTCTTCAACATCGCGTGCTCCTTGCATGCGTGCGGCGGGCGCCTAGGACGGAGGCTCGACCCGCAGCGGGATATCGCCGTCGGCGAGCTTCGCGGACAGCCGCTGGTCGGGGCGCGTCTGCGCGACGCTGCGCACGACGGTGCCGCCCTCGTCGCGCAGGATCGCGAACCCGCGCTGAAGCGTCGCCAACGGACTGACCGCGTCGAGCGCGCGCGCAAGCCCAGCCAGGTGCAGGCGGCGCTGCGCGAGGCGCTCCGAATGGCCGTGTTGCAGCGCCTGCGCGTCGCGCACGAGCTGCTCGCGGAGCAGGATCAGCGACGCGCGCGGATGCAGCAGGCGCAGTCGGTGCAGCAGATCCTGCAGACGCGCCGCGCCGCGCTCGATCCGTGCATGCGGGCGCAGCGCCTGCAATCGCAGCCAGGCGCGGTCGCTGCGCTGCGCGCGGATATCGAGTCGCCGCCGCATTGCCTCGTCCAGCCGTGCGCGCTGGCGACGCAGCGCCGCGAGCAATTCCATGCGATCGGGAACCAGCATCTCGGCCGCTGCCGAAGGCGTAGGTGCGCGCACGTCGGCGGCGAAATCGGCGAGCGTGGTGTCGATCTCATGGCCGACCGCCGACATCACCGGCACTTTCGATGCGACGATCGCGCGTGCGAGCGACTCGTCGTTGAAGCACCACAGGTCTTCCAGCGAACCGCCGCCGCGCGTGAGCAACAGCGCATCGTAGCGTCCGGTGTCTCCCGCCCAGCGCAACACCTGCGCCAGCGACGCGGCCGCCGCGGCGCCCTGCACGGGCGAGGGCACGATCTCGACGTCGATCAGCGGAAACCGACGTTGCAGTATGTGCAGCACGTCGCGGATCGCGGCGCCCGACGGCGAGGTGATCACGCCCAGACGCCGCACGAATTTCGGGAAGCTACGCTTGCGCGCGGAATCGAACAGTCCTTCCGCGGCCAACTTCGCCTTGAGCTCCTCGTACGCGCGCCGCAACGCGCCTTCGCCGGCCTCCTCCATGTGGTCGACGACGAGCTGCATCTCGCCGCGGGCTTCGTACACGGTCAGCCGGCCGCGCAGCAGCACCTGCACGCCGTCGCGCGGCGCGAAGCGCAGGTACTGGGCGCGGGTGCGGAACATCGCGCAGCGCAATTGCGCCTTCGCGTCCTTGAGGTTGAAATACAGGTGCCCCGACGCGGGCCGCGACACGCCGCCGAGCTCGCCCTCGACCCAGACCATCGGAAAACTGCCTTCCAGCAGGTCGCGCGTGAGTGCCGCGAGCTGGCTCGGCGTCAGGACGTTGCGCTGTACCGCTGGTTCGTTCATCCCGGCACTGTAGCGCGGTCGCATACAATAGGCGACGTGCCGCAAGGCGTAGTTTTTCGAGGAATCCGCGGATGAGCAACGATTTTGGACCGGTCGCTCGCAGGCGCTCGCGCGCGGTGCGCATCGGCAAGGTCGCGGTCGGCGGCGACGCGCCGGTCGTCGTGCAGTCGATGACGAACACCGACACCGCCGACGTGGCCGCGACGGCGAAGCAGGTCGCCGAGCTCTGGCGCGCGGGTTCCGAACTCGTGCGCATCACCGTGAACACGCCGGAGGCCGCGGCCGCCGTGCCGCGCATCCGCGAGAAGCTCGATCTGATGAACGCGGACGTGCCGCTGATCGGCGATTTCCACTACAACGGCCACCAGTTGCTGACCGCCGAGCCCGCCGCTGCCGAGGCGCTCGCGAAGTACCGCATCAATCCGGGCAACGTCGGTTTCGGCCGCAAGCGCGACACCCAGTTCGCGACCCTGATCGAACTCGCGCTGAAATACGACAAGCCCGTGCGCATCGGCGTGAACTGGGGTTCGCTGGACCAGGCGCTCGCGGCGAAGCTGATGGACGAGAACCATCTGCGCGCCGAGCCCTGGGATGCGCCGCGGGTGATGCGCGAGGCGCTGATCCGCTCGGCGGTCGATTCGGCCGAACGCGCGGTCGAGCTGGGCCTAGGCCGCGACCGTATCGTGCTCTCGTGCAAGGTCAGCGGCGTGCAGGATCTCATCACGGTGTACCGCGATCTGGCGGCGCGTTGCGACTACGCGCTGCACCTCGGGCTGACCGAGGCGGGCATGGGCAGCAAGGGCATCGTCGCCTCGACCGCGGCGCTGGGCGTGCTGCTGCAGGAAGGCATCGGCGACACCATCCGCATCTCGCTGACGCCCGAACCCGGCGCGCCGCGTACGCAGGAAGTGATCGTCGCGCAGGAGCTGCTGCAGACGATGGGGCTACGCGCGTTCACGCCGCTGGTCACGGCCTGTCCTGGTTGCGGGCGCACGACCTCCGAGTTCTTCCAGGAACTCGCGAAGGCCGTGCAGGAGCATGTGCGCGCGAAGATGCCGGAGTGGAAGATCAGCCATCCCGGCGCGGAAAACCTCACGCTCGCGGTGATGGGTTGCGTGGTCAACGGCCCCGGCGAATCGCGCCACGCGAACATCGGCATCTCGCTGCCCGGCACCGGCGAAGCGCCGGCCGCTCCCGTTTTCATCGACGGCGAGAAGGCGATGACTCTGCGCGGAGAGAACATCGCGGCCGAGTTCGTCGCGGTGATCGACGATTATGTGGAACGTCGATTCCGGCACTGAGAACAACCCCGTGCGTGCATTCATCTTGATCGTTGCAACAGTCGGCACATTGCTCTTTGGTTCTCTTTTCGTGCTGTCGATCGCGAGTCCGATCTCGATCGAACGCTGGGCGCGCACGGCGATCGAACACGAAGTCGAGAAGCGCGCGGGAGAAGATCTCCATGCGCTCAGCGAAACCTCGCTCGTGCGGCGAGCCAAGGCGGTCATCGAGAAAAACAAGCGTGATTCGGCCTTCGACAGGATACTGTTCGCCGTCTTGCACAACGAGGTCGAACACGTCGTCGCGCGGATGCAGGACGTGAGCTGCGAATGTCGGAAGCGCGTGCTGAAGTTCATCGATGAAACCGCCGGCGAGAACATCCGTCGACTGGGCTCCATCAATGCGCATCTGACAAACCTGATCGAGTCGAAGTACGCGCAGGTTTCGCAGTCCCTGATCCGCGAGGTGCGCATCTTCAGCGCGGCGAACGCCTTGGTTTTCGTGACGCTCGGCCTCGTCACCTTGTTGCGCCGGGATTCGCGCAGATCGTTGCTGGCTCCAACCTTTGTGTTGCTTGCGAGCGCATCCGTGGTGGGCTACTTCTATCTTTTCCGACAGGATTGGATGCAGACGATCCTGTTCAATGACTACGTCGGGATGTGGTATTTCGGTTACCTCGGCATCGCGATGGCCTTTCTCGCCGACATCGTCCTGAACAAGGGCAGAGTCACGGCCATCTTTATCAGCATGTTCGCTGGCGCCGCTCCGGTCTCACCCTGTTGAGTCGGGTTGACGATGCTTTGATCACTCCGCCGGCTTCGCCGTCTCGGTCGGCGCGGAGGACGCGCGCACTCGCGCGAGCTGCGCCTCGCGGTGGGCGATGTAGAGGTTGGCGCCGAAGATGATCGCCGCGCCGGTCACGGTCCAGTGGTCCAGCACTTCGTCGAACCAGTACCAGCCGGCGACCGCGACCAGCGGCAATTGCATGAAGCTGATCGGCTGCAGCGCGGACACGTCGCCCATCTTCAGCGCGCGCGTCCACAACAGTTGCGCGACGGTACCGAAGAGTCCGGTCGCGATCAGCCACGGCCACATCGCCGCGGGCGGCCAGCGCCAGACGAACAGCGCGGGGATCAGCGACAGCGGCACCCAGAACAGGTAGGTGTAGAACACGATGGTGTCGGGCGCGTCCACGCGCGAGAGCTGCTTGATCTGGATCGCGACCGCCGCGCTGAGCACCGCCGCGAGCAGCGCGACCAGCGAGCCGTAGCTGAATCCGCTGGTGCCGGGCCGCACGATCACCAGCACGCCGATGAAGCCGACGATCACCGCGGCCCAGCGGCGCTTGCGCACCTGTTCGCCCAGCCAGATCACCGCGGCGACGGTGACGAACAACGGTGTCGAGTACGACAGCGCGATCGCCTGCGACAGCGGCAGGTGGCCGATCGCCCAGAAGCCCGAGAGCATCGAGCCGACGCCGATCGCGCTGCGCAGCAGGTAGCGCGGCAACTGCTTCGTGCGCATCGAGGCGCCGTCGTGCAGCAGGATCGGAATCAGCACCAGCATCCCGAACGCGTTGCGGAAGAACGCGATCTCGAAGGTCGGCAACGTGCGCGAGGCGTACTTGATCGCCAGCGCCATCACGCCGAAGCACATCGTGCTGACGAACATCAGCAGCGCGGCATGCAGGAACTTGTTGGACGGCGCTTTCACCATGCCGCGCCGACGATGCGCGGCTCGGGTTCGAGCGCGACGCCGAAGCGCTCGCGCACCGATGCGGCGACGCGCCGCGCGAGGTCCAGCAGTTGCGCGCCGGTCGCGCCGCCGTGGTTGACCAGCACCAGCGCGTGCTGCGCGGACACGCCGGCGCCGCCGTCGCCCGATCCGATGTCGCGATAGCCTTTCCAGCCGCAGGCTTCGATCATCCACGCGGCGGAGAGCTTGCGCTGCACCGGATCGGAGGCGGGGAAGACCGGCAGCGCGGCATGGTCGGATTTCAATGCCGTTGCGACGTCAGCGGCGACCAGCGGATTCTTGAAGAAGCTGCCCGCGTTGCCGATCAGGGCGGGATTCGGCAGCTTGCGCGTACGGATGCGGGTGACCGCTTCGGCGACATGCGCCGCGCGCGGCGTTTCGACGCGCATCGCCGCGAGTTCCTCGCGCACGCCGGCGTAGTCCAGCCGCAGCGGATGCGAGAACGGCAGCCGGAATTCGACTGCGGTCACGATCCAGCGATCCGTCTCGCGCTTGAAGCGGCTGTCGCGGTAGGCGAAACCGCATTCGGCGCGTGACAGGCGCAACAGCTCGCCACTCGAGCGATCGAAAGCCTCGACGGTCTCGATGAACTCCTCGACCTCGGCGCCATAGGCGCCGATGTTCTGGATCGGGGCGGCGCCGACATTGCCGGGAATCAGCGCGAGATTTTCCAGTCCTTCCAGGCCGTGGCCCAGCGTCCAGTGGACGAGGTCGTTCCAGTTTGCGCCTGCGTCGGCGCGGACCAGGGCGGCATCCTCGTCGCGGCGCAGGATCGCGATCTCGCGCAGCGCGATGCTCACGACCGGACCGGCCGGATCGCCCGCGAGCAGCAGGTTGCTGCCTTCGCCGAGCACCATCAGCGGACCCGAACGCAGCGACGCATAACCAAACATCTCGTCGAGAGCGGCGCGATCGCGCGCTTCGATCAGCAGCTCTGCGCGCGCGGGAACGCGGAAGGTGTTGCGCGCGGCGAGCGAAGCGTTTTCCGTCAGCCGCAGCGTGCCCATCGTCATGCGCCTTCGCGGCGCGCGCGCAGCGCATCCACGCATTCGGCGATCAATTCCGGGCCGCGGTAGATCAGGCCGGTGTAGCACTGCAGCAGCTTCGCGCCGGCTGCGGTTTTCGCGACCGCGTCGCCGCCGGACAGGATGCCGCCGACGCCAACCAGCGGGATCTGCTCGCCGACGCGCGCGCGCAGTCGCGAGAGCACCGCGGTGGATTTCGCGTACAAGGGCTTGCCGGAAAGCCCGCCGGTTTCGTTCGCGAGCGGATGGTTCTCGATTTGCGTGCGTGAAACCGTGGTGTTGGTCGCGACGATGCCATCCACGCCCGCATCGAGCAAAATCTGTGCGATCGAGTCTATCTGCGCGTCGTCGAGGTCGGGCGCGATCTTGAGCAGCATCGGTGTGCGCCGGCCGTGCTGCGTTGCGAGTTTTTCCTGCGCTTCGCGCAGCGTGCCGACCAGTGCTCGCAGCGCATCGTCCTGTTGCAGGTCGCGCAGGCCCTTGGTGTTCGGCGAGGAGATGTTCACGGTGACGTAGTCGGCGAGCGCATAAACGCGTTCGAGGCAGAACAGGTAATCATCCACCGCACGCTCGTTCGGCGTGTCGGCGTTCTTGCCGATGTTGATGCCGACGATGCCGCGGCGACGCGCGCGCGCGACGTTGCGCACCAGCGCGTCCACGCCCTCGTTGTTGAATCCGAGCCGGTTGATCACGCCCTGCACGTCGGGCAGGCGGAACATGCGCGGCTTCGGGTTTCCGGACTGCGGGCGCGGCGTGACTGTGCCGACCTCGACCGAGGCGAAGCCGAGCGCGAGCAGGGCGTCCACGTGCGCGCCGTTCTTGTCCAATCCCGCGGCCAGGCCGAACGGATGCGCGAACTCCAGGCCGAACGCGCGCGTCGGCAGCGACGCGGGCTTGCGCGCGAGCAACGGCGTCGTGCCGCTGCGATACGCGGCCTCGATCGCCTTCAGGCCGACGCCGTGCGCGGTTTCGGCGTCGAGCGCGAACAGGAACGGGCGGGCAAGGCCGTACACGCGGTCAGTAATGGCCGTGATGCGCCGCGAATGCGAAGAAGGCCATCAGCCCGCCGAAGAACATGAAGATCGCCAGGATCACGAGCAGCGCCAGTGCGAGATGCAGGTAGCCGAGCACCAGTCCGCCGACCGCCATGCCGTCGCCTTCGAGCTGGCCCTGCGAGCGGCGGATTTCCGCGCGCGCCATGTGCCCGCAGACGATCGCGATCAGCGCGCCGACGATCGGCAATGCGAACCATGAGATGACGCCGAACACGAGGCTCAGCGTGGCGTTGGTGCAGGTCTGCCTGGCGGGCGTGTTCATGCGAAGGTCCTGTGCGTTCGCTGCGTTATGCGGATCAGACGTTGAACTCGATGCCCTGCGCAAGCGGCAGCGCGTCGGAGTAGTTGATCGTGTTGGTCTGCCGGCGCATGTAGGCCTTCCACGCGTCCGAACCGGACTCGCGGCCGCCGCCGGTCTCCTTCTCGCCGCCGAACGCGCCGCCGATCTCCGCGCCGCTGGTGCCGATGTTGACGTTGGCGATGCCGCAGTCGGAACCGGCCGCCGACAGGAAGCGCTCGGCCGCCTTCAGGTCGGCGGTGAAGATCGAGGAAGAAAGGCCCTGAGGCACGTCGTTCTGCAGCGTGATCGCCTCGTCGAGGCCGGCGAACTTCATCACGTACAGGATCGGCGCGAAGGTCTCGTGCTGCACGATGGCATCGGAGTTCTTCAGGCCGGTGACGATGGTCGGCAGCACGAAGTTGCCCTTGCGCTCGGTCAGTGCGCGGCCGCCGGCTGCGACGCTGCCGCCCGCGGACTTGGCTTGGTCGATCGCGGCGAGAAAGCCGCGCACCGCATCCTGGCTGTTGAGCGGGCCCATGAGGTTGGCCGCGTCGGTGGGATCGCCGATCTTGCCCTCGACCTGCTTGTAGGCGGCGACGAGCTTGGCGAGCACCTCGTCGTGGATGGATTCGTGCACGAACAGACGACGCGTCGTGGTGCAGCGCTGTCCGGCGGTGCCGACCGCGCCGAACACGATCGCGGGGATCGCGAGCTTCAGGTCGGCGGTCTTGTCCACGATGATCGCATTGTTGCCGCCGAGCTCTAGCAGCGAGCGGCCCATGCGGCGTGCGACGCGCTCGCCGACGATGCGGCCGACCTGGGTCGAGCCGGTGAAGCTGATCAGCGGAATGCGCTTGTCGTCGACGAAGGCCTGCGCGAGTTCGTTGCCGGCGTCGTTGAACAGGAAGAACAGATCGGGGAATCCGCCGGCCTTGAGCGCGGCATTGCAGATCTTCATCGCCGCGATCGCCGACAGCGGCGTCTTCGGCGAGGGCTTCCAGATCGAGATATCGCCGCAGACTGCGGCAACGAACGAGTTCCACGCCCAGACCGCGACCGGGAAGTTGAACGCGCTGATGATGCCGACCAGGCCCAGCGGCTGCCACTGTTCGTACATGCGATGGCCGGGACGTTCGCTGTGCATGGTCAGGCCGTAGAGCTGGCGCGACAGGCCGACCGCGAACTCGCCGATGTCGATCATTTCCTGCACTTCGCCGTCGCCCTCGGGCTTGGACTTGCCCATCTCCAGCGCGACGAGCGAGCCGAGCGCGTTCTTGTGCGCGCGCAGCGCCTCGGCGCACAGGCGGATCGCCTCGCCGCGGCGCGGCGCCGGCGTCGTGCGCCAGGTCGCGAACGATTCCTGCGCGCGCGCGATCATCGTCTCGTAGTCGGCTTGCGAAGCCGAGTGCACCTGGCCCAGCACTTCGCCGGTGGTCGGGTTCACCGGCTCGATCACGCCGGCGTCGGTGGTCCTGGACCACTCGCCGCGGCCGAGATAGGTACCCGATTCGCTCGCGCCCAGGCCGAGCGCGGAAAGGACGGGGTGGAGGGTGGATCGGGTATCGAGCTGGGCGTTCATGGATATTCCTCAATGTTTACGCGATTGAGCCGGCTTGTCTGGAAAGTCCGCACAGGGATGTGCGGGATTTTGCGCAGGATGCGCGTGAAGCTTGAAGCATCCGCACAAGGATGTGCGGTATCGAACGATGTCTGGATCGAGCTGTCGGGTTGTGCGAACGATCCGGTTGGCGAGGCGCATATGGACTTGCGCACAAACAATGGCGTCCCCGATACGATTCGAACGTACGACCTCGCCCTTAGGAGGGGCGCGCTCTATCCAGCTGAGCTACGGGGACAACCACGCTATTTTCGCATGAACCGCCAACTCCGCGCTTCGACCCGACTCTCCGGAAAACCGGTCAAGGCGCGCGTAACCGCTCCGTGCCATCATCCAGCCCCCGACCGGAGACATCCCATGCAAATCGCCATCTTCGACGCCGCCGTGACCACGCCGCTGCGGATGCTGCACAACCTGGGCACGATCCTCGGCAAGGCCGCCGCCGACATCGCCGCCGGCAAACTCGACGAGAAGGCCGTGCTCACCGCGAAACTCGCGCCGGACATGTTCGACTTCACCCGCCAGGTGCAACTGGTCTCTGACTTCGGCAAAAGCCCTGCGGCGCGGCTGGCCGGCGTCGAGGTTCCGAAATTCGCCGACGAGGAAACATCGATCGCGCAGTTGCAGGCACGGATCGGACGGACCGCCGATTTCCTGAAGACCTTCAAGCCCGAGCAGTTCGCGGGCGCCGCCGAGAAACAGATCGTGATCCCGCTGCGCGACCGCACGCTGGATCTGAAGGGGAGCGAGTACCTGCTCGGGTTCGCGCAGCCGAATTTCTACTTCCACTACACGACGGCATACGCACTACTGCGGCACCTGGGCCTGGCGATCGGCAAGCGGGACTTCATCGGCGGGTAAACCGGCTACACTCCGCCCGTAATTTGCCTTGGGGAGAACCGCCATGCCGTGCGATGCGCAGATGTTGGCCGGGGTAAAGCTGTTCGAGCATCTGGACGAAGACGACCGTAGCAGCCTCGCGGAGGTGATCGATCGCCGATCGCTCGCAACCGGCGCGACCCTGTTCCAGGCCGGCGAGCCCGGCGATTCGCTTTATGTCGTGCAGAGCGGCGAGGTCGAGCTGTTCATCAAGGACACGGCCGGCCAGAAGATCGTCCTGACTGTGGTCGAGGCGGGGGAAATCTTCGGTGAACTCGCCCTGCTGGACCAGGGCGCGCGCACCGCGACCGCGGTCGCCCTCGAGGACACCGAACTGCTGGAACTCGATCGCGACGACCTGCTGATGTTGTTCAAAAAGGCGCCGGATGCGGCGCTCGGTTTGCTGGCCTCGATGGGCCACATGACGCGCAAGGCCGACGCGCTGCTGCGCACGCGCGTGTCGCGCAACGCGAACGAGGAAGTCGAGGACAAGGCGACCCTCGGCGAGCGCGTCGCCGACAAGGTCGCGGCCTTCGGCGGCTCGTGGGCGTTCATCTTCACCTTCACCGCGTTCATGGTCCTGTGGATGTCGATCAACGTGATCTTCATCGCCATCAAGTGGGACGAGTACCCCTTCATCCTGCTCAACCTGATCCTGTCGTCGCTCGCCGCGTTGCAGGCGCCGGTCATCATGATGAGCCAGAATCGCCAGGCGGCGAAGGATCGCATCCAGGCCGACATCGAATACGAGGTCAACGTGAAGGCCGAGCTCGAAGTCGCGCATCTGCACGAGAAGGTCGATCGTATTTACGAGGAGATGCACGAACACATGGCGAAGCTCAGCCGCAAGATCGACGCAGCTGCAGGCGCCGTGCCCCGTCCGCAGTGACGAAGCAGGGCCGGGGGCCTACTTGGAGATCGTGATCGCCGGTCCGGACTTGTCCACCGGCGCCACGCTCATCTGGAACAGCTGGTAGAGCATGCTGAAGGCCTTCTTGTTCCACTGGTAGCCGGTTTCCGGGCGCAGCGCATAGTAGTTGCCATCCAGTTGCACCGACAGTTCCGATCCGGGTGGTTTCGATTTCGTTTCGACGATCTCGAGGATGTGCGCCGGGTTTTCGGTGACGGCGGGCGTGCGCGGATCCGGCGCGACGTCGAACTCGGGTTCCTCCGCCATGCCGCGGCCGATGAAGGTCAGGATCTCGTGGAAGCTGCGCAGCCGCAGCCAGCCGTGCATCGGGTATTCGCCGCCGACATAACCGGAGCGGATGTCGAGCAGCACGTCGTTGGCCGGCGCGTTTTCGGCTTCCTCGTGCAGCCGGAAGCGCTCGTCGCTGGACAAGGTCTCGGGGTCGTAGTTGCAGATCACCACGCGATCGCCCACGCGCTTGGAAACCAGGTAGGCGTTGTGGGCCTTGTCGTAGGTGAGCGAGTAATCCTTGTAGGTCGCCGAAAAGGTTTCCGGCGTGATCGTCGCGGCCGGCACGTTCCAGGAAAGCTGGAAGTCCAGCAGCTGGACTTTCAGTGCGTGCCGGTCCTGCACGGCGGACAGTTGGGACATCACGCGCCGGAAGACCTTGTATCCCTCCGGGTCGCCGGGACGGTTGAGGTGGTCGACGACCTGCCCGGAAGGGCCGTCCGCCAGGCGTACTTCGGACGCCATCAGGCGCAGCAGCGAATCCACGTCGTAGTCCTGGCTCAGCAGCAGGCTCAGCTTCTGCTCCGGAAACGGCGTGAGCAGCCGCTGCGTGAATTCGTCGCCCTGCATCGGCGCGATGCTGATGGTCGGGTTCTCTTCCGCGGTCGAGCCCAGCGTCGGGACCGTGAGCTTGCTGCCTCCCGTCGCCGCCGGCGCGATGCCCGCGGTGACGTTGAACCGGTAGGTCGCGGCGATGTTGGAAACGGCGGTGAAGTGGATCGGCTGGTTGTGGCGCGAGCGGGCGATGTTGAGCAGCAGCTGCTTCTCCATGCTTTCGGCGGTGCTCGTGTCGTAGGCCACGACCGCGTGGTCCAGCGCCATCGGCGATACGCAGCCGGCGATCGCGGTCATCGCGATCGCCATGGCGGTCCACTGGAAACTTCCGTGCATGCGCACCATGCGTGTTCCCCTCGCTGCCGCGGATCGTCCGGCGATCATCGAATCGCGGACATCCCGACCCTGGCCGGGATCCGCGATGCGAGAGTACTAGAAAAAGGGACTGCGGCAAGAACCCGCGGACACCCAGACCCGTGCGAAGCGCTTCAGTCCGCGATGCGCTCCATCGCCACATCGCTGCCGTGCCGCGCCGGATGCGATCGGCGTACCGCGGGGAGAATCTGCGCGAGCAGGGCGCAGCCGACGAGGGTCCAGACGATCAGCGCTCCGCTGGGCAGGTCGAACACCGCGGACAGGCACAGTCCCAGCGCATAGCCCAGCGCGCCGATCGCGTACGCCGCGGCGAAGCGCCGTGCGCCATGCATTCCCGCGGTCGCGAGTGCGGGCACGATCAGGCTCGCGAACACGAGGTAGACGCCGACAAGTTGCACCGATGCGGTGATCGCGATCGCGAACAGCGAATAGAACACGAGGCCGACGAGGCGATCGCGCCGCATCCACATGAAGGCGAGCAGCACGACCGACAGCAACGCGGCCGGGATGAGCTGCCTGAACTCGATGAACAGGATGTCCGCGGCGAGCAGGCTCTTGAGGTGCTCGCTGCCTTCGGGGTTGTGCGAGACGATTAGCAGGCTGCCGGTCGCGGCGAGCACGAACAGGGTGCCGATCAGCGGCTCCTGGTATTGCGGCCAGCGTCGGTCGGTCCAGGTCAGCAGTCCCGCACCGGCCAGCGCCGCGGCGACTGCCACGATCTGCACGCCGTAGCCTGCGTAGCTTTCGCCGAAGTGCGACGCGAAGTACGCGTCGACGCCGATGAACTGCGAGAGGATCACGCCGAGCGCGGCGATCTGCGCGATCGCCAGATCAATGAAAATGATTCCGCGCGAGAGCACCTGCTTGCCCAGCGGTACGTGCGTGGACAGCACGATCAGGCCCGCCACGCAGGCCGGGCCCAGGATCCGTATGTCGAGACCTTCCAGGCTCATGGCTTGGCCTTCGCGATCGCGAGCAGCTTGCTGATCGTCGAATCGTACAGGCCGAACAGGTCCTTGGATTGCGCATCGCCGCCGACGGTGAACGGCAGGCTCACCGCGGGCACGCCGGTGTGCTCGGACAGCCACTCGCTGGGCTTGCCGTCCTGGTAGGCCGCGCGCACGATCACGAGCGTGTTCGAACTCTTGGTCACGTCGATCAGGCTCGCCAGATGCGAGCTCGTCGGCGGCACGCCGGGTTTGGGTTCCAGCGATCCGATCTGCTTCATGCCCAGCCAGTTCGTCAGGTAGATCCAGCTGTTGTGGTGGACGACGATGTTGCGCCCCTTGAGCGGCGCGGCTTCCGTGGTCCAGCGCGCGACCGCGGCGTTCCAGCGCGTGGAGAAATCGGCGAAGCGCGACTGATAGGTCGCGGCGTTCGCCGGATCGAGCTGGGCGAGGCGCGCGGCCAGCGCCTTGGCGATCGTGAGCATCCGGTGCGGATCCATCTGCACATGCGGATTGCCTTCCGGATGCACGTCGCCGTTCGCGCGGTCGAGCGCGCTGGGTTTTTCGAGGGTGGCGATCTGGCTCGCGGCCATGAACGAGCCCGGACCCGACGCGACCTTCTGGTTGCCGGACTGCTCGATGAGCTTGGGCAGCCAGCCGATCTCGAGTTCGGCGCCGTCGCAGACGGTCAGGTCGGCGGCGCGGATCTTCGCGATCAGGCTGGGCTTGGCCTCGATCTGGTGCACGTCCTGCAGCGCGTTGGTGGCGACGTCCACGTCCACCTTGTCGCCCGCGAGTTCGTTCACCATCGAGCCCCATTCGGGTTCGCAGGCGAACACGCGCAGCTTCGCCTGAGCGGGCATCGCTGCCGCGCTCGCGATCGCCAACACGGCCGTAACAAGAAGCTTGTTCATCGTTCGGTTCCTTTCGAATCAGAAAGCGTGCGCGCCGTGCGCGCCGAGCGCGGTCTGGTACTGCAGGGTCCAGACGTTGTCGGCGGCGAAGGGATTGGGCAATTCGCGGCTGAACTGCAACCGCACCAGGCTGAACTCACTGTTGATCCAGCTCAGTTCGAGGCTGTTGCGATAGGGATCGAACGTGCTCGCGAACGGCCCGCTGCGGTCCGCCCACAAGCGGTCGTAACGATACCCGAGTTCCCAAGTGCGGTTGATGCGCCAGTCGGCTTCGAGATAACCGCCGCGACGCGTGCCATTCCACGGTTGATCGGTCAGCGGTTCGCCGGGTTGCGGATTCGCGGGAACCGTGTACTCGCCATGGCGGCGATCGACCATGTACTCGCTGCGCACCGTAACGCCGCCGTCCTTGAGGTTGCCGTTCGGTGCCCATTTCAGCGTGCCATCGGCGATCCAGAGCTTGTCGTTGCCGCTGAAGCCGTCGTCGGCGTTGCGCGTGTGCGAATCGAGCAGGGCCAGTCCGGCGAGCCACGAGGTGTTGTCGTTGATGTCGCCGCCGGCCTTCACATAGCCGGTCTTCACGCCGACTCCGCCATGCCCGCCGCCGCCGCTCGGGAAGGAGTTGCCCGCGAAGGCCTCCGCACCGAACTGCAGGAAGATCGGTGTCGGCGCGAGCCAGTGGATTTGCACGCCATCGTCGCCGTACTGCCCGCCGAGGAAGGCCTGGTAGGCGAGCGGGCGGTCGTAGAAATTGTCGGTGTGCGCGTGGTGGCTGTTGAGATAACCGATGTCGGAGAAGAAGCGGCCCGCGCGCACGCCGAATCCGTTCGGCAACGCCGTCGTTTCGATGAACGCGTTCTCGACGCCGATGCTGTCGTGGCCGTGGTCGCTGTGCGCGGTGAGCGTGAGCTGGCCGAAGAATTTCTCGTCGATGTTTGCGTACATCGAGACTTCGCTTTCGCCGAGCGAGAAGCCCTGCTGCGGCGGGCCCGAGTCGCCGCCAAGCGGGAAGCCGGAGCGATAGAACTTCGCGGGATCGAGCGAGCCGTGCGCATAGGCGCCGTTGAGGATGATGCTGACCGCCGGATTGAAGGCGTTGCCGTTCGCACCGGACGGTGTGGCTGCGGCAGGCTCGGTGGGAGCGGCTTCGTTGCTCGCGGTTTCAGCCGCCGTCGCCTGCGCGGCCTTGAGCTGGTCGAGTTGTGCGTGCGTGGCCTGCGCATCGGCGGTTGCATCAGCCGCTTGCTTTCTCAGGGTCGCGTTGTCGCCCTCGAGTGCAGTGACGCGCGCTTCCAGCGCATCCAACCGCCGCTGCACGCTGATCTTTCTCGCGGGATGCGCAGACGTCGTCTTGTCGGAGGCTGCGGCGTAGCCGGGGCCGGTGAGCGAAGCAAGGATGCACAGCGCAAGCAGGGATGAACGCATCGGATTTCGGTCTTGGAGGCGAAAAGGGGCGCCACGTCCAACGCGGCAATGACGAAAGCGCTGACAGCCGAGCGGGAGCCGCCGTCGAATCGCGGCTCAATTGTTATAGTGTAACGTTAAAAAAACCTGTGCCATTGGTCATGCGTCGCATGACGAACGGCATGACGTCCGCATGTAGCGGATTCGACGGGATGCTATCGGCGGCGTTGCGTACGCTGATGCGGGTTACTTCTTCAGCGCCTTGACCGCGTCGAGCGTCTGCTTGACGTGATCGTCCGGATTCAGATTCGAATACGCGTAGGCGATCTTCCCCGACGGCGCGATCACGTAGGACGTGCGATCGGACCAGCTCGGCTTCATCGCGAGGATCGCGTCGTATTGCCTGGCGATCTTCGCGTCCGGGTCGGCGGCCACCGGGAACTTGCCGCTGCAATGCTCGGTTTCCTTCGAGAAATCCGCGAGCTGATCCGTGTTGCCTGCGGTGACGCCGATCACGCTGGCGCCGGCCGCCTTGAACTGGTCGATCGCTTGCGAGAACAGGTGCGCTTCGATGTTGCAGCCCGAGGTGTGCGCGGCCGGGAAGAAGTAGACGACCACCGGCCCCTTCTTCAGCGCGTCGGCGAGCTTGAACGTGAACGGTTGGCCGGCGAGGTAGGCAGGCGCGCTGAAATCGGGCGCCTGCGTCCCGGCCTTGAGCGCGGCCCACGCACAGGGAGCGCCGATGGCGAAGGAAAGAAGGCTGATCGCGGCGAGCTGGATGGGGAGTTTCATGGCGGGGCGCTCCGTGTGGACGGGTTCTTATACACCCATGCACGTTCCCCTGCAGTGAAGTGGCGACCGATGCAATAGTGTCCGCTAACGACCCGCCGCTAGAATCCGTCGTCATGGGCGATCACGGCCACAATCACCACGCGCACGACCACGCCGGTCACGACCACGATGACGCGCACGGTCATGCGCATGGTCATTCGCACGGTCACGGCCATCACCACGCGCCAGCGGATTTCGGCCGCGCATTCGCGATCGGCATCGCGCTGAACCTTGGCTTCGTCATCGCCGAGGTAATCTACGGGTTCCTCGCGAATTCGCTGTCGCTGATCGCCGACGCCGGTCACAACCTCAGCGACGTGATGGGCCTGGCGCTGGCATGGATCGCCAGCGTGCTGGTGAAGCGCCTGCCGACACGGCGTCGCACCTACGGCCTGCGTCGTTCCTCGATCCTGGTTTCGCTGATCAACGCGGTCGTGTTGTTGATCGGCATCGGCGGGATCGCATGGGAAGCCGCGCAACGCCTGCACCACCCCGAACCGGTTGCGAGCGGCGTGGTGATGGCCGTCGCGGGGATCGGGATCGCGGTGAACGGCGTCACCGCGTGGCTGTTCGCGTCGGGTCGCGAGCACGATCTGAACATCCGCGGCGCGTTCTTGCACATGGCTTCGGATGCGATGATCTCGCTCGGTGTCGTGCTCGCCGCACTGGCGATGCGCGCCACCGGCTGGTTGTGGCTGGATCCGGTCGTGAGCCTGCTGATTGTCGTCGCGATCGCGTGGGGAACATGGGGCTTGCTACGCGAATCGCTGGACCTCGCGCTCGACGCGGTGCCGCGCCACATCGACCCGGCCGACGTAGCCGCCTATCTCGAAGGATTGCCCGGCGTAGTGGCAGTGCACGACCTGCATATCTGGGGCATCAGCACTACCGACGCCGCGCTGACGGTGCACCTGGTCAAACCCGATGCGAGCATTGACGATGCGCTGCTCGCGCGGATCAACCACGATCTGCGCGAACGGTTCCGCATCGGCCACGCCACCGTGCAGTTCGAACTCGGCGATGAAGCGCATCCCTGCGGCATCGCCGGCTCGAAGTGCGTCTGAAGCCGCGCCTTATTTCGTCTTGATCGCCACTCCCGCGATCTGCAAGGGGGATCCGCAATGGCCCGCGCGCAGCGCGTCGAGGAATCGCGTGCCCAGCGTGACTACCGCGTTCTCAGCCGCGTCCTTGGCGCCGAATCCCGCGCCGGCCATGTTCATGTGGTCCGCGCCTTCGACCACGCCCATCCATGCGCAGGTCGAGCCGAGTTCGTCGAAGGTCTTCACACGTTCCTCGTAACCGCCGCGGTCGATCGTGCGGTCGCGCGTGCCGGTGAGCATCAGCACCGGCGCAGTCACGCCGCGAGCTGCGCCATCGGGAAATACGGCATCCGCGCCGGGTTCGGACAGGGCCATGTAGGCATCGAAGCGCTTGCCTCCCTGGACGCCGATGCTGTTGCCCGCGCCGGCTTCGAGCATCACCGTGCGCGCGCCCATCGAATGCCCGGCCAGCGCCTTGAACGGCGCATGGCAACGCTGTTCCGACCACTTCAACGCGGCCCCGATGTCCATCAGACGGCTGCGATAGGCCTGCGGATCGGCGACCAGGTCCTCCAGTCCACGGCGGCCGCCCGCGCGCCGCAGATCCTTGAACAGCGCCTGCGGTCCGCTTTCCTTGTGGCCGAGCACGATCGCTCGCCAGCCGTCACGGCTCAGCGCCTGCCCGATGTAGGCCAGTCCGTTTTCGGTGCCGCCGGCGCCCGGCGAGATCAAAGCGAGCGGCGGACATGAGTTGCCGGCGACTTGCGGCTCGAACACGACCAGCGGCGTGAGCGCGCCGTCTTCGCGCGGCGCGGAGACGCGCTGTTGCGCCTGTGCGCTGGACAGCAGGACCAGCGATGCGCAGCACAACAGGATACGGACGAACACGGACATGCGACGGCTCCTTCCGGGACGGTGGCAACTGCGTCAACGCGCGATCCTGCAATCGGACGACACGCATCGCGGATGATGTGGGACAGCTTCAGGCTATAGTCCGGCGCGTCGCCGCGATTTTCGCGTCACTCCGCGACGCGGCGCGAAGCTGTCGTCAATCTTCCGCCAACACGATCCTCACCAGGAGCTCCGACGTGCTCAACCGACCCGCCATCCGCGTCCAGCCCTGCGACGATTCCACGCTCGCCAACGGCATCGCGCAGATCGAACGCGAACAGCGGCTGCCTGCGGCGTTCCCTGCCGAAGCGGAAGCGGCCGCCGCGCAGGCCGCGGCGAATCCGCGCCTGCCGGACCTGGACCGAACCGACGTGGCACTGGTCACGATCGATCCGCCCGGTTCGATGGACCTGGACCAGGCGATGCACCTGGAGCGCAGCGCGAATGGGTATCGCGTCTATTACGCGATCGCCGACGTCGCCGCGTTCGTGGGCGTGGGCGATGCGATCGATCTCGAGGCGAACCGGCGCGGCGAAACCCTCTACGGTGGCACCGTGATCATCCCGCTGCTGCCGACATCGCTCTGCGAAGGTGCGGCATCGTTGTTGCCCGACCAACTGCGACCCGCGCTGCTGTGGACGATCGACCTGGATGCGACCGGCGAAATCGCGGCCATTGACGTGCGCCGCGCGCGCGTTCGCAGCCGTGCGAAGTACGACTATCCGGGCGTGCAGCAGCAGATCGATGCCGGCACGGCGGATCCGATCTGGGGCTTGCTGAAGGAAATCGGCCAGCTGCGCCAGCAGCGCGAACGCGCGCGTGGCGGCGTGAGCCTGAACCTGCCCGAGCTGGAAATCAGCAACGCCGACGGGAAGTGGAATCTCGAATACCGCAGCAGCCTTCCGATCGAGGACTGGAACGCGCAGATCTCGCTGCTGACCGGCATCGCTGCCGCGCGGTTGATGGTGCAGGGCCGGGTCGGCCTGCTGCGCACGCTGCCGCCGCCCGATCCGCCATCGCTCGCGCGACTGCGCCTGACCGCGCAGGCGCTGCAGATCGCCTGGCCCGACGCGCAGGCTTATCCGGATTTCATCCGCGCGCTCGATCCGGCACAACCGCGCCACATCGCGATGATGCTCGCCTGTACCTCGGTGTTGCGCGGTGCGGGCTACGCCGCGTTCGACGGGGATCTGCCCGCGCAGCCCATGCACTCGGCGATCGCCGCCGAATACGCGCACGCGACCGCGCCGATGCGCCGGCTCGTGGACCGATACGTCGGCGAAATCTGCGTCGCGCTGTGCGCGAAGCAGCCGGTGCCGTCATGGGCGCGCGACGCGCTGCCCGGATTGCCGCAGACGATGGACGCGTCCGATCGCCGATCGCACCAGTTCGAGCGTGCGGTGCTCGATCTCGCCGAAGCGGTGCTGCTGGCGCCGCGAGTCGGCGAGACCTTCGAGGGTGCGATCATCGAAATGGGTCATGCAGGTCCGAATCATCGCGACAATCGCAATGGCGTGGTGATGCTGCGCGATCCGGCGCTCGAGGCGAAGGTCGGCGCCTCGAGCGATCTCGTACTCGGCGCGGAGGTGTGCGTCAAGCTCGCCGAAGCCGATCCGTCGCGGCGACTGGTGCGCTTTGAAGTGACCGAATAGCACGATAACTTGCGCCGGCAGCCCGCTCGTCCGCTATGCTTAAGCATCCAAGCTTGGGGGAACCATGGCCAAGACGCGCACCGAGATCGACACCATCCTCGACGAACTCGAGCGGGAACTGGACGTGCTGCGCAAGGAAGACGCCGACCAGGACGACTTCTGGATGGCGCTGATGGCCTTGTCGGACGCGATCGAGGACGAAACCGCGCCCGAGGATCTCGAGTACGTGCGCAAGCGTTTCGATTTCATCCTCGCGCTGCGCAGCTGATCGTCGCCCGGCGGTTGCGGAGCGCCGTTCGCAAGGCGCACGCGACGTCACCGATGCCATCACGAAACGAAAAAGCTGCGATCCTTGCGGACCGCGGCTTTCGATTCGTTGGTGGGCGGAGGTCTATCCAATACGCGCGTTAGGTGATTGATTTAATTGCTAGCTATTGATCCGGAAACGCTTTCGTACCCCCAAACTTACCCGCTCCAGAGTTCGCAGCCCAGCCGTAGCGACCTGAGTCCTGCCTGTTCCTTGCCTGTTCTCAGCGGCCTTTTACAGCGTCCGATAATTCCGGAAGATGCTGCTCTCGCCTCGCCCCTAATAGCAGCGCTTCGCGGTTAGCCAGTACGCGCGTACTGGGCGCCCAGTCGTAACCGGCGCACTCCGGACAGGAGTAGCATCGTCCCCGTGGCCTAGCAGGGGGAAGCGCCATGCGCAGCGGCCTGTTCGCTTTGGTGTTGTTGAGTGCGCCAGTCGCGGCGCAGGTGACTTGCGACCAGGTCGGCAATTCGACCTATTGCAACGGGTCATTGCAGCAGCAGCCGTCGATGCAATCCCCTAACTGGCTTCAGTACCAGCAAACACCTGACATTGCGGGCGCGATACAAAAGGGGCGCGAGGACAGGCTCCGCAATCAGCTCATGCAAGCGCAGATTGACGAAGCGAACGCACGCGCGGAAGCGTCGCGAGCACAAGTTGCGCAAGCTCAGGTACAAGCGACTCAAGTGCCGCCACAATCCACGTCGGACAAAGCGCCTGTTAGCGAAGTGGCGGGCTATGTGGCTGCCGGCCCGCATTCACAGGGGGCGGACATTTACCTCATTGCTGCCGGCAACGCATTCGAATGGGCGAACGTCATGCTTGCTTCCGACAAGAAACCACAGCTCTATTGCCATCCGCCAACCTTGTTCCTTAATGCACAGAACTACCGAGACATTGCGGATGCCGATATTGCTCAGCTTCCCGATGTCTTCAAAGACCCTCAAATGCACTGGCGAATGGAATACGTCTTGCTAGATGGCCTCAAAAAGACATTTCCTTGTCCAGCAGCTCAATTCGAGCCGCCGATGCAACCGAAGCACGGCGCCGCAAAGCATGACAAGTCGCGCTAGCGCATAATTTTCCGGTTTATTGCTGCTCATGCGATCGCGCCATGAGAGTAGGGGATTGGTCTTGGAATTGGCTTTCCTGCCTTGCGCCGGAAGCACCACGGACAGGCCTTCACAACGTACCGGCAGTCGGCTCGCAGTGCGGTCAGCGTGCGTTGGGGCGGCTTCATGGCTCGGCCGCGTTACTACTTCTTACTACTTTGTTCCGGAAGCTCGGCAGCTCCCGCGAGCACCAGCGCGTCAATGACGGCGCTCAGGGTGCCGCCCACGGCAGGATAGAGTCGCGCCCGAATAGCTGCCATCGCCTCGCGGCTGGGGCTGTAGTCAATGCGCGGATTGCGCTGGCGTCGCTCGCGTTGCATCGCGTTGAGATAGCCCTTGTGGCGGCTCAGGTAGCCGTTGGATTCGCGCAGGTCGAAGTCGGCAGGATTAGGCATGGGTGCGCTCCTGTGCGGCGTGCCAAGCGGCGCTAGCCTGTTCCTGCCTGCGGTAGGCCCAGCGCCGGAACGGGACAACGATCAGTGTGCAATCGCCCAGCGCGAAGCGGCGCGCGTCGCGGCTGCGGTTGTTCCAGCCCGGTGCGCGGTTGGCGTCGGCCAGCGCGCGCAGCACGGCATCGGGAAGTGGTGTGCGTTTCATGCGGCTTCGTCCTTTCGGTTCGGTCGTTTTTGGCCCGCCCGCTTCCTAAAGCCTGAATCCTTCAAGCCAGAGCTAAGAGCTTTAGAAGCCGTTATCTCTATTAGGGGGCTGGCATTTTGCAAGCCCTGCAACTTGCCGGGGTTGGCTCGCAGATACTTTGCCGGGAAGGCGTATTCCCGAGCGGTGTTGCCGTTGCGGGTATGACGCGAATCTTTAACGGCGATGAGAAAGCCAAGCTCTACAGCCTGCTTGCGCTTGTGATAGAAAGCAGTCTCGTCGGCGCATCCGGGAATGAATCGGCAAACGTCATGCGTCAGCACGATATGACGGTTGTTTGCTGGTGTGTACCGGCGCAGCGCGGTCAGCACGATGAAGCAAGTCGCGAGCGATGCCTGACCAGACTCCACCGCATCGGCCATATCGTCGAACAGGCGATCCGTGAAGATGCGGAAACCACTGGAACCGTAGCCGAGCGCGCGCTGCAACAGGTCGTCCACTTCGGCATCGGGAAGCGGCGTTTCGCAGTCCATCACATTCATGCGGTGCAGCCACGCCGAGAGCGTGTCTCTCCGGTGCCCCTTGCGCACCAATTTCCCGGCCTCGCTAAGGATTGCAATGCCGCGCCGGCCTACAGGTATCTTGTCGCACGCCGCTTGCCGTTGGCTTGGTTCAATCCGCGCGGTTTCGCGCGTCGCGCGTGCCGCAGGATCGGCCAGCAATTCGGCCAGACATGCGATCTGGCCCTGTAGTCGGTAGTCCTGCGATGCAAACACGGGCAGATACAGCGGTTGCTCCGGTCGGTCGCAGGATGCGTCCCACGCCGGCGCAGGCTGGCCCTGTTCTGTCATCGCGGCGTCAATTCGCGCGCGGATAGCGACGGTCGCGGCAATCAATTCGGCGCGCGGTGCGGGGTCGTCGAGTTCGATCACGATGCGGCAGCGCGGTGATTCCGGTTTGTGCGACGCGGTTGTGTAGATCAACCCGTTCCATTGCTGGCCTACCTGCACCAGCGCCGCGAAGGATTCGGCGGTCAGCCCATGATCCACGTCGAGCGCGAGGAACCGGCGCGGTTTCGCGCAGGCGCTACAGCGGTGCGGCTTACCGATGGCCCTGCGTTTGGTCGGCGTATCGCGGTGCGCTTGGTCGTTCGGCGCTTTGGCGAACGCGGCGGCGATCCATTGTTCGCCCTTGCCCGTTGCCCGGTCGTCCAAGATCGCGGCGGCGAACGCAGCGAAGTCGGCGGCGGTACGTTGCTCGGGCGTGTTGTCGGACTGGCCGAAGCCGCGCGAGTAGGCGATTCGCTTGTCAGTCATCGCGCGCTCCCACGATGGCGGCGCACAGACGCGCCTCGGCGGCGTCCAACAGGTCGGCGGCTTCCACAGCAGCCCACGGCGGCGCATCGGCCTCTAGAGCGCACTGGTGCAGTTCTAGGCGAGCCGCTTCCACGGCGGACAGCGCGCGCTGCAATCGGGCGCGGGATTCCACGGTCGCGGCGATCATGCGGCGGCCTTGCCGCTTCCGGCTTCGATGAAAGCGGCCAAGTCGGCGCGGTGGTAGCGCACCATGCGCTGCCCAACCTTGCGGAAGCGTGGGCCTTCGCCGCGCCAGCGCCAATTGCGAAGGGTCTGCACCCGCGCGCCAAGGATCGCGGCGGCTTCGGTTTCGGTGACAAGGTCGCCGGGGTTGAGCGGTGCCGCATTCGGCGGTGCTAGGGAGTTGCTCGGGTGCATCGTTGCTATTCCCGGTTTGCTGCGGGACGCAGCGATTACATAGATAGCCCCTTGTGGGATTTGTAGAGAATCCGTGGGGAGTTCCGCTACAGGCGCGATTTCAATTCGAGCTGGTGCACACGCCCCTCGGTCGTGCGGAATCGGTTGGCCACAATGCGACGAGCTTCAACCTTCGAGCCGACCACACCCGCTTCGACTCGGCTGTATTCGATCAAAAGCTCGCGCAGGATGGCGACCTGCAAGATGGCGGCAGCCAAGCGCTTCGACACGCCAGCACCTCCCCTCACATGCCGCAATCCAAAGCGTGCGACGATTTCGTTCGGCGTGCCGCCAGCCGATACGGATGCGGCGCACTTGTCCAGATAGATTAATACTTGATCGGGGATGGGGCGCTCACCTTCACGCGCTAAGCAATAGGCTTCCCAGAGGAACGCCCCCAGCTTCGTAGTCGCAAATGCGAAGATGTTGAACTTGATCGCACTATCGTAGTCCACGGCCGTTGGAAACGGACGCGCCAGCCTGTTTAGCCATCGCATATCGCGCACCTTCTGCGCCCCCCAAAGGATCGCCACGGCAACGCGGTGAAGGTGTCCGCGCGTTCGGGAGCTACCCTAGCCGTGGCGTGTTCGGTTATTGCGCGGGGCCGACCACAGGTATTTCAACCCATTCTGATTCTTGTGCTCGTTGTTTCTGCGTGCAGTCGTAGGCGTTGTCTCGAATATCGCCCAGCGCATCGGCTGCAACCTCCCCCAGCGCGACCATGGCCAATTGCAGCCCTTCGATGTTGGCAACGGTAAGTCCGTCGAACGACACGCCATTGTTGGTGGCCGCATCCTCTTTCCCAAGCATGTCAGCGTAAAGCATTGCCTGAATCGTGTTCATCCCATGGATCGCGCGATCCACATGCTTCAATCGGTTGCGGACACCCACAGGCAGCGATGATTCGTTCCACAGGTATTCGATGAAGCTCTCAGTTATCGCCACTTTGGGCACATGCGGTTCGCCCGCGCCGTTCGTTACACTTTCGTCCGCCATGATCGTTCTCCATCGGAACGGTTGTGGAAGGCGTGGCCGGGTGCGCTATCACCCGGTCGCGCCGTTTACCGGCGTTTGCCGGATGCTTTGCGAATCGGCGTCACCTTGCGGTCGCCTTCGCGCAGGTTGTCGAGATAGTCGGCCCACGTCTGCATCATCTTCCTGCGGTCGGGCAGGAACGACGTGCGGTTGTACGCGCGCCCGTTCGCATCCTTCACGGCGTGCGCCAATTGGTGTTCGATGATGTCGGGCCGGAAGCCCAAGCCTTCGTCGAGAATCGTGCGCGCCATTGCACGGAAGCCGTGCGCGGTGAACGTCTGCCCATCGAAGCCCATGCGCTTGAATGCCGCGTTCATTGCCATGTTGCTTAGTGGCTTCCTGCGGTCGCGCGTGCCGGGAAAGACGTAGCGGCCCGATCCCGTCAGCGCATGGAGTTCGCGCAGGATCGCCACGGCCTGCGGCGACAGCGGAACAAGATGCGGCTGGCGGGTTTTCATCTTGTGCGCCGGGATGTTCCATTCGGCGGCGTCCAAGTCCACTTCCGCCCATTCCGCCGTACGCAGTTCGCCGGGACGCACGAACACCAGCGGCGCGAGCTTCAACGCGCAGGCGACAGGGAAGGTGCCGGTAAAGGCGTGGATCGCGCGCAGCAGGTCGCCCACCTTGTCCGGCTCGGTCACGCTGGCGAAGTGTTGGGGCTTCCACGGGGTCAGCGAGCCGCGCAGGTCGCGCGTCACGTCGCCTTGTGCGCGTCCGGTGGCGACGGCGTAGCGGAACACCTGCCCGCAATTCTGCGCGGCGCGGTGCGCGGTTTCGATGGCGTCGCGCGATTCGATCCGGCGCAGCACGGCCAGCACGTCCGGCGCGGTCAATGCCGCAATCGGTTTCGATCCGATCCACGGGAACACGTCGCGTTCCAGCCTGCGGATGACCTTGTCGGCGTGACTGGCTGCCCAGCGTGTCGAAAACTTGGCGAACCATTCGCGGGCCACGGCCTCGAACGTGTCGGCGTCTGCGGCTCTCTCGGCCTTGCGCTTGTCGCCGGGGTCAATGCCGTCGGCAAGCAACGTGCGTGCTTCGTCGCGGCGCTCGCGCGCCTTTTTCAGCGACACGTCGGGGAAGGTGCCCAGCGACAGCAGGTTTTCCGCGCGCGTTCCTGGTCGCCGGTACTTGAATCGCCACCAGCGCGAGCCGTTGGGTTGCACCAGAAGGAACAGACCGCGCTCGTCTGCGAGCTTGTACGGCTTGTCCTTCGGTTTCGCATTGGCGACAGCGGAAGGTGTCAGCATCGTGTTCTCCCGATTGGGGGTAACCGATCCGCCCATGGGGCGGCTACCCCCAACGCTACCCCCAAAATTGGGGTAACTCAAGGGATGGCTAGGATGCCTTGCGGGAACCGAAGACAAGAAAAAACCGCGTCGTAGCGCGGTTTCAGGGGTGTTGCGGGAAGTTGTTAGATGTCCGATTGGTGGAGCGGAGGAGGATCGAACTCCCGACCTTCGCATTGCGAACGCGACGCTC
>CAYUXZ010000004.1:0-90693 GCA_964449135.1 uncultured Gammaproteobacteria bacterium
CGCTGGGCGCATCGGGGCCGTTGCCGCCGGAACGGAAGGTCCAGCCCTTGCGGCTGAAATCCCAGAGCGAGGCGAACACGACGTTCGGATTCTTCGCGTCCTGCGACATGCCGCCGCAGCCGGTCGAGGCGTTGGAACCTTTCAGCACCTGCGTCCAGTTCTTGCCGCCGTCGGTCGTGCGATACACGCCGCGCTCGGTCGAATCGCTCCACAGCTTGCCGGTCACGCAGGCGAGCACGGTGTTGGAATCGTTCGGGTTGATCGCGATCTTCACGATGCGCTCGGAATTCGGCAGGCCCATGTTGGACCAGCTCTCGCCGCCGTCGGCGGAGTGGTAGATGCCGTTGCCGACCGAGGTCGAATTGCGCGTCCAGGCTTCGCCGGTGCCGACCCAGACGTTGTCGGGGTTCTGCTGGTCCACCGCGAGCGAGCCGATGGACTGCACCGGCTGCTTGTCGAACTTCGGCGAGAACGTCGTGCCGCCGTCGGTGGATTTCCAGACGCCGCCACTGGCGGCGCCGATGTAGAGCACGGTGTCGCCGTTCTTCTTGTGGCCGGCGGCAACCGCGGCGATGCGGCCGCTCATCGTGGCCGAGCCGATGTTGCGGATGCCAAGTCCCGAGATCACGGACTTGTCGAACCTGGCGGCGGGCGCTTCGGGCGCGGGTGCGGCGAGCGCGCCGCTGGCGAGGACGGCGAACGCGGCGAGCGCGAGCGGCTTGATCGTGGTTTGCATGGCGGGCTCCGGCTCAGTGCTTGGCGGCGGGGAAGGAGAACATCGCCGCATCGATCGGCTTGTTCGTCTCGACCGAATCGAGGTGGATCTGTCCTTCCTCGAACGGGAAATACACGCCATCGACTTTTTCGTATTCGCCCAGGTCGGTGGGTTGCACCTGTTCCTGGCCGCGGATCATGGTGTGATCGACGACGCGGATCTCCAGATACTGGTCCGGGTCGAGGTAATACACGCGGCTGTCGCCATTCTTGTAGGTCACGCGCAGCTTGTAGGCGTCGGTGCCGTCGATGTCCTCGGTGCCGAGGTACTCGACCTTGTTGCCCTTGGCCTTGTAATCGAGCAGCGGGCCGGCGATGTCGGCGCCGTAGATCAGCTGCTTGTTGTCGTCGGCGCTGGTTTTCTGCGGGTCCTTGCGGCCCTGGAACGGCGAGATTGCCCAACCTTCCTTGCCGTCCCAGGCGTTCACCGCGGTCAGGCCCTGCAGGGTGAACTCGAAGCGGAGCTTGTCCGGATTGATGCCGAAGGATTCGACCTTCGCCTCCAGCCCGCCGCCGAGCCGGAACTTGCCGACCTGGTGCAACGACGTGATCGCGCGCAGCTTGTCGGCGCCTCCGTGTGCGGCGAGGTTCTTGGCGACGAGTTCGTCGGCGGTGACTGCCGACGCAGTGGCGGACAGGCCCAGCAGGCCGGCCAGCAGGATGCAGGTTCGCAAGCTCATGATGACTCCCCGAAGAGTGGACGCCATCGGTCGCGGCCGAACGCCGCGCCGGAAGGCGAACCCGCAGCTTACGCCGCGCCGTCGCGCGCGGAATAGGGCAAACGTCATGCGACCCCCATGGATGGGGGAAGTGCATACAGGCGTCTGGAACGCCTGTAGCCCCCTGGATATCGGAATCCCGTAAACGAAACGGGCCGCTCGCGCGGCCCGTCGTTTTTTGCATCGCGGATTGCGGGTTTACTTCTTCGGCTTGAGTCCCGCCGCCGCGCGCAGCTCGTCGGCGCGGTCGGTCTTCTCCCACGAGAACGCGGTGGCCTTGCGCTGCTTGCCCTTGCCGTCGGTGTAGTTCACGACGCGCGGCTCGCGGCCGAAGTGGCCGTAGGACGCGGTCTGCTGATAGACCGGGTGGATCAGGTCGAGCATCTGCACGATGCCGTACGGACGCAGGTCGAAGTGCTTGCGGATCAGCTTCTCGATCTTGTCGTCGCCGATCTTGCCGGTGCCGAAGGTGGTCACCGAGATCGAGGTCGGCTCGGCCACGCCGATCGCGTAGCTGACCTGGATCTCGCAGCGCTCGGCCAGGCCCGCGGCGACGATGTTCTTGGCGACGTAACGCGCCGCGTACGCGGCCGAGCGGTCCACCTTCGACGGGTCCTTGCCGGAGAACGCGCCGCCGCCGTGGCGGGCCATGCCGCCGTAGCTGTCCACGATGATCTTGCGGCCGGTGAGGCCGCAGTCGCCGACCGGGCCGCCGATCACGAACTTGCCGGTCGGGTTGATGTGCACCTTGTGCTTGGGCAGCGCCTTCAGCCATTCCTTCGGCAGCACCGGCTTGAGGATGTGCTCGTAGACGCCCTCGACGAGGTCCTTGTGCTTGACGTCCGGGTCGTGCTGCGTGGAGAGCACGACCGCGTCGAGGCCGGCGATGTGGCCATGCTCGTAGCGCAGCGTCACCTGCGACTTCGCGTCCGGGCGCAGCCACTTGAGCTTGCCGGCCTTGCGCACCTTGGCCTGCTGCTCGACGAGGCGGTGCGAATAGAAGATCGGCGCGGGCATCAGCAGGTCGGTTTCGTCGCAGGCGTAGCCGAACATCAGGCCCTGGTCGCCGGCGCCCTGTTCCTCGGGCTTCTTGCGATCCACGCCCTGCGCGATGTCGGGCGACTGCTTGCCGATCAGGTTCAGCACGCCGCAGGTGTGCCCGTCGAAGCCGACGTCGGAATTGGTGTAGCCGATGCCGTTGATGACCTCGCGCGTGAGTTTTTCGATATCCACCCAGGCGCTGGTGGTGATCTCGCCGGCGACGATCGCAACGCCGGTTTTCACCATGGTTTCGCAGGCGACGCGCGCGTTCTTGTCGTGCGCGAGGATCGCGTCGAGGACGGCATCGGAAATCTGGTCGGCGACCTTGTCCGGATGGCCTTCGGACACCGATTCGGAAGTGAAGAGATGGCTGCTCACGGGCGGTATATCCCTCGATGCGGATGAAAGGATGGAAAGTAGCCGGACATCATACAGGCCGGGCGCGGAGTATGCACCAGCCGAGTGGCCGGGCGTTACGGACGTGTTTATCGAACGCGTGTTTTCGCGGCTCTCCGGTGGCAACGGCTAGAGTAGGCGCATGGATTCGTTCACCCACATCGCGCTCGGCGGCTCGATCGCCGCGCTGATCGCACCGTCGAAATGGCGGCGGCAGGCGCTGGTCGCGGGCGCGATCTTCGGCTCGCTGCCCGACATCGACGTGCCGATCCTGCTCGCGCTCACGCGCGATCCGGTCCTGCGGGTGACCTGGCACCGTGGCCCCGCGCACGCACTCGCGGTGATCGTTCCCGTCGGCATCATTCTGTGGTCGTTGTTGCGACGGTGGTGGACGCCGGTGCGCGAAGCGCCGACGCGCTGGTTCTGGGCGCTGCTGTTGCCGCTGCTCTCGCATCCGCTGATGGATGCGCTGACGGTCTATGGCACGCAGCTTTGGTGGCCGTCGCGCGCGTCGCCGACGATGTGGGCGACGTTGTTCATCATCGACCCGATGGTGTTGCTGCCGCTGTGGATCGGCGCGATCGCGGCCTGGCGATGGCGCGGGCTGCCGCGCGCGAGGGCTTGGGCGAAAGGTGGACTGATCGTCTGCCTCGCCTACGTGGGCTGGTCGCTGCTTGCCAAGCACCTCGTCGAGCGCGCCGTAGATGCGAGTCTTGCGGGAACGCCGTACGCGCATGCGCCGCGTTTCAGCGTGCCGACCCCGTTCAATACCTTGCTGTGGCGCGTGGTGGTGGCGACGCCGGACGGTTACCTCGAAGGCTATCGGTCGCTGGTTGCGGACAGCGGGACCATCCGTTTCCGCGCCTATTCGTCAGGCCGCGCCACGCTCGCGGAGGTCACCGCGTTCCCGGACGCCGAACGCCTGCGCTGGTTCGCGAGCGGTTTCGTCAAGGCGCAACGGCGCGGCGACGAAGTCGTGATCAGCGACCTGCGCATGGGCAGCGAGCCGGATTACTTCTTCAGTTACGCCGTCGCACAGCGCAGCGCTGGTGGCTGGCGGCCAATCACGCCGCGTTATGCCGCATCTGGCGCACCCGGCGGCATGACGCTGAAAGCGCTGTGGCGACGGGTCTGGACGGAGCCACCGCTGGTCGCGCAGGCTCAGGCGGCGAGTGCGAATACCTCGCCGGCGATCAGCGCGTCGAAGTAGTCGCGCGTGAGGCGCAGCTGTTCGTTCGCGGTCTCGGCGCGATTGACGACCGCTCGAAAAGCCGCGTTCTCGGGCCGGTCCTTCGCGTACCAGGAAAGGTGTTTGCGCGCGATACGCACGCCGGCTTGTTCGCCGTAGAACTCGTGCAGGGCGTGCAGATGGCCGAGCAGGATCGCGCGCACTTCCGCGAGCGGCGGCTCCGGCAGCAATTCGCCGGTCGCGAGGTAGTGCGCGATCTCGCGGAAGATCCAGGGCCGGCCCTGCGCGGCGCGGCCGACCATCACGGCATTGGCCTTCGTGTGCTCGAGCACGTGCTTCGCGCGCTGCGGCGAATGGATGTCGCCGTTCGCGATGACGGGAATGCGGACTTCCGACTTCACCGCGGCGATGGTGTCGTATTCCGCTTCGCCGGTGTAATGCTGGTCGCGCGTGCGACCGTGCACCGAAAGCGCGATGATGCCGCAATCCTCGGCGATGCGCGCGATCGCGAGCGCGTTGCGGTGGTCGCGGTCCCAGCCGGTGCGGATCTTCAGCGTGACCGGCACATCAACGGCGTCAACGACGGCTTCCAGTATTTGCGCGACAAGTCGCTCGTCGCGCATCAGCGCCGAGCCCGCCCAGGCGTTGCAGACCTTCTTCGCCGGGCAGCCCATGTTGATGTCGACGATCTGCGCGCCCTGCGCGACGTTGTGGCGCGCGGCGTCGGCGAGCTGTCGCGGTTCCGTTCCCGCGATCTGCACGGACACCGGCGCGGGCTCGCCGGCGTGGTCCATGCGCGTGAGCGACTTGCGCGTGGTCCAGAAACGCGGATCGGAAATCGTCATCTCGGACACGCACAGCCCCGCGCCGAGCCGTTTGCACAGCACGCGGAAAGGCTTGTCGGTCACGCCGGCCATGGGCGCGAGCACGACGCGCGGTTCGATGCAATAGGGGCCTATCTGCATGGCGCGCATTTTCGCACGCCCACTGCGCTAAAGCTCACCAGACCAGTGGGACGAGACGCCAGGTGCGCTTCGCGTACTCGCGCCAGGCGTCGCCGAACGCTTCTGCGAGCGCGGCTTCCTCGACGCGGATGCGGTGGACGAACAGCGCAAGCACCGTCACCAGCACGATGCCAAGCAGCAGTGCGTTGCCGTCGTACAGGAGCCAGCCCAGGAACATCATCAGCGATCCGGTGTAGGACGGGTGCCGCAGCACGCGGTAGGGGCCGTCCTCGACCAGCTTGTGGTCGCTCGCGATCGCGACCTGCACGGTGAAGAACTTGCCGAGCGTGCGGATCGACCACGCGCGCAGGATCGCGCCGAGCACGAACAGCGCCAGCGCGTACGGATGGATCGCGTCGGCCGCGGGAACACGCGCAGTGGGCATCGCCGCGCCCGCGTACATGCCGATCACGATCGCGAGCGTGATGCCGATCCAGATCATCTGGAAGGTGCCGCGATCCTTGGCCTGCGCGCCGGGCATCGGCGTGCGGGTCAGCGAGATCGTCGCCTCGAAGGCGAGGAAGGCCAGGGCGAGCAGCGGTGGCGACGGCAAAGGCATACGATACGTCGCGTAATCAGTTGCGCGGCGCGCCCAGCGCCGGGGAGGAAACGGCACTGGCTTGCGCCCCGCGCTGATATTCGCGCACGAGCGCGGCGATTTCCTCGCGCGTCTTCAGTTTCGCGCCGGGGAAATACCACACGCGCACGTCCTGGCCGATCGCGTTCTGGCCGATGTAGGTCATCTTCATGTCCGACCAGTACGCACGGCGCAGGCCGGTGGCAAAGCGCGAGTTCTCGAGTTCGAGCAGCACGCCGATGCACGGGAATCCGCGCTCGCGGGCATACGGATCCAGTACCGTCTCGGTGTGCTTGACCAGCGTGCGCGCGAGCTTGCCGTTGCGCCAGGCTTCGCCGATGAAGCAGCGGAAGGCGTACATCGGCTGGCCCAGGCGCGGCAGGATCTTCGGCTCGACCGTGGCCACGGCGGCGATACTGCCGTCCTCGGTCACGATATGCGCGACGATTTCCTTGAGCCGGCGTTCCGCTTCGCGGCCTTCCACGTTCGCACGCTCGCGCGTCCAGAACGCCTTGATCGCCTCGGCGTCGGCAGCATCCAGGCACTGCCAGTCGGTGACGATGAACATGCCGTTGGCGTAGGGGGTGATCTGCTTCATTCGCGCGTGCTCGATTGGACGTGCCGTTCCGGCGTGATGCCGGGATCATGGCCCACGATCCGCCTGGCGACAACCGCGGCGCGTTCAGGCCATCGCGCTGCCGTATCGTGCGGTCACGGCGTCGAAGCCCGGCATCGCCGGCGCGGTGCCGACGGTTTCGGTCGAAAGCGCCGCGGCGCGGTTCGCGTGCACGACGGCATCGCGCAGCGGCCGGCCCTCGAAACGCAGCATCGCCGCGACCAGTGCGCCGCTGAAGCAGTCGCCCGCGCCAGTGGTGTCGATCGCCTTCGCGGGTGCGGCGGCGATCCGGTAATGCGCGACCGCGTCGCCGTGGCGTTCGTCGCCGTGCGAGACGAAGCAGCCGTGCGACCCGAGCGTGATCACGACGGTCGGCAAGGGCATCTTGCGCACCAGCGTGTGCAGGCTCGCATCGTCCATCGTTGCGAGCGCGTCCGCGTCCACCGCCTGGTTGAAACGACGCGCGAGCAGGGCGAACTCGGTTTCGTTCGGGGTCAACACATCGACGCGCGCGAGCAGCGCGGGATCGAACTCCGGGTGCATCGGCGCTGGATTGAGCACGCGCAGCATTCCGGCCGCGCTCGCGAGATCGAACGCGGCGGCGACCGCATCCAGATTGCTCTCGAGCTGGCAGAGCAGCGCGCGCGCCTCGTCGAACTGGGCGAACTGCTCGCGCACGAATGTCGCGGACAGCCGCAGGTTGGCGGCGAGGCTGACGACAATGCGGTTTTCGCCGCGGGCATCCACGACGATGCTCGAAGCCGCGGTCGGCGCGTCGGCTACGACCTGCCAGCGCGCATCGAGGTGTTCAGCCTGTGCGAACGAGCGCGCGTTGCCGCCGAGCGCGTCCTCGCCGATCGCGCCGACGAACGCGGTTGCGACGCCCTGGCGCTGGCAGGCGACGGCCTGGTTGAAGCCCTTGCCGCCGGGTCCGGTGTTGAAGCCGGTCGCGATGCGCGTTTCGCCGCGCTGCGGGAACTCATCGCAAAACCAGGCATGGTCCTGCACGTAGCTGCCGACGAGCACCGCCTGCGGGGAAACGGCCATCAAGCGGCCCCGATCAGCGTCCGGCCTCGGGATGCAGGTCCTTCAGCTCCCTTGGCACGTGCCGGTACTTGAACAACGGCACGAACAGCACCGTCATCGCGAGCGCATACGCGGCGAACGCCATCCAGATGCCGTGCCAGTCCTTGACGCCGCCGTGGGTGAACCAGCGGTCGATCACGACGCCGCTGATCGAGCTGCCCAGCATCGCGCCGATGCCGTTGGTCATCAGCATGAACAGGCCCTGCGCGCTCGCGCGGATCTTCGGATCGCTCTGCGACTCCACGAACAGCGAGCCGGAAATGTTGAAGAAGTCGAAGGCCATGCCATAGACGATGCAGGAGACGACGATCATCCACAGGCCAGGACCCGGATCGCCGTACGCGAACAGGCCGAAGCGCAGGACCCAGGCCAGCATGCTGATCACCATCACCCGCTTGATGCCGAAATGACGCAGCACGAACGGGATCGTCAGGATGAACAGCGTTTCCGAGACCTGCGAGATGGACATGATGATCGCGGGGTACTTGACCGCGAGCGCGTCCTTGAACGCAGGGTTGTTGCTGAATTCGCCGAGGAAGGTGCCGCCGTAGGCGTTCGTGAGCTGCAACGCGGCGCCCAGCAGCATCGCGAACACGAAGAACACCGCCATGTTGCGGTCGCGGAACAGCCGGAACGACGTCAACCCGAGGATATCCAGCAGCGAGCGGCTCTCGCTCTGGGCCATGCGTGGCGGCGCAGGCGGCAGCGTGAACGCGTACAGGCCGAGCGCGAGCGCGGCCGCCGCGGCCACGTAGAACTGGCCCGGCGATTTTTCCAGCCCGAGCAGGCTGGTCGTCCACAATGCCACGATGAAACCCACCGTGCCCCAGACGCGAATCGGCGGATAGTCGCGGATCACGTCCATGCCCTGCTGCTTGAGCGCGTTGTATGCGACCGCGATCGCCAGCGAGATGGTCGGCATGTAGCACAGCATCGTCGCCAGGATCAGCCAGAAGAACTGGTTGGGATCGGACGCTCGCGGCAACAGCGCGAGGAAGATCGCCCCGAGGACATGCAGGGCGCCATACAAGCGCTCGGCGTTGATCCAGCGATCGGCAACGATGCCCATGAGCGAGGGCATGAACAGCGCCGAGATTCCCATCGTGGAGAAGATCGCGCCGAAACTGGTGCCCGACCAGCCGCGATTCTCGAACCAGTAGCGGCCGATGGTGATCAGCCACGCCCCCCAGACGAAGAACTGCAGGAAGTTCATCGCGATCAGGCGCAGTTTCAGGTTCAAGGCGTTGCTCCCCGTGCGGATATCGCCGCAGCCTAGAACACCCGCCGCAACGCGGCAAGGCGCGCCGCGCCGAAGATTTCCCGTCCTACTCGCGCGCGACGATGCGGTTGCGGCCGGTCTGCTTGGCCTTGCGCAGGCGCAGGTCGGCGCGGCGCATCAGGCCGGAGACATCCACCGCGTCCTGCGGGCAGCAGGACATGCCGGCCGAGAAGGTCAGCGTGCAGGCAAGCGCCGCGGGATTCGGCGCGTCCTCGTCGGGAACGAACGGCACCGATGCGACCTTCCTGCGCAGCGCATCGAGCCGCTCCCAGGCAGAGCCCATCGGCCGCTCCATCAGCAGCACGAATTCCTCGCCGCCCACGCGCATCAGCGGTTCGTCGCGGCCGAGCTCGTTGCGCAGCAGTTGCACCACGTGGCGCAGCGCGCGGTCGCCGGTGGGATGGCCGTAGTCGTCGTTGATCCGCTTGAAATGATCAAGGTCGAGGATCGCGAGCGTGATCGAGGTTTCCTGCTTGCGCGCGTGCTCGACGATCTGCGGCACGCGGTGGACGAGGAAGCTGCGGTTCGGCAGTCCGGTCAGGGTGTCGGTGCCCGAGAGCAGCACCAACCGCTGGATGCGATAGACCACAACCGCGGTGAGCAGCGTCGCGACCAGCAGCACGATCAGGCGCTGGATCTGGTTGCCCGCCGACACCTCGCCGTAGCCGGCCGACACCAGCGGCTGGCCGTGCGCGTTCGCGAACACCCACAGCACCAGCGCGCCGTACTGGGCGATCGCGAGCATTCCGGCGAAGAACGTCACGCGGCCGTCGTTGCGCAGCGCGGTCGCGAAGATGGACAGCGGGTAGCACGACCACACGATCACCGTGTTCAGGCTCTCGGCGGGCGATTTCGCCGCGAGCAGCAGCAGCACCAGCGTCTCCATGCTGATGTCCGAAGCGCTGGTCACGAACGGCAGCCAGCGGTAGCGACGGCGCTGTTTCGCGAGCGATAGCCAGAGCATCGCCAACATCAATCCAAGGCCGGTGCCGACAAAGCCGGCGAGACTGTCGGAGACGCCGCCGCCGGCGAGCAGGTTGATCAGCGGCATCAGCATCAGCAGCAGCGTCGCGACGACGCGGATGCGCGCGACCAGCAACTCACCGCCCGCGCCGATGTCGAGCACGATCTCGTCCGGCCGGTCGCGCAGGGTGCTAGACAGCTCGCGCAGGGTTTGTCTCAGGGTGGTCAAGCGCGTCCTCCGGGCCGGCGCGAGCGCATCATCGCACGCGGGTCCGCGTGGCGAACGCGCGCCGATCCGGTTTCAGCATCCGGACGTCGGCTCACGCGCGGGCGCCGCTCAGCAGGCCGTACAGGTTCCACAGGCCGAGGCCGAGGAACAGCAGCGCAGCGGTCAAACGCGCCGCGCGCAGCGGGATGCGCGACGCGAAGCGCGCGCCCAGCCAGACCACCGGCACGTTCGCGGCCATCATTCCCAAGGTCGTGCCGGCCACGACCTGCCACAGCGGGCGGTACTGCGCGGCCAGCGCGACGGTCGCGATCTGGGTCTTGTCGCCCATCTCGGCGAGGAAGAAGGTGATGATCGTCGCGACGACGAGTCCGTGCCCGGAATGCTTCGTCGCCGCATCATCGTCGGCTGCGTCGGGAACGAGCGCCCAAGCCGACATCGCGACGAACGAGAGCGCGACCGCCCATTGCAGCGCGCGCGGCGAGATCCAGTGCGCGAGCAGCGCGCCGACTTCGCCCGCGAGCGCGTGGTTGGCGAGCGTGGCGAGGAAGATGCCGGCGCAGATCGGCCAGGGCCGGCGGTATTTCGCGGCGAGCGTTAGCGAAAGCAGTTGCGTCTTGTCGCCGATTTCGGCGATCGCGACGGCGATGAAGGAAACGACCAGTGCTTGCATGAAGGTCTCCGGAGGTCGGGCGCGGGCGCGAAAGCAAACGCCGCGCGGCCCGACCGGTCGCTGCGGCGCCTGCCTTCGGTCTCGCCCGCACGACGTGTATCGTGCCTGCGCGCCATGGCCTGCCGGCCAAGCATGTTGACGCGCGAACCGGCATCGCGCCGGTGGGCTACTCCCCGGAGGAGGGGTGCGCTCATTATATAGGTCCCGGCGTGGCGTGGCCGAGCCGTCATTCGAGGAGTTCCGCATGCAGTACCGCCGTCTCGGTTCGTCCGGCCTGAAGCTGTCCGCGCTGGGATTCGGCGCCTGGGTCACGTTCGGCAACCAGATCGGGCGCAGCCAGGCGCGCGAGCTGATCGCGCAGGCCTTCGACGCGGGCGTGAACTTCTTCGACAACGCCGAAACCTACGCGAACGGCGAGGCCGAGCGGATCATGGGCGACGTGCTCGCCGACCTGCGCCTGCCGCGCGACGCCTGGTGCGTGTCGAGCAAGGTGTTCTTCGGCGCGGTCGATCATCCCGCGCCGACGCAGAAGGGCCTGTCGCGCAAGCACGTGGTCGAGGCCTGCGAGCAGGCGCTCCAGCGATTGCGCGTTGATCATCTGGATCTCTACTACTGCCATCGCCCCGATCCGGACGCGCCGATCGAGGAAACCGTGCGCGCGATGGACGTGCTGATCCGGCAGGGCAAGGTGCTGTACTGGGGCACCTCCGAATGGCCGGTCGAGGCGATCGCGGAAGCCGCGCGGATCGCCCGCGCGAACGGACTCACGCCACCGACGATGGAACAACCCGAATACAACCTGTTGCATCGCGAGCGCGTCGAGCGCGAATACGCGCCGTTGTACGAATCCATCGGCCTGGGCACCACGACCTGGTCGCCGCTGGCGTCGGGACGGCTCACCGGCAAATACAACGACGGCGTACCCGACGCATCGCGCCTGCGCACGCCGGGTTACGAATGGCTGGCACGCCGGCTGGCCACGCCGGAGGGGCAGGCCAAGATGGATCGCGTGCGCCGTTTCACCGCGCTCGCGGCCGAACTCGGCGAAAAACCCGCCCAGCTCGCGATCGCGTGGTGCCTGCGCAACCCGCGGGTGTCCTGCGTGATCCTCGGCGCGACGCGGCCCGAACAGTTGCGCGAGAACCTCGGCGCGTTGGACGTGCTCGAACGGCTGGACGCAGCCGCGTTCGAGCGCATCGAAGCGGCGACCGCGTGATCGGGCGGACTGCAACGCCGCCGGTCGCGGCAATGGCGCCGGCATATACTGACGCAGCGAGCACATCCTGAAGGGGGCTGCCATGGAATTCGTCGTCATTGCCTTGCTGATCTTCGCGGTCGTCCTCGTCGCCAAGATGGTGCGCGTCGTGCCGCAGGGCTACGAGTGGACCGTCGAGCATTTCGGCAAGTACACCAACACCCTCGAACCGGGCCTGCATTTCCTGCTGCCGATCGCGCAGAGCGTGGGCCGCAAGATCAACATGATGGAGCAGGTGATCGACGTGCCCTCGCAGGACGTGATCACCAAGGACAACGCGGTCGTGAAGGTCGACGGCGTGGTGTTCTTCCAGGTGCTCGACGCCGCGAAGGCCGCCTATGAGGTCGCGACGCTGGAGATCGCGATCCTCAACCTGGTGATGACCAACATCCGCACCGCGATCGGCTCGCTCGACCTCGACGAGTCGCTGTCCAAGCGCGACGAGATCAACGCCAAGGTGCTGGTCGCGGTCGACGCGGCGACCCATCCCTGGGGCTTGAAGGTCAACCGCATCGAGCTCAAGGACATCCAGCCGCCGCGCGACCTGGTCGACTCGATGGCGCGACAGATGAAAGCCGAGCGCGAGAAGCGCGCGAACATCCTCGAGGCCGAGGGCCTGCGCCAGGCCGCGATCCTCAAGGCCGAGGGCGAGAAGCAGTCGGCGATCCTGCAGGCCGAAGGCCAGCGCGAGGCGGCGTTCCGCGCCGCCGAGGCGCGCGAGCGCTCCGCCGAAGCCGAAGCCAAGGCGACCGCGCTGGTCAGCAACGCGATCGAGCAGGGCAGCGTGCAGGCGATCAACTATTTCGTCGCGCAGAAGTACATCGAGGCGTTCAAGTCGCTCGCCGAGGCGCCGAACCAGAAGTTCGTGATGCTGCCGATGGAATCGTCGGGCGTGCTCGGCTCGCTCGCGGGCATCGCCGAGCTCGCGAAGGAAAGTCTGGCCAGGCAGCAGGCCGTGATCGCGCAGCGCGCGTCCGCGCCGCCGCCGCTTCCCGCGCAAGGCGGCTGAGCCATGACCGCCACTCAGATCGTGTGGGCCTGCGCCGCGCTGCTGCTGATGGCGGCGGAAGTCGCGGCGCCCGGGTTTTTCCTGCTCTGGCTGGGCTTCGCGGCAACGGGCGTGTTCGCGGTGCTGCTGTTCGCGCCCGGGCTGGCGGGCGTGTGGCAGACGCTGCTGTTCGCGCTGTTCTCGCTCGTCTCGGTCGGCGTCTACCTGTACTTCTTCCGCAAGGCGCGCGTCCCCAGCGATCAGCCGTTGCTCAATCGCCGCGCCGTGCAGCTGATCGGGCAGGTCTATCCGCTCGAATCGGCGATCGTGAACGGGCGCGGCCGGTTGAAGATCGGCGATGCGTTCTGGGTCGCCGAAGGTCCCGACACGCCAGCCGGAACGCGCGTGCGCATCGCCGCCGTGCACGGGATGTCGTTGCGCGTGCAGCCGGAGAGCTGAGCGACGTTCAGCGCTCTTCGCGCAACAGGGCTGCGAAACGCGCTCGCTCGTTTGCGTCGATGTCCGAGACGATCACTGCCGACTGCGATCCGAGCATCACCGAATCGGCCGAATACCCGCGTGACTCAGCGTGCGCGGTCAGCGAACTCGCGGCCTGCGGCAGCACATACACGTCGATCAGGTGCTGACCGTGCCGGTATACGAGCACGGCGACGCGCTGCGATCCCGCATAGTCGATGCGCCCGCCGATCAGGACGAAGCCCTGTGCGGCGAAATCGCGCACGGGCGGCGATTCGGCAAGCCTGCCCTCGAACCACGGCTTGACCGTGTGGTGGTCGCTGGAAACGACGTCCACCGGCGACGTCGCGGCGAGTGCGCGCCAGTGGCTCACGAACAGGTCTCGGGTCAGCAGCGCTTCGTCGCTCGCGGTGCCGCTCGTGCGCAGGCGCATCGACCAGCCGCCGGCCACGAACGCGAGGACGCAGGCTGCGGCGACGCCCAGACCCAGGATCCAGCGGCTGCGCGAACGCTGCGGAAATGCGATCACGTTCGCGTCGCGCGCCACGTGCGGCGTGTCCGGTACGAACGTGCCCGTCGCGTCGCGGATCTTCTCGCGCAGGGATTGCGGTGCGGCGTGGCGCAGCGATGGCTCGCGCAGCGCTCGACGCAAGGCGTCGGCGCGGGCGAGCGCCGACGCGCAGTCGGGGCAGGCGTCCAGATGCGTCTCGAGCGCGCGCGCCTCGTCGCGGTCGAGCTCGCCGTCGAGGTAAAGGTCGATCATCGTGAGTGCGGTCTTACAATCCATGGACGGGCTCCCGGGGCGGTTCCGCCAGCGCGCGCTGCAGCAGGGCGCGCCCGCGCGCAAGACGCGACATCACCGTGCCGATCGGCACACCGAGCGTGTCGGCGATCTCGCGGTAGGACAGGTCCTCGATTTCGCGCAGCACCAGCGTCTCGCGGAATTCCACAGGCAGCGCGCGCAGGGATCGCGCGATCAGCGCGCGGCGCTGACCCGCTTCTGCGTAGTCCTCGACCTCGTTGCCGGCGGCCGGCGGCGGCTCGTTCTGCGCGACATCGGTTGCGCCATGCAGGATGTCGCGACCGCGCGCGCCGAGTTTGGCCATGCAGCAGTTGCGCACGATCGCGAGCCACCACGCGCGCGCGTCGCCGCCGGCATAGGTGTGCGCCGAGCGCAGTGCGCGCACGAAGGCGTCGTGCACCGCGTCTGCCGCGTCCTGCTCATCGCCGAGCAGCCAGCGGCCGAGGTTGTAGCCGGCGTCGAGGTGGCGCTGCGCGAGCTCGCCGATCACCGCGCTGGTGGCAGGCGCGCTCATGGGTCCGGGAACTCCGCTGGCGGCGGCGGGATCATTTGCGGACGTGCACGATGCCGGTCATGAACGGATGCATGGTGCAAAAGTAGCCGAAATCGCCGGCCTTGGTGAACGTGAAGCGATAGCTGTCGTCGGTGTCCATCGCCGGACTCGCGAAACTCTTGTCCCTGGCGAGAAGCATGTGCGGGGTCTGGTCGTGGTTGGTCCAGATAACGGTCGTGCCCGGCGCTACGGTGATCTCCTTCGGGGCGAACGCGAATTTGCTGATGTCGACGGTCTGCGCCGCCGCCGCATCGGCGCGGCCGGCTACGCATAGCGCGATGAGCAGGGCCAGCAGCGACGAAGGCGTGCGGGAAAGGAAACGATGGCTCATGGTCGTCTCCGGCTCAGGTGCGATCGAACGGGCGGTCGATCGTCGCGAGCGCGCCCTGTCCGCGCACGACGCGGATCTCGCGCGTGCCGATCAGCTTGCCGAGTTCGCCTGCGGGCACGGTGACGGGCCCGGGTTCGCCGACGCCTTCCTGTCCCGGCGTCGGCAGCGGGTAGGCCAGCGACATCGCGGTGTGCAGCGCGACGTGGCCCTCGACCTTCTGCAGTACTTGGTGGATGTGGCCGTTGAGCACGGTCACCGAACCGAAGGGCCGCAGCAGCGCCATCGCCTGGTCGGCGTCCTGCGTGCCCCAGCCCCAGGGCGCCCACACCGTCCACAGCGGGATGTGCGCGAGCACCACGATCGGCGTCGAACGCGACACGCCGGCGAGATCCTGCTTCAGCCAAGCGAGCTGCTCGTCGCCAAGCGAGGTCATCGTGCCCATCTTGAAATTGAGCACGTTCGACAGGCCGATGAAGTGCACGCCGCCATGGTCGAAGCTGTACCACGCGCGCTGCCTGCCGTCGTGATCGAAGAACTTGAGGTAGCCGTTCAATCCGTCGTCGAGCGCGTCGTGCTCGCCGGGAACGACGTGGATGCGGTCGACCTTGAGTTCCTGCAACAGCTCGCGTGCTTGCCCGAACTGCTCGGGCTTGGACAGATGGCTGACATCGCCAGTGTGGACGATCAGCGATGGAGCCTGCGGCAGCGCGGCGATGTCGGCGATGGCGCGGCGCAGGCTGCCGACCACGTCGGGATTGGCCGGCTTGTTGAAACCGATGTGGGTGTCGCTGATCTGCACGAAGGAGAACGCGCCTTGCGCAGCCATGGCGGCGCGGCCGTCGTCCGTGGTCGCGAACGCGCGTGGCACGCCGCCGACCACGCTCCAGACGACCGCGGCGCCGGCCCATGCGCCGAGGCAGGACAGGGCCTCGCGGCGGCCGGGCTGTTCGAGAAGGTTGTCGGGTTTCTCTTCAATGCGATTCATGGCGGCTCCTCGTGGGGTCTACCCGACAAGATCGCCATCGCAGCGGATTTATTCCCGAAGCCGCGCCTGCGTCCAGGGGCGCGGCCTGCGATAATGCGCATCCTCACGGCATGTCGCCGTACCCGAAGATCCGAATCCGCATGAACCAGACCGCGCCGCTGCAGCAGACCGTCCTCAACCAGGCCCACCGCGCGCTCGGCGCGAAGATGGTCGATTTCGGCGGCTGGGACATGCCGATCCACTACGGCTCGCAGATCGACGAACACCACCAGGTACGCCGCGACGCGGGCATGTTCGACGTCTCGCACATGACCGTGGTGGACCTGCGCGGCGCGCGCGTGCGCGATTTCCTGCGCCGGCTGGTAGCCAACTCGGTGGACAAGCTCAAGGTATCCGGCAAGGCGCTGTACACGGCCATGCTCAACGAGCGCGGCGGGGTGATCGACGACCTGATCGTCTATTACCGCGACGAGAGCTTCTTCCGTCTGGTCGTCAACGCCTCCACGCGCGACAAGGACCTTGCGTGGATCACGCAACAAGCCAAGGCCTTCGATGTCGCCGTGACCGAGCGTCCGGAATTCGCGATGATCGCCGTGCAGGGCCCGAATGCGCGCGAGAAGGTCTACGGCCTGCTGTCGCCGGAAGGCCGCGCGGTGGCCGCCAAGCTCGGCAAGTTCGTCGCCGCCGAGATCGACGGCATGTTCGTCGCGCGCACAGGCTACACCGGCGAAGACGGCTTCGAGATCATGCTGCCGGAAGGGCAGGCCGCCGCGTTCTGGCAGCTTCTGCTCGATGCCGGCGTGAAGCCGGCCGGCCTGGGCGCGCGCGACACGCTGCGCTTGGAAGCGGGCATGAACCTTTACGGCCAGGACATGGACGAGGACGTCTCGCCTTACGAGGCCGCGCTCGCGTGGACGATCGCGCTCGACGAAGGCCGTGACTTCATCGGCCGTGACGTGCTCGAGCAGCAGAAGGCGAAGGGCGCGCCGCGCCAGATGATCGGCCTGGTGATGGACGAGAAGGGCGTGCTGCGGCACGGACAGAAGGTGCTGACCGCGAACGGCGACGGCGAAATCCTCTCGGGCACCTTCTCGCCGACGCTGGGCAAGGCGATCGCGTTCGCGCGCGTGCCCACTGGCGACCCAGGCGCGGTGCGCGTGGACATCCGCGGACGCGAAGTGCCGGTGCGCGTGGTCAAGTTCCCGTTCGTGCGGGATGGCAAACCGCAAGAAGGAATCTAGTCGAACCTGCTGAAACTCGTTTCCCCCGTCGCTACAATGACGCGGCCATCGCGGCACGCGATTCCATCCGACCGATTCCTCCGGAGCTGACATGAACGAAATCCCCGGCGACCTGAAGTTCCTCAAGTCCCACGAATGGGCGCGCAAGGAAGACAGCGGACGCGTCACCGTCGGCATCTCCGATCACGCGCAGAGCCTGCTCGGCGATCTGGTTTACGTCGAACTTCCGGGAGTCGGAGACACCGTCAAGGCGGGCAACGCCTGCGCCGTAGTCGAGTCGGTCAAGGCCGCGTCGGACGTCTATAGCCCGGTGTCGGGCACCGTCGTCGCGATCAACGAAGCGCTGACGGACAAGCCCGAGACGATCAACGAGGACGCCTACGGTGACGGCTGGCTGTTCGCCGTCCAGCCCGACGACGCCGCCGAGATGGACGAGATGCTCGGTCCCGACGACTACGCGGCGATGGTCGAGGACGAGGACCACTGAGTGGTCGTTTCAACGCCTTACACACCGTCTACCCTGCTGACGCTAGCCTGCTGGGCGATTGGCGCCATGGTTGCGGTGTCCAGTCTCTGGCTATGGCTCGGTTTGCCACCGCTCGCGTGGTACGAGAGTTTTCTCGCGAAGTCGAACAAGTGGGTCTTGGTCTTCGGCGTCGGCGGCGGTTTTTTCGGCATGCTCCTGTACGGATTCCTGACTTACCGCGGCAGGCTCAGGCAACTGCGCTGAGGCGTTCTCCCGTTCCCTCTGATACGGCCATCGGACTCCACGCTCTCGACGGTGCTTTCCAGGCCATCGGCGATCGACGCGAACCAGCGATGATCCTCGCTCTGGAAGATTTCGCCGCCAGGACCGCTGCGGCAATCGCCCGATACTCCACCGATGACGGCACGCGAATGCTTCCGCGCGCCATCGCAAATCCGCGCATTTCGGCTTGTGCGCCGCCAAAAAAAGCGCCGACGGGCGGTTCCGTCGAAAAATATTTTTCGGCTCGAATCGCCGCATCCGGACCGGACATGGCGCGCGCGCGTTGCGTGGATCGTCGCTTCGAAAAAAACCGCGATGCGCATGAAAGCCGCATTTTTCTGCACTTTCTCGCAACGACACCGTGCATGTGCGCGCAACGATGCGCGTGATCGGATCCGCGCGCGTAGGCGCGCGCGCCGTCGGCCGATGAACCCGACCGAAAAATTTTTTCGCAAAGCTGTTGACATGTCGCGAAGTCGTGATTAGGTTTCGCGCAGCAGACACGAACTGCGGAAGAGAGTGATAGCGAACGAACTGCCAGTAGCGAGCAAGAACCAGGGAACCACCGACAGCTTCTTCCCGGTGGACCAAGGGCAGTCTTCCCCCAAAGAAAAATCCGCCTCTTCGCCCCGAATGCCGTCATCGAACGCCCGCGCCGGTTCCGTCGCGGGCGTTTTTGCGAGCGAAACAGAGCACGCCGTCGGGCGTGCCTCACCCATCCGTCCGTGCACGCTTCCGGCGTCGCGGCGGTCGGTCGCGGAGCTGCATCCCGCGCCGTTGCGTTGAAACTGGGCATCACCCACAGCCACCAAGACGAGGAGTCCACCATGGCCATGAAGAAGAAAGCTGCGAAGAAAGCTGCGAAGAAACCGGCCAAGAAGGCCGCCAAGAAAGCCGCGAAGAAGCCTGCCAAGAAGGCTGCGAAGAAGGCCGCGAAGAAGCCTGCCAAGAAGGCTGCGAAGAAGAAGGCTGCGAAGAAGCCTGCCAAGAAAGCCAAGAAGAAGGCTGCGAAAAAGAAGGCTGCGAAGAAGCCAGCTAAGAAGGCCAAGAAGGCCTCCAAGAAGAAGGCAACTGCGGCACCGGCGATGCCGGCGTCCCCCATGTCTCCGATGTAAGACAGCCCCGACTGTCGTAATCAGCAAACCGCGTCACTCTCTCCCCGTACTGCCCAGGCGGGGAGAGAGACTTTCTCCCTCGAGCCGATGCGCGGATCATCACCGGCTTCGACCATTCCAATCGACTCTTCCCGTCTCCGGTACGATAACGCGATCGTGAACCGGAGCCTTCCATGCGACGTCCGTTGCCAGCTTTCTGTGACCCGTCGCACGGCCGTGCGCGAAATCCGCGGCGCATGATCGCCGCGACCGCCGCGATTTCGGTGCGGCGGACATGATCTCGACGCAGGCATTCGGGAAATCGCGCATGTCCCCGCTGCATGCCATGGATACCGGATGGGCCCAGGCCATCCTCGGTGCGATCGCCGACGGCGTGATCAGCCTGACCGCGGACGGCGCGGTGGACTATCTCAATCCGGCCGCCGAGAAAATCACCGGTTGGACGCTCAATGCCGCGATCGGCCGGACCATCGGCGAGGTGCTGCCGCTGGCCGGAATGCGCGAACCGCCGCTGCATTCGGATCCGGCCGCGCTCGCGGCGTGGTTCCACAGCGCGGGCGAAGCCGGCATCAGCCTGCGCACGCCCGGCGGCGGCGAACGCCAGATCCAGTTGTCGGTGGCGACGGTGATGGACGACCAAGGACGCCCGCAGGGCCTGGTGCTGACATTCCGCGATACTTCGCAGACGCAGACGCTTATGCGCGAGCTCGCGCATCGTGCGAGCCACGACGTGCTGACCGGCCTGTACAACCGCGAGGAATTCGAGCGCCGGCTCAAGCGCCTGCTCGGCGATGTGCAGGCTGGCGGCGGGCCGCACGCGATCTGCTACATCGACCTCGACCAGTTCAAGCTCGTCAACGACACCTGCGGACACGCGGCTGGTGACGCGCTGCTCAAGGACGTCGCCGCGACCCTGCAATCGCTGGTCGGGCAGGACGACCTGCTCGCACGGCTGGGCGGCGACGAGTTCGGCATGTTGCTGCCGCAGATGGGCACGAGCTCGGCGGTGCGCATCGCGCAGGACGTGGTCGCCGCGCTCGCTCGGTTGCGCTTCGACTGGGGCGATCGCCAGTTCGGGATCGGCGGCTCGGTTGGCGTCGCCGCGGTGTCGCGCGACGCGCGCAGCATCGACGAGGTGCTGATGTCGGTGGATGCGGCCTGCTACGTCGCCAAGGAGCGCGGCCGCAACCGCGTGCACCTGTTCGAGCCGGCCGATCGCGAAGTCGCGCAGCGCCAGGACCAGATGCGCTGGGTGCCGCGCCTGCAGACCGCGCTGGAAGTCGGCGATTTCCAGATGGTGTTTCAGGACATCGTGCCGACCGCGGCCGGGCGGATCAGCGGGCGCCACCTGGAAGTCCTGATCTGCCTGCCCGACGCGAGTGGCCGGTTGATCCCGCCGGGCGAGTTCCTGCCGGCCGCGCAGCGCTACGGATTGATGGGCCGCATCGACCGCTGGGTGACCGCGCAGATCGGCGAATGGCTGCACTGGCGCGCGGGAACCGGCAGGGCGTTGCCCGAACTGATCTCGATCAACCTTTCGGGCTCCTCGCTCAGCGACCCGGAGTTCCGCGATTTCGCCGAGGAGCAGGCGCGCGTCCTGCCGGCCGGCTCGAACCTGTGCTTTGAGATCACCGAGAGCGAAGCGATCGCCAACCTTGGCGAGGTCGGCAGTTTCATCGCGCGGATGAAGCGCCACGGCTGCCGCTTCGCGCTCGGCGATTTCGGCGCGGGGCAGAACTCGTTCTCCTACCTCAAGAAGCTGCCGGTGGATTTCGTGAAGATCGACGGCCAATTCGTGCGCGACGCGGCGACCGATCCGATCAACCTCGCGATGGTCGAGGCGATCCATCGCATCGGCAAGGCGATGGGGCTGCAGACCGTCGCCGAGTTCGTGGAGACCGAGGCGGTGTACGAGCGCATCCGCGCGATCGGCGTGGACTATTGCCAGGGTTACTTCTTCGGCGGGCTCAAGCCCTTGCTCAATCTGACTTGACGCGCGCGTTCAGCGATGCCGGCGCTTGCCGGCCTTGTGCCCGGCTTTTCCACCTTTGTGCGATTTGCCGTGGTGGCGTGGAAGCGCGGAGCGCTCGTTGAGCTTGTCCGGTTCGATCCAGTCGCGCTCGGGCAGGCCCAACGCGCGGTCGAGCAGGGTCGGCAGCAGTCCGCTCGGCGCGGCGCTCTCCGAGTTCCAGAGGATCACCGCGCCGATGTCGCGATCGGGCAGGAATCCGATCTCGCTGCGATAGCCGCGCACCGCGCCACCATGGAAAATCAACGTATGCCCGGCGTAATCGAATACGCGCCAGCCGGTCGCGTAGGACGCGGCGCTCAGGCGCTCGCGCCGCCACGCCGCGCCGCGCAACTGGTCGGGCGAAGGCACCTGCGGCGCATGGATGTCGGCGAGAACGGCTGGCGTGAGCACGTCGGGGCGGTGGCCCATCTGCGCGATCAGCCACTGCGTCATGTCGTGGATGGACGTGTTGACGCCGGCCGCGGGCGGAATCCGGTAATACGCTTCCTGCGGACGGATCGGCGACCAGCCGCCGCCCGAGCGCACGTGCGGACGCGCCCAGCTCGCGCTGGCTTCGAGCGCGTCGCGGCCGTAGCTGGAGTCGGCCATGCCCAGTGGGCTGAACAGGCGTTTTTCGACCTGGTGCGTGAAGAAATCTCCGGTCTGCGCGAACACGACATCGCCGATCAGGCTGAAGGAAACGTTCTGGTAGCCGTAGCACTCGCCCGGCGCGCAGGCCATCGGCGCGTCCGCGAGGCGTTCGACCAGCACCTCGAAGGGAACGTCCGCTTCCAGGTCGCGATCGTAGGTGTTGTGGGTCAGCCCGGCACGCTGGCTGAGGATGTCGCGCACGGTGAGGTTCTGCGTGTCCTGCAGGTTTGCGAGCTTGAACGCGGGCAGGTGGTCGGCGATGCGCATGTCCCAGCCGATCGCGCCGTCCTGCACCAGCAACGCGGTCAGCGTCGCCGCGAATCCCTTGGACAGGGACGCGAGCCGGAACACGGTGTGGACGCCGACCGGCTCGCCGCCGCGCGCCTCGGTGACGCCGTAGCCTTTCATCAGCAGCACCTTGTCGCCCTGCACGATCGCCATCGCCATGCCCGGGATATGGCTGCGTTCGACGACATCCTGCGCCAGCGCGTCCAGCGCATGCGCGTCGGCGGTGAAACCCGGTTCGCGCGGGGGGGCGGGTGAACGTGCGGGAGATGCTGCGGTCACCGACGGCTGTGCGCCTGCGGTGGCGGTGAACAGCGCCAGCGCGCAGAAAACGGCGCGGGCGATGGAAACGCTCGTCACTTTCGTTGCCGTCATCGGATGCGTATGCTGCGGATCAGCGCGCATTCTAGCGCGGCCGGCTCGCGCCGCTCCGTGATCGGTTCGCGCGTTCAGCGGCGGGATTGAAAAACCGCAGCCAGGCCACAGGTACGCAGCATCGACATCCGCAATGGGGAGAACGCACATGCTCGGCGCACTCATGTTCCTGATCGTCGTCCTTCTTGGCATCGTTTTCGTGGCAGTGCTCTGGGGCATCGCGGTCTATAACGGCCTGATCACCGCGCGCAACGCGTACAAGAACGCGTTCGCGCAGATCGACGTGCAACTCAACCGGCGCTACGACCTGATCCCGAACCTCGTCGAGGTCGCGAAGGGCTACATCAAGCACGAGCGCGAGACGCTCGAAGCCGTGATCGCCGCGCGCGGCGCGGCGGTGTCCGGATTGTCTGCGGCCAAGGCCAATCCCGGCGACGCGGCGGCGATGCAGCAGCTCGGCGCGGCCGAAGGGCAGCTCACCGGCGCGCTCGGACGCCTGCTCGCGGTGTCCGAGTCGTATCCGGACCTCAAGGCCAACCAGACGATGATGCAGCTGTCGGAAGAGCTGACCTCGACCGAGAACAAGGTCGCGTTCGCGCGCCAGGCCTACAACGACTCCGTGATGAGCTACAACAACCGTCGCGAAGTGTTCCCGGCCAGCATCATCGCCGGCAGCACGGGCTTCCAGCCGGCGGCGCTGCTGGAGATCACCGAGCCGCAGAAGCGCGAGGCCGTGAAAGTTTCGTTCACGTGATCGCGTAACCAACAGGGGTCGCCGCGATGGCGATGAATTTCTTCGAACGCCAGGAAGCCGCGCGGCGCATGTCTGCGCGGCTGCTCGGCCTGTTCGGGCTGGCCGTGCTCGGCATCGTGGTCGCGATTGATTGCGCGGTGCTGTTCGGAATGCGCGTCACGATGAGCTCGCCGGAGCGCATCGCCGGGATGGTGGTGCTCACGACCATCCTCACACTCTCCGTGATCCTCATTGCCTCGCTGGTGCGGATGGCGGGGCTGCGCGGTGGCGGCAGCAAGGTCGCGCTGGAACTCGGCGCGACGCCGGTCTCCGAGGACACCAACGACCCGCAGTACCGTCGCCTGCGCAATGTGATCGAGGAGATGGCGATCGCCTCGGGCGTGCCGGTGCCGCAGATTTACGTGCTCGAAGAGGAAGCTGCCATCAACGCGTTCGCGGCCGGCTGGTCGCCGTCCGACGCGGCGATCACCGTCACCCGCGGCGCGCTCGACCGGCTCAACCGCGACGAGCTGCAGGGCGTGATCGCGCACGAATACAGCCACGTGCTCAACGGCGACATGCGGCTGAACATCGAGCTGATCGGCATCCTCTTCGGCATCCTCGTGCTCGCGATCATCGGCCGCAAGGTGCTGCTGAACTCGCGCGGCGGCCGCGATTCCAAGGGGGTCGCGCCGGTCATCGCGATCGCGCTCGCGCTGATGATCGCCGGCTACATCGGCCTGTTCTTCGGCCGCCTGATCAAGGCGGGCCTGAGCCGTCAGCGCGAATACCTCGCCGACGCGTCTGCGGTGCAGTTCACCCGCCAGACCAGCGGCATCGCTGGCGCGCTCAAGAAGATCGGCGGTCTCGCCGACGGATCGAAACTCGTCGCCGCCGATGCCGAGGAAGCCTCGCACATGTTCTTCGGCGACGGCGTCGGATTCTCTGCGATGTTCGCCACGCATCCGCCGCTGCTCGCGCGCATCCAGGCGCTCGAGCCCGGATTCAAGCCCGAGACGCTCGACGACCTCACGATGCGCTGGGCGCAGTCGCCACCCGATGGAGCGGAGGAGGACCGGCAACTCGGTTTCGACGGCGAGCACGGGCAACTGCCCTCGGCGCAGGCGCAGCTGCCGATCCGCGGCGCGGCCGTCGTTTCGCAGGTCGGCGCGCCGCAGGAAAACGATTACCGCCGCGCGGGCGCGATCAGCGACCGGATTCCCGACGACCTGCAGGCCGCCGCGCGTTCGCTGGAGAAGACCATTCCGCTGGTGTTCGCGCTGCTGCTCGATTCCGATGCGGACGTGCGCGCGCAGCAGCAGGATACGATCCGGCAGCGTCATGGCGACGCCGTGCTTGCGACAGCGAACGCGATGAACGAGCGTACCGCCGACCTGCATCCGATGCTGCGGCTCCCGCTGGCGGCGCTCGCGTTTCCGTTGCTGCGCCGTCGCCCGCGTCCCGAACTCGACAACTTCATCGGCACCGTCGACGCCCTTTCGCAGGCGGATGGCCAGATCAGTCTGTTCGAGTACTGCCTGGCCTGTCTGCTGCACCGGCAGCTCAGCGAATCGCTGGATCCGTCCGCGAAGGTCGGTACGGGCCGGCGCAAGCTGCCCGACGCGAAGAACGAGATCGCGCTGCTGCTGGCCGTGCTCGCGCAGAACGGCCAGGACACGAACGACGACGCGCAGCACGCCTACATGGCCGGCATGAACGCGGTGCTGCCGGATGCCTCGATCGCGTATGCGCCGCCGGCCGATGGCGTGCGTGCGCTGGATGCCGTCTGGCCGGTGCTCGATGCGCTCGATCCGATCGCCAAGTCGGTGCTCATCGAAGGCCTGGTCGCGACGATCAGCCTCGACGGAAAAGTCACCGTTTCCGAATCCGAACTGCTGCGCACCGTCTGCGCGGTGCTGCATTGCCCGCTGCCGCCGATGCTCGAGCGGAGTTGAACACGCTCGCAGTTATGTGTTTCCTCGGTTATGGAAGTTGACACTCATGTTTGAAGCCCTTGACCTCGCCTTGTCAAAGAAGGATTCCGAGGCGCTCCAGGACGCGATATTCGATCTGGGCTCGCTACGCGATGAACGTGGTCAAGTGCCCGACGAAGTTTCGTTCAAAGTCATTGATGCTCTTCGCCAAGACGGTATGTTCACGTCTGCTCTAGCCGGTCATTTACTCAATCATTTCGAGTTTCACGCCCCGAATCTGTCATCCCGCGCGAAGGATCGCTGCATCGGCTTTCTGCAAACGTGGGGTGATCGCTTCGCTCACGTACATTCTCAGCAGGTCGTTGCTGAGCTCAGGTCAGGCACTTATCTCAAGTAAGCGGCTAAGCCGCAAAAGGGCCGACGGGGCGTAATTTTCGCTGCTACTACTCCGTACAGTCAGCAGATGAGCGCGGCTAACTCCCGTTCCGGCAGTTGTGCGGCGCAGCAGCGCCGGATAAGACGCCGATTAGCGCCACACAAGTAAATGAGTCGGCCGTCTAGGATGTGTTGCAAGTCTCACAATTTGAGACAAAACAAAGCTTAGTGGATAAGTCTTGAACTAGTCTCTGAAGTCTGGCGCAAGTCGTTGCCACGCTTGGAAAAAATCGACCCGCAAAGTTGTTGACAAGCCTGTGTACGACTCCTATCGTGGCGGCTCGTGGGGAAATCTGGTTTTTTGTGGATTTCTCATCAGCCGTGACCCTGTGCGAACGGGGTCCAAGGGGTGCGGACGGGCATGTTCCAGGGCGAGACCGCCATCACCATCGACGACAAGGGCCGGCTGGCGATTCCGACCGGCTACCGCGACGCGGTCGCGCGCGCCTGCGGCGGCCGGCTGGTGATCACCTACAACCCCTTCGAGTCGGGCTCGCTCTACCTGTATCCGCAGCCGGCGTGGGAACGCCTGCGCGATCAGGTCAACGCGTTGCCGCGCGTGAAGAGCGTGAATCGCAATCTGCAATTGAAGCTGGTCGGCGCGGCGAGTTTCGTCGAGCTCGACGGCAACGGCCGGGTCAATGTTCCCGCCAGCCATCGCAGCGCGGTCGGCATCGAGAAGCGCGCGGTGCTGCTGGGCATGGGCGAGAAGTTTGAACTGTGGAGCGAACAGGCGCACCACGCGCAGATCCGGCAGACGCTGGCGGATGCCGACATGGGCGCGGATCTGCTCGATCTGCAGCTGTGACGACGGAAGAACGCTTCGCGCATCTTCCGGTGCTGTTCGCGCAGGTCATGGAAGGACTGCGCGTGACGCGGGACGGAACCTACCTGGACGGCACGTTCGGCAGGGGCGGACATGCACGCGGCGTTCTGGAGCGGCTCGGAGACAAGGGGCGTCTGCTGCTGATGGACAAGGATCCCGAGGCGATCGCGATGGCGCAGGCGGAGTTCGGCCGCGACGCGCGCGTCGCGATCCGGCGCGGCAGTTTCGCCGACCTCGCACAATGGGACGCGCCCGGCGACGGGCTCGACGGCGTGCTGTTCGACCTCGGCGTGTCTTCGCCGCAGCTCGACGATGCGACCCGCGGCTTCAGCTTCGGCAAGGACGGCCCGCTCGACATGCGCATGGACAACGCCGCCGGCGAGAGCGCGGCGCAGTGGCTCGCGCGCGCGGACGAACGCGAGATCGCCGACGTGCTGTGGACCTATGGCGAGGAACGCATGAGCCGCCGCATCGCGCGCGCGATCGTCGCCGCGCGCGCGCAGGCGCCGATCGAACGCACCGCGCAGCTCGCCGAGCTGATCGCGTCGGTCGTGGGCCGCGGTGCGGACAAGATCCACCCCGCGACGCGCAGCTTCCAGGCGATCCGCATCTTCATCAACCGCGAGCTCGACGACCTCGAGGCCGGCCTCGCCGCGGCGCATGCGCGGCTGCGCGCGGGCGGGCGCCTGGCGGTGATCAGCTTCCACTCACTGGAAGACCGCATCGTCAAGCGCTTCATCGCCGCGCGCGCGAAGCCTCCCGCGGGCAACCGCCGACTGCCGGCAACGGCTGAATTCGTGCCGACCCTGCGCGCCATCGGCAGCGATGTGCGCGCTGACGCCGAGGAAATCGTGCGCAATCCGCGCGCGCGCAGCGCGGTGTTGCGCGTCGCCGAGAAGCTCGGTGCAGAGGAGCGGCGATGAAGCTCGGCGCCGCCCTGTTCGTGCTGCTGCTGATCGCCACGCTTGCGAGCGCGATTGCAGTTGTCTATGCGCGCCAGCAGCACCGCGACCTGTTCATCCAGCTCAACGCGCTTACGCGCCAGCGCGACGAGATGAACATCGAATTCGGCCGTTTGCAGCTCGAGCAGGCGACCTGGGCGGAAACCAACCGCGTCGAACAGATCGCGACCGGAAAGCTCGGCATGAGCTATCCGGCGAGTAAGGACATCGTGGTGGTGCGGTCGATAGGCATGGAGGCGCGGCGATGAGACGAATCCCGCGCCGTTACGAACGCCCGCAACCCGCGCTGCGCCAGCGCCAGCCGGCTGGCGCGAACCTGCGCACGCGCCTGCTCTGGGTCGGCGGCGTGCTGGGCCTGGCCGCGGTCGCGCTGGTCGCGCGCGCGGTGGATCTGCAGTTCGTGCACAAGGATTTCTATCTCCAGCAGGGCGACCAGCGTTTCGTGCGCGAACTGCCGATCGCGACCTCGCGCGGGATGATCACCGACCGCAACGGCGAGCCGCTGGCGATCTCCACGCCGGTGGAGTCCATCTGGGCCAACCCCAGCGAATTGTCCGAGCACGCCGACCGCTACGCGCAGCTCGCGCAGGCGCTGGGCGTGCCCGCGAAGGAACTCGCCGCGGAAATCGGCAAGCGTTCCGACAAGGAATTCATGTACCTGCGCCGGCACCTGAATCCGGACGAGGCGCAGGCGATCGTCGCGCTGAACATCCCCGGCGTGTATTCGCGCCGCGAATACCGCCGTTACTACCCGCTCGGCGAGGTGATGGCGCACGTGCTCGGCTACACCAACGTGGACGACCGCGGACAGGAGGGCGTGGAGCTCGCGTTCGACGACTGGCTGACCGGCAAGCCCGGCGCGCAACGCGTGATCCGCGATCTGCATGGCCGCATCGTCGAGAACGTGGACCTGATCCAACCCGCCGTGCCCGGGCGCGATCTCGCGTTGTCGATCGACCGCCGCCTGCAGTACCTCGCCTATCGCGAACTCGCCGAAGGCATCCGCAAGAATGACGCGAGCGCGGGCAGTGCGGTGATCCTCGACGTGCAGACCGGCGAAGTGCTGGCAATGGTCAACCTGCCTTCGTACAACCCGAACGCGCGCAGCGACGACAGGCCCGGCCTGCATCGCAACCGCGCCGCGACCGACGTCACCGAGCCCGGATCGGTGATGAAGGCGTTCACGATCGCCGCCGCACTGGAGACCGGAAAGTTCACGCCCGACGCCGTGTTCGATACCAATCCGGGCTCGATGGAGCTGGCCGGCCACGTCATCCACGACACGCACAACCACGGCGTGCTGACGATGACCGGCATCATCACCAAGTCCTCGAACGTCGGCGCGGCGAAGCTGTCGCTGCAGATGGACCGCGACCACATGTACGACGTGTTCCACCGCTTCGGCTTCGGCCAGTCCACGGGCAGCGGCTTCCCCGGCGAATCGGCGGGCGTGCTGCCGGCCGGCAAGAACTGGTCCACGATCCAGAAGGCGACGATCGCCTACGGTTACGGCGTGTCGGTGACCGCGATGCAGCTCGCGCAGGCCTACGCGGCGATCGGCAACGGCGGCCGCCTGGTCACGCCGACCTTCGTGAAGGGTGGTGACACGCAGAGCCGCGCGGTGCTCGACCCGCACATCGCGCAGCAGATCATGCAGATGCTGCTGACCGTGGTCGGGCCGGAAGGCACCGCGCCGCAAGCGGCGGTGCTCGGCTATCGCGTCGCCGGCAAGACCGGCACCGCGCGTTACGCCGCGGCCGGCGGTTACAGCAAGCAGTACGACAGCGTGTTCGTCGGACTCGTTCCGGCGACGCATCCCAAGCTCGCGATGGTCGTGATGATCCACGACCCGAAAGGCTCGGTGTACTACGGCGGCCTCGTCGCCGCGCCGGTGTTCGGACGCGTGATGGACGGAGCGCTGCGCCTGCTCGACGTGCCGCCCGACAATGTGCAGCAGTGGTACGCCGGGCAGCCCGTCGCGACCCCCGCGCAACCGCAGGAAGCCGATCTGCCGCCGGGCGCGGCGCTCGACGACACCGGAGCGCCGCCGCGATGAACGCATCCGTTCCCCGGCGCACGATGCCGTTGCGCGAACTGCTCGCGGGCATGGGCGCGTCCGCGTTGCCCGATCGCGACGTTACCGGTCTGAGTTCGGACAGCCGCGCCGTGCGGGCTGGCGATGCCTTCGTCGCGCTCGCCGGTGCGAGCGCGCACGGCCTGCGCTTCGCCGAGGCGGTACGCACGGCCGGCGCGGCTGCGATCATGTTCGATGCGCCAGCGCCTGCGGATGTCGCGGTTCCCGACGACGCGATCGGCGTGCCGAACCTCCGCGCCAGTCTCGGCGCGCTCGCGGATCGCTTCTACGGATCGCCGTCGGCGCAACTCACGGTGATAGGCGTCACCGGCACGAACGGAAAGACCTCGTTCGTGCAACTGCTGTCGCAGGCGCTGAGCCTGCGCGGCGAGATTGCCGGCAGCATCGGCACGCTGGGTGCGGGCCTGGTCGGACAGGTCGTCGCCGGCGAGCGCACCACGCCCGACGTGATCGCGGTGCACCGCCTGCTCGCGCAGATGCGCGACGCGGGCGCGAGCCACGTCGCGATGGAAGTGTCCTCGCATGCGCTCGAGCAGGGTCGTGTTGACGCGGTCGCGTTCGATGTCGCGGTGTTCACCAACCTCACCCGAGACCACCTCGACTACCACGGCACGATGCAGGCCTACGGCGCCGCAAAGACCAAGCTGTTCGCGTGGCCGACGCTGCGCGCAGCCGTCGTGAATCTCGACGATGCCTTCGGCGCCGAACTGTTCCGCACGCTGCCCGGATCGCTGCGCCGGATCGGCGTGAGCTCGCGCGACGCAGGCGACGCGACGCTGCGCGCGGAAAACCTGCGACTCGACGCCATTGGTATCGCCTTCGAGTTGGTGCAGGGAAGCGAACGACGCGCGATCGCATCGAAACTGCTCGGCCGCTTCAACGTGGACAACCTGCTCGCTGTTTCCGGCGCACTGCTCGCGCTCAACTGGAGCCTGGGCGACATCGCGGCGCTGCTGCCGCAGTTGCAACCGGTGCATGGACGCATGAACCGGGCGGGGGGCGATGCGCGTAGTCCATTGGTGGTGGTGGACTACGCGCATACGCCGGACGCGCTCGAACAGGCGCTGACGAGTCTGCGCGAGCACACCGCCGGCAAGCTGATCTGCGTGTTCGGCTGCGGCGGCGAGCGTGATCGCGGCAAGCGGCCGCAGATGGGCGAGATCGCAAGCCGCCTGGCGGATTGGGTCGTCATCACCGACGACAATCCGCGCGGCGAGGATGGCGATGCGATCGTTGACGAAATTCTTTCCGGACTAGAGAGCCTTGACGCCAACATCGTCCGTGACCGTGCAGCGGCGATCGCGCTGGCGATCGAGCAGGCGCAGCCCGGCGACGTGGTGCTGATCGCCGGCAAGGGCCACGAGTCCTACCAGGAAGTGCAGGGCGTGCGCCGTCCGTTCGACGACATGGCGCAGGCGCTCGCGGCGCTCGCAACGCGTATCGCGGAGGACCGTACATGAGGCCGCTGCTGCTCGGCGAGATCGCGCGCTGGTGCGAAGCGCGGCTGCTCGGCGGCGCCGACGCGGTCGATCAGGAAATCGATGCGGTCGCAACCGACACGCGTACGCTCGATCCGAAGGATGGACGCCGCGTGCTGTTCGTCGCCCTGCGCGGCGAGAACCACGACGCGCACGACCACCTCGATGCCGCGATCGCGGGCGGCGCGGTCGCGCTGCTCGTGCATCGCCCGACGGAGACCCCGATCCCGCAGCTGCTTTGTGGCGACACCCTGCAGGCGCTGGGCGATCTCGCTGCGGGCGCGCAGCAAGGCCGGCCCGCGAAAGTCATCGCGCTGACGGGCAGCAATGGCAAGACCAGCGTCAAGGCGCTGCTGCTCGGCATCCTCGAACGCACCGGCAAGGCCTACGCGAATCCCGGCAACCGCAACAACGAGATCGGCCTGCCGCTTGCGGTGCTCGACGCGACCGAGGACGCGGACTACGCGATCTACGAGATGGGCGCGGGCAAGCCCGGCGACATCGCCTACCTCACCAGCATCGTGCGGCCGGACGTCGCACTGGTGAACAACATCGCGCCCGCGCATCTGGAACGGATGGGCACGCTGCTCGGTGTCGCGCAGACCAAGGGCGCGATCTACGAGGCGCTGCCATCCGACGGCGTCGCCGCGATCAACGCCGACGACGCGTTCGCGCCGTATTTCGAAGGCCTCGCCGGTGGCTGCCGCGTGCTGCGCTACGGACTCGAAGCCAGCGCCGAGATCACGGCGCGTTCGATCCGCCTCGATGCGCAGGGCAGTCGCTTCGAGCTCGTGACCCCACAAGGTAATGCGACGATCGCGTTGCCGCTGCCGGGCCGGCACAACGTGAGCAACGCGCTCGCGGCGACCGCGCTCGCGCTCGGCGCGGGCATTGCGATCGACACGATCCGCGAAGGGCTGGAGAACGCGCGTGCCGTGCCTGGCCGGCAGATCGCGCACATGTTGAGCGACGGCGCGGTGCTGATCGACGACAGCTACAACGCGAACCCGGGTTCGGTCGAAGCCGCGATTACCGCGCTCGCCGCGGCCGGCGGCGAGGCTTGGCTGGTGCTCGGTGACATGGCCGAACTCGGCGAAGGCAGCGAGTTCCTGCACGCCCAGGCCGGCGACAGCGCGCGCGCCAAGGGCATCGCGCGTCTGTACACGATCGGGACGCTGTCGCGCGCGACCGCGCGCGCGTTCGGATCGGAAGCGCGCCACTTCACCGACCAGTCCTCGCTGATCGCCGCGCTGCGCAGCGATCTGCACAGCGGGGTGCGCGTTCTGGTGAAAGGCTCGCGCTCCAGCGCGATGGACCGAGTGGTCGCGGCGCTGCTCGCCGATCAGCGCACGACACAGGGAGGCGCCCATGCTGCTTGAACTCACGCGCTGGCTGCACGGACTCGAACACATCCGTTTCTTCGCCCTGTTCGCCTACATCACTTTCCGCGGAATCATGAGCGCGCTGACCGCGCTCGCGCTGTCGCTGTGGATGGGGCCTTCGATCATCCGCCGCCTCGCCCAGCTCAAGGGCGGCCAGCCGATCCGCACCGACGGACCGCAGTCGCATTTCTCCAAGGCCGGCACGCCGACCATGGGCGGAGCGCTGATCCTGTCCGCAGTCGCGCTCTCGACGCTGCTCTGGGCGGACCTGCACAACCGCTACGTCTGGATCGTGCTCGGCGTGCTCGTCGCGTTCGGCGCGATCGGCTGGCAGGACGACTGGATCAAGATCGTCAAGCGCGATCCCAACGGCATGCGCTCGCGCACGAAATACGCGCTGCAGTCGCTGTGCGGCCTCGCCGCGGGCGTCGCGCTGTACTGGGTGGCGCAGGATCCGGCCTGCGCGGCCTGCACCACGTTCTACGTGCCGTTGCTGAAGATCGTCGCGATTCCGCTGGGCGTGGGTTTCATAGCCGTCGCGTACTTCTGGATCGTCGGCTTCTCCAACGCGGTCAATCTCACCGACGGCCTCGACGGGCTCGCGATCATGCCTTCGGTACTCGTCGCCTCGGCGCTGGGTGCGTTCGCCTACCTGTCCGGCCACGCGGAGTTCGCGAAGTACCTGCAGATTCCCGCTGTGCCCGGCGCGGGCGAGATGGTGATCTTCTGCGGCGCGATCGCCGGCGCGGGACTGGGTTTCCTCTGGTTCAACACCTACCCGGCGATGGTGTTCATGGGCGACATCGGCGCGCTCGCGCTCGGCGCGGCGCTCGCGACCGTCGCGGTGATCGTGCGACAGGAACTCACGCTCGTGCTGATGGGCGGCATCTTCGTGATCGAGACGCTGTCCGTGATGATCCAGGTCGCGAGCTTCAAGCTCACCGGCAAGCGCGTGTTCCGGATGGCGCCGATCCACCACCACTTCGAATTGAAAGGCTGGCCCGAACCGCGGGTCATCGTGCGTTTCTGGATCATCTCGGTGATGTTGGTTCTTGTCGGTCTCGCCACGCTCAAAGTTCGGTGATGCCAATGTCAACGCAAAAACCATTGCTCTTTCGCAAACCCCTGGTGCGGTGATGAATCTTCCCGAACGCCACCTGCATTCCAGCGGCGCCGGCCAGGCGCTGCGCCTGGACGCGATCACCGGCCGCTACGATCCGGTGCTGGCGGCGATCGCGATCGCAATTGCAGGCATCGGCGTGGTGATGGTCGGCTCGAGCTCGATCGCGGTCGCCGAAGGGCAGGGACTGGGGCCGTTCTATTTCCTGATCCGCCACGTCGTGTTCCTGCTCGGCGGCGTAGGTCTTGCGATCGCACTGATGCGCACCGAACTGCGCCTGCTCGAGCAGCGCAGCCATCTGCTGCTGGCGCTGTGCTTCGTGTTGCTCGCCGCGGTGTTTGTACCCGGCGCGGGTCGCACGATCAACGGCGCCAAGCGCTGGTTGAACCTGGGCTTCGCGAATTTCCAGGCGGTCGAAGCGGTCAAACCCATGCTGATCGTGTGGCTGGCCAGCTACCTGGTGCGCAATCGCGAGGACATTGCGACGCGTTGGTGGCCGCTGCTCAAGCCTGTCGGCGTCGCGCTCGCGCTGGTCGCGCTGTTGCTGCTGCAGCCGGATTTTGGTTCGGCTTCGCTGATCCTCGCCGTCACCGGCGGAATGCTGCTGCTCGGCGGCGCGAGCCTGCTGCGCCTGTTCGGCCCGGTGCTGGTCGGCCTGCCCGTGTTCGCGATGGTCGCGATATCGCAGGCCTACCGCGTGCGCCGGCTGACCTCGTTCCTCGATCCTTGGGCCGATCCGTTCAAGGACGGCTTCCAGCTCACCCAGGCGCTGATCGCGGTCGGACGCGGCGAATGGTTCGGTGTCGGACTCGGCGGCAGCGTGCAGAAACTCTTCTACCTGCCCGAGGCGCACACCGATTTCATCCTCGCGGTGATCGCCGAGGAGTTCGGATTCGTCGGAATTCTTGTGGTGGTGGGTCTGTACGCGGCCTTCACCGCGCGCTGTTTCCGCATCGGCCTGCGCGCGGCCGCGCTGGGTCGGTATTTCGCAGCGAACTGCGCGTTCGGCATCTCGCTCTGGATGAGCTTGCAGGCACTGGTGTCGATCGGCGTGAACCTCGGCCTGCTGCCGACGAAAGGGCTGACCCTGCCGCTGATTTCCTCGGGCGGGTCGAGCGTGCTGATGTCCGCGGCGGCGGTGGGACTGATGTTGCGCATCAGCTACGAAGTCGATCGCGCGCAGCGCCAGGTCGCGCGTGCGCGCGCCGATGCGTCGGCGATGCCGGTCGAGATCGCGCCCGTGCACATGCTCATGCCCATGCCGGTCGATGCGCCGGTCAGCGCGCGCGAACGCGCCGGCCTGCGCGTGCGGATCGAACCGCATATCGGAGAGCCCGCTTGAACGCCGTGCTCGCTCCGATGAATGCGCGTCCGGTGATGATCCTCGCCGGCGGCACCGGCGGGCACATCTTCCCGGGCATTGCGGTGGCGCGCGCGCTGCGCGATCACGACGTGCCGGTGGTGTGGATGGGTTCGGCCGGCGGCATGGAAACGCGGCTGGTGCCCGCGCACGGCATCGCGATCGACACGCTGCGCATCCGCGGCCTGCGCGGCAAGGGCGCGTTCGCGTTGCTCACCGCACCGTTCAAGCTCGTGCGGGCATTGCTCGACGCGATGAACATCCTGCGCCGTCAGCGCCCGCGCAGCGTCTTGAGCATGGGCGGATTCGCGGCGGGGCCGGGCGGTGTCGCGGCGTGGCTGTTGCGCCGCCCGTTGATCGTGCACGAAGCCAACCGTGCGCCGGGATTCACCAATCGCGTGCTCGCGAAGATCGCGCGGCGCGTGCTCTGCGGATTCCCCGGCAGCTTCGCGGGCGGCGGCGAAGTGGTCGGCAATCCGGTGCGCGCGGAAGTCGCCGCGCTGCCACCGCCGGCGCAGCGCTTCGCGAATCGCGACGGCGCGCTGCGCGTGCTCGTGCTCGGCGGCAGCCAGGGTGCGCGTGCACTGAACGCCGCGGTACCCAAGGCGATCGCGGCGCTGTCCGATCTGGGCATCGAAGTCCGCCACCAATGCGGCGAGGCGCTGCGCGCGGAGGCCGAAGCCGCGTACACGCAGGCCGGCGTGAATGCATCGATCGAGCCATTTATCCAGGACATGGCCGGCGCGTATGCCTGGGCCGATCTTCTGATCTGCCGCGCGGGCGCGATGACGCTCGCCGAAGTCTGCGCGGCGGGAATCGGCGCGCTGCTCGTGCCGTTCCCGGCGGCGGTGGACGACCACCAGACCCGCAACGCGGAATACCTCGTCGAGCGCGGTGCGGCGCGCCTGCTGCCGCAGTCGGACGATCTCGCCGATCGCCTGCAGTCCGCGCTGCGCGAGTTGCTGTCCGATCGCGCGACGCTGCTGGCGATGGCCGAATCCGCGCGCGCGGCCGCGCTACCCGACGCGGCCGCGCACGTCGCCGCGATCTGCATGCAGGAAAGCCGTACTTCCGGAGAAGCCGCATGATCCGCCGCCACTTGCTGTCGGATGATGCGGCACGTAGCACCGCTCACGTGCATTTCGTGGGCATCGGCGGCGTGGGCATGAGCGGCATCGCCGAAGTACTGCTCACGCTGGGCTATACCGTGTCGGGCTCGGACGCGGCGGACTCCGCGGTCACGCGCCGGCTCGCCGCACTCGGCGCGTGCGTGCAGCGGGGCCACGCGGCCGAAAACGTCGCCGGCGCCGATGCGGTGGTCGTCTCTTCCGCGATCAAGGTCGACAACGTCGAGCTTGTTGCCGCGCGGGCGCAGCGCATCCCGGTCGTGCCGCGCGCGGAGATGCTCGCCGAGCTCATGCGTTTCCGCCGCGGCATCGCGGTCGCCGGCACGCACGGCAAGACCACGACGACCTCGCTGGTCGCGAGCGTGCTCTCCGAAGGCGGCATGGATCCGACCTTCGTGATCGGCGGGCAACTGCTCTCGGCGGGTTCCAACGCGCGACTCGGGCAAGGGCGATGGCTGGTCGCCGAAGCGGACGAAAGCGACGGCAGCTTCCTGCGCCTGAATCCGCAGATCGCGGTGGTCACCAACATCGACGCGGATCACCTTGAGAATTACGGCGGCGATTTCGAGCGCGTGCGCGCGGCGTTCTCGGAATTCCTGCACCGGCTGCCGTTCTACGGACTCGCCGTTCTCTGCGTGGACGACGCGGAAGTCGCCGCGCTCGCCACGGAAATGCCGCGTCACGTGCTGCGTTACGGATTCGCGGACGTCGCCGACGTGCGCGCCGAGGACGTCGTGCAGGATGCCGGCCGCACGCGCTTCACGCTGCGCCTGCCGGATGCGGATCCGGTCGCGGTCGCTCTGAACCTGCCCGGACGCCACAACGTGCTCAACGCGCTCGCGGCGGCGGCCATCGGCTGGCAGCTCGGCGTCGCGCCTGCGGCGATCGCGCGCGCGCTCGACCAGTTCCAGGGCATCGGCCGGCGTTTCAACCAGCTTGGCGAGATCGATTTCGGCCGCGGCAAGGCGCTGCTCGTGGATGACTACGGGCACCACCCGCGCGAACTGCAGGCCGTGTTCGATGCCGCACGCGCGGGATGGCCGCAGCGCCGGCTGGTGGTCGCGTTCCAGCCGCACCGCTATACGCGCACGCGCGACCTGCTTGATGAATTCGCCGCGGTGCTTTCGGGCGTCGACGCGCTGCTGCTGACCGATGTGTATCCAGCGGGCGAGGCGCCGATCATTGATGCCGACGCGAAAGCGCTCGCGCGCGCCGTGCGCGCACGCGGCCGCATCGAGCCGGTGCTGGTCGGCGGCGTGCGCGAATTGCCGTCGCTGCTGCCCGATGTGCTGCTCGACGGAGATCTGCTGCTGATCATGGGTGCGGGCGACATCGGCCATGTCGCGCAGGACGTCGCGCAGGCGATGGGAGGGCGCGCATGAGCCGCGTCGCCGACCCGCGCGCGTTCGGCCGGGTGGCCGTGCTGATGGGCGGCACGTCTTCCGAGCGTGAGGTCTCGCTGGACTCGGGCCGCAAGGTGCTCGAGGCGCTGCGCGCGCGCGGCGTAGATGCGCACGCGGTGGACGGCATTCCCGCGCTGGTCGACGCGCTGGCCGCGAAGAAATTCGATCGGGTGTTCAACATCCTGCACGGCCATGCCGGCGGCGGCGAGGACGGCGTGTTACAGGGATTGCTTGAAGCCCTCGGCGTGCCATACACGGGTTCGGGCGTGCTCGGTTCAGCGCTGAGCATGGACAAGATCCGCACCAAGCAGGTCTGGCTCTCGCTGGGGCTGCCGACGCCGCGCTACCTGCGGCTCGAACGCGGCGCTGACGTTCATGCGGCTGCGCATGCGCTGGGTCTGCCGGTGATCGTCAAGCCCGCCTGCGAGGGATCGAGCGTCGGCGTGAGCCGCGTGTTCGACGAGGCTGGCTTGGAGGATGCGGTCGCGCTCGCTGCGCGCTACCCCGGCGAATTGCTGATGGAGCAGCTCATCGAAGGCGACGAGTTCACCGTCGGCGTGCTCGGCGAGGTCGCGCTGCCGTCGATCCGCATCGTGCCCAAGGGCGCGTACTACGACTACCACGCGAAATACGTCGCCGAGGACACCCAATACATCTGCCCCGGATTGGACGCCGAGGGCGAGGCGACCATCGGCAAGCTCGCGCTCGATGCCTTCCGCGCCGCCGCGTGTTCGGGCTGGGCGCGCGTGGACGTGATGCGCGATCGCGTCGGCGGCTTCTTCCTTCTCGAAGTCAATACGGCACCAGGCATGACCAGCCATTCGCTGGTGCCCAAAGCGGCGCGAGAGGTTGGCATCGATTTCGAAACGCTGTGCTGGCGGATCCTCGAAACCTCGATACCGGGGGGCGCGCGATGAACGCTTTCGTGCGCCTGTCCGCGTGGCTGCTCGCGATCGCGCTGGTCGCGTTGCCGGTGGTCGCGGTGCTCAACGGCTGGATAGCGGGCGATCGCTGGCCGCTGCGCCGGCTCGAGGTCAGCGGACCTTTCGCGCGCGTGAGCGCCGAACAGGTGCGCGCGGTCGTGCTGCCGCAAGCACGCAGCGGTTTCTTCGCGATCCGCATGGAACCGATCCGCGCGGCCGTCGCATCGTTGCCTTGGGTCGAACGCGTGGAGGTGCGCAAGCACTGGCCCGACCAGCTCATCGTCGCGTTGAGCGAATACCGTCCATTCGCGCGCTGGGGACGCGACCAGTTGCTGTCCGAACACGGCGAAGTGTTCGCCGCGCCAGGCAATCCGGACTTGCAGGTCTTGCCGGAATTCGACGGACCGGACGGCAGCATGTCCGAGGTGATCGCCTTGTACAACCAGGCGCAGCCGTTGTTCGCAGGCAGCGGGCGGCGCGTGCAGGCGGTGAGCCTGAGCGGGCGCGGTAGTTGGAGCCTGCGCTTGAATGACGGCTCGGAATGCGTGGTGGGCCGCGGCGATCCGCAGGCGCGCCTGCGCCGCTTCGCGCAACTGCTGCCGCAAATCCTCGCCGCGCGCCCGAACGACAAGCTGCTGCGAGCGGACCTGCGCTACACCAACGGATTCACGCTGGCCTGGCAGAACACACCCGTCGCCGCGCCTTCAGGCGCACGGCAAGCGCGTGCGCCGGTTGCGACCGCACCGACAAATCCTGTCACTTCCACATCCGCCGAACCGGCACCGCAACAGGCGCAACCATGAATCGCAAAGGCGACAAGTCCCTCATCGTCGGTCTGGACATCGGCACCTCGAAGGTCGTCGCGCTGGTCGGCGAGTATTCGCCGGGCAATCCGATCGAGGTGATCGGCATCGGCTCGCACGAATCGCGCGGGCTCAAGCGCGGCGTGGTCGTGGACATCGAGTCGACCGTGCAGTCGATCCAGCGCGCGGTGCAGGAGGCCGAGATGATGGCCGGCTGCGAGATCAGCTCGGTCTACGCGAGCGTGTCCGGCAGCCACACCCAGTGCCGCAACTCGCCGGGCATCGTGCCGATCAAGGACGGCGAGGTGACCTACGCGGATCTCGACAGCGTGCTGCAGGCCGCCAAGGCGGTCGCGATCCCCGCCGACCAGAAGATCCTGCACGCGATCGCGCAGGAATACGTGGTCGACAACTCGCAGGAGGACATCCGCAATCCGGTCGGCATGTCCGGCGTGCGCCTGGAAGTGCGCGCGCACCTGGTCACGGGCGCGCAGTCGGCCGCGCAGAACATCACCAAATGCATCAATCGCTGCCACTTGCAGGTCGACGACCTGATCCTCGCCGCGATCGCCTCGAGCACCGCGGTGCTGACCGCCGACGAGAAGGAACTCGGCGTCGTGCTCGTCGACATGGGCGCGGGCACGACCGACATCGCGGTGTTCACGCGCGGCGCGATCCGCCACAGCGCCTCGTTGCCGATCGCGGGCGACCAGGTGACGAACGACATCGCGCACCTGCTGCGCACGCCGACGCCGGAAGCCGAACAGATCAAGGTCCGCTATGCCTGCGCGCTCGCGCAGCTGGCGACCGCCGAGGAATCGATCCAGGTGCCCAGCGTCGGCGACCGGCCGCCGCGGCGGCTCGCGCGCCAGGCGCTCGCCGAGGCGGTGCAGAACCGCTACGAGGAGATTTTCGAGATGGTGCAGGCCGAACTGCGCCGCGCGGGGTTCGAGGAACTCGTGCGCGCAGGTCTCGTGCTGACCGGTGGCGCTTCAAAGATGGAAGGCGTGGTCGAGCTCGCCGAGGAAATGCTGCACATGCCGGTGCGACTGGGCATCCCGCAGCACGTGAGCGGACTGGGCGAAGTGGTCGGCAATCCGGTGCACGCGACGGGCGTGGGCCTGCTGCTCTGGGGCAGCCAGATCGAACACCCGCGCCGGCCGGCGTTGCCGACCGGGCGGGCGGGAACCTTCTTCAACAAATTGCGCAACTGGTATCGCGGCGAGTTCTGAATTTGAAGCAGGACATCGGGCCTCCTGCCCGAGTCCTGCGTAAACGGAACAGGCAGAGCCTGTTCACGTTTACCGGATCGAGCAGGGAGCGCTCGATCCGCCGGTACATCCGTGTACCGGGTGGCAAGGCGATGGGAATGAGGGGTCAGGTTGGATGAGAAGCGGCGGGAAGGCGAAGGTCGGGAACGGGTCGAGTGCGATAGCGACACAAAACTAGAAACACAAACCAACGGAGGAGACGGACATGGCACATTTCGAACTGATCGAGAAGGTCGCGCCCAACGCGGTCATCAAGGTCCTCGGTGTCGGCGGCGGTGGCGGCAACGCGGTCGCGCACATGGTCAACAGCAGCGTCGATGGCGTGGAGTTCATCACCGCGAACACCGATGCGCAGGCGATCAAGAACACCGGTTCCAAGCTGCAGCTGCAGCTGGGCGGCAACGTGACGAAGGGACTGGGCGCGGGCGCGAATCCCGAGGTCGGTCGCCAGGCCGCGCTCGAGGATCGCGAGCGCATCGTCGAGGCGCTCGAAGGCGCCGACATGGTGTTCATCACCGCGGGCATGGGCGGCGGCACGGGCACCGGCGCGGCGCCGGTCGTCGCGCAGCTCGCCAAGGAGATGGGCATCCTCACGGTCGCGGTCGTCACCAAGCCGTTCCCGTTCGAAGGACGCCGGCGCATGCAGGTCGCGCTCAAGGGCATCGAGGAACTCGCCCAGCACTGCGACTCGCTGATCACGATCCCGAACGAGAAGCTGATCACCGTGCTCGGCCGCGAGGCGACGATGGTGCAGGCGTTCAAGGCCGCCAACGACGTGCTGCTCGGCGCGGTACAGGGCATCGCCGACCTGATCGTGCGGCCGGGCCTGATCAACGTGGACTTCGCCGACGTGCGCACCGTGATGAGCGAGATGGGCATGGCGATGATGGGCTCGGGCATCGCCCGCGGCGACGACCGAGCGATGGCAGCGGCGGAGGCGGCGATCAGCAATCCGCTGCTCGACGATGTCAACCTCTCGGGTGCCAACGGCATTCTGGTGAACATCACCGCGGGCCCGGATTTCACCATGCGCGAGTTCGACGAGGTCGGGCACACCATCGAGGAGTTCGCTTCCGAGGACGCGACCGTCGTGATCGGCACTGTGCTCGATCCGGACATGGCCGACGAGGTGCGCGTGACCGTGGTCGCAACCGGCCTGAACCGCCAGACGGCGCGCCAGCCGGTGCGCGGTAGCGACCGCGAGGAGCGCGGCTTCGAGCGCAACGTGGCGCGCGTGCCACAGGTCAAGCTGATCCGCAACGCCACCAACGGCCAAGTCGAGTATGCCGCGGACACGTATGCCCCCACGCCCGCATCGGGATTCACCGGACTGCGCGCAAACCGTGGCGAGTCGGCAAATGCCGGCGAGGTGCCGAGCGATGCCTACCTCGACATTCCGGCGTTCCTGCGTCGGCAGGCGGATTGATGCGCGATCGGATGAAGAAATGCGGTAGCTGAAAACCTGATCCACCCGGACGCCTTCTCCGTTGGGCGTCCGGGTCTCTTTCGGGAATCGGCCTTCACGTGGGAACCACGGACAGGCAATCAGACTCCAAGATAAGATTTGCGGGGAAACAGCATCCGGTTCAAACGCGCGATTGTTGCGCGGATGGGACAATCCAGCGTCAGAAGTGTTTTATTTACGGTAAAGCGCGTGTTATCCTCGGCACCGCTTTGTGGCGCTCCGGCCCGGAGAACGCACAACAATGATCAAGCAGCGCACGCTGAAAAATGTGATCCGCGCCACGGGCGTGGGCATCCACTCAGGCGAAAAGGTCTTCATGACCTTGCGTCCGGCCGCACCGGACACCGGCATCATCTTCCGTCGCGTGGATTTCGCCGATCCGATCGAGATCCATGCGCGCGCCGAGCACGTCGGCGACACCAGCCTCTCCACCACGCTGACACGCGGCGATGTCCGCATCATGACCGTCGAGCACCTGCTCTCGGCGATGGCGGGCCTGGGCATCGACAACGCCTACGTGGATCTTTCGGCGCCCGAAGTGCCGATCATGGACGGATCGGCGGGTCCTTATGTATTCCTGATCCAGTCCGCCGGCATCGAGGAGCAGAACGCCGCCAAGCGTTTCGTCCGCATCAAGAAGCCGGTGCGCGTCGAGGACGGCGACAAGTGGGCGCGCTTCGAACCGTTCGATGGCTTCAAGGTCGGCTTCACGATCAGCTTCAACCATCCGATCTTCACCCGCTCGACCTCGTCCGCAGAGGTGGATTTCTCGACGACCTCCTTCGTCAAGGAAGTCAGCCGCGCGCGCACCTTCGGTTTCATGAAGGACATCGAGATGCTGCGCGACCGTAAGCTGGTCCTCGGCGGTAGCATGGACAACGCGATCGTGCTCGACGATTACCGGATCCTCAACGAGGACGGACTGCGTTACGAGGACGAGTTCGTCAAGCACAAGATCCTCGACGCGATCGGCGACCTCTACCTGCTCGGCCACAGCCTGATCGGCGCGTTCTACGGCCACAAGTCGGGCCACCAGCTCAACAACCAGTTGCTGCGCACGTTGCTCGCCGACCGCACGGCTTGGGAAGAAGTCACCTTCAGCGATCCGGAACAGGCGCCGATTTCCTACGCGCATCCGGCCCAGGCCGTTTGACCCAGTTCGCGGTTTAACGAATTCGTTACATAAGTAACGGATTCGATTGGCCTTTTGCACTTCCTCGTGTCCGTTCCTGGGTGTAGTATCCGTTCCCCCACGTCCTGCCTGGAATACGGCGGACAGGGATAGCGGACGTCCTCGCGTTCGCGCGGTCAGGACAGGGAGGCCAGCCGCAGGAGTTGGGCCCGCAATTCGGGGTCCGCCACGGACTCGGCCGTACGCCGCAAAGCATCGCGGGTGGCTTGGGACAGGGGTTTCGGGGCTGCCAGGTCCGGTCCGGACGGAAGCGGCGGCACCACTTTGATGATGAGCGCGTCGGTTTGCAGGCCGGCTTCGGCCGCAGCGTCCAGCAGGGCGTCTGTGTATTGCCGCAACTTGCTGCCCCAGACCGGCGCGTCCACCAGATACACCAATTTGCCGGAACCCGCGTTGGCCAATCGGCAATGCGGATGCAATGAATCCGGCAGGCAACGACGCAGCCGCTCGTCCAGCGCCGCCAGCCATTGCGCGCGCTCGATGAGTCGGTCGAGCCCGGCCTCTCCCACCGCTTCCAGCGCGGGACGCGGCGCGGAGCCCGCCTTGGCTGTGCCCTGAGAACGAACGTCGGACGGTTTGCGCATGAATGTCATCATCGTAGCGAAATTCCTGAAGGCGCCGAAGCGGTTTTGCGTGCATGACGACCGCAAGCTGTTCATCGGCGCGACCGCCGTGCTGGCGATCCTGATCCTGAGCGGATTCGGCTTCGGTTATTTCGCCCGCAGCGGCGTTGCGACCCTCGACGAGCGCGCGCTGCGCGCCGAGAACGTCCGCCTGCAATCGCAGGGATCGGAAATCCGCGCGGCATCGCAACGCGAGATCAACGCGATGGCGGTCAAGCTCGGCGAGCTGCAGGCCCAGACCAACCGCCTGAACGCGCTCGGCGAACGCTTGGTACGGATGGGCAAGATCGCCGATGGCGAATTCAACTTTTCTGCGCAACCAGGCACGGGCGGCGGCGGCGAGCCGACCACGCCGGTCGGCGCCGGCGAGCTGACCCAGCAGATGCAGGGCCTGGGCAAGATACTGACCCACTCTGGCGACCAGTTGCAGGTGCTCGAATCGCTGCTGCTCAACCAGGACCTCGACCGCAGCCAGACGCCGTCCTCGATGCCGCTGGCGAACACCTATGTCTCCGCGCCATTCGGCAACCGCCTCGACCCGATCACCGGCGGCCACGAATTCCACAAGGGCCTGGATCTCAACGGCGAATACGGCGATCCGATCCATTCGGCCGCCGACGGCATCGTGATCCGTGCCGACTACGACGGCGGCGGCTACGGCAACGTGGTGGACATCGACCACGGCAACGGTTACGTCACCCGCTACGGGCACTGCTCGAAGCTGCTGGTGAAGGCCGGCGATCTCGTGCACGCCGGCGAGGTGATCGCGAAGGTGGGTTCGACCGGCCATTCGACCGGCGCGCACCTGCATTTCGAGGTTTGGATCAATGGCCAGCCGGTCAATCCGAAGCCGTACCTGAGCAAGATCGGGCATTAAAGCTACCCGCGGCCTGCGCTTGATACGCATCCGGCCGACCCCACGTTAGAATATGCAGCCGGGCCGCCGCGTGCGGCCCGCCGCGTTTTGGCGTTGCGCGTTCGCGCGTCGTCGAGGCCATCACCGAATCCATCACCCCGGATCCCCATGTTCAACAGCCTCCTCACCCGCGTGTTCGGCAGCCGCAACGAGCGCCTGCTGAAGCAACTGCAGAAGAACGTCGTCAAGATCAACGCGCTCGAAGCCGGCTTGCAGAAACTTTCCGACGACGCGCTCAAGGCCAGGACCGAAGAGTTCCGCCAGCGGCTGGCGGCGGGCGAAACCCTGGACCAGCTGTTGCCCGAAGCCTTCGCGGTCGTGCGCGAGGCATCGGTGCGCGTGCTCGGCCTGCGCCACTACGACGTCCAGCTGATCGGCGGCATGGTGCTGCACCTGGGCAAGATCGCCGAGATGCGCACCGGCGAGGGCAAGACCCTGGTCGGCACGCTCGCGGTGTATCTCAACGCATTGTCCGGCAAGGGCGTGCACGTGGTCACCGTGAACGACTACCTCGCCAAGCGCGACTCGGCGTGGATGGGCCGGCTCTACAGCTGGCTGGGCATGAGCGTGGGCGTGGTCTATCCGAACATGCCGCACGGCGACAAGAAGGCCGCCTACGGAAGCGACATCACCTACGGCACCAACAACGAATACGGCTTCGATTACCTGCGCGACAACATGGCGCTGGACAAGGACAGCCGCTTCCAGCGCGGACTGAATTTCGCGATCGTGGACGAGGTCGATTCGATCCTCATCGACGAGGCGCGCACGCCGCTGATCATCTCCGGTCCCGCCGACGAATCGCCCGAGCTGTACGTCAAGGTCAACCGCATCGTGCCGAAGCTGACGCGGCAGGCCACCGAGGAAGGCGAGGGCGACTACTGGGTGGACGAGAAGGGCAAGCAGGTGCACCTGTCGGAAGCGGGCATGTCGCACGCCGAGGACCTGCTGCGCGAGGCCGGCATCCTCGAAGCCGACGCCAGCCTGTACGACGCATCCAACCTCGCGGTCGTACACCACCTCAATGCCGGCCTGCGCGCGCACGCGCTCTACCAGCGCGACGTCGATTACATCGTCCGCGACGGCGAAGTGATCATCGTGGACGAGTTCACCGGCCGCACGCTGCAGGGCCGGCGCTGGTCGGACGGCCTGCACCAGGCGGTCGAGGCCAAGGAGAACGTGCCGATCCAGCGCGAGAACCAGACGCTGGCCTCGATCACCTTCCAGAACTACTTCCGCATGTATTCCAAGCTGGCCGGCATGACCGGTACCGCGGACACCGAGGCCTATGAATTCCAGGACATCTACGGGCTGGAAGTCTGCGTGATCCCGACCCACCGGCCGATGGTTCGCAAGGACAATGCCGACCTGGTGTTTTTCGGCCAGAAGGCGAAGTACGACGCGGTCGTCGAGGACATCAAGGACTGCTACCAGCGCGGCCAGCCGGTGCTGGTCGGCACGACCTCGATCGAGACGTCCGAGATGCTCAGCCAACGCCTTCGCAAGGAGCACGTGCCGCACGAGGTGCTCAACGCCAAGCAGCACGAGCGCGAGGCGCAGATCGTCGCGCAGGCCGGCAAGCCCAAGGCGGTGACGATCGCGACCAACATGGCCGGCCGCGGCACCGACATCGTGCTCGGCGGCAACCTCGACGCGGAGCTGCAGGCGCTGGGCGACGACGCGACCGATGCGGATCGCGCGCGCGTGCGCGATGGCTGGCAGCAGCGTCACGGCGATGTGCTCGCCGCGGGCGGCCTGCACATCGTCGGCACCGAGCGCCACGAATCGCGGCGCATCGACAACCAGTTGCGCGGCCGCTCGGGGCGCCAGGGCGACAACGGATCCAGCCGCTTCTACCTGTCCTTCGAGGACAACCTGATGCGCATCTTCGCGTCGGACTTCATCCAGCGCGCGATGAAGATGATGCGAATGAAGGAGGACGACGTCATCGAATCGCCGCTGGTGAGCCGGCAGATCGAGAAGGCGCAGCGCAAGGTCGAGGCGCACAACTTCGACATCCGCAAGAACCTGCTCGAGTTCGACGACGTCAACAACGACCAGCGCAAGGTCATCTACAAGCAGCGCGACGAGCTGCTGGAGACCGACTCGGTGCAGGACACCGTCGCATCCATCCGCGAGGACGTGTTCGCAGATCTCGTCCGGCGCCACGTGCCGGAGCACTCGGTGGACGAGCAGTGGGACCTGCCCGGGTTGGAACACGCGCTCGATGACGAGTTCGGGATCAAGGCCGACCTGCAGGGCTACGCGCACGGCTCAGGGGGCGAGGACGTTGACGCCGCGGCGATCGCACGCCGCGTGCAGGAACTCGCGGCGGAGCTGTTCGCCGGCAAGGAGCGCGAGATCGGCGCGGAGATGATGCGCGCGCTGGAAAAGCACGTGATGCTCAACGTGCTCGACCAGAACTGGAAGGAGCACCTCGCGCGCATGGACTACCTGCGCCAGGGCATCCACCTGCGCGGCTACGCGCAGAAGCAGCCCAAACAGGAGTTCAAGCGCGAGGCGTTCGAGCTGTTCTCGGAGATGCTCGAGAAGGTCAAACGCGAGGTCGCCACGATCCTCGCGCGCGTGCGCGTGCGCAACGACGAGGAGATCGCGCGGCTGGAAGCCGAGGAACGCCGCCTCGCCGAAGCCAAGGCGAAGCAGATGCAGTTCCAGCATCCGGACCATCCGGGCCTGCCGGCCGCGGCCGAGGATGCCGCGAACGCGGATCTCGCGGCCGCCGCGGCGGTCGCGGTGGCGCAACCGATCCTGCGCGAAGGGCCGAAGATCGGGCGTAACGATCCTTGTCCTTGCGGCTCCGGAAAGAAGTACAAGCAGTGCCATGGGCAGCTGGTGTAAGCACCGCGTCCCGATCCGGTTCGCATGAAGAAATCCGCGCCGGTATACGTAGTCGCTGGCGTGATCGAAGACGCGCGCGGCCGCATCCTGCTCGCGCGGCGCACCGCGGGCCGCGACCTCGCCGGCCTGTGGGAATTCCCGGGAGGGAAGGTCGATCCCGGCGAAACGCCGGAACAGGCACTCGCGCGCGAGCTGCACGAGGAACTGGGCATCCGCGTCGAACGCAGCGAACCGCTGGTCGCGGTGCCGCAGATCTACCACGACAAGCGCATCGTGCTCGATGTGCGCCGCATCCTGGCCTGGAGCGGCAACGCGATCGGACGCGAGCGCCAGGCACTGGCTTGGGCGCCGCCGGGCAAGCTCGCGACCTATCCGATGCCGTCCGCGGATCGACCCGTGGTGGCGGTGCTGCTCCAGCCGGATCGTTACCTGATCACGCCCGAACCCGATCCGCAGCGCGCGAAGGCATTTCTGGGCCGGCTCGAACAGGCCTTGCAGTCCGGCGTGCGTCGCGTGCAACTGCGCAGCCGCGCGCTTGCGCCGGAAGCCCTGCGCGCACTCACGGAATCGGCGTGGATCCGCTGCAAGGCCGCGGGCGCGGAATTGCTGGTCAACGGCGATATCGAGCTAGCCCGCGCGCTCGGCGTCGGCGTGCACCTGCGTGCGACGCAGCTGCTGTCGCTGAGGGAGCGGCCGCTGCCATCGCGGCAGCTGGTCGCGGCGTCCTGCCACGATGCCGACGAATTGCGACATGCGGAAGCGATCGGGGCGGATTTCGTCGTGCTCGGCACGGTGGCTGCGACGCCGAGCCATCCCGATCACGAACCGCTGGGCTGGAACGGATTTTTGCGTCTTCGCGAGCAGGTCTCGCTGCCGATCTACGCGCTCGGCGGGATGCGCGCGGGCGACGTCGAAACTGCGCGCGCACACGGCGCGCAGGGCATCGCGGCGATACGCGGACTCTGGGGCAATTGATTTTCCGGATCGCGTTCGCCACGAACAACAGGCCCGGCACATTTCGTCTTGAACGCCGCGGTGAGCCGACTCAAGCCGTTTCCCGGGCAAGTCTCGTGTACAGGGCATGCAGCGCTTCGACCTGCGGCGCAAGCGCGACAAGGTCGCCGGAGTTCGTGATTACGTCGTCGGCGATCGCCAGTCGCGCCTCGCGCGATGCCTGCGCCGCGAGCGTGCGCTCCGCCTGCTCGGGCGTAGCGCCGTCGCGTCCGAGCAAGCGCCGCATTTGTGCGTCTCGTGGCGCATCCACCACGAGGATCCGCGTCAGCCACGGATACGCGCTGCGACCGCCGCCTTCGGCGAGCAGGGGAATCACCGTGACCGCATAGGCGCCACTCGCCGCGTCGCAGGCTTCATGCAAGGCGCGGCGTATGCGCGGATGCAGGATCGCCTCGAGGTCGCGGCGCGCGGATGCATCGTCGAAAATCCGCTGTCGCAGCGCGGCGCGATCGAGCGTTCCATCGTCATGCACCACGCCCGGGCCGAAACGCGCGGCGATCTCGCGCAAAGCGGGCTGCCCGGGTTCGACCAGCTCGCGCGCGACCACGTCCGCGTCGGCGACGGCGACGCCATGCTCGGCGAACAGGTGGCTGACCTCGGACTTGCCCGAGGCGATTCCGCCGGTGATCGCGACGACGAAGCGCGCCATCGTTCAGGCCACGCGCGCAAACCGCAGCCAGGCCTCGATCAACTGCGGTCCCCACAGCAGTTGCACCCATCCGCCGAGCGCGAGGAACGGCCCGAACGGGATCGGCGTCGCGCGGTCGCGGCCGCGCAGCAGCAGCCACGCGCCGCCGATCAACGCGCCGAGCAGCGCCGCGATGAACACGATCGGCAGCAGGCCGCGAAGGCCGCACCAGGCGCCGAGCGCGGCGAGCAATTTGAAATCGCCGTAACCCATGCCTTCCTTGCCGGTCGTGAGCTTGAACAGCCAATAGATCGTCCAGAGGCTCAGATATCCGATCGCCGCGCCGAGCACGGCCGCGACCGGATCGACGAAGACGCCGACCGTGCCCAGCAACAGGCCAAGCCAGAGCAACGGGTAGGTGAGCTGGTCGGGCAGTAGCGTCGTGCGCAGATCGATGCCGGACATGGCGATCAGGAAGGCGCTGAACATCAGCGCAGCCAGGGCCTGCGCGCCAGGGCCGAAATGCCAGACGCAGGCGGCGAAGGCCAGGCCGGTGAGCAGTTCGACCGCGGGGTATTGCCACGAAATCGGTGCGCGGCAGTAGCGGCAGCGTCCGCGTAGCACGAGGAAACTCAGCAAAGGGATGTTGTCGAACGCCGAGAGCTGGTGCGCGCAGTGCGGGCAGCGCGAGCGGTCGATCACCAGCCCGGCGGGAGCGGCCGTTCCATCGTCGGTTTCGGGAAGTTCGAGCAATTCGCGGCTGTCACGCCGCCACTTCCATTCCAGCCGCGCGGGCAGCCGCAGGATCACCACGTTGAGGAAGCTGCCGATCAGCAGCCCGAACAGGAAGGCGCAGCCGGCCGCGATGGCCGGCTGCTGCAGCATCTCGATCAACACGCGGTCAGACGGTGGTGGCGAGCTTGAAGATCGGCAGGTACATGCCGATGACCATGCTGCCGACCAAGGTGCCGATGATCACCATGATCAATGGCTCTAGCAGGCTCGACAGCGCGTCCACCGCGTTGTTGACCTCCTGCTCGTAGAACTCGGCGACCTTGAACAGCATCGTGTCGAGCGCGCCGGCTTCCTCGCCGATCGCGACCATCTGCACCACCATGTGCGGGAACAGGTTGACCTGCTTCATCGCCATGTTGAGCTGGAAGCCGACCGCGACGTCCTCCTTGATCTTCGCGACCGCGTCGGAATAAACCACGCTGCCGGTCGCGCCGCCGACGGTGGTGAGCGCCTCGACCAGCGGCACGCCGGCCTTGAAGGTCAGCGCGAGCGTGCGCGCGAAGCGCGAGATCGCCGATTCGTGCAGCACCTTGCCGATCACCGGCAGCTTCAACATCGCGCGGTCGATGAAGTGCGCGAAACGCTGGGAGCGCTTGAACAGGAAGAGGATGCCGAAGATCGAGCCGCCGACGATAAGCAGCGCCATCCACCAGTAGGTCACCATGAACCGCGAGGCCGCGACCAGCAACTTGGTGAAGGCCGGCAGGTCGGCGCCGAAGTTCTTGAACACTTCCTCGAACTGCGGCACCACGAAAATCAGCAGGATCGCGCTGACCAGGATCGCGACCGCGATCACCGCGATCGGGTAGAACAGCGCTTTCTTGATCTTGCCCTTGATGGCCTCGATGCGTTCCTTGTAGGTCGCGATCGTGTCCAGCACGGTGTCGAGCACGCCGGCGCCTTCGCCGGCCTTGACCAGGTTGCGGTAGAGCTCGTCGAACTGCACCGGGTGCTTGCTGATCGCTTCGTGCAGCGAGGAGCCGCCCTCGATGTCGGTGCGGATGTCTTCCAGCAGTTTCTTGAACCGCGGGTTCTTGACGCCGCCCGAGATGATCTCGAACGAACTCACCATCGGGATGCCCGACTGCATCATCGTCGCGAGCTGGCGGCTGAAAATCGCGATCTCGCGCGGGGTGACGCGCGAACCCGACGCGCCGAACAGCGGCTTGCCCTTGGGCTTGACCGTGGTGGGGCTGATGCCCTGTGCACGCAGGTCGGCGCGCAGCAGGTTGGCGGTCTTCGCCAACTGCTCGCCCTTGAGCTTCTTGCCGCGCTTGTCGGTGCCGGCCCAGACGAACACCTGGAGCGGGTTGGGATCGCGTGGCCCGGGGGCCTGGGTCTGCGCGCGTACGGCGGTCTTGGTGGCGGCCATGGCTTATTCCTTGGTCACTCGGTTGATTTCCGCAAGGCTGGTCAGGCCGTTCTTGGCCTTGAGCAGCGCCGACTGGCGCAGGTCGCGGATGCCCTCGCGTTGCGCGGCTTCGGCGATTTCCATCGCGTTCCCCCCCTGGAGCACGATCTTCTGGATCTCTTCGGTCATCGGCATCACCTGGTAGATGCCGAGGCGCCCCTTGTAGCCGTCGTTGCAGTCGGCGCAGCCGACCGCCTCGTACAGGTGCAGCCCGCGCTTGATGTCGGCCTCGGTGAAGCCCTCCGCAAGCAGCGCGTGCTCGGGCAGCACCACTTCGCGCTTGCAGTCGTGCAGGCGGCGCGCGAGGCGCTGTGCGATCACCAGCGTCACCGAGCTGGTGATGTTGTACGGCGCGATGCCCATGTTCATCAGGCGCGCGATCGTCTGCGGCGCGTCGTTGGTATGCAGCGTCGAAAGCACCATGTGGCCGGTCTGCGCGGCCTTGATCGCGATCTCGGCGGTTTCCAGGTCGCGGATCTCGCCGACCATGATGATGTCCGGGTCCTGGCGCAGGAACGCGCGCAGCGCGACCGCGAAGGTCATGCCCTTCTTGACGTTCATCTGCACCTGGTTGACGCCGGTCAGGCGGATTTCGACCGGGTCCTCGCAGGTGGAGATGTTGCGCTCGTCGGTGTTGAGGATGTTCAGCGCGGTGTACAGCGACACGGTCTTGCCCGAGCCGGTCGGGCCGGTCACCAGGATCATGCCGTAGGGCTTGTGCATCGAATCGAGGAACAACTGCTTCTGGTCGTCCTCGTAGCCGAGCTTGTCGATGCCGAGCTTGGCGGCCGCGCTGTCGAGCAGGCGGAGAACCACCTTTTCGCCGAACAGGGTCGGGCAGGTGCTGACGCGGAAGTCCATCTGCCGGGTCTTGGACAGCGCGAGCTTGATGCGTCCGTCCTGCGGCACGCGGCGCTCGGCGATGTCCATCGAGGACATCACCTTCAGGCGCGCGGAGATGCGCGTGTTGAGCTTGACCGGCACCTTGGCGACCGAGCGCAGGATGCCGTCCATGCGCAGGCGCACGCGGAAGTCGTTCTCGTAGGGCTCGAAGTGGATGTCCGAGGCGCCGCGCTTGATCGCATCCACCAGCACCTTGTTCACGAACTTCACGACCGGCGTGTCGTCCGCCTTGCTCGCGTCGGTGGCGGCGTCCGCCTCGGCGCCGTCTATATCGCCGACCTCGAGGGATTCCAGCCCCTCGTCGTCGTTCATGCCCTCGGTGAGCGTGTCGCTCGCGCTCAGGGCCATGTCGGTGGTGCGCTTGAGACGCTCCTCGTCGATCAGGATCGGTTCGACGGTGAGATTGGTCGCGAACTTGATTTCGTCGAGCGCGCGGGTGTTGGTCGGGTCGGAAATGCCGACGAACAGGCGGTTGCCGCGCTTGAACAGCGGCAGGACATTGTGTTTCTGCACCAATTCTTCGCTGACGAGCTTGGTGGCCGCCTGGCCCAGGTCCATCACCGTCGCGTCGAACAAGGGGATGCCGAATTCGGCCGAATTCGCGCCGGCGATCTGCGCCGGCGTGCTCAGGCGCTTCTCGAGCAGGTACTGGTGGACGGGCTTTTTGGCCTTGAGCGCCTCGTCCATCGCGCTGCGCGCATCCGGTTCCGCGAGCGCACCGTCCAGCACCAAGCGCCGGACGATGCCCGTGATGCCAGCCAGATTGGCGGTGACGGCCGCGTTCATCCATTCCCCAACGTCCGAACCTGCCGTCGAATCTACCGCAAAACGGCCCGCGGATGTAGCCCGCGGCTGCCGATGGGGTGGAGCGGGGCGACGGCGGGGGGATGGCTGCGTTAGGCTTAACGGATTGTCAGCGGGGGCCGCGTGGATATCGAACTGAGCATCGTGTTGCCGGCCAAGAACGAGGAGGCGGCCCTGGTGCAATTGCTGCCGAGGCTGCGCGCGCACTATCCGCAGGCGCAGATCCTGCTCGTGGACGACGGCTCGACCGACCGCACCGCCGCGATCGCGACAGAAAACGGCGCGGAGGTGCTCGGCTCCCCCTACAGCATGGGCAACGGCGCGGCGATCAAGCGGGGCGCCAAGGCCGCGCAGGGTCGAACGATCGTGTTCATGGACGCCGATGCGCAGCATGAGCCCGAACACATCGCGGCGTTGCTGAAGCAACTCGACCAAGGCTACGACATGGTCGTGGCTGCGCGCGACGGCGGTGGCCAGGCCAGCCTCGGCCGCGGGCTCGCGAATGCGTTCTACAACCGCCTGTCGAGCTGGATGACCGGCCACGTCATCCGCGACCTGACTTCCGGGTTCCGCGTTGTGCGCGCGGACAAATTCCGTGAATTCCTGTACCTGCTGCCGAACGGTTTCTCGTACCCGACCACGATCACGATGGCGTTCTTCCGCAGCGCGTACCCGGTCGCCTACGTGCCCGTGCCGGTCAAGCCGCGCATCGGCAAGAGCCACATCAAGCCGCTGCGCGACGGCGTGCGCTTCCTGCTGATCATCTTCAAGATCGCGACCCTGTACTCGCCCGTGAAACTGTTCGCGCCGGTTTCGTTCCTGTTCTTCGCGCTGGGCCTGGGCGAATACGCCTGGACCTACCTCCACGAGCACCGCTTCACGAACATGAGCGCGCTGCTGCTGAGCGCCTCGGTGATCGTGTTCCTGATCGGGTTGATCTCCGAGCAGATCACCAACCTGACCTATCGCAAAAATGACTGAGCCGTCCGCGCGCCGCGCGCGCGTGCTGCTGGTCACGCGCAACCTGCCGCCGCTGCGTGGCGGCATGGAACGCCTGAACCTGCATCTCGCGCTCGCGCTCGCCCGGGATTGCGATCTGGAGGTAATCGGCCCGACCGGCTGCGGCGCACATCTGCCGGAGATTGTCGCGACGCAGGAAGTCCCGCACCGGCCGATGGGGCGCTTCCTGCCCACAGCCGCGCTGCGCGCGCTGCGCACCGCACGTCGGCGTCGGCCGGATTGCGTGTTCGCCGGCAGCGGCCTCACCGCGCCGATCGCGTGGATCGCGGCGCATTTGAGCGGCGCGCGCGCGGCGGCGTACGTGCACGGACTCGACCTGGTCGTCGCGCATCCGGTGTATCGATGGCTGTGGCGACCGTTCCTGCGGCGCATGGATCGCGTGATCGCAAACAGCCGGCACACCGCTTCGCTCGCCGAGGGCATCGGCATTCCTGCCGCGAGGATCGTGGTGCTGAATCCGGGTGTGGATCCGCCGGCGACCATCGATCCGGCGGCGGCGCGCGCGTTCCGCGAACGCCACGGTTTCGGCGAACGCCGGCTGCTGTTGTCGGTCGGACGGCTCACGCCGCGCAAGGGTTTGTTGGAGTTCGTGCAGAACGCGCTGCCCGCGATCGCACAAGACTATCCGGACGTGACGCTGGTGGTGATCGGCGACGAAGCGCCGGATGCCCTCACCGGCAGCGCGGCCGGCATGGGCCGGCGCATCGTGGACGCGGCGGACGCGCTCGGGCTGCGCGACAACGTGCGCATCCTCGGTGTCTGCGACGAAGCTGCTTTGTCGGCTGCATACCATGCAGCGGACGTGCTGGTGTTCCCCGTGCGGGAAACGCCGGGCGACGTCGAGGGTTTCGGCATGGTCGCGATCGAAGCCGCGGCCTACGGCACGCCGACGGTCGCGTTCGCGGTGGGCGGCATCCCCGATGCAGTGGCGGATGGGCGTTCCGGCTGGCTGGTGCAGGCCGCCGACTATGCGCAATTCGCCGACCGCGTTTGTGAATTGCTCGCGCGCGGTCGCGATGCGACGCTGCGCGCCGATTGCCGCGAATTCGCGCAGCGGTTCGATTGGCAGCGATTCGGGACGCGCTTGCGCGAACTGATTGCGCCGTTGCTCAGCTCGCGCGACTGAATCGCGACAGGCAACTCAGCCGGATCCGCCCAGGAGATCAGCCAGGCGCTGTCCGAGTTCGTTCCATGCCGGCAGCGGCTGATAGTCGCACGCAGGTTCGTCCAACAGGTGCATTACGCGCGCCGCGAAATCGGCGGCATCGCCGATACGCGCGAGATGTTCTGCGCGATCGCCGAGCATCCAGCGCGCCGCATCGGTCGCGCTCGCGACGATGGACACCTTGCAGGCCATCGCCTCGCAGAGTTTCGCCGGATAGCTGTAGCGTCCGAACGCGGTGTTGGCGACGAGGATGCAGGCGACGTCGAGCGCGTTCACCAGCAGCGGCAGTTGCGCGTCCGGCAGATAGCCCAGGCCGATCACGCCGGGTTCGCGCAACGCGTCCTCGGGAGGGTGGCCGCTGAGCACCAGCCGTGCATCCGGTCGCCGAGCACGCACGCGCGCGAACGCATCGAGGATCCCGTGCGTGCCGCGAGTGCGCGTCCAGCTGCCGACGTATCCCAGCAGCGGGGCATCGGCGGGAAGGCCGAGCGCGGCGCGGCATTCGCCCCGATCGCGTGGCATGAAATCCGGATCGGCGGTCATCGGCAGCACTTCGACGGCGCGTCCGCCGCGGCGATGGGACTGTAGCCGCGCAGCGAGTTGCGGGCCTGCCGCGGTGACGACATCCGCCGCGCGCACGGCGCGTCGCCACGCCCAGTGCAGCGGCGCGTTCCACGGCATGTAGGCTTCGTAGTTGTCGTAGGCGTCCACCGCGAGCTTCGCGCCCAGCCTGCGCGCGAGCTGGTGCGCGAGCCAGCCGTACTGCGCGTCGGAGACGCCGACGATCCAGTCTGGTTCGAATGCGCGCGCTTCGTTCTCGATCCTCTGGAGAAAACGCCACGGTCCGAGCGTGCGGATATCGTGGCTGCTCCAGGTCACACCGCCGCGCTGCGTCGCAAGCGATTCCATCTTCCGGTGGCTGCACAGCTGTACCCGCACGTCGTGCCCGGCCGCGGCGAGCGCCACCGGCAGATGGAAGAAGCGGCCGTACGGACGCTCGATCAGGTCGCGTTGCTGCGGGTGGCGCTTGCAGACGAAGACGATGCGCACGACGCGATCCTCAGCTCCGGACAAGATTGCCGGCCAGCGCCGCGCGCAACGCCCGCCAGCCGCGGCCCGCGGCGTAGCGCAGGCCGGTCAGTCCGCGCGCACGGCGACGGATCCGATCGTTCACGGTCCCGGAACCCAGCGTCGCCGCAAATGTTTCGGTTTTTGCAAGCGCCTGCAGGTACGGACGGAACACGTGGTCCCGTACCGCGGGCGTGAGCCGCGCGCCGTAGCCGGTGAGGTTGCTGTCGTACCAGCCATCGGACAATCGTCGCAGTCCCTGGAAGTGGAAGAACACCAGCGCGCGCCCGTCCACGTGCACCGCGCCGTCTTTCCATTCCACGGTATGGTTCGCGAGGTTCCAGGGCGCGAGGTTCGCTCCGGGATGCGCGATCGCGTGCACGTTCCTGAACAGCGCCTGGAAACGATCCAGGTATTTCTGGTCGGCGTAGCGATCGGCTTCGACGCGATCGAAACACCATTCGATGCAGCGTTCGCGCCACCATTCCAGGCAGGCGCGTCCGTCGGGATCGTCGCGGAAGGTCAGCCAGCCGACGTTGTGCAGGCCGTAGCGCGCGTGCGTGCGCGCGGAAACGGGCGTGAAGCGGTGCGGCGTGATCGCGACCGATGCGCCGCCGATCTCGGCGAACACGGCTTCCGGGCTGGAGAAGAAATACAGGTCCGAATCGAGGTAGGTGATCTCGCGCACGTCGGAGTGTTGGCGCAGCAGGTAGCGCGGCAGGCAGGGCGAGCAGGTGAAGTAGTACTCGACCAGCGAGCGATTCACGCGGCTCGCGTGCAGTTCCGGGTCGAAGGCTTCGAGCGCGGCCAACGGCACGACGCGCAGGTGGTCGAGCTTCGCAGCCTCGAGCATGCGCGCGGCTTCTTCGCTCAGCGCGAGCACCCACAGGGTGAACGAATCGCAGACTTCCGACAACGAGGCGTGCAGCGCCAGACCCTGCGCGAGGTAGCGATGATCGAAATAGGTGCAGAAGTGGCGGTGCGTCGTCAACGGCCGTTCCATGCGTTGATCGCGTCGGCGACGCGTTCGGCGTCCGCGATGGCGAGCTGCGGGAACATCGGCAGGCTCAGCACCTGCGCGGCCCAGCGTTCGGTGTTCGGCAGCGGCAGCGGGAGGAACGCGGGATCGGCGTAGGCCGGCTGCTGGTGGATCGCAGCCGGGTAGTGGACCAGGGTGCCGATGCCGTGTTCACGCAGGTAAACCTGCAGGGCATCGCGCCGCGGCGTGCGCACGACGAACTGGTGATAGACGTGGCCGTCGTCCGCGGTCGTCGCGACGGCGACGTCCGGATTCCGGATGCGCGCGCGATACACGGCCGCGATCGCGCGCCGCGCGGCGTTGTCCTGCGCGAGCCGCTGTAGCTTCACCCGCAGCAGCGCGGCCTGCAGTTCGTCCAGTCGCGAGTTGCCGCCTTCGATGTCGCTGATGTAGCGCTGCTTCCATCCGTATTCGCGCAGCAGGCGCGCGCGCTCGCGCAGGTCGGGATCGGAAGTCGTCACCGCGCCGCCGTCGCCGATCGCACCGAGGTTCTTGGTCGGATAGAAACTGAAAGTCGCGATCGCGCCGAACGTGCCCGCTCCGCGTCCGTTCCACTGCGCGCCGTGCGCCTGCGCGCAGTCCTCGACGATCGGGAGGCGACGGCGTGCGGCCAGCGCGCACAGCGCGTCCATGTCCACACAGCGCCCGTACAAATGCACCGGCAGGATCGCCTTTATGCGATCGATCGGAATGCCGATCTCGCCGCGCGCCGCGCGCTCCAGCAGGGCGGCGGCGTGCGCAACGTCCATCAGCCCGTGCTCGGCGTCGATGTCGGCGAACAGCGGATCCGCGCCGACCGCGCGGATCGCGACCGTGGTCGCCACCGCGGTGTTGGATACGGTCAGCACCACGTCGCCCGCGCCTACGCCGAGCGCACGCAGCGCGACCGCGATCGCGTCGGTTCCATTGGCCACGCCGAGCCCGTGCGTCGCGCCGACGAAGGCGGCGAATTCCTGCTCGAATGCCGCGACCTCCGGGCCGAGGATGTAGCGCCCGCCGCGCAGCACGCGCTGCAACGCGGTGTCGATCGCCTCGGCCTGATCGAGGTAGCCGGCCAGCGGGCTGCATTGCGGGATGTCGCGAGTCACGGTCATGTCAGAGGTAGTTCGCAATATGCTGCCGATAATAGTCGAGCGTGTTCGCCAGTCCCTGCGCGAGCCGCACGCGCGGCGTCCAGCCGAGGCTGGCGAAGCGGGAGAAATCCGCGTAGTAGTCGCCGATGTCGATGCGCTTGCGTTCCTCGGGGAAGGTCTTGATCTCGTAACTTCCCTGGCCGCCGTTCGCTTCGATTAACGCATCGGCGAGAGCGCGCAGCGAAACGACCTCGTCGGAACCGAGGTTGTAGACTCCGCCGTTGGCGTCTTCGCTCGCGGCCGCGAGCAGCAACGCATCCACCACGTCGTCGACATGGTTGAAGTCGCGCAGCTGTTCGCCGCCCCAGACCGCGAACGGCGCGCCTTCCAGGAGCAGCTTGATCCAGATGCCGAGGAAGGTCTGGCGCGCGTCCTTGACGCGCATGCCCGGTCCGTAGGTATTGGTCAGGCGCAGCGCGCAGGCGCGCAGTCCGTACACGTTGTTGTAGAGCACGTGGTACCACTCGCCGGCCATCTTGTTGATGCCGTTGACGTCGGTCGGCCGCAGCAGGTGCTTCTCATCGACGGGCAGGTAGTCGGGCCGACCGTAGATCTGGCGCGTGCTCGCGAATACGATCTTGATGCCGGGATTGTGCGCGCGGCAGGTTTCGAGAATGGACAATTGCGCCGTGCAGTTGATGTCCAGGTCGGTGAACGGATCGGTCATCGAATCCTGGTGGCTGGTCTGGCCGGCGAGGTTGAACAGCACATCCTGGTCCTTGACCAGCGCGCGGAACGCATGACGGTCGCGTACGTCGGAGATGTTCGCCGACACGCGCTCGCGGATGTCGGCGATGTTGTGCGGATTGCCGCCGTATTCCGGGATCAGGCTGTCGACCAGTGTGACGCGCGCGCCCAGCGATACCAATCGGCGCGCGAGATTCGAGCCGATGAAGCCCATCCCGCCGGTAATCAGCGCGCGCTTGTCCTGCCAGTGCGTGTCATGGGCCATGCGAGGTCCTCGAATCCGGCAGTTTGGGCGAAATCGCGGGCTTGTCCAGACGGGCGCGGGCGCGCGAGCGCGGCGAACGGATCATCCGCGGCGCAACCAGACACTACCGAGGTGTTCGCCGCGCAGGCGTCCGCAGCGCAGCGGCGGGTCGATCGCGGGGAATTCGGCGAGCAACTCGTAGCGCGTGCACAGCCGCGCATGCACTACCTCACGCGGCAGCAGCCACAACGGATAGCTCGCGCGGCCCAGCGATTTGGGCACGTGCTGGCTCAGGACGACGCCGGCGTCGCCGTCGCTGAGCGGCGTCCGGTCGATCACGATCCCGCGCGCATCCAGCGCGACGAGTTCGTCGAGTGCGGCCAGCGGGTCGGGCAGGTAGTGCAACACGCTGGAAGCGAGCACGGCATTGGGAGATCGCGTGCGCGCCTGCGCGACCGAAGCGGCAAACGACAGCTTGTCTTCTGCGCCGAACAATTCGCTGCCAGCCGTGACGAAGTGCGGCTGTTCGACCACGCACCAACGCAGCTCCGGGATCTTCGCGAGCCACGCGTGCCAGCGCAGGAAATGGCTGCCCAGGCTGCCGCCAAAATCCAGCACCGACAGGCGGCCGCGTTCGAGCGCTGCGATCAGCAGCAGCGCTTCCAGCGCCTGCGACGGCGGCGCCGGGCCGCGCATCGCGAAGCCGTCCTGTTCGTAGTCGGCTTCGCCGCGCAACACGCGCTGCGTCGCGTCCCGGACGCGCGCGAGGATCTCGTCGTGCTGGTAGCCGCCGGTCGCGGCCTGCGCCTGCGTCCAGTTCGCGTAGGGGCCGCGATAAACCGTGAGTGCACCAAGCAAGCGATTACCCACGCGGCGGGCGGCGGGTGGAAGCCAGGCGCGGATTCCCGATTCGGCTGCGGTCGGCGATCGGATGGTGTCGTTCACGGCGGCATCGTGGAAAACGTAAGGCCACCCCCGCTGGAATCGATTTGCCCAGCGCAAAGCGCAAGGGGAAGCGCGGTGGTTTGGCAAGGAGTGGCAAGACGCCGTTGACTACGACATGCCATTATCATCGCCGGGAAACTCCACTTTACAGCAAGTCCAGGCGACGGCGAAACGGCGAAACGCCTCCATCGCGCGTTACGCGACATTACGGTGAATTGTCCGTGCAGCCAAAACCAAAAGGCATTCTCCGACTGATCGATCGCCTCGCCCCGCGATTCGGTGGTCGCGGGAAGCGGATACTCGCCAATGCCGCGTATCTGAGCGCCGGCCGCGTGATCCAGTTGCTCGCCAACCTGACGGTCGGCATCTACGTGGCGCGCTACCTCGGCCCGGCGCAGTGGGGCGTACTCGCGTATGCGATCAGTTTCGTTGGACTGTTCGGCGGCATCGCGACGCTGGGCCTCGACAACATCGTGGTCCGCGACCTGGCCGCGGATCCGTCCGCGGATGCGAACGCCGATCGCATCCTGGCGACGGCATTCGTGCTGCGGCTGATCGCGAGCATCACGACGTTCGCCGCGGTGGCCGCGTCCATCGTGTTCGTGCAGGACGACTGGAACACGATCCGGGTCGTTCTGATCGTGGCCAGCGCCGTGCTGTTCCAGCCGCTCTCGGTGATAGACCTGTATTACCAGTCGCGCATGCAGTCGAAGTACGTGGTCGGCGCGCAGACGGTCGCAATCTGCATCACGTCGCTGGTCCGCATCGTGTTGGTGTTCGCGCATGCTTCCGTCGTCGCGTTCGCCTGGATGGCGTTCGCCGACACGGCGATCGCGATGCTGGGCCTGGTGGTGATCTACGGGCCGAACAAGAGCTTCGGCGGCTGGCGCGCGGAACGCGCGCTCGCGTATCGCCTGCTCGCGGACGCGTGGCCGTTGGCGTTGACGGCGGTGTTCACCGCGATCTACGTCAACGTGGATCGCGTCATGATCAAGCATTTCCTGGGCGAGGCCAGCGCCGGCAAGTATGCCGTCGTGCTCAGCATCAGCACGGCCATTTACTTCGTGCCGCTTGTGCTGGGCCAGTCGGCGTTTCCGGCGCTCGTCGAGGCCCGGCGCGACCCGGCGGACTACCAGCGGCGGCTGCAGCAATGCTTCGACGTCTTCCTGTGGGGCGCGGTCGCGGTGGCCTTGCCCACGTCGTTGTTCGCCGAGCCGTTGATGCGTCTGGTCTATGGGCCGGCGTACGCCGGCGCCGGGGCTGCGCTCGCGATCCACATCTGGAGCGCGGTCGTCACCTTGCTCGGGGTCGTCACGAGCTACTGGCTCGTCGCCGAAGGGCTGCAACGGCTGTATCCGGTGCGGATCCTCGCCAGCGCCGCGGTCTGCATCGGCCTGAACGTGCTGCTGATACCGCGGATCGGCATACGCGGCGCAGCGGTGGCGACTTTGGTGGCACAATTCATGTCCTCGACCGTCGTGTTCGCATTCAGCGAGCGGACGCGGTTGATGCCGCTGCTGCAATTCCGGGCCTTGCTGTTGCCGCTGCGGCTTTGGTCCGCGAGGGGCGGAGTAGCCGATTCCAAGCATCATGAGTGATTGTTGCCGATGACCAGCCTGTCCCGATCGCTCGCGCATCGTCTGATTCGCCTTTTTCCGCCCGGACTGGGCCAGGCGATGGCGTTCGAAACACGCTCATGGTTCGGGCGGCTCGTTGCCCGGCGAATGCATGTGGATCGCAACGCCACGAATTACCTGGATCTGGGCGCCGGCGACGACGATCTCGACGGCTTCCATGCGGTGGATTTTTTCACCAACCCGCACGCCTACGGCGCCGACCTGCGCTATCCGCTGCTGATCGACGATGGCGTGTTCGACGGCATTTTCACCGAGCACACGCTCGAGCACCTGAACTACGCCGAGGTCGCCAAGGTGCTCGCGGAATGCAGGCGGATCCTCAAGCCGGGCGGGCGCCTGCGCGTGATCGTGCCGGATTTGTCGATCTTCGCCGGGCGCTACGTCGCCGGCGACGGTGGCTGGTTCGGCGAATGGGAAAAGGAAGTGCTGGAGCCGCGCGGCCGCGCGCTCGCGACCCCCATGCAGGCGCTGAGTTTCGTCACGCAGGAATACGGGCATCGTTCGGCGTGGGACTTCGCGACGATGCGGCATTTCCTGGCCGAGGCCGGGTTCGTCGAAATCCGCCAGTGCGGGCTGCGCGAAGGAGGCGATCCGAGGTTGCTGCGCGACCGCACGGACCGCGACCGCACCCTGGTTTCGTTGTACGTCGAGGCCTGCCGTCCGCCGCTCGCGCGCGTTCCGCAACAGGGATCCGCTGCATGAGCCATGTGCTCGCCGTCATTCCCGCGCGCGGCGGATCCAAGGGGATCAAGCGCAAGAACCTCGCTCCCGTCGCGGGAAAGCCGCTCGTCGTGCATTCGATCGAACATGCCAAGGCCGCGCAACGCGTCACGCGCGTGATCGTCTCGACCGACGACGAGGAAATCGCCGCCGTGTCGCGCGCCGCCGGCGCAGAGGTTCCGTTCCTGCGGCCGCCCGAACTGGCCGGAGACGAAGTGCTCGACCTGCCGGTGTTCGAGCACGTCCTGGAGGAATTGGCCGGACGGGAACGGTACGCGCCGGATCTGGTCGTGCATCTGCGCCCGACCGCGCCGCTGCGCAAAACCGGATGGATCGACGCAGCCGTCGAACTGCTGCAGGCGAATCAAGAAGCCGACTCGGTGCGTTCGGTTTCGAAACCTGCGCAGCATCCGTATCGCGTGTTCCGCATCGGCGCGGACGGGTTCCTTGATCCGATCCTCAAGCACGAACACCCGACGCCCTATCTGTTGCGCCGCCAGGATTTGCCGGACATGTACTACTATAATTGCGTGATCGACGTCACGCGGCCGGCGACGATCCGCGAGCAGCATTCCATGACCGGCCGCCGCATACTTCCTTTCGTCATGGACAGCGACGACGCGATCGACATCGATTCGCCGCGCGACCTCGTGGTCGCGCGCCTGTTGATGGAGCAGCACGGATGAACATTCTCGTCGTCGGCGCAGGCATGTACGTCACCGGGCGCGGCACCACCGGCCCGGGTACGGTGCTACCCGCCCTGGCCGAATATTCGCGGACACGGCCGCTGGGGCGCGTCATCGTCGCCGCCACGCGTCCCGACGGAGCGGCGGAAGTCGAGCGCGCCGCGGCGCGTACCAATGCGATGCTTGGCACGTCGCTCGCGGTCGAATACCGGGCAATCCGGGGCGACATCGCGCAGACGATCCGCGACGCGCAGATCGACTGCGCGATCGTCTGCGTACCCGACGACCTGCACTTCGATGTCGCACGGCGGTTGATGGAACTGGATGTCCATTGTCTGATCGTCAAGCCGCTGACGCCGACGCTCGCCGAGGCGCGGCAGCTCGTCGAACTGCAGGGACGGCGGGGCCTGTATTGCGCGGTCGAACTGCACAAGCGCTTCGACGAGCAGAACCTGCTCGTGCGTCGCACGCTGCAACAGGGCCGACTCGGCCGGCCCGTCTACATGGTCGTCGCATACAGCCAGCGCATCGGCATCCCGCTCGAGACCTTCAAGGGTTGGTCGGCGCGCACGAACATCTTCCAGTATCTCGGCGTGCACTATGCCGACCTCATCCACTTCCTTACCGGCATGTCGCCGCGTCGCGTTTCCGCGGTCGGCACGCGCGGCGTGCTCGCCGCGCGCGGCATAGACACATGGGACTCGGTGCATGCGACCATCGTGTGGGGCGACGCGTCGGGACACGAGTTCGTCAGCCAGCTCGCGATCGGCTGGATCGATCCGGATTCGACCAGCGCGCTGTCCGACCAGCGGTTCCTGCTCGTCGGCAGCGAAGGCCGCTTCGATCTCGACCAGAAAGACCGCGGCGTCGCCTTGGTGACGGCCAAGGACGGCGTCGAGACCCCCAACCCCCATTTCTCGATGACGCTCGAGGACGTGGGCACGCCGACGTTCCAGGGTTACGGCTATCGCAGCATCGAGCGGTACCTGCGCGATGTCGAGGACGTGCGCGCCGGGCGCGTGCGCGCATCCGACCTGGACGCCACGCGTCCGTCGCTGCGGCAGGCGCTGGTTTCCACGGCGGTGGTTGACGCGGCGAACCGCAGCCTCGCGCGCGATGGCGAATGGAGCACGATCGATGCTGCGGCTTGATGCGACGTTGCTGAGGCCGCTGTTCGTCGAGCATCTGGCCGCGGTCGGGGTCGGGCGCGAATCGTACGAGCATGTTTGCGACTCGTTGTTGCAGACCTCGTTGCGCGGAGTGGATTCGCACGGCATCCAGCTGTTTCCGCACTACGTGCGCGCCGCGCGCGCGGGACGCATCAACGGCAACCCGGGGTTCGTCGTGGAACGCAACGCACCGGCGGTCGCCGTGCTCGACGCCGACCACGGGTTCGGCCACCACGCGGGCGCCACCGCGATGGATCTCGCGACCGAGATCGCGACGGCGAACGGCGTCGGCGCGGTCTGCGTGCGCGATTCGACCCACTTCGGCGCCGCGGCCTACTTCGCCTTGCGCGCGGCCGAGCGCGGATTGCTCGGCTTCGCATTCACGAATGCCGATTCGCTGGTGAAGGCATTCAACGGCCGTCGCGCGATCTTCGGCACGAACCCGATCTGCTTCACCGCGCCGCTCGCGCACGAAGGCCCGCTTTGCCTGGACATGGCGACGTCGCTCGTTTCGTGGAACAAGATCCGCGCCCACCGGGCGTCTGCAGAAAAAATCCCGGCGCATTGGGCCTTCGATGCCGACGGGATGCCGACCGACGATCCCATGCGTGCCGCGTCGTTGAATCCAGCCGGCGACTACAAGGGATTCGGCCTGGGCATGATGGTGGAAGTGCTCTGCGGTCTGCTCGCGAACGGGCCGATCGCGACAGAGCTGCTCTCGATGTACGGGGCGCCGATCGAGCAGCGGCGCCACATCAGCCATTTCTTCATGGCGATCGACATCGGGCGCTTCGTCGAGTCTGCCGTGTTCAAGGCGCGGCTGCAGGCGCTGGTGGACGCGATGCGCGCGGGACCGGCGATCGACCGGCCGGTGATGGCGCCGGGCGACCCTGAGAAGCACGCATTCGTCGAGCGCAGCGCGAACGGGATTCCCGTCACCGCTGCGGTATTCGACGCCCTGCTGGAGGTCAGCCACGAATTCCGCGGGGCGTTGCACCGATGCTCAAGCTGATCGACGTCGTCAATTTCAACCCCGACGCCTCGTGCCTGCCCGCCGCGGAATGGCTCGCGATCCTCGAGGGCGGCGCGCAGTCGCGGCTGTGCCGTTGGCTGGATCTCTACGTCCGGATGCAACGCCGCGTCGTCCTCGGGTTCGTCGGCGGCGCGGTCGCCGACATGGCGCAGCTCAATCCGGAAGCCGTCGCGCTCGTGAACGCCCATCCCGATGTTTTCGAGGTGATCGTCCGTCCGTTCGCGCACGATGTCGGCCTGCTGCGCAGCGCGCGGGGCTTCAAGTACAACTTCCAGCTCGGCCGCGACGTCATCTGCCGCGAATTCGCCAACGTGGTCGAATATTTCCTACCGCCCGAATTCATGCTGACCAGCGCGCAAGTCAAGTTGCTTGCCGATGCGCGCGTCGGCGGGGTGTTCATCAACCCGGCGCGCTTCAAGGACGAAATCCAGCAACGCCTGCCCGCCGTTCCGTATCTGCTCGATGGCGTGCTCGACGCGCGATTGCCGTGCATTCCGTTCCATGGCCGGCTGACCGAAGCCTACCTCGATGCGCTGCATGCGTTCGACGCCGCGCCATGGCTGGGAGCGACGGAGTCTCTCCCCGCGTCGCGGGCATTCGTCTGGCGCGACGGCGAAAGCTGTTTCCTGATACCCGAAGGGCTCGAACGCGAAGCCGCCTGGCTCGCCGGCGAACAGCGCGACTCCCGCGTGGAGCGGGAATGCCTGCGCGATGCGATCGATGGCCTGGAGTTCCTGTCGCGCGAACAATTGCCCGACTCGGCCTTCCGCGCCTATCCGGTGCACTCGTTCACCGCGTGGTTCAAGGAATTCCGGATGCTCGGCTATCTCAACCGGCTCGAGCGCATCGAACAGCGCCTGGCGGACATCCCGCCCGATGCCGGCGTGGTGTGGCTGCAGGCGATCAATTCCGACGTGCTGTCCGCGGTGGAAAAGGAATCGCCGGTCGTCACCCTGCATGGCCGCGATCGCCTGCCCGATGCGGCGCGACGATTCACCATCCTGCGCAGCGAACGCGGTTTCGAAGGGGAGGACTACCTCGCCCTTCTCGAACACCTGCTCGAAGGCAGCGCCGACTTGCGCGCGATCGAGGCGTCGTCGCAGCCGCACCTGGTCAAGTTGCGTGCGCGCATCGGCTACGTCCGCAGCCATCCGTCGGCAGGCGTGCAATGACGTTGCCCAGGACTTTTCGTTCACTCGCCGACTGGTGCATCGGCCCGCGCATGCAGGAGCAGCTCGGCGCCGCGTGGACGCGCATGGCCCCGGGCGACGCGGCCAACCGCGCGCTCGCCGGCCGCCATGCCGGCATGGAGCGCTGTTTCATCATCGGCAACGGCCCGTCGCTCAAGGGCGTGGACCTGAAGCCGCTCGCGGGCGAATACACGATCGGCGCCAACAGCTTCTACAAGCACCCCGACGCCGAGGCGATCGGCCTCGACTACCTGTGCATCTTCGACCCGCACTTCATGAGCGACGAGCCGCGCACCGTGGATTGGCACCGCACGATCGCGCAGCGGCTGGGCAAGGCGCGCTTCGTCCTGCACGCGTCCGCTCGCGCGCTCGTCGCGCGACACGGCTTGTACGAGGGCCGTGAGGTGTATTACGTGCGCTCGGGGATTCCGACCCGCTATTCGCGCATCGCGCACTTCGACATGAGCAGGCGGCTCAATGTCGGGCGCACGACGGGCAGCTCCGTGGCGATACCGCTGGCGATGTATCTCGGATTCAAGCAGATCTGCCTGATCGGGTTCGACTGCAACTGGCTGGAAAGCGTCGGCAGCAGCTACCACTTCTACCAGACGCATGAACACTTCCCGGAATTCGACAGCGTCGCGGCCGACACGCGCGGTTACCGGTACGAGGACGAATTGCAGGCGGCATTGCGCGAATTCGAAAGCCATCGCTTGTGGCGCGAGGTCGCCGAACGCAATGGCGTGCGGATCGTGAACGCCACGAACGGCGGATTGCTCGACACCTACGAACGCAAGCCGTTCGAGCAGGTCCTGGCCGAGGTGCGGCCCGCGAAAACGCCTCAGGCGGGGTAGGACAGGAACGCCTGATAGGCGTCGTCCAGGCCCTCGCGCAGCCCGATCCGCGCGCGCCAGCCGAGCGCGTCCATGCGCGCGGTGTCGAGCCGCTTGCGCGGCGTGCCGTCGGGTTTGGTCGAATCGAACACCAGCTCGCCGCGGAATCCCACGACTTCGGCTATCGTGCGTGCGAGCTGCGCGATGCTCAATTCCTGCGCGGAGCCGATGTTGACGATGTCCTCGCCGCTGTATTCGCGCATCAGCACCAGCAGCGCGTCGGCGAGGTCGTCCGCGTGCAGGAATTCGCGCAGCGGCGTGCCGGTGCCCCAGATCACGACCTGCGCATCGCCGCGCTGCGCGGCTTCGTGCAGGCGGCGGATCAGCGCCGGTACCACGTGCGAGTTCTGCGGGTGGTAGTTGTCGCCCGGCCCGTAGAGGTTGGTCGGCATCGCGCTGATCGCGTCGAAACCGTACTGGCGGCGATAGGCCTGGCACATCTTGATGCCGGCGATCTTGGCGATCGCGTACCACTCGTTGGTCGGTTCCAGCGGCCCGGTCAGCAGCGCGTCCTCGCGCAGCGGCTGCGGCGCGAGCCGCGGGTAGATGCAGGACGAGCCCAGGAACAGCAGCTTTTTCGTGCCGTGCTTCCACGCGCTGTGGATGACGTTGGTCTGGATCGCGAGGTTGTCGCGCAGGAACTCGGCCGGATAAGTGTCGTTCGCGTGGATGCCGCCGACCTTCGCCGCGGCGAGGAACGCGTATTCCGGGCGTTCGCGTGCGAAAAAAGCCTCGACCTGCACCTGATCGGTGAGATCGAGATCGGCGTGAGAACGCAGGATCAGGTTCGACGCGCCATCGGCGCGCAACCGACGCACGATCGCGGAGCCCACGAGTCCGCGGTGTCCGGCGACGAAGATGCGCGCGTGGACGTCCATGTCACTCGTGGCGCGCGGGCGCGACGTAGCCGGCGTCGCCGACCAGGGCGTCGCGGCGCGCGATCGCGAGGTCGGCGGCCATCATCTCGCGCACGAGCTCGTCGAAGCCGGTGCGCGCGGTCCAGCCGAGCTTCTCGCGCGCCTTGCGCGCGTCGCCGAGCAGGGTGTCCACCTCGGCGGGACGGTGGTAGCGCGGATCGATCGCCACGACGCGCTGTCCGGGCTTCGCGGCCGAATCGGCCGGCGCGGTCGCCACGATCGCGTGCTCGTCCGCGCCGTCGCCGCGCCATTCCAGCGCGATGCCGAGTTCGCGTGCGGCCGCGACGACGAACTCGCGCACCGAATGCTGCACGCCGGTCGCGATCACGAAATCCTCCGCCTGCGGCTGCTGCAGCATCAGCCATTGCGCCTCGACGTAGTCGCGCGCATGGCCCCAGTCGCGGCGCGCGTCGAGGTTGCCGAGGTAGAGCCGGTCCTGCAGGCCGAGGTGGATGCGCGCGAGCGCGCGGGTGATCTTGCGGGTCACGAAGGTCTCGCCGCGGATCGGCGATTCGTGGTTGAACAGGATGCCGTTGCAGGCGAACAGGCCGTAGGCCTCGCGGTAGTTCACGGTGATCCAGTACGCGTAGAGCTTGGCGACGCCGTAGGGCGAGCGCGGATGGAACGGCGTGCGTTCGTTCTGCGGCGACTCCGCGACCAGGCCGTACAGTTCGGAGGTCGAGGCCTGATAGAACCGGGTGGTCGTTTCCAGGCCGAGGATGCGGATCGCCTCGAGCAGGCGCAGCGTGCCGATCGCGTCCGCGTTCGCGGTGTATTCGGGCGTCTCGAACGAGACCTGCACGTGGCTCTGCGCGCCGAGGTTGTAGATCTCGTCCGGCCGCACCTGCTGGACGATGCGGATCAGGTTGGTCGCGTCGGTGAGGTCGCCGTAATGCAGCACGAAGCGGCGGTCCGGCGCGTGCGGGTCCTGGTAGAGGTGATCGATGCGCTCGGTGTTGAACGAGGACGCGCGGCGCTTGATGCCGTGCACCTCGTAGCCTTTCGCAAGCAGGAATTCGGCGAGGTAGGCGCCGTCCTGGCCGGTGACGCCGGTGATGAGCGCGCGTTTCATGGCGTCGTGGAATCCTGTGGCCTGGTTGCCGCGGCGTCGCGGATCGCGTCGCGCAGGCGTTGTTCCATCGTCCGCGCGGCGGCTTCATTCTGCCCGAATCGGCCGATCCTGCGCAGTTGCGCGATCTCGGCTCGGGCCTCGTCGAAACGCCGCAGCATGATCAGCAGCTTCGCCAGGCTGATGTGGTACTCCGGTTCGGATGGCTTGAGGGCTTCGGCCTGCTGCCACAGGCGCAGGGCGGTGTCGGAATCGCCGAGCACGTTGAGCACGTAGTTGCCGCGCATGCTCAGCACTTCGGGGTGCGGTCCGTGGCTGGCCGCGGCGTCGAACGTCGCGAGCATGTCCGCAGGCGGAAACGCGCAGGCCTTCGAGATGGCGCAGTCGGTGAGCGCGGCCAGCGAGGACTGGTCCTGCGGGCCGATCGGATGCGCGCGCAACTTCGCCTGAAGGCTGTCCCACCATTCGCGCCGTAACGGCTTGCCCATGTGCGCGGCGAAGATCAGCGCGGCGTGGTCGGGAAGCACCGAGGCGTGCGGCGCCTGCCGCGCGCGCTCGACCGCGCGTTCGGCGTCGGCGATCAGCGGCGAGTCCTTGCGGTAGCCGGTCAGCACGATCAGGGTGCGCGCCAGGTCGTAAGTCGCGCGCGGCGAGCGCGGATGGTTCGCCGCCTCGCTGTTGGAGAAGGCGAACTCGTTGTTCCATTCGCCCGCGCGCAGTCCGGTGACGAACGCGCCGAGCAGGACGAACGCGACAGCGAGCGTCGCGCACGCGCGTCGCGCGAGATCGGTGGCGGGAATCAGCAACAAGGCGTCGGCCAGCACGAGGCAGACGCCCAGCGAGGCGAAGTAGTTGCGGTGCTCGAACACAAGTTCCAGCGGAATGATCGTCGCCGTCAGCGCCTGCGCCGCGAAGAACCACAGCAGCCCGAGCGCGGCGATCGGGAACCGCGACCGGATCCGCCAGGCGAAAACCAGCAGCGCCGCGAGCGCGCCGATCGCATACAGGGACGAAGGCGGATCCCACGGCCCGCGCGAAACGACGTAGTCGTCGTGGTTGAGGCCCAGTTCGTTCAGCCGCGGGCACAGCGTCCAGCGCAGGTAGTCGAGCACGACGCGCGGCTCGGTCAGCAGGCGCTGGCCGAGGCTGAAATCGCGCCCGACGTAGGCCGCCGGGTCGATCGAACGCGGCAGCAGCCACACGAACCCGGCGATGCCCGGCAGCAACAGAACGACGGCATACAGGGCGTACAGCCGCCGGATTCGCCGGCCGTCCCCGTCGCGGAAGCGGAAAATGCAGCACTCGACGATGAATGCGTACAGCGGCAGCAACGCCGCCGATTCCTTGCACAACAGCCCCAGCATCGGGAACACGGTGAGGCTGCACGCGATCGCCGGCCATCCGCCATGTCCGTCGCGCAGGCGCTGGCGCCCGGCCACATAGAGCCAAAGGCCTGCGAACACGAAAACGTGGCACAGGCTCTCCATGCGTTGCACGATGTAGAGCACGCCCAGGAAATTGATCGGCGCCAGCGCCCAGGCCGCGGCGGTGAACAGCGCGGCCCACTCGATCCGTTCCGCGGCGTCTTCGTCGCGCGATGCCGTGCGCAGGATCCTGCGCACCAGGATGAAGACCAGCAGGACGTTCAGCAGATGGATTGCGAGGTTGGTCAACTTCATCGCCTGCGGATCGCTGCCGGTGAAGTAGTAGTTCGCCGCGAAGCTGGCCATCGCGAGCGGCCGTTTCAGGGTGCTTGCGGGCGAGGACATCGCCGCGGCGACCCAGTCGTTCCAATCCATCCGGGTCACGTGCAGCGCTGCGTTGTCAACGATGTTCGGATAATCATCGAACGTGAATCCGCCGCCGCGGCCAGGCCAGTACACGACCGCGACCAACGCCAGCGCGGCCATGAGTGCGGTGCGGATGCGCCACGCGGACGGAAGCGATGGTGTGTTCATCGCGGCAGCGCCTTCGCGGCGTCGCGCGCGGCGATGGCCGAATGCAATTTCTGCCGCAGTCGCGCCATTTCGAACGGCCAGTAACCCTCCCGTTCGAGCACCTTGGCGTGCAGCCATGCCATGCCCCAGCCGGGCTGCCGGACCCGATCCTTCAGGCGTTCGTACTCGTCCAGGTGCGCGAGGGCCTGTTCGTAGTATCCGGCTTCGGCGAGCATCGCCGCCTGGCGCGCCGCGACGTCGGGCGTGGTCACCATCGCCAGCGCGCGATCGAAATGCGCGAGCGCGTCCCACGGCTTTTGCTGACGCACTGCGAGCTGGCCGAGCAAGGGCGCGATGTCCTGGTCGCGGACGTACGCGCTGCCGAACTTCGGATTGGCTTGCGCGGCGACCAGCCAGTCGGCGACGTCCGTTGGCCGCAAACCAGGACAGGAGCCGGATGCGGCCACGTCGGCCGCGTTGCCGATCCAGCGGTACATCAGCAGCGCGCCTTCGGGCGAATGTCGGAGCGCATCGGCGATGCCGCGATTGTCCGCAGCGGTGAGGACTCGCGTTGCACAGGCGGCGGAGACGTAGTTGAACGCGATCTGCAGATCGTACGGCCGCTGTTTCCGCAACGGCGCGAGCCGCGCGAGCGCGAGATCCGGACGGCGCGCGCTGTATTCGGCGATCGCCGCCGTGGCTTGCGCGCGCGAGGACTGCGGGTTTTGCCGCGCCCAGATCTCGGCCATCCGTTGGGGCTGGCCCCACAACGCCGCGCGCTGCCAGGTCGTCGCCGCGCAGATCGCCAGCATCAGCGCAGCGAGCGCCACGCGCGACGCGAGTCCGATCCGCCACGCGCACAGCCCGCGGGCCAATGGCCAGAACAGCAACAGCGCCGGCAGGTAGTTGCGGTGCTCGAAATACAACTCAAGCGGCAAGCTGGTGGATTCGAGCAGATGACCCGCGAAGAAGAACAGCAACGCGGCGGCCCATGCGGGAGCGCGCCGGCGCAGCGCGAATCCGGCGACGAGCAGTCCGGTGATCAGCGCGATCGCGGGCAGGGTCGTGGCTGGATGCCGCAAATCCGTGGACACGACGTATTCGTCGTTGAACACGCCGGTCGAGAACACATGGGGTACGAACAGCAGACGCAGGTATTCCATCAACGCCCGCGGTTCGGTCAGGACGCGCTGGCCGATGGTCCAGGGACGGGTATCCAGCGGAACATTCCATTTCGACAGGATGCTGATGACCCAGGCCATCAACAGCACGCTCGGCAGCACCAGGATCGCGATCCGCCACCGCATCAACCGCCGCTGCGCGGACGCGGCGAGCGCTGCAAGCTGGTCGCAACGCCTGAACACGATCGTATCCAGCACCCACGCGAGCAGCGGCAACAGCGCACCGTTGGCCTTGCACGCGAGCGCGAGCGTCGTGCCGCCGAGGATGCCGGCGACCATCCGGTCCATCCCATCGCGGCCGCCGCTGCGCGCGAAACGCAGGCGTCCGCTGCCGAACGCCAACAGGCCCAGCAGGCAGAACGTGGTCGGCAGCATCGCTTCGCGCTGCACGATGTAGAGGGTCGTGGACACCCACAGCGGATGCAGCAGCCACAACCCCGCGGCCAGCAATGCCGCTGCGTTTCGCCGCGGCGCGTCGTCGCCCAACGCCTCGCCCAGTTGCCGCAGCAGTGCGAACAGCAGGCCACCGTTGAGCAGGTGCAGCAGCACGTTCGTACGCAGGAACGGCGCCGGATCGGCCGGCCAGTCGTGCGCGTCGATCAGGAAACTCAGCAGCGCCAGCGGCCGGCCGAACGGATCGGCGGTGCCCGAGGTGATGAAGCGCCAGAACGTGCGCCAGTTGTTGACGGGACCGCTGTTGCCCAGCGCATCGAGATTGACGAAATCGTCGAACAGGAAGCCGCCGGACAGGCCGGGGCGGTAGGCCAGCCACGCGATCAGCGCAAGAGCGGACAGGCCCAGCCAGGGCCAGTAACGACGAATCGGGTTCGGCATAGGCGGCTATTGGCGCACATGCCTGCCGACAAGGGAAGCGCTCCGGGCCGCGCAGCGAAATCGATCAGGCGGCTTGCTATCCGCGCACCGCTCGCGGCGGCAAGAAATAGCCAGAGGGAAAACCGGGCAATCTGGTTCCGGATCGAATCCCGATCAGCCTGTGCACAGGCAGGCGCTGGGGCAGTACGCCGGGCGCATCGCGCCGGAACTGCCGAAGGTGCCGGTGCCGTCGCTCTTGCAGTTCCAGGAAATGCTGCCCCCGTGCGTGATCGGGGAAAACATCAGCTGCTTGTTTTGCAGCGCCAGGTTGGAATTGGTGCCAAATGCCGCGGCTATGACGCCTGGTTTGCCGGGATTGACCGTCACCGAATCGACATAGGTGCCCTTGATCGACGCCATGATCGCCAGGAACGACGACGTGTTGCTGGAGGGGAAGTGGCCGTTCTGCTGGTAAAACTCGGCGACCGCGGTTTTCGCGCCGTCGGCCAAGGTCGAGCCCTCCGATGCCTGGGCGCGGATCGTGTAGTCGTTGTACATGCTGAAGGCGATCGCGGCCAGGATCGCGATGATCGCGACCACGATCATCAGTTCGATCAGGGTGAAGCCCTTCTGGATGGTTTTCACGTGTCCCCCCGGGAGAACGGAGCGCGAGTCGCCCGCTTGCGCCATGCCCGGCATCCGTTCGCGCGCCGTGGCGGTCATGCTTTTTCGAGTGTAGAGGCTGCACTTTCCGTGCCAACGATACACCAGTCGGTCTTTCGAGCGAGATTGTTCTGGAATCAATGGCTTGCGCTTTCTGATTGCGTCCACGAATCCCTTGCTCGAGACAAGTATCCGTTCCGGCTCGGATAGTTAGCTCGGCATCCGCCGAACCTGCCGCCGAAAAGAAGAAGGGCCGCACGAGGCGGCCCTTCGGAAAACCCTTGCGGGTAAAGCCGGAAGATCAGCCGAGGCAGCTGCAGCTGCTCGAGCACCACTTCTGCTTCAGGTTGCTCGCCGCGCTCTTGCAGTTCCAGGAGATGGAGCCTGCGTGGGTGATCGGCGAGAACTGCAGCTGTTTGGTGTCGATTGCCGTATTGGCCTTCTGCGGCGACGTGGACGAGTAGGTCACGACAATGATGCCCTTGGTGGTCACATTCACGTTGACCTTCTGCACGTAGTTGCCGGAGATGGATGTTTCGAGGGCCAAGCCGGCCGAGGTGTTCGAGCTCGGGAACGCGCCCTTGTTCTGGTAGTACTCGGCGACTGCGGTCTTGACGCCGTCGGCCAGCGAGGAGCCTTCCGAAACCTGCGAACGGATCACGTAGTCCTGGTACTGGCTTAGTGCGATCGCGGCGAGGATGGCGATGATCGCGACCACGATCATCAGTTCGATCAGGGTGAAGCCTTTCTGGATGCTCTTCATGGTGAATCCCCTAGGGTGGTGGATGGATCTGCCACATGCACCAACCGCCGCACTCCCGTCCATTGGAGGCCAGCGGCGATGAACGTGCCCCATGAACACTGCACCATTTGTGCCAATCCGTCCAGTCCGTCCCTTCGTGCCGGAGCGCACACAACGCAGGGCGCGATTGCTTGGAGAAATGACGCCACGCGGCAGAGAATGCCATTGGATTGACGTAATGCGTCAGATAATGACCTTTTACGTCACTGGAGCTGGTCTATCGTCCTCGTCCAGATCCGAGGCATTTGGCCGCCGTCTGGATCACCAGCAGCGCCAGCACGAAGAGCAGCGGCCGGAACGGGATGCCGTAGCGCGGATACGGAGCGCCGATCATGTGGAACGCCAGTGCATAGAACCAGATTCCGGAAACCACTCGTGTGCTGATCAGCGGGCCCTCGGCCAAGCCCCACCGTCGAGGACGCCACCAGGGCAGGCAGGCGCCCAACATGCCGAGCATCATCAGCGGCCAGTGCAGGGCCTTGCTGATCCGATGCGTTGTGTCAATGAAGCGGTCGGTGAAGTAGGGGCTGGACGAAGGCGCATAGACGAAAACGTCTCCGGCGGCGTCCACGTCGGTCCAGGACAGGAAATAGCCGGGCTTGCCGATCAGGTACCAGCGCAGCTGGGCGAGGGGCTCGTCGCGGAAGTTCCGGGCGATATGCACCAAGGCGCTGGACAGGTCGCGTCCGTAGGCGGCCGCATTCGGATCGTGCCGGTACGGATCGCCGTAGGTGGCCGCGTCGTGGTCGTAGATGAATCCCGGATACGAGCCGTGCAGCAGGAAGTTCACGAGCTTGCCGGGTTGGGGCTGCGGGGGCAGCAGCGAATCGCGGATCAGCCATGGTGACAGTGCCAGCGCGAAACCGAGCAACCCCGCGACCGCATGCGCCCGCCGCGGCTTGAGCCGGGGAACGGCCACGATCGCGAGTGCGGCGAGCGGCACCACGAACAAGGCGGTCGGCCGTACCAGCGCGCTCAATCCCCATGCGATGCCGGCCAGGACGAAGCGCCAGCGAGCGCCCGATTCGATCGCCTGCACCGACAGCAGGATCGAGGCCAGCAGCAGGAAAAAGAACAGCGCCTCGGTGAGGACATAGGTGTTCATCACCACCAGATGCGGGCTGAGCGCAGCGAGCGACGCGGCGACGCAGGCGAGGCTTCGGCGCAGGAAGCGGATGGCTATCGCGTAAAGCAGCCACACGGAGAGCACCGACAGCACGGCCTGCACGAACATGATGCGGTGCTCGTATTCGACAGTCGGCTCCGGATGGCCGGCCGACAACAGGAACAGTGGATAGCCCGGTACGACTTTGTCATCGGCCGGCGGTGGTTGCACGTGCTGTTCCGGCGGCCAGGTGACCTGGCTGGAATACACACCGTAATGATCGAGGTTGTACGCCGAGAAGAAATATTCGCGCGCGTCGGCGCGATAGGGACTGACGATCTCGGTGCCGGCGACGACGGTGAATCGGATGTAGGCGGCGAGCGCAAGGATCAGCAGCAGGGCGATATTCGATGCGCGCTTGCCACGCCTGGACGCAGCGTTCCCGGGCGCGATCGGCACGTCACTCCATCCCGAGTTTTTTGAGCTTGTAGCGCAGCGCGCGGAAGGTGATGCCGAGCTTTGCCGCGGCCTTGGTCTTGTTGTAGCGGCACTCCTCCAGCGCGCGCGCGATCGCGTCGCGTTCGAGCGACTCGATGTGCTGCGGCAATGCGCCGGATGGCGCCACGCCGTCGGCGGGCATCCGGAACACCGGGTGCTCGGCAGTCACGCGCAGCGCCGCGGAGGAGTTCGACGCGGTGAGCGTTCGTGATGCCTGCGCGGCTTGCGCAGCGGGCAGGTGCAGGTCGGCGCGGCCGATCACCTTGCCCTCGCACAGCGCGGTCGCGCGCTCGAGTATGTTTTCCAGCTCGCGCACGTTGCCAGGGAACGGGTATTCGCGCAGCGCGGCGAGTGCGTCGTCGTCGAGCGGCGGCAGCGGTTCGCCGGCTTCCGCCGACAGCCGCGTGAGGATCGCATCCGCCAATCGCGGGATGTCGTCCTTGCGCTCGCGCAGCGCGGGCACGCGCAGCTCGATCACGTTGAGCCGGTAGAACAGGTCGTGGCGGAACTTGTTTTCCGCGACGAGCTGCGCGAGGTCCTTGTGCGTGGCCGAAAGGATGCGCACGTCCACCGCGACTTCCGACGGTGCGCCGACCGGACGCACGGATTTTTCCTGGATCACGCGCAGCAGCTTGACCTGCATGTGCAGCGGCAGCTCGGCGACCTCATCGAGGAACAGGGTGCCGCCGTTCGCGCTCTGGAACAGGCCGTCCTTGTCGATGTGCGCGCCGGTGAAGCTGCCTTTCTTGTGGCCGAAGAATTCCGACTCCATCAGCTCGCCCGGAATCGCGCCGCAATTGACCGGCACGAACGGTCCCTTCGCGCGCGGCCCCTGCTCGTGGATCAGCCGTGCGACGCGTTCCTTGCCTGCGCCGGATTCACCCGAGATATAGACCGGCGCCTGGCTGCGCGCGAGCTTGCCGATGGTCTGCCGCAACTGCTGCATCACCGCCGACTCGCCGGTCAGGCTGGCGGCCGCGGTCGAGGCCGGCGTCGGACGGCGCTGCTGGTGGAGCTCCAGCGCGTTGCCGACCAGCCGGCGCAGCACGGTCAGGTCCACCGGCTTGGAAACGAAATCGAAGGCGCCGGCCTTGAGCGCGCTCACCGCCGCATCGATGTTGCCGTAGGCGGTGATCATCGCGACAGGAGTGTCCGGAAAGCGCGCGCCGATGTGCGCGATCAGGTCCAGCCCGCTGCCGTCGGGCAGGCGCATGTCGGTCAGGCACAGGTCGTAGGCCTGCTCGCCGAGCAGGTGGCGCGCGGTCGCCAGGTCCGAGGCGGTATCCACGCGCAGCCCCATCCGGCCCAGGGTCAGGACCAGCAGTTCGCGGATGTCGCGCTCGTCATCCACCACCAGTGCGCTGCGCGCGTTAGCCATCGCTTCCTGCCTGTTTCGTCGCCGTCCCCTGCGCGTTCACCTTAGCGGATGCGCGGCAGCCGGGCTAGGGGCGGGCGGTCAGCCGCTGCGCTCGGCCAATGGCTGTGCGCTGCGCGCAAGCGGTTCGGTGCGCGTCATCACGATCCGGAAACAGCAGCCGCCGCCGGGCAGCGGGATGTAATCCAGGCTCGCCTGGTTGGCCTCGCAGAGCTGCCGCGCGATATACAGGCCCAGGCCGGTGCCGTGCTCGCTGGTGGTGAAGAACGGCTGGAACAGGCGTTCGGCGATGCTCTGCGGAATGCCCGGCCCGCGATCCACGACGTCCAGCATCGGTCCGCCGTTGTCCGCGTCGTAATGCACGACCAGGCTCACCCGCGCCGGCTCGCCGGGCATGCGTCCGTAGGCCAGCGCGTTCTGCACCAGCACTGTAACGACCTGTTGCAACTGCTGCGGGTCCATCATCGCGCGCACCGGTTCGGACGGCGCGGTCACGCGCAACTGGTCGCCGTGATCGGGCTGGCTTTGCTGGAAGTCGGCGAGGAAGTGCTGCGCCCATGCGCCCAGTTCCAGCGATTCGGGCTGCGAACGGTCGCGCCGCGCGAGGCCGAGCACGTTCTGCACGATGCCGTCCATGCGCTGGCATTGCGAGTTGATGATCTCCACCAGGCGTTGGTCGCTCGCCGGCTCGATCTGCGACTCGCGCAGCAACTGCGCGGAGTGGCTGATCGCGGCGAGCGGATTGCGGATCTCGTGCGCGATGCTTGCCGCGAGCCGGCCCAGCGTGGTCAGGGTCAGTTCCTCGGCGCGGCGCGAATGCAGCGAGGTGTCGTCGAGGAAGATCAGGGTCAGTTCGTCCACGCCGCCGAGCGCGGTGAATCGCGGGATCACCGACGGCGTGTCCGGCGCCAGCGTCAACGGCGTGCTGTCGGCTTTCTGCTGCTGCCGCCAGCTGCGCAGTCGCCGCCAGAGTTCGGGCGCGACATCGGCGAGCATGCGGCGTTCCGGCGAGGGGTTGCCGAGCAGGTACCACGCGGCTTCGTTGAAGATCCGTATCGAATTGTCCGCGCCGACCGCGAGCAGGCCTGTGCGCATCCGGCGGATGATCATCTCGTTCACGCGCGCGAGGTTGTCCACCTCGGCGCCGCGTTGCTCGGCGAGTACTTCGCTTGCGCGCAGCTGTCGGCCGAGCAGGTTGGTGAACAGCGCGGCGGCGAGGTACGTGACCGCGAACATCGCCGTCTCGGGCAGCGAACGGGCGATCTGCAGCACGAGCTGCGAATACACGAATTCGCCGAGCAGTACGAATCCGGTCAGCGCGGCGACGATCAGGCTCCAGCGCAGCGACAGCAGCAACGCGCTCGCGGCGACGTTGAACAGCATCAACAGTGCGATGCCGTTGACCAGGGCGGGGATGTTGTGCAATGCCGCGACGAACACCACCAGATCCACGCTGATGCCGACCGCGACGTGCTGCCGCAACGGCCAGCGCGGCTTGCCCGCGAGCAGGAACATCGCGCAGCTCGCGGCGACGTAGCCGAACGCGGTCGCCGACATCAGCCCGGGATTGCGAACGCCCAATGAATCGAGCGTGGTTGGCCGGATCGCCACGAATGCCAGCAGTCCCGCTTCGAGCACGCGGAACAACGCGAGGAAATACAGCTCGCGGCGCAATCCGGCTTCGCCAGGTTCGGGCGCGCGCAATTTGAACAGCATTCCGGCAACCCTCGCCGATCGGCCTAACACGCTCGGAGTATAGGATGCAAAGCGCGCCGATTTTGCCTTTATCCGGACGCTTGCCCACAATATGCATCGTTCCGCCGCGTCCGCGCGGGCGCCTCCAACCCAGGGTGAGCCATGAATTTCCACGAATACCAGGCGAAGGAACTGTTCGCCGAATACGGCATTCCGGTGCCGGCCGGGCGCACCGCGCGCACGCCCGCGGAAGCCGCCGAAGCCGCGACCGCGCTGGGCGGATCGCAATGGGTGGTCAAGGCGCAGATCCATGCGGGCGGCCGCGGCAAGGCCGGCGGCGTGAAGCTCGTGACGACGCCGGAAGCGGCGAAAGAGGCCGCGGCGGGAATGCTCGGCAAGGGCATGACCACCTACCAGTCCGGCGGCCGCGCGCTGCCGGTGGACGTGGTGCTCGTCACCGAAGCCAACGACATCCTCAAGGAATTGTATCTCTCCGTGCTCGTGGACCGCAGCGCGAAGGCGATCAGCTTCATAGCCTCGGCCGAGGGCGGCGTGGAGATCGAGAAGACCGCGCACGACAATCCCGACGCGATCCAGATCCTCGAGGTCAATTTCGTGCAGGGCCTGCAGCCCTACCAGTGCCGCAAGATGGGCTTCGCGCTGGGCCTGACCAACAAGCAGGTCGGACAGCTCACCAGGATCATGCTGGGCCTGTACCGCCTGTTCAACGACCACGACCTGTCGCTGGTCGAACTCAACCCGCTCGCGATCGTGAAGTCGGGCGAGCTGATGGCGCTCGACGGCAAGGTGAATTCCGACGACAACGCCGAGTTCCGCCAGCCGCGCCTGCAGGCGATGCGCGATATCGCGCAGGAAGACCACACCGAGGTGATCGCCGCGCAGCACAACCTCAATTACGTGACCATGGACGGCAACATCGGCTGCATGGTCAACGGCGCCGGCCTGGCGATGGCGACGATGGACGTGATCAAGCTCGAAGGCGGCGAGCCGGCGAACTTCCTCGACGTCGGCGGCGGCGCGACCAAGGAGCGCGTGACCGAGGCGTTCAAGCTGATCCTTTCGTCCGACAAGGTGAAGGCGATCTTCGTGAACATCTTCGGCGGCATCGTCCGCTGCGACATGATCGCCGAGGGCATCATCGAAGCGGTCAAGGAAGTCGGCGTGCAGGTGCCGGTGGTCGTGCGCCTGGAAGGCACCAATGTCGAAGCCGGCAAGGAGATCCTGAGGAACTCCGGTCTCGCGATCATTCCCGCCGACGACATCAACGACGGCGCAAAGAAGGCCGTCGAAGCCGCGAAGAAGGGAGCAGCGAAATGAGCGTGCTGGTTGAGAAGAACACCAAGGTATTGGTGCAGGGCTTCACCGGCCAGCAAGGCACCTTCCACGCCGAGCAGATGCTCGACTACGGCACCAAGGTCTGCGGCGGCGTGACGCCGGGCAAGGGCGGGCAGGAGCACATCGGCTTGCCGGTGTTCGACACCATGCAGGACGCGGTGGACGATACCGGCGCCGACGCGAGCGTGATCTACGTGCCACCACCGTTCGCGGCCGACGCGATCCTCGAGGCCGCCGACGCGGGCATCCGCGTGATCGTGTGCATCACCGAGGGCATCCCGGTGCTCGACATGCTGCGCGTGAAGAACACGCTGCGCGGCTACGACGACGTCTGGCTGATCGGTCCGAACTGCCCGGGCATCATCACGCCCGGCGAGTGCAAGATCGGCATCATGCCCGGCCACATCCACAAGCCCGGCAACGTCGGCATCGTTTCGCGCTCGGGCACGCTCACCTACGAAGCCGTGCACCAGACCACGCAGGCGGGCCTGGGCCAGAGTACCTGCATCGGCATCGGCGGCGATCCGATCCAGGGCATGAACTTCATTGATTGCCTGAAACTCTTCCAGGACGATCCGCAGACCGAGGGCATCATCATGGTCGGCGAGATCGGCGGCAGTGCGGAAGAAGAAGCCGCCGAGTTCATCGCCGAATACGTGACGAAACCTGTTGTCGGTTTCATCGCTGGTGCCAGCGCGCCCGCGGGCAAGCGCATGGGCCACGCCGGCGCGATCGCGTCGGGTGGCAAGGGCACCGCGGCCGGCAAGTTCGCCGCGCTGGAGAAGGCCGGCGTGACCACGGTGAAATCGCCGGGCGACCTGGGCTCCACGCTCGCCGCGCGGATGAAGCACGGCAAGTAAGCGCGGGAAGATCCCATGCGCATCGCGCTCGCGCAGTTCGATTTCCCGGTCGGCGCGGTCGCGGCGAATGCGCAGCGCATCGTCGGATTGATCGCGCAGGCGCGCGACGAATGGCGCGCCGAACTCGTGCTGTTCCCCGAGCTGGCGATCTGCGGTTATCCGCCCGAGGACCTGCTGCTGCGCCCGGATTTCCTCGCGGCCTGCGAGGCCGCGCTCGCGACCATCGCGGTGGCGACGCGCGGAATCGTCGCGGTCGTCGGCCATCCCGAATCCGCGGGCGCGGTCGTGTTCAATGCCGCCAGCGTGCTGCGCGATGGCCGCGTCGAGACGACGTACCGCAAGCGCGAGTTGCCGAACTACGCGGTGTTCGACGAGCGTCGCTACTTCAATCCGGGCGACTCCGCTTGCGTAGTGGAGATCAACGGAATTCGGGTTGGCCTGGTGATCTGCGAGGACCTGTGGTTCGCCGAACCGCTCGCGGCGACGTCCGCACTCGGCGCGCAGGTCGTGCTCGTGCCGAACGCCTCGCCGTTCGAGCGCGACAAGACCGCACAGCGCGACAGCCTGCTCGCGCAGCGCGTCGCCGAAGCCAAGGCCGCGATTGCCTACCTCAACGTCGTCGGCGGGCAGGACAGCCTGGTGTTCGACGGCGCGTCCTGCCTCGCCGATGCGGACGGGCATATTCATCCGGCTGCTGCCGCGTTCGAGGACCATCTGCTGGTCGCCGACTTCGAGCCTTCGACACGGTGCTTCGAACGCGTGCACTGGCCCGCGGAAACCGACGAGCAGCGTGCGTCGCTCGCCTACCGCGCGATCGTGCGCGGCACGCGCGACTACGTGCGCAAGAACGGCTTCTCGCAGGTCGTTCTGGGGCTTTCCGGTGGCGTCGATTCGGCCATGGTGCTCGCGGTGGCGGTGGACGCGCTCGGCGCGGACAACGTCCTGGCCGTGCGCCTGCCGTCGCGCTACACCTCGGGCCTGAGCAACGATCTGGCCGCGCAACAATGCGCGCGACTGGGCGTGCGCATTGAGACACTGGCCATCGAATCGCCGTTCGATGGCTTTCTCAAGACCCTCGCGCCGATGTTCGCGGGACTGCCCGCCGACGTCACCGAGGAGAACCTGCAGTCGCGCTGCCGCGGCGCCCTGCTGATGGCAATCGCGAACAAGACCGGCAGCCTGCTGCTGACCACCGGCAACAAGAGCGAGTACGCGGTCGGCTACGCGACCATCTACGGCGACATGTGCGGTGGCTACGCACCGATCAAGGACCTCTACAAGACCGAGGTCTACACGCTCTGCGACTGGCGCAACGCGCTGGCCGATGGCGAAAGGATTCCGCAGGAGGTCATTGCGCGCGCGCCGTCGGCGGAACTGCGCGAAAACCAGACCGACCAGGACTCGCTGCCGCCATATGACGTGCTTGACGCGATCCTGCTGCGCGACATCGAGCTGGAGCAATCGCGCGCGGAAATCATCGCCGCCGGATTCGATGCGGCCACCGTGGATCGCGTGCTGCGCCTGGTGCGGATCAGCGAGTGGAAGCGCCAGCAGTCCGCGCCCGGGCCCAAGGTTTCACGCAAGGCGTTCGACCGCGAGCGCCGCTACCCGATCACGTCCGGACGCGTCGCATGAGTTCGACTCCGGTCGTGCGCTCGCCGCGGTGGCCGACCGTCGCATGGGGATCGTTCGTCGCGACGGTGATGGCCACGTACTACTACACGTTTTATTTCCCGCCGCGGCTGACCGGTTTGAGCGATTCGGATCGGTTTTACCATCTGGGCCTGTCCCGGCTCATGGCGAGCCACGGACTGCTGCGCACGTTGCCGCAGGTCGAGGACCTGGGTTGGGGACGCTACTTCCCGGACAAGGAATTCCTGTTCCACGCCATCACCGGGCTGGCGGCATGGATGGGCGGGTCGGTCTGGGTGCTGATGGTGACGCCCCTGCTCGGCTGCGCCATCGTCGTTTGCCTGTACGCACAACTCGCGCGCGTGCTTCGCCCCTGGCAGGCCGCGACGCTGAGCCTGGGGGTCACGTTGTTGACGGGCGTGTTCATCTTCCGCCTGACCCTGCTGCGCCCGCATCTGCTGGCGATCCTGTGTTTCTGCCTGCTGCTCTCGGGCTTCCTGAATCGACGTGCATGGCTGGCCTTCGTCTCCGCCGCCTGTTTCGCGCTCGCCTACCATGCCTTTTACGTGGCCCTTATCGTGATTGCGGCCGCCATTCCATTGCAGATACGTCAGGAAAGGGGCGGGCGATCCATCTGGCGCTGGGCGCTCGCGGGATTGCTCGTCGGGATCGTGATCAATCCCTATTTTCCGTCGAACCTGGCGATGGGCTGGATGCACCTGCAGATCGCGCTCGGCGTGGATGTGCCGCCGGACGCCTTGCGCGGCAATGAATTGCGCCGGCTGGGCCTATGGGAATACCTGAGGACGTTCGGCTTCGTCCCGTTTTCCGTACTGGCGGCGACCATCGCGTTCGCCGTGCGCAGGCTGCGTCCGGTTCCCGAAAACGCGGATGCGTGGTTCGTGTTCGCGGTCGCGGCGACGTTCGCCGTGTTGAGCATCGTCAGCGTGCGCGCGGCCGAATACGCAGTGCCAGCGTGCATCCTGCTGGCCGGATACGCGCATGGCGTCGCGCGCTGGCGCGGCTGGATCCCGGTTTGCCTGGTCGCGTTGCTTGCGATCCAGTCCGGCGAAGCGCGCCGCTACTATCGCGAGGTCTGGAGCAGCCCGATGGATGGCGGAAGCATCGGCTACCTGCACGTCATCGCCGCGATTCCGCCCGAGCCGCGCGGAGCAAAGGTGTTCAACTGCGAATGGGACACCGGCGCCTATCTGCTCGACCAGCGCCCGGACCTGCGCTTCGTGGACCTGCTCGATCCGGTGTTCCTGTGGAAGGCGTCGCCGCAGAAGTACGTGATCCGGATGGGCCTGATCGAGGGCATGTACCACGATCCGCAGAAACTGTTGCGGGGCGTGTTCAAGGCCGATTACGTGCTATGCCGTTCCAGACCGCTGATCGCGCAAATGTATCTCGACCGGACGCATTTCCATCCGATCATGAGCAATGATTCGGCGACCTTGTGGTTGTTCAAGGTGCAATCCGATTGATTCGCCGCGGATGGCGAGCCGAATGCGCGCCGCGGGCCGGACGCGCGTCTGCGTCCGGCGATTCGATTATTGCCCGCCCGCGAACGGATTGAGCGAGCTGAGCACGCCGCGCCCGCGCGGCCAGCGGCCGGCGAGCCAGGGATGGTTCGGGTAGTTCTGCTGCAGTACGCGCTTGGCATCATCGGCGAGCTTGGTGTCGCCCAGCCGCGTGTAGGACTCGGCCATCAGCGCGAGCGCGTCGCCGTCGTAGGCGCTCTGCGGGTAGTTGGTGATCACGTACTGTCCGCGGTTGGCGGCGGCGACGTAGGCCTTGCGCGACAGGTAGAACAGCCCGACGCCGATCTCGTGCCTGGCGAGTTCTTCGCGCAGATACACCATGCGCTGGCGCGAGTCCGGCGCAAAGCGGCTGTTCGGGAAGCGGCGCAACAGTTCGGCGAAATCGTTGAAGCTCTTGCGCGGCGCTTCCTGGTCGCGCTGGCTGCGGTCGAGCCGCGCGAGGCGCGCCAGGATCTGGCTGTCGCGGTTGAAGTCGATCAGGCCTCTCATGTAGTAGGCGTAATCGACGTGGCGGTGGGTCGGGTAGGTGCGGATGAAGCGATCCACCGTGGAAGAGGCGTCGTCGTATTTCTCGTCCTTGTACTGGCAGTACGCCAGGTCCAGCTGCGCCTGCTCGTTGTACGGTCCGTACGGGAAACGCGACGTCAGCCGCTTGTAGGTCGTCTGCGCCTGGCCCACGTTGCCATTGACCATCTGCTGGTGGCCCAGCGCGTAGAGTTGCTCGACCGGCAGCGTCTCGGTTTCGGGCTCGTGGTGCCCGAACAGCTTGGGCATGTGCAGGTGCGAGCAGCCGCTGGCGGAGAACGCGAACGCGAGGATCAGGATCGGCAGCAGCCGGCGGAACGTTCCGTGGAATCGGGTCATCGTGCGATCAAGCGGCGACGCCGCGCGACGGCGGCAAGGGCCGCTATCATAGCAGCCCGAACTCGCGGCAGGCCCAGGCGCCGGCCGCCTTGCCTGAAGACCTGCACATGCACGACGCCATCGAGGACGACGACCTGCCCGAAACCGCGCAGGCCGCGCCGTTGCAGGCGATCGTGCCGCACGCCGCGGGAGGGAAGCGCTTCGACCAGGCGCTCGCGGAACTGTTTCCGGACTACTCGCGCTCGCGCCTGGCTGAATGGATCAAGTCCGGCGACGCGCGGCTCGACGGCGAAATCCGGCGACCGCGCGATCTTGTGCGCGGCGGCGAAACGGTGACGCTCGCGGCCGTGCCCGGTATCGAGACCGCAGCGTTGCCGGAAGCGATCCCGCTGGCGATCGCCTACGCCGACGCCGACGTGCTGGTGATCGACAAGCCCGCGGGCCTGGTCGTGCATCCGGGCGCGGGCAATCCGCGCGGCACGCTCGTGAACGCGTTGCTGCACTTCGATCCGAAGCTTGCGGAGGTGCCGCGTGCCGGCATCGTGCATCGTCTCGACAAGGACACGTCGGGCCTGATGGTGGTCGCGCGCAACCTGCGCGCCCACGCGGCGCTGGTCGAACAGCTCGCGGCGCGCGAAGTGCACCGGCAATACGTCGCGGTCGCGATGGGTCCGATGATCGCGGGCGGCACGGTGGATGCGCCGATCGGGCGCCACCCGACCGATCGCGTGCGCATGGCCGTCGTGAAGAACGGCCGCGAGGCTGTGACCCATTACCGCGTGCGCGAACGCTTCCGCGCGCACACGCTCGTCGAGTGCCGGCTCGAGACCGGGCGCACGCACCAGATCCGCGTGCACATGGCGCATGTGAAGCACCCGCTGGTCGGCGACCCGGTCTATAGCCGGCTCGCGAATCCGCGCGGCGCGAGCGCCGAACTCGTGCAGGTGCTGCGCGAATTCCGGCGGCAGGCGCTGCACGCGGAGAAACTCGCGTTCGTGCATCCGGTCGGCGGCGGCGCGATCACGATCGAATCCGCGATGCCGGCCGACATGCAGGCGCTGGTCGCGGCATTGCGCGCCGACAATCAGGCACAACGCACCCCATGAATCGCGATATGGGTGAGGCGGCGACTATCGAGGCGACCGGCAGGCCTTCGCGCGAACGCGGATGGTCGCACTGGCTGATGCTGGGCGTGTTGCTGCTGGTCGCCGCCTGGCTGCGTTTCGGCGCCGCCGTCTTCAGCGTCTTCGACCCGCCGGTGAACGGGGATTCGGTGCAGTACATCTCGGAGGCCTACAACCTCAAGCACTACGGCGTGTTTTCCAGCGAAGATACCTGGCGACAGCCCGCCAGCGCGACGCCTGCGCCCGATGCGATGCGGCCGCCCGGCTATGCGATCCTGCTGTCGTGGCTGCTCGAGGATCGTCCGGACTACGATTTCCTGCGCCGTGTGCACATGCTGCAGGTCTTCCTCGGCACGCTCATCGTGGCCGCCGGATACCTGCTTGCGCGCCGTGTCCTGTCGCCCGAATGGGGCCTTGCAGTCACGCTGTTGATGGCATTGTGCCCGCAGCTGATAACGCTGGGCACTTCGGTGTTGACGGAAACCGCTTACACGCTGGTGCTGACGATTTTTTTCCACTCGCTCGTGAGCGCCGCGCAGCGGCCGGGCGCGCGCGGCTTCGCGATCGCCGGCGCATTGCTCGGCTTGAGCGTGTTGATCCGGTTCACCTTGCTGTACCTGCCGCTGGTGCTGCTGCCCGCGATGCTGTGGCTGCTTCCCCGGCCCGTGCGCTGGCGTTGCGCGTGCGCATTGCTGCTGGGATTCGGACTCGTCTATGGCCCGTGGTTGTTGCGCAACGAACTCGTGCTCGGCCGCGCCAGCGACCCGAAGCTTGCCGTCGAGGCGATCGTGGATGGATCGTATCCCGACCAGATGTACCAGGGACGTCCCGAGACGCTGGGCTTCGCGCATCGCTTCGACCATGCGGACGACGATATCGTCACCGTGGGGCAAGCGCTGGATTTCGTCGGAGCGGATTTCCGCGCCCACCCTGCCGACATGCTGCGCTGGTACCTGCTCGGCAAGCCGATCGCGTTCTACGAATGGCGGTTCATCGAAGGCTCCGGCGACGTTTTCATCAAGACTGCGAAACGGACTCCCTATCGCACACGCTTCGAATTCATCTGGAGCCACGAACTGATGCGCTGGCTGCACTGGCCGTTGATCGCGCTCAATGGCCTGGGCATCGTGGTGGCCATGCTGATCGCCGTGCGCCGTCGAGGGCATCCCGAGGGGAGGGTCTGGGGATTGTTCGTGGTGGTGATGGTATTCACCATCGCGATCCATGTGATCGGGTATCCACTCGGACGCTACAGCGTACCGTTCCGCGCGCTGACCTGGTCGTTCGCGTTCTTGCCGCTGGAGCTGGCGCGACGGCGGTGGCTTCCGGTGCAAACGAAATGAATGCGGACGACCTGATGTGGTCGCCACATCCGCGCGTGCTCGCGCTGTGTACGACGCGTGATGCCTTCGGCGAGTCGCCGCCTCCGTTCGATCGATTGAATCTCGGGACACGCTGCGGTGACGATCCGGCGATCGTCGCGCGCAATCGCGCTGCGCTGCGCGCGCGCTACGCGTTGCCGTCGGAGCCGAAATGGCTGCGACAGGTGCACGGCGCGCAGGTCGCGCGTTTCGATTCCACGCCGAACGACGAACCCGAAGCCGACGCCGCGGTGACGAGCGAACCAGGAACGGTGCTCGCGGTCCTCGCCGCCGACTGCCTGCCGGTGCTGTTCAGTAGCGACGATGGCGAAGTGATTGCCGCCGCGCACGCGGGCTGGCGCGGGCTTGCGGCAGGTGTGCTCGAGCGCACCGTCGAAGCGATGCGCGTCGCGCCGGCGAAGCTGCGCGCCTGGTTGGGCCCGGCCGCCGGCCCGCAGGCCTACGAAGTCGGAGAAGAAGTACGCGCGGCCTTTGTGGATCGCAATGCGGGTGCGGCGGAAGTCTTCGTTGCGACCCGGCCCGGCCACTGGCTCTGCGACCTCTGCGCGCTCGCGCGCCAACGTCTCGCGCACGTCGGCGTGACCCGCGTGAGCGGCGGCGGCCTGTGCACGATCTCCGATCCGCGGCGGTTCTACTCGCACCGCCGCGATGGCCGCACCGGCCGGATGGCGAGCCTGATTTTCATCAAGGAATCGTCTCGCGACCGTTGATATACGGGTTCGGCGACCGCATGAAACGGGTATTCGGCGGCACGCGCCGCCCACCGTATCCGGAGAACTTCCATGCGAATGGACAAACTGACCTCGCGGTTCCAGCAGGCGCTCGCCGATGCGCAGTCGCTGGCGGTCGGCCGCGACCACAACGTGATCGAGCCCGCGCACCTGCTGGTTGCGTTGCTCGATCAGCAAGGAGGCAGCACGCGGCCGCTGCTCGCGCAGGCCGGCGTCGATGTCGCGACGCTGCGCGCGCGGCTCGGCGAGACCATCGATCGCCTGCCGACCGTGAGCGGGCAGGAAGGCAACGTCAATGTCTCCAACGACCTCGCGCGCCTGCTCAATGTCACCGACAAGCTCGCCCAGCAGCGCGGCGACGGCTTCATCGCGACCGAGCTGTTCGTGCTTGCCGCGGTGGAAGACAAGGGCGAGACCGGCAAGCTGCTGCGTTCCCTCGGCGCGGACAAGTCGCGCCTGGAAACGGCGATCGGCAAGCTGCGCGGCGGCGAGAATGTCAATGAGGCGACCGCCGAGGAAGCGCGGCAGGCGCTGGAGAAATACTGCATCGACCTTACTGCGCGCGCCGAGTCCGGCAAGCTCGATCCGGTGATCGGCCGCGACGAGGAGATCCGCCGCACGATCCAGGTGCTGCAGCGGCGCACCAAGAACAACCCCGTGCTGATCGGTGAGCCCGGTGTCGGCAAGACCGCGATCGTCGAGGGTCTCGCGCAGCGCATCGTCAACGGCGAGGTGCCCGAAGGCCTGCGTGGCCGCCGCGTGCTCGCGCTCGACATGGGCGCGCTGATCGCCGGCGCGAAGTTCCGCGGCGAGTTCGAGGAGCGCCTCAAGGGCGTACTGACCGATCTCGCGAAACAGGAAGGCAATGTCATCCTGTTCATCGACGAGCTGCACACGATGGTCGGCGCGGGCAAGGCCGAAGGCGCGATGGACGCCGGCAACATGCTGAAACCTGCTCTCGCGCGCGGCGAGCTGCACTGCATCGGCGCGACCACCCTCGACGAGTACCGCAAGTACGTCGAGCAGGATGCCGCGCTCGAGCGCCGCTTCCAGAAGGTGTTCGTCGGCGAACCCAGCGTCGAGGACACCATCGCGATCCTGCGTGGCCTCAAGGAGCGCTACGCGGTGCACCACGGCGTCGAGATCACCGATCCGGCGATCGTCGCCGCGGCCACGCTCTCGCACCGCTACATCGCCGACCGCCAGCTGCCCGACAAGGCGATCGACCTGATGGACGAGGCGGCGTCGCGCATCCGCATGGAGATCGATTCCAAGCCCGAGGAAATGGACCGCATGGAGCGGCGCCTGATCCAGCTCAAGATCCAGCGCGAGGCGCTGAAGAAGGAGAAGGACAAGGAGTCGAAGCAGCGGCTGAAGGATCTCGAAGCCGAGATCGAAACGCTGGAGCGCAAGTTCAACGACCTCGAAGAGGTCTGGAAGGCCGAGAAAGCGACGCTGCAGGGCGCGACCAAGGTCAAGGAGCAGATCGAGTCCGCGCGCCTGGAACTCGAAGCGGCGCAGCGCCGCCAGGATTACGCGACCATGAGCGAGATCCAGTACGGCAAATTGCCTGCGCTTGAGAAACAGCTGAAGGCCGCGCAGGAAGCCGAGACCAAGGGCTTCACCCTGCTGCAGGACAAGGTCACCGCGGAGGAGATCGCCGAGGTCGTCTCGCGCTGGACCGGCATTCCGGT
>CAYUXZ010000005.1:0-79392 GCA_964449135.1 uncultured Gammaproteobacteria bacterium
GGGCTCCGATTGGCTCGGCGACCAGGACGCGATCGAATACATGTGCCGCGAGGCGATCCCCGCGGTGATCGAGCTCGAGCACTACGGAGTGCCGTTCTCGCGCACCGAAGAAGGCAAAATCTACCAGCGCCCGTTCGGTGGCATGACCACGAAATATGGCGAGGGCCCGCCGGCGCAGCGCACGTGTGCGGCCGCCGACCGCACCGGCCATGCGATGCTGCACACGCTCTACCAGCAGTCGCTCAAGCACGACGCGCAGTTCTTCATCGAGTACTTCGCGCTCGACCTGATTATGGATTCCGACGGCGCCTGCCGCGGCGTGCTCGCGCTCGATATGTCGACCGGCGAGTTGCACCTGTTCCGCGCGCACGGCACCGTGCTCGCGACCGGCGGTTACGGCCGCGCCTATTTCTCGTGCACCTCGGCGCACACCTGCACCGGCGACGGCGGCGGCATGGCGCTGCGCGCCGGGCTGCCGCTGCAGGACATGGAGTTCGTGCAGTTCCACCCGACCGGCATCTACGGCGCGGGCTGCCTGATCACCGAAGGCGTGCGCGGTGAAGGCGGCATCCTGCGCAACTCCAATGGCGAGCGCTTCATGGAGCGCTACGCGCCGCATTACAAGGACCTGGCCTCGCGCGATGTGGTCAGCCGTTCGATGACGATCGAGATCCGCGAAGGCCGCGGCGTCGGCGAGAAGAAGGACCACATCTTCCTGCACCTCGATCACCTCGATCCGAAGGTGATCCACGAGAAGCTGCCGGGCATCGCCGAATCGGCGAAGATCTTCGCCGGCGTCGACGTGACCAAACAACCCATTCCGGTGCTGCCGACCGTGCACTACAACATGGGCGGCATCCCGACCAACTACCACGGCGAGGTCGTCACGCTGAAGGACGGCAATCCCGATTCCATCGTGCAGGGCCTGTACGCGATCGGCGAAGCGGCCTGCGTGTCGGTGCACGGCGCCAACCGGCTCGGCTCGAATTCGCTGCTCGATCTGGTCGTGTTTGGCCGCGCGGTCGCCAATCGCTGCGGCGAGACGATCAAGGCGAACCAGGCGCACCCGACGCTGCCGACGACCGCCTGCGACTCCGCGCTCGCGAACCTCGATCGCATTCGCAATGCGAACGGTTCCACGTCCACCGCGCAGATCCGCGACGCGATGCAGCGCGACATGCAGGACCATGCGGCGGTATTCCGCACCGGCGAAACGCTCGACGAGGGCGTGGCGAAGATCACGCAAGTCGCGAAGTCCTTCGCCGACGTGCGTGTGTCGGATCGTTCGATGATCTGGAACTCCGACCTCATCGAGACCCTGGAACTGCAGAACCTGCTCGGCCAGGCGCAGGCGACGATGGTCTCGGCCGCGAACCGCACCGAATCGCGCGGCGCGCATGCGCGCGAGGACTACAAGGACCGCGACGACACGAACTGGCGCAAGCATTCGCTGTGCTGGGTCGACGATGCCCAGCGCACGCACATCGGCTATCGCCCCGTGCACGCGAGCACGCTGACCGGCGATGTCGCGCCGATTCCGCCGAAGCCGAGGGTGTACTGAGCCATGGCCGAATTCACCCTCCCCAAGAATTCCAAGGTCGGCAAGGGCAAGCGCTTCCCGGCAAAGGCGGGCGCGAAGAACGTGCGCGCGTTCAAGATCTACCGCTGGAATCCGGACGACGGCCAGAACCCGCGCACCGACACCTACGAGGTCGATCTTTCGCAGTGCGGGCCGATGGTCCTGGACGCGCTGATCAAGATCAAGAACGAGGTCGACCCGACGCTGACCTTCCGCCGTTCCTGCCGCGAGGGAATCTGCGGTTCGTGCGCGATGAACATCGACGGCACCAACACCCTGGCCTGCACGCGCGCGATCGAGGATTGCCAGAAGAGCGAAGTGCCGATCTATCCGCTGCCGCATATGCCGGTGGTCAAGGACCTCGTGCCCGATCTCACGCATTTCTACGCGCAGTACGCGTCGATCCGGCCGTGGATCCGCACCCAGAGCGCGCCGCCGCCGGACCGCGAGCGCCTGCAGTCGCCGGAGGAGCGCAAGCAGCTCGACGGCCTGTACGAGTGCATCCTCTGCGCCTGCTGCTCGACCTCGTGCCCGAGCTACTGGTGGAACGGCGACCGCTACCTCGGCCCGGCGATCCTGCTGCAGGCCTACCGCTGGATCGCCGATTCGCGCGACGAGGACACCGGTGCGCGCCTGGACGATCTCGAGGATCCGTTCAAGCTCTACCGCTGCCACACGATCATGAACTGCACCCGCACCTGCCCGAAGGGCCTGAACCCCGCGAAGGCGATCGCGGAGATCAAGAAGCTGATGCTGCAGCGACGCGCGGTATGAACGCTTGGAATCGGATGGCTGCGGCCATCGACCAATTGCGCGGATGAATGGCGACCCCGAACTTGCGCGCCTGCGCTGGCGCTGCCGGCGCGGCATGCGCGAGCTCGATCAACTGCTGGTTCGATGGCTGGATCGCGAATACCCAAGCGCCGGTCCGGCGCAGCGCGCCGCGTTCGAGAAACTGCTGGCCTGCGAGGACGTTTCATTGTGGCGGTGGTGCATGGGCATGGAAACCCCGGACGACAAGGAACTCGATGACATCGTCGGACGCATCCTCGCCCTGTCGCCTTGAGTGGCGTCCTTCGCGCTGGCTGCCGGCCGCGCTGTGCGCACTCGCAATCGCCGCAGTCACTGCGGTGTGGATGTCCGCGCTTCCACCGCTCCCTTGTGCGATCGCAAGCGCCTTCGTGGTCGCTTACACGGTCTGGCGGCTGCGTCGCGAATTGCATCACTCGCGCTGCGAGTTGACCTGGCCGGGCGGCGATGCGGACTGGCGCGTCGAATGCGAGGGTCGTGAAGAAATCCTGCGCCATGACCATGCATCGATTCGCGGCGGCATCGCGGTGCTCACCCTGATCGATGCGAGCGGCAGGCGTCGCCGTTATGTCTGGTGGCCCGACACGCTCGACGCGCGGGGTCGTCGCGCGTTCAAGCTGGCGCTCGCGGCCCGCGCGCCGACCGCTGCGACCCAGGCGCCATAAGGCACAATACGCGCATGTTCAAACCCCTCTCGCTCGCCATCGGGCTGCGCTACACGCGCGGCAAGCGCCGCACCGGATTTCTCTCGCTGATGTCGGGCGCGTCGATCTTCGGCATCGCGCTGGGCATGGTCGTGCTGATCACGACGATCGCGGTGATGACCGGTTTCCAGGAAGAATACCGCACGCGCCTGCTCGGCATGATCGCGCACGCGACGGTCAGCGGCGTCGGCGAGCCGCTCGAAAACTGGCAGGATGCGATCGCGAAAGCGAAAAAGGATCCGCGCGTGATCGGCGCGGCGCCCTATGTCGAGCGCGAGGCGATGCTGCAGGGCAATTCGCAGCAGGGCGCGGCGATCCTCGGCGTGCTGCCCGATCGCGAAAGCGAAGTCTCCGTGCTGTCGAAGAAGATGATCGCGGGCAGGCTGTCCGACCTGCAGCCGGGCAAGTTCGACATCATCCTCGGCAAGGAACTCGCGATGCAGCTCGGCGTCGGCGTCGGCGACAAGGTCAACGTGCTGGTCGCCGAAGGTAACGTGACGCCGATCGGATTCATTCCGCGCGCGAAGGCCTTCACCGTGGTCGGCGTGTTCGAGGCGGGTTTCCAGGATTACGACCTCAAGCTCGCGGTGATGCACATGGCCGACGCGCAGCGTCTGCTGCGGATGGGCGATGGCGTGAGTGGCGTGCGCCTGAAACTCGCCGACCTGTGGCAGGCCTACGTCGTCGCGCGCGACCTCGCCGACCGCATGGGCGGGCTGTACCGCGTGCGCGACTGGAGCCGCGACAACGTCAATATGTTCACCGCGCTGCGCACCGAAAAGACGATGATGTTCCTGATCCTCAGCCTGATCGTGCTGATCGCGGCGTTCTACCTGCTGTCGTCGCTGGCGCTGATGGTCGCCGACAAGCAGGCGGACATCGCGATCCTGCGCACGCTGGGCATGCGGCCCGGCGCGATCCTGCGCGTGTTCGTGGTGCAGGGCAGCCTGATCGGGGTCTTCGCGGTTGCGCTCGGCGTTACCGGCGGCATCGCGTTGACCAAGAACCTCGATGCGATCGTGCGCCTGATCGAACGCCTCACCGGCGTGGACGTGTTTCCCGCGGACGTCTACTACATCAGCGGCCTGCCGACACGGTTGGAAGCCGGCGACGTGATCGTGATCGCGACGGTCGGCCTCGTGCTGTGTTTCCTCGCGACCCTCTATCCGGCCTGGCGCGCGGCGCGCACCGATCCGGCCAGCGCGTTGCGTTACGAATGAGCACGATCATGGACAAGCCGGCCGTTGTGAGCGACGCTGTGATTCATTGTGCGAATTTGGGCAAGACGTATCGTGAAGACAAGCTCATCACGCCGGTGTTCGATGGATTGAGTTTGTCCATATTCAAGGGCGAGCGTGTCGCAATCGTTGGCGCTTCCGGCGCTGGCAAGAGCACGCTGTTGCATTTGCTCGGCGGCCTGGATTCCTGCACGACGGGGGATATTTGGGTCGAAGGCCAGATCTCTGGCGTTGTTGCTTGCTGGAACATGGCCGCGTTGTCGGAAAATTTGCGTGGTGACTTGCGCAATCAAGCGCTGGGCTTCGTCTATCAGTTTCATCATTTGCTGCCGGAGTTCAGCGCGTTGGAAAACGTGATGATGCCGCTGCTGATCCGCAACGATACGTGTGCGGCGGCGGAGAAAGCGGCGCGCGAACTGCTCGAACAGGTTGGCCTCGGCCACCGTCTTCACCACAAGCCCAGTGAACTCTCGGGCGGCGAGCGCCAACGCGCGGCCGTCGCACGCGCGCTGGTCAATCGCCCGGCCTGCGTGCTCGGCGACGAACCCACCGGCAACCTCGACGAAAAGACCGCATCAGGCGTGTTCGATATGATGCTCGAACTCAACCGCGCGATCGGCACCGCGCTCGTGCTCGTGACCCACGACCGTCGGCTCGCGCGGCGCATGGACCGCGTGCTCGAACTCACCGGTGGCGTGCTGCACGAACTGGCGAAGGACGAGGTCTGATCGGTGGACGCGGCGGATCGTTCGTCGCGTCTTCCACCTTTCGGCATCGCCTGCGTTGTCGCGCTGACGGCGGGCGTGGTCGCGGCGATGCAGCAGGCCGCTTTGCCATCGCCGTGGCTGAGCGTTCCCTTGTGCGCGGTGGGCGCGATCGGGTGGATCGCGTTGCCGCGTCGGCGCTGGATCGGCGCGCTGTTGTTCGGTTTCGCCTGGGCCTGCATCCAGGGCGGCATCGCCTTGTCCGTGCGAATTCCGACGGAGATCGTCGGACAGGAAGTGCAGGTGATCGGCCATGTCGATGGATTGCCCGAACGCGACGAGCGGTTGCTGCGCTTCGATTTCATCGCCGATCGCGAGAACAATCCTGCGGGCGTTGCGGGCCGGCACCTGCGATTGAGCTGGTACGGCGCGAACGCTCACCTCGCGCCGGGCGAACGCTGGATGCTGCGGGTGAAGCTACGGCGGCCGCGCGGCGTGCTCGATCCGGGCGGTTTCGATTTCGAGAAGCTCGCACTGGAGCGGCGGATCGCGGCGACCGGTTACGTGCGTGCGCCAGAAACCGCGCAGAAAGTCGGCGAGAGCGCCGGAATCGATGCATTGCGCGCGAGGCTTTCGGCAAGGATCGCGCAGGCGGTGCCGACGCCCGGCGCGCGCTTCGTGCAAGCGCTCGCGCTCGGCGACACGCGCGCTCTATCCGAATCGGACTGGGACACGCTGCGCGCGACCGGACTCACCCACCAGATCGCGATCTCGGGATTCCACGTCGGCATCGTCGCGAGCTTCGGTGCGCTGCTCGCGTGGCTGGCATATCGGTTGTTTCCGAAACTCGGACTGCGCTGGCCTCGCGTGCAGGCGCAGGCAGTGTCCGCGCTGGCCTTCGGCACCGGCTATACCGCGCTGGTCGGATTCGAACTGCCGACGGTGCGCACCCTGCTGATGATCGCCGCGGCCCTGCTCGCGCGCTTGTGGCGACGGCCCGCGTCGGTGCCGTCGGCGCTGGCGCTCGCGCTCGCGGCGATGCTGATCGCCGATCCGCTGTGCGTGCTCTCGGCGGGATTCTGGTTGTCGTTCGCGGGCGTCGCCTGGCTGGTCTGGTGCCTGCCGCACGATGCGCCGCGCGGGCAGTTGCGCGCATTCCTGAGTGCGCAAGGCGTGGCGACGATCGGGCTGTTGCCGCTCACGGTGTGGTTCTTCGGACAGGCTTCGCTGCTTTCGCCGCTCACGAATCTGATCGGCATTCCGTGGTTCAGCCTCGTCATCGTGCCGCTGTCGCTGATCGGTCTCGGCGTGGATCTGCTGTGGCCCGATGCGGGCACGATGATCCTGCGCCTCGCCGCTCACGCGATGGATGGACTGTGGTGGGTGCTCACGCATGCCGCGCAGTGGCCGGGCGCGCTGGTCTGGCTGCCGGAGCCCGGGCCGTTCGCATTGGCGATGGCATTGATCGGCGCGTTCTGGTTGTTGCTGCCGCGAGGGATTCCAGGCAAGCCGCTCGCGTTGCTGCTATGGCTGCCGTTGCTGTGGCCGCGCATTCCGGAGATTCCTGCGGGAACGGCCGATCTGGCGATGATCGACGTCGGCCAAGGCCTTTCGCTGCTGGTGCGCACCGAGCATCACGCGTTGCTGTTCGATACCGGGCCTGCTTACAGCGGCGGACTCGACCTCGGCGAATCGGCGGTGGTGCCGACGCTGCACGCGTTCGGTTCGCGAAAGCTCGACGCGCTCGTGGTAAGCCACGGAGACAACGATCATTCCGGCGGCGCGGAGGCGGTGCGGCGCGCGTATCCGGTCGCGTTGCGCTATGCGCCCGCGGGCTGGCCGAAAGGGCGCGATTATTCGCCGTGCACCCACGACACGCAATGGAACTGGGACGGCGTGACCTTCCGCTTCCTGCATCCGCCGAAGGATTTTCCGTACTTTGACAACGACAGCGGCTGCGTGCTGCGCATCGGCGGGCGCGGCTGGGCGGCGCTGCTGCCCGCGGACATCGAAGCCGTGATCGAGCAACGCCTAGTGCGCGAACAAGCCGGTTTGCTGCGCGCGGATCTGCTCGTCGTCCCGCACCACGGCAGCAAAACCTCCTCGACGCCCGAGTTCATCCAGGCCGTCCGTCCGCGGCTCGCGCTGATCTCGGTCGGGCAGGGCAACCGTTTCGGCCACCCCAGGCCCGAGATTGTTCAGCGTTACGTCTCGCAGGGCGTGGCGCTGGAGGACACGGCCAGCGACGGCCTCGTACGGGTGCGGCTGGATGCCGCCGGAGTCCGCGTCGTCGAACGCACCCGAGAACGCCTGCGCCGGTTCTGGCACGAGCCGGCCGCGCCTTCGGATACACTTGTACAAGAATCCGGATCGAGGTGAACCCGTGCTGGAATTCCTGAAAGCGGGCGGTTGGGTGATGCTGCCGATCGTGCTGCTGTCGGTCGTCGCGGTGGCGATCATCATCGAGCGCTTCTGGACCCTGCGCCGCAGCGCCGTGTTGCCGGAAGGGCTGGGCGAGGAAGTGCGCGAATGGGCGGCTCATCGCCAGCTCAATCCCGCGCACATCGAGGTGCTGCGCCAGAACTCGCCGCTGGGCGAATTGCTGGCCGCGGCGCTGGATGTGCGCCATCGCCCGCGCGAGCAGATCAAGGAGCGCGTCGAGGACGTCGGCCGCCACGTCGTGCACCGGCTCGAACGGTTCATGAACACGCTGGGCAGCATCGCCTCGGTCGGCCCGCTGCTCGGCCTGCTCGGCACCGTACTCGGCATGATCCGGATGTTCCTGGAAATCCTGCAGAAGGGCATCGGCGACGCGAACCAGCTCGCCGGCGGCATCGGCCAGGCGTTGATCAGCACCGCAGGTGGCCTGTGCCTCGCGATTCCGGCGCTGATGTTCCACCGCTACCTGCGCGGGCGCATCGCCGATTACGTGGTCGAGATGGAAGTGCAGGCGATGAGCCTGCTCGACACGCTCGACGGGCAGACCTTCGTCGCACCGGTTGCGTCCGCGCACCCGCCGTCGCCGCCGCAGCAGCTGGGCGAAACCGAACACGTCGCCCCCGAAGCGCCCAAGCGCGCCGCGCCGCGCGGCCGCCGTTGAGGAGCGAACCGTGAAGCTCGGCGGCTACCGATCGAATGTCGATGAGCCCGAGATCAACCTGATCTCGCTCGTGGACGTGGTGTTCTGCCTGATCATCTTCCTGGTGGTCACCACCAGCTTCAATCGCCACAGCGGATTGAAGCTGCAACTGCCGCAGGCCGGCGCGCCGGTCTCGCCCGAGCAGGTCGCGCCTGTGACGATCACCATCGACGCCGACGGGCACTACTACGTCGGCCAGGACCAGGTCGCCGAACGCGATGTCGCCACGCTGCGCGCGGCGATCGAGCGCAGTGCCGGCACCCATCGCGACCTTCCGGTGGTGCTCAGCGCCGATGCGCGCACGCCGCACCAGTCCGTGGTGACCGCGCTGGAAGCGCTGGGCGAGCTCGGTTTCGAGAAGGTGTCGATCGCGACCACTCCGGAAGCGAAACGATGAACGACGGCGCGGCGCCTTCGCCGACGCCGTGGCAGACCTACCGCCGCCTGCTCGGCTACGCGCGGATCTACTGGCCGCTGCTGGCGATCGCCGGGGTCGGCATGGTCGTCGAATCCGGCGCCGCCGGCGCGTTCACCGCGATGATGAAGCCGGTGGTGAACGAAACCTTCATCGAACGCAACCGCGAGATGAGCGCGCTGTTGCCGCTGGCGATCATCGCGATCTTCCTGCTGCGCGGCATGGCCACGCTCGCGACCGACTACGGCATGTCGCGCGCCGGCCGAAGCATCGTGCGCGACCTGCGCCGCGCGATGCTCGCGAAGTATCTGCGCCTGCCCAGCGGCGCATTCGATCTCGCGCCGGTGCCGCAGCTCGTCTCGCGGCTGAACTACGACACCGAACAAGTCGCGCAGGCGAGCACCGAGGCGATCAAGATCATCGTCACCGACAGCCTCACCAGCATCGCGTTGCTGTCGGTGATGCTCTGGAACAGCCCGACGGTCACGCTCGGCGCGCTGGTGCTCGCGCCGCTGATCGCGGGGATCATGCAGATCGTCAGTCGCCGCTATCGCCGGCTCAATCGCGGCATCCAGGACAGCGTCGCCTACATGGCGCAGTCGGCGGAGCAGACCCTCGCCGGCCAGCAGGAGGTGCGCATCTACGGCGCGCAGGCCGCGGAGCTGGCGCGCTACGACGCGCTCGCGAACCGCAATCTGCGCCTGAACGTCAAGGTCGAGTTCACCCGCGGCCTGTCCTCGTCGCTGGTGCAGACGGTCGGCGCCATCGCGCTCGCGCTGATCCTCGTGCTCGCCGGGCACGAAGCGATGGCGCGGCGCATGGACGCGGGCCAATTCGTTTCGCTGATGCTCGCGATGATGGCGTTGATCCCGTCGCTGCGTCGCGTCACCAACGTGCAGAGCGCGATCCAGCGCGGCGTCGCCGCCTGCCAGCACATCTTCGCGCTGCTGGATGCGCCAGAGGAACGCGACGAGGGCGCGCAGCCGATGGCGCGCGCGCGCGGCGAGATCGAGTTCCGCAACGTGACCCTGCGCTACCACGGCCAGCCGGACGCCGCACTGACGGACGTGAGTTTCGTCGCGCGCCCGGGCACGGTGACCGCGATCGTCGGCCGCTCCGGCAGCGGCAAGACCAGTCTGGTGAGGTTGTTGCCGCGCTTCTACGAACCCGACGCCGGCACGATCCTGCTGGACGGCGCGCCGCTGAACGTCTATTCCCTGCGCGATCTGCGCCGCCAGATCGCGCTGGTCGGGCAGCGCGTGATGCTATTCGACGACACGGTCGCGGCGAACATCGCCTATGGGGATCGCGTCGATGCGAGCCGCGAAGCGATCGCGCGCGCGGCCGCAGCGGCGAACGCGACCGAGTTCATAGACAAACTCCCGCAGCGCATGGACAGCCGCATCGGCGAGAATGGCAGTCTGCTCTCCGGTGGCCAGCGCCAGCGGCTCGCGATCGCGCGCGCGATCCTCAAGGACGCGCCGGTCCTGATCCTTGACGAGGCTACCGCCGCGCTCGACAACGAATCCGAGCGGCTGGTGCAGGATGCGCTTGAGCACCTGATCCCCGATCGCACGACGCTGGTGATCGCGCATCGCCTGTCAACCATCGAGCACGCCGACCAGGTGCTCGTTCTCGACGGCGGGCGGCTGGTCGAGCAGGGCACGCACACGGAGTTGCTCTCACGCGACGGCTTGTACGCCTACCTGCACCGGATGCAGTTCCGCGAGACGCCCACGACGTGAGCAAGATGCACGCCCGCTTGCAGGAGATCTGGTACGGCGGGCGCAAGCCGGGGATGACGTTGCGCGCGTTGTCGGCGTTGTACGGCGCGGTGGTGAAATTGCGCCGCGCCGCCTATCGCCGCGGATGGTTGCGCACGCAACGCGTGAACGCGCCGGTGGTCGTGGTCGGCAACCTCGTGGCCGGCGGCAGCGGCAAGACGCCGTTCGCGATCGCCCTCGTCGAACACCTGTGCGCGCGCGGCTGGTCGCCCGGCGTAGTCAGCCGCGGCTACGGCCGGCGTTCGCGCGGGCAGGTCGAGGTGGATGCGAACACGCCGCCGGAGCAGGGCGGCGACGAACCCGCGCTGATCGCGCGCAGGACCGGCGTGCCGGTAGTCGTGGATGCCGATCGCGTTGCTGCGGCGCGGCGCGTGATCGAACTCGGCGCGGACATCGTCGTCGCCGACGATGGCCTGCAGCATCACCGCCTGCATCGCGATTTCGAGATCGAGGTCGTGGAAGCCGGGCGCCACTATGGCAACAGTCGACTGCTGCCAGCCGGACCGCTGCGCGAGCCGCGTCGCGAAGACGCCGATTTGCGCGTCGAGAACGGTGACGACGGTCTCTCCGCGGAATCGTCGGATCCACGTTTTCGGCTCGTCGGCACGACCCTGTACGCGAAAGACGGCCGCGCGGAACCGCTGGCCTCGTGGCGCGGACGGCGCGTGCATGGCGTCGCCGGCATCGGCCATCCGCGGCGTTTCTTCGACAGCTTGCGCGAGGCCGGGCTCGACGTGGCCGAACATGCCTTCGGCGATCACCACGATTATGATGAAGACGAACTGCATTTCGCCGAACGCCTGGCCGTCGTGATGACCGAGAAGGACTGGGTGAAGTGCGCCGCGATCGCTCCGGCGAACGCGTGGTACCTGCCCGTGAACGCGGAATGCTCCGAAGGGTTGTTCGAGATGTTCGACGAGAAACTCGCCGCCAAGCTGGGAAAACAGCCGTGACCGAACCGGCTTTCATCGTCGCAATACCCGCGCGCATGGGCGCGACGCGGCTGCCGGGCAAGCCGATGCGCCTGCTCGCCGGCGAGCCGCTGGTGCTGCATGTCGCGCGCCGTGCGCTCGCGGCGGGCGCCGACGAAGTCGTGATCGCGACCGACGACGCGCACATCCTGCACACCTTGTCCGGCCGTGGTTTCAGCGTCTGCATGACCCGCAGCGACCATGCATCGGGCACCGACCGGCTTGCCGAATGCGCGGAAAAACTCGGCTGGGATGACGATCGCATCGTGGTGAACCTGCAGGGCGACGAACCGTTCGCGCCGCCCGAGGGCATCCGCGCGGTCGCGAAGTGCCTCGCCGATTCCGGCGCGGAGATGGCCACGCTCGCCGCGGGCATCGAGGACGTCGAAACCCTGTTCGACCCGAACGCGGTCAAGCTCGTGCGCAATGCGAACGGCGACGCGATGGTCTTCAGCCGTGCGCCGCTGCCGTGGGACCGCGACCGCTTTGCGCGCGAGCGGCTCGGCGCGCTCGGCGAAGGCTGGCTGCGCCACATCGGCATCTACGCCTACCGCGCGGGTTTCCTGCGGCGCTTCGCGGCGATGCCGGCGGGCCGGCTGGAGCGCATCGAATCGCTGGAACAATTGCGCGCGCTCGAAGCGGGAGTTCGCATCGCGGTCGCGGTCACGCCGGTCGCGTTTCCGCCGGGCGTGGATACCGAGGCCGACCTGCAACGCGCGGAAAAGATCCTTTCGGGAATGGAGTCCCACCCATGAGCACGCGCATCCTGATCGTCTGCATGGGCAACATCTGCCGCTCGCCGATGGCCGAGGGCCTGCTGCGCCACAAGATCGAACAGGCCGGGCTGTCCAGGCGCGTGCGGCTGGATTCGGCGGGCATCGGCCCCTGGCATGCGGATCGTCCGCCCGACAAGCGCGCGATCGCGGTCTGCCGCGAGCATGGCATCGAAATCGCGGATCTGCGTGGCCGCCAGATCACGACCCAGGATTTTTCCGTGCACGACTGGGTGCTTTGCGCGGACCGGCAGAACCTGCGCGACCTGCACGCGATCGCGCCCAAGTCCGCGCGCCAGCGGATCGACCTGCTGCTCGCATGGGCGGGCCTGGGGGCGAAGGCGGAGATCCCCGACCCCTACAGCGGGACCGAGGAGGACTTCCGCAAGGTCTATGCCCTGCTGGATCGCGCGACCGACGCGGCGGTCGAAAAGCTCAAACTCCCGGCATAATGCGGCGACCGGCCCCGACGAACCCCCGATCGCCGATGCTCAACGAACCCGCGCCCGAACTGCCGAAAAGCCTCGAATGGATCAACTCCGGTCCGACGACCCTGCACGCCTTGCGCGGCTACGTCGCGGTGATCGCGTTCTGGAGCGCGGGCTCGGCGTACAGCCACAACCTGCTCGAGGATCTGCGCCAGCTGCGCTTGAAGTACGCCGGCGCGCTGCACGTGGTCGCGATCCATGTGCCGAAGTTCGAGGCCGAGCGCGATCCGCAGATCGTGCGCAAGGCCTGCGGCCGGCTCGGCGTGGGCGTGCGCGTCGCGCACGATAGGGACTTCGTCGCCTGGCAGCACTACGGCGTGGTCGCGTGGCCGACCGCGGTGGTGGTGGATCCGGCCGGCGTGGTGCGCGAATACTTCGTCGGCGACCGCCAGCGCGAGCCGATGGAGGAACTGATCGCCGCGCTGATCGCCGAGAACGAGATCAAGCTGATCGAGGGGCAACTGCCGCCGTTGCGCGAGAGCGAGCCGGACATGCCGCTCGCGTTCCCGTCGGGCGTCTGCATCAAGGACAATTTCCTGTACGTCGCCGACACCGGCCACCACGCTGTGCTCGAGTGCAACCTCGACGGCCGCGTGCTGCGCAAGTTCGGCGGCGCGGTCGCCGATTTCATGGATGGCGTCGGCGCGGCATCGGCGTTCCGGCGTCCGCGTGGGCTCGCGACCGCGCGCGATGCGATCTACGTCGCCGATACCGGCAACCATGCGTTGCGCCGCATCCAGTTGATCGACGGCAACGTCACCACGCTGGCGGGCAGCGGGCGACCGGGCGATCCGGTCGAGGGCGCGATCGGCTCGGCACGCAGCGTGTCGTTGAACCAACCCTGGGCGGTCGCGGTGTCCGAGGATCGCGTGTTCGTCGCGGCGGCGGGCAACAACCAGATCTGGGCGCACGACCGGATGCAGCACCGCTTCGTGCACATCGCCGGCGCCGGCGAACTGGGCCTGCGCGACGGCGAGGGCCGCGCCAGCGCATTCGCGCAGCCGGCTGGCATCACGCTGGTCCACGCGCTGCTCTACGTCGCCGACTCGGCGGCCTCCGCGGTGCGCTCGGTCGCGATCGGCACCGGCAAGACGCAGACCCTGCTCGGGCAGGGGCTGTTCGAGTACGGCGACAAGGTCGGTGTTCGCGCGGAAACGCGGCTCCAATATCCGGTCGCGCTGGTGAAGGATCCGGATACCGCCAACCTGTGGGTGCTCGACAGCTACAACAATTCAATCCGCAAGCTCAAGCTCGGCGGCAGCGAGGTCGCGTCGTTCGAATTGAGCACGAAACTGCAGCACCCTCTCGCGATGGCGATCGGCAACGGCTCGTTGTGGATCGCGAACACGGACGCGCACGAGATCCTGCGCGTGAACACCGGCAATGGTGAGGTGCGCCGGTTGCCGGTGGGCGAATGAGCGGAAAAAAATCCGCGGACTCGTTCGATGGCCGCGCGTACGCGCGCCGGCTGACCACCGCGCCGGGCGTGTATCGGATGCTCGACGTGCACGACGGCGTGCTCTACGTCGGCAAGGCCGCGTCGCTGAAGGCGCGAGTGGGCAGCTACTTCAACAAGGGCGAGCATCCGCCACGGATCGCGGCGATGGTGGCGCAGGTCGCGCGCATCGAGGTCACGGCCACGCGCACGGCGGGCGAGGCGCTGCTGCTGGAAAATCAGCTGATCAAGTCGCTCAAGCCGCGCTACAACGTGATGTATCGCGACGACAAGAGCTATCCGTACATCGTCCTGACGAAGGAGCAATGGCCGAGGATCGGGTTCCATCGCGGGCCGCGCCGCCAGGAAGGCCGCTACTTTGGACCGTACCCGAGCGCCGGCGCGGTGCGCGAGAGCATCGGCGTGATGGGAAAGCTGTTCAGGCTGCGCAGCTGCGAGGACAGCGTGTTCCGCAACCGCAGCCGGCCTTGCCTGCAGCACCAGATCGGCCGCTGCAGCGCGCCCTGCGTGGGCTTCATCGACGCGGTCCGCTACGAAGCGAGCGTGCACCAGGCGCAGTTGTTCCTCGAAGGCCGCAGCGATCTGCTCGCGAAGGAACTCGCCGCCGACATGGAGCGCGCGAGCGACGCGTTGGCGTTCGAGGAAGCCGCGCGCCTGCGCGACCTGCTCAAGGCGATCCGCAACGTGCAGGCGAAGCAGTACGTGGATGGCGAAGCGGTGGAGATGGACGTGCTCGCCTGCGAAGCCGGGCAGGGCGCGGCCTGCGTGCTGCTGCTCGCGTTCCGCAACGGCATGAACCACGGCACGCGCGCGTTCTTCCCCAGGCTCAACGGCGCGACCGGCGAGGACGAGGTGCTTGCCGCGTTCGTCACCCAGTATTATTCAGAGACCGCGCCCCCGCGCGAGATCGTGCTCAGCCATGGATTCGCCGACCGCGAATTGCTCGAACAGGCGCTGTCGGAAAGTGCCGGCCGCAAGATCGAGATCCGCACGAACGTGCGCGGCGACCGCGCGCGTTACCTGGACCTCGCGAAACGAAACGCGGCGCTGGCGCTGGCGCAACAGATCGGCAGCAGCGCGAGCCAGCGCGCGCGGCTGGAATCGCTGATGGAACTTCTCGGAATGAGCGCGCAGCCAAAGCGCATGGAATGCTTCGACATCAGCCACACGATGGGCGAGGCGACGGTCGCGTCCTGCGTGGTGTTCGACGCAGAAGGCCCTGCGCGCGGGCAGTACCGGCGCTACAACATCGAGGGTATCGCGCCGGGCGACGACTTCGCGGCAATGAGGCAGGCGCTGGAGCGCCGCTTCCGACACGTGGCCGAGGGCGACGCGGTGCTGCCAGACGTGCTGCTCATCGACGGCGGGCAGGGACAGTTGCGGCAGGCGACGGACGTGCTGTTCGAACTCGGCGTGCAGGGAGTCGAACTCGTCGGCGTCGCCAAGGGAGAAGAACGGCGTCCCGGCGACGAAACCCTGGTCCGCCCCGACGGAGCCACGCTGCGTCCCGGCGCCGAATCGCCCGCGTTGCAACTGATCCAGCAGTTGCGCGACGAAGCGCACCGCTTTGCGATCAGCGGCCATCGCGGCCGTCGCCAGAAGGCGCGCGACACCAGCCGCCTCGAGGACATCCCCGGCATCGGGCCGCGCCGCCGCGCGAGCCTGTTGCGACATTTCGGCGGATTGACCGGCGTGAAGAACGCGGGTGTCGAGGACATCGCGCGCGTGGCCGGCATCGATGCCGCGCTCGCCGCGCGCATCTACGCCGCGCTGCACGGCGTCGGCGAAAGCGGCCGGCCGGTCCTGCGGGAAGCAGCGCGATGAAGCTGACGGTCCCGACCATCCTCACCCTGTTCCGGATCCTGCTGATCCCGGTGCTCGTGATCGTGTTCTACATGCCCGGCGAGTGGACGAATTTCGCCGCGACCTTCGTGTTCGTGCTCGGCGCGCTGACCGATTGGGCCGACGGCTGGATCGCGCGTCGCTGGAACCAGTACTCCGCGTTCGGCGCGTTCCTCGATCCGGTCGCCGACAAGCTCGCGGTCACAGTCGCGTTGTTGCTAATCGTCGAGGTGAACCCCAGCCCCCTGCTGACATTGCTCGCCGCGGTCATCATTGGCCGCGAGATCGCGATCTCTGCGCTGCGCGAATGGATGGCCGAGGTGGGCCATGGGCGCAAGGTCCGGGTGGCGTGGCTGGGCAAGCTCAAGACCATCGTGCAGATGGTCGCGATCAGCTTCCTGCTCTACCGCCACGACCTGTTCGGTCTGCCGATCTTCGAGATTGGCGAGGTGCTGTTGAGCGTAGCGGCGGTGCTGACGCTGGCGTCCGGATATGGCTACGTGCGCGCGGCGTGGCCTTCGCTGCACGGCCACGACGGGCTGGAATGACGGGCGATGCGTTGACAGGATTTCGCCCATCGGTAAAATAGGCGGTTCACGCGGGAATAGCTCAGTTGGTAGAGCACGACCTTGCCAAGGTCGGGGTCGCGAGTTCGAGTCTCGTTTCCCGCTCCAGATTCCGACGACGAACCCCGGTCCTCCGGGGTTTTGTTTTATGGAAGATCGCGGTAGTAGTCTGCCGCGACGCGCTTCGCAGGCACGCACCCATGGCCGGGTGGCAGAGTGGTTATGCAGCGGACTGCAAATCCGCGTACGCCGGTTCAATTCCGACCTCGGCCTCCAGTTAAACGAAAAACCCGCCACTAGGCGGGTTTTTCGTTTTCGCGACACGTCGATGAACTTGGCGCGATCCGCGCTACCGCACCGAAACCCCGTTACTTCGGGGGTTGCTCTTTGCCGCCTGCGCACTGGCCGGTGCTGGTGGCTGCGCTGTTACCGAAGGCGTTGAATGGCCCGGCGTTGTTGAAGCAGGCGAGGGTAGCAGCGACCGAATTGTTGATCACGTTCTTGGTGGCCGAACCCTGGTTCCCCGACACGGTCATGGTGCGTCCCACCACGTTGCCGTCATCCCAGAAGAACGCTGTGTTGTTGTTCTGGATGCTCACGCTACCCCCGACCACGTTGCCGCCACCGAAGGTCGAACAGGCTGCGCCGAACTCGGAACCGCCGAACGCGACTTCCGATCCCTCTCCGTGGGAGCCCGTGATGAAGACGTTGCCGCCGATAAAGGCGCCGCAGACGAAGGCCGTGTTGTTGTTCGTGATATTGAGATTGCCCAGGACGTTGTTGCTGGCGATAACTTCGCTGTTCCCACTGACAGAGGCGTTCGGTTTGATGCCAGCGGTCGGCGGACCGATCGAGACGTTGTAAATGGCGATCTCCGAGCTGCCGTTTCCGGAGATGCTGCCCTTCACCGTGGCCGGGCCGTACATGTTCAGCACAGCACCTGTGCCTACATTGATGCTGCCGTTGACGGTCGCGGAACCCAGGTCGCATTCGGAGTACGCCGGGACGATGATGCTGTCGAACGTTCCGGTTAGCGTGCCGGTGCAGTTGACGGACACCGCTGAAGCGGCGCCTGCGCCGAACAAGCCGACCAGCAGCACCAGGGTCGCCCGCGTGACGAGGCCGACGAGTCGGCGCAATTGGAATCCATGCCCGTTGATGGTCATTTCAGCATCCCCCTGTGAGAAACCACGAACAATCCCCTGTGCCATGACGATACTCTCGCGCAAATCGCCCGGCAACCTGGGCCATCGGCGCGGCTGGAGGCAGGGATTAAATTTCGCCGCAAGACGGGTTTTTCGTTTTCGCGACGCTATCGATGATCCTGGCGCGATCCTCTGCGTATGCGCCGCAGCGGAGGTTAAGTGGGATACTGGATCGGGTTGCAACCCGCCCGGGTGGCGAAACCGGTAGACGCAAGGGACTTAAAATCCCTCGACCGCGAGGTCATGTGGGTTCGACCCCCACCCCGGGCACCACGCACGCGGACGCGCTCCGCGAAGGGGATGGGCGATGAAACTGCTTCCTGAACGCCTCTGGGGATTCGCAACCTGCATCGTGCTGCTCGCGTTTTCCTGCGCGGCGATGTATTGGCTCGACTTCGACTGGATCTACGCGGTCGCGGTGTTCGGCGGGCTGGTGCTGCTCGGCCTCTACGACGTGCTGCAGCGGCGCCATGCGGTCAGCCGCAACTATCCGGTGCTCGCGCATTTCCGCTATTTCCTCGAGTCGATCGGGCCTGAAATCCGCCAGTACTTCATCGAGCCGGACAACCAGGAGACGCCGTTCTCGCGCCTGCAGCGCGCCCTCGTCTACCAGCGCGCGAAGAACGTGCTCGACAAGCGGCCGTTCGGCACCCAGCTCGACGTCTATGCCGACGACTACGAATGGCTGAACCATTCGCTGGTGCCGACGGTGCTCAAGTCGCACGACTTCCGCATCTCGATCGGCGAGGGCAGGGCCAAGCCGTATTCGGCGAGCGTGTTCAATATTTCGGCAATGAGTTTCGGTGCGCTGTCGGCGAACGCGATCCGCGCGCTGAATCTCGGCGCCAGGCGCGGCGGTTTCTACCACGACACCGGCGAGGGCTCGATCTCGCGCTACCACCGCGAATGCGGCGGCGACTTGGTCTGGGAAATCGGCTCGGGCTACTTCGGCTGCCGCGACGCAGACGGTAAATTCAACGAGCAGAAATTCGTCGAGAACGCCTGCACCGAGCAGGTGAGGATGATCGAGGTGAAGCTCTCGCAAGGCGCCAAGCCAGGCCACGGCGGCGTGCTGCCGGCGGCGAAGGTCTCGCCCGAGATCGCCGCCGCGCGCGGCGTGCCGATGGGCCAGGACTGCATTTCGCCGTCACGGCATTCGGCATTCGCAACGCCGATCGAGCTCCTGCAATTCGTCGAAAAATTGCGGAATCTGTCCGGCGGCAAGCCGACCGGATTCAAGCTCGCGATCGGCCACCCGTGGGAGTTCTTCGGCATCGCCAAGGCGATGGTCGAGACGAAGATCCTGCCGGATTTCATCGTCGTGGATGGCGGTGAAGGCGGCACCGGCGCTGCGCCGCTGGAGTTCACCGACCACGTCGGCGCGCCACTGCGCGAGGCGTTGCTGCTGGTCCACAACACCCTGGTTGGGCTGAACCTGCGCCAGCACATCCGCATCGGTGCGGCCGGCAAGATCGTCACGGCGTTCGACATGGTGCGTACGCTCGCGCCCAGCCCGACTTGGGGCAACGTGGCGCGGGGCTAAATGTTAGGCCTAGGCTGAATCGAGTCGCTGGGCTGCCACACCGACCGTTGCGCGACGGGCGTGACCACGCAGAACCCGGGCCGGCAAAAAGCGCTGGTGCCCGAGGACAAGGCCACGCGCGTGTACCAGTTCCACGAGAACACGATGATCGCGTTCAAGGAGCTGCTCGCCGCTGCCGGGTTGAATCACCCCGACGAGCTCGGTCCCGAACACATCATCCGGCGCGTGTCCGCGACCGAGGTGCGCTCGCTTGCGACCCTGCACCGATTCATGAAGCCCGGCGAGTTGCTGGCCGGCGAGTTGCCCGAGCATCCGGCCTGGCGCGTGTTCTGGAACGAGGCGCGCGCGGATTCTTTCATCCCGCCCCCGCAGGTGCGGGCATTGCGTGGCACGAAAGTGGTTTAGCGCCACAAGTTCCAGTGTTTCGTGCATGAAAATGGAGCCTTCGAGACGATCTCGCGCTAAACTGCGCGATTGCAGGGTGTTGCCGGAGACCCCGCAAGGCAGGTTCTGCATCTGGTCGGACTCCACAGGGGCAAGGAATGCGTTTTTCCGATTTTCGTTTCCGTCTCATCCTGCTGCTCGCCTGCGCCTGGCTCAATGCCTGCGCTTCGCAGGGCGTGGCGACGGGCTCGCACGTCGTGGCGAGCAGCAACTCCTTGCCGCCGCCGGACACGACCAGCGCGACCGGCGCGTACGAGGGTGCGTCGGACTACCGGATCGGCCCACAGGATCTGCTGACGATCAGCGTGTTCGGCGTTCCCGAGCTCAACCAGGAAGTGCGCGTGAACACCAGCGGCCACATTTCGCTGCCGCTGATCGGCAACGTGCAGGCCGGCGGGCGCACCGTCCAGGAACTCGAGCAGGACATCGCCGCGAAGCTCTCGGCGAGCTACCTGCAATCGCCGCAGGTTACGGTGTTCATCAAGGAGTTCACCAGCCAGCGCGTGACGGTCGAGGGTGCGGTGAAGAAGCCCGGCATCTTCCCGCTGACCGGCCGCACTTCGCTGCTGCAGGTGATCGCGACCGCCGGCGGCATCGACGAGCTCGGCGACGACCACGCGCTGATCGTGTTCCGCGTCGTCAACGGCCAGAAGATGGCCGCGGTGTTCGACCTCGCGAAGATCCGCCACGGCGCCGCCGAGGATCCGCAGATCTACGGCGACGACATCGTGGTCGTGGACGTGTCCGGCTCCAAGAGCGCCTACCGCAAGATCTTCCAGGCGCTGCCGATCATCGGCATCTTCCATCCGTTCTGAACGATCCGGTCCGCATCGTTCATCCGCCAAATCCATCCATCGAATGCAAAAAGACTTTCCCATCGCCGGCCCCCAGGACGACCCGCTTCCGGCCGTGCCGGCGACTCCGGCGCCGACTCCGTTGGTGGTGCCTACGGTCACCGCGCTGCCGACCATCGTGCGCGAGGGCGAAGTCGCGGGCGACCAGGACGAGATCAGCCTGCGCCTGTACTGGCTGATCATCCTCAAGCATCGCTGGACGGTGCTGATCGCGTTGTCGCTCGTATTCCTGACCGCGCTGGTCGCGACCGTGCTGACGACGCCGATCTACCGCGCGACGACGACACTGGAAATCGACCGCGACACCATGAAGGTCGTGAACGTGCAGGGCATGGCGGCGTCGGTGGATTCGACCTTCGACGATTTCTACAAGACCCAGTACGAGCTGCTGCGCAGCAGCTCGCTGGCGACGCGCGTCGCCAAGACGATCGACCTCGGTGCCGACCCGGACTTCCTGCGCGCACAGGACATCTCGATGATGTCCAAGGTCAAGGGCGCGCTGCGGCACGCGACACCGCCGCAGCCGGGCCACGCGCCGGTGAAAACTGATTCGGCCACCCTCGGCGGATACGTCAGCGCGGGGTTGACGATCGAGCCGATCTCGGAATCGCGGCTGGTGTGGATCCACTTCGACAGCCCGAGTCCGCAGCTTGCCGCGCGCATCGCCAATGCGGTCGCGGACAACTTCATGGCGTCGAACCTCGAGCACGGCGTCAATTCGACGGCCTACGCCCGCCAGTACCTCGAGGAGCGGCTCGCGCAAACCAAGCAGAAACTCGAAGAGTCGGAATCGCAACTGGTCGCCGAGGCGCAGAAGCAGAAGATCTTCGCCGGTACCGACGGCTCGCCGCTGGCCTCGCAGACGCTGGCCTCGCTGAGCAGCCAGCTAGCGACCGTGCAGGAGCAGCGGATCCGCGCGCAGGCACGCTGGGAGCAGGCCTCGACGGCCAGCGGCACGGCGTTGCCGGCCGACATGCTCAACAGCTCGATCGTCGGCGTGCTGCGGCAGAACCGCGCGAGCCTGATGGCACAGTACCAGGAGAAGCTCGCGACTTACAAACCGAGTTTCCCGTCCATGCTGCAGCTCAAGAGCCAGATCGACGAGCTCGACAAGCAGATCGAGGTCGAGGTCGGCAACATCCGCAAGTCGGCGCGTTCGGAATACGAGTCGGCGCAATCGCAGGAAGCGATGCTGCGCAAGCAGCTTGACGTGGTGAAGTCCGAGGTGCTCGACCAGCAGAACCGCGGCATCCGCTACACCGTGCTCAAGCGTGAAGTGGATACCAACCGCCAGCTCTACGACGGGCTGTTGCAGCGCTACAAGGAGATCGGCGTCGCCGGCGGCGTCACCACCAACAACATGAGCGTCGTGGACCGCGCCAGCGTTCCGTCCGCGCCGTTCAAGCCCAACCTCAAGCTCAACCTTCTGATCGCCACCGTGTTCGGCCTCGCGCTAGGCGTCGCGCTCGCGCTGCTGTTCGAATACCTCGACGACACGCTGAAGAATAGCGAGGAAGTCGAGCGGCACCTAGGGCTGGTGGTGCTCGGCATGATCCCGAAGCTGTCCGACATGACCCCGCGCCAGGCGCTGGAGAACCCGCGTTCGGCGTTCGCCGAGGCCTACCGCTCGGTGCGCACCGCGTTGCAGTTCTCGACCGCTGCGGGCGTGCCTCGCACCCTGCTGGTGACCAGCACGGTGCCCGGCGAAGGCAAGTCCACGACCGCGCTGTCGCTCGCGCAGAACTTCACCCAGCTCGGCAAGCGCGTGCTGCTGATCGACGCCGACCTGCGCAATCCCTCGATGCACCGCACGCTCGGGCTGGAGAACGACAAGGGCCTGAGCAATTGCCTCGCCGGCGCGGCCAAGCCGCAGGACGTGATCCACGCGCAGCAGGAACTGCTCGACGTGATGACCTCCGGCCCGCTGCCGCCGAATCCGGCCGAGCTGCTGTCCGGCCCGAAGATGCTCGCGCTGCTCACCGTCGCGGTGAGCAAGTACGACCAGGTCATCATCGACGGACCCCCGACGATGGGCATCGCCGACGCGCCGTTGCTCTCGCACATCGCCAAGGGCACGCTGCTGATCGTGGATGCCGGCCGTACGCGCCGCGACATGGCGCGCGGTGCAGTCAAGCGCCTGCGTTCGGCGCACGCGCACCTGATCGGCGCGCTGCTGACCAAGTGCGACGCGCGCAAGGGCGCCTACGGGTACTACTCCGGCTATGCGTACGAGTACTACTACGCCTACGGCGAAGGCACGCCGAAGCTGACCAAGCAATGATCGGGGAGGGGAGCGACGCCCTCGATCACGCGCTGCAACTGCGCGACGATCCGGGTGTCCTGCCCCTGCTTCGTGCGCGGCCGCTGCCGGACGGCGTGCTGCTGCTGATCCGGATCGCGGCCGGGGACAAGGAAGCGATGCGCAGCGCGCAAGTGCGTAGCTCCGCGCCCGCGGACGCGCTGTCGTCGTGCGCGATCGAATATCTGCGGGAGGTGCTGTTCGCCGACGGCGCCGATTCCCATCGGCTGCTCGGCGTCCGCGAAAACAGCGGCCTCGAGTTGACGAAAGAACACTATCGTTGGCTGATCCATTGGCTGCATCCGGATCGCGACGCGAGCGGAGGGTCGCAGGCGCTGGCGCAACGCGTGAACCGCGCGTGGCGGCAGGTCCGTGGCGGTGACGCGCAGACGCCGCCCGCGCGCGAGCGCGTCCGCCACAAGGGCCGGCGCAATGTACCGGCCTCGACGCTGCGCACCACGCCGCCATTGGCCTCAGCGCGGCCGGGTGCGAAGGCCGCTCCCGAACCGATGCGGCGATTCCCGACGCTTGCGATCGGCAGTGCGCTCGCGCTTATGGTCGCGGCCGGAATCGCGTGGAAATGGTTCTATGCCGGCCCGATGATGGACCAGGGCGCCGAGACGCGCGACGCCGAATCGGAAAATGCCACCGACGACCGCGCTGCGGCTGATGCGACCACCGGCACCTCCGCCGCCAATGCATCCACGAGTGCTGCCGTGGCGGCGATCCCGTCGCCAGTAGCGGAATCAACGTCGAACCCGGGTCCCGTTGCGACGATTGCAGACGAGCGTCCAGCATCAGCGGCCTCGGTCTTGACGCGCGCCGGATCCGCCGGCAGCGCGGCGCCTGCTGCGCCGGCATCTTCGGCAGCGGCCGATCCGTCCGGTGATGCGAATGCCCGTCCGGATTATTCGGCGCTGCCGGATCGTTTCGCTTCCGCGTATTCGCAGGGTGACCTCGCGCGGATGATGGAACTGTTCACAGACGACGCGGTGGACGCGAACGGCCGCCCCGGCGCGCTCGCTGGCGAATACGAGCGCCTGTTCCGCAGCAGCAGCTCGCGGCGCATACGGCTGTACGACTGGTCCTGGAATGTGCAGAATCTGCGCGCGGCCGGCAACGGCGCCTACGAGGCCTGGATCACGCACCATGGCCGCGAAGGCGCGCTGCATCTGCAGGGCCGCATCCAGATCGAAGCCGTGCCGGTGGCGGAGGCATGGAAAATCCGCCGCATCGCATTGCAGGAATCCTCTCCATGAATGCACCCGTCCCTGACCGCGACCCCAGGCGATCGCCCGCGTTCGCAGTGACGCTGCTCGTCGCGCTCGTGCTGGCGTGGCGCTGCATCAGCCTGGGCCAGGCCGACGTGAAGGGCTGGGCCGATCCGGTGGCCGCCTCGCGCATGGTGCCTTCCCACGGCGGCAACCAGTATTGGGCCGGGCAGGCAGAGTTCCTCGTGCGCAATTACGACGCAGCATCCGTCCACGCGCGAAACTCCCTGCAGGCGCAACCGCTCGATGGCCGTGGCTACCGTTTGCTTGCGTTGATCGCGGAGGCGTCCGGCGACCGCGCGCAGGCGCAAGCATTGCTGGAGACCGCCGAGCGTCGCGCGCCGCGCGACCTCGCCACCCGCATCAAGCTGGCCGCCTACGCGCTGCACGCCGGCGACGCCGCGCGCGCGGTGCACGAGTTCGACATGCTGCTGCGCATCGAGCCGGAGCTGATCGTGGAATTGCAGCCGCGGCTGGTGAAACTGTGCGATCGCAATCCGGCGGCGATCGATGCGGTCGCACAGGCGCTCGCGGCCCACCCGATCTGGCGCCATTCCTTCCTCGACGGATTGGCGATCGGCGGCGATCCGAAATCCGCCGATGCGCTGTTCGCGCGGCTCGCCGCCGGCAACAGCCTGGGCGAGGGCGAAGCGGCAATGCGCGCGCGCCTGCAGGCGCGGCTCGCCGCGCAGCCGGTCGCGACGACAGCACCGGCTTCGGATCTTTATCAGCTAGTTGACTGGGGTCCGTTGGAAGCCAGGGCGCAAACCATTGCGGAAAGCGTGTTCAATTCGATCGGGATGCCATGAGTCCACGACACAGATCGCGGTCCTCGCGCCGGCGTGCCGCCGCCGCCGAATCCAACCCGTACAGCCTGCTGTTCGCGGCCGCTTGTGCGTTGATCGTGTTCAGCCAGACCGAGTGCAACGGCCCCGATGGTGCGCCGGCGCCGGTGGTCGCCAACACGCTGCTGCAGTTGTTCTCTATCGGCATCCTGTGCTGGTGCATGTTCCGCAAGGGGCATTCCCCCGAAGAGACGCTCGATGTCCCGTTGCGCTGGTCGCTGATCGGCGCGGCCGGGTTCGGGTTTATCCAGTTGTTCCCGTTGCCGCCGGCGATCTGGACCTGGCTGGGTGGACGCGCGGAACTCGTGTCGGAGTGGGCGGGGGCTGGCATCCAGGCCGGCTGGCACTCGATCAGCCTGTCTCCGCTGGCGACCCAGCGCAGCCTGCTCACGCTGTTGCCCGCGTTCGCGATGTACGCGCTCGCGCGCATATTGCCGGCGAAGCACCGCAAGACGCTGGTGGTCCTTGCGGTGGGATTGGGCGTCGCCGCCGGCCTGCTCGGCATCGCGCAGATCGCCGACGGGCCCGACAGCGTGTTCCGCCTGTACCGGCCGACGAACACCGCCGACGCAGTCGGTTTCTTCGCCAACCGCAACCACCTCGCGGGATTGCTCGCGATGCTGCTGCCGTTCCCGGTCGCGTGGATGGTGCGCAACTATCTCGACCACAAGCGCGACGATCGTTACCGGATCATGCGCTGGGTGGTCGCGGTCTATGCGGTGTTCCTGCTCGTCGTCGCGATCCTGCTGACCCATTCCCGTGCCGGCTTCCTGCTCGTCCTGCTCAACGCGGCCGGCGGTTGCGCCCTGATCATCGCCGCGGGGATCGAGATCCGCACGATCCTCGCGATCGCTGGCGCCTGCGCGGTCGCGGTCGTGATGGCGATGCAGATCGCCGGCAGCGACGTGCTCTCGCGCCTGCTGATGCTGGACATGGCCTCCGACACGCGTTGGCCGATCCAGGCCACGACCCTGCATGCGGTGCGCCATTTCGGCATCTGGGGCTCGGGCCTGGGCACCTTCCTCAACGCCTACCAGGCGGTGGCGCCGGACGTGCAGCCCGACCAGGACGCGTTCGTGAACCACGCCAACAACGATTACCTCGAGCTGTGGCTGGAAGGCGGCTGGCCGGCGCTGGTGCTGATCGCGGCGTTCCTGGGCTGGTTTGGCTGGGCGGCAATGAAGGTCTGGCGCCGCGACCGGACGCCTTCGCAGACGATCCTGCTCGCGCGCGCGGCCAGTCTCTCGATCGGCCTGGCGCTACTGCACGCGCTGCTCGAATACCAGCTGCGCAAGCCGGGCATCCTGGTGGTGTTCGCGTTGTGCTGCGCGTTGCTGGCGTCCGCGGCGTACGAGTCCGGGGATGGGCAGGGCGCAGCCGCGGGGACGGCGGAAGCTTCGCCGGATCCGGAAAAACGCAGGCGATCCGTGCCGCTCGATTAGGTCGGGCCGCGCGATTCCCGTATCCTTGCGCCTGTTTTCCGGAACGCGTGCCTGGAGCCGGTTCCGGCAGATCCCCGTCAACGGAATTCCCGAATGCAGCAGGTCGAAAAGGCGGTCGTCGGCGTGATCGGCTTGGGCTACGTCGGCCTGCCGCTCGCGGTGGAATTCGGCAAGCACTACGTCACCCTCGGCTTCGACATTGATGCCGCGCGCATCCGCGCGCTGCGCGAGGGAGTGGACCGCACGTTGGAGGTCGGCCGCGATGAGCTCGCCGCGGCGACGCAGCTGCGTTTCTCGCACGAGCGCGACGACCTGCGCGCCTGCAACGTCTTCATCGTCACCGTGCCCACGCCGATAGACGTCTACAAGACCCCCGATTTCACCCCGCTGGTTCGCGCGAGCGAGACGATCGGCAGCGTCCTGAAGAAAAGCGATGTCGTCGTCTATGAATCCACCGTCTATCCGGGCGCGACCGAGGAGGTCTGCGTGCCGATCCTCGAAAGTGTTTCCGGCCTGAAGTTCAATGCCGATTTCTTCGCGGGCTACAGCCCCGAACGGATCAACCCCGGCGACAGGCAGCATCGCGTGACGTCCATCAAGAAGGTCACGTCGGGCTCCACGCCGGAAGCCGCGGCGTTCGTGGACGCGCTCTACGCGAGCATCATCCCCGCCGGCACGCACCGCGCGAGCTCGATCAAGGTCGCCGAAGCGGCGAAGGTGATCGAGAACACCCAGCGCGACGTCAACATCGCGCTGATCAACGAGCTCGCGATGATCTTCGACCGCATCGGCATTGACACTGCCGAAGTACTCGAAGCCGCGGGAACGAAGTGGAACTTCCTGCCGTTCCGGCCGGGCCTGGTCGGCGGACACTGCATCGGCGTGGATCCGTATTACCTCACGCACAAGGCGCAGGCGGTGGGCCACCACGCCGAGATGATCCTCGCCGGTCGCCGCGTCAACGACAGCATGGGCGCCTACGTCGCGCAACGCGTGGTCAAGTTGATGAGCGGCCGTCGGCGCGCGGGCGCCGATCCGCGCGTGCTCGTGCTCGGCCTGGCGTTCAAGGAAAACTGCCCCGACTTGCGCAACACCAAGGTCACCGACATCGTGCACGAACTGCGGCACTACAACGCCAGCGTGGATGTGCACGATCCCTGGGTGGACGCGGGCGAGGCGAAACACGAGTACGGCCTCGATCTCGTTGCCGAACCCGCGGCGGGGAGCTACGACGCGGTGGTCCTCGCGGTCGCGCACGCGCGCTTCCGCGACCGTGGCGCAGGATGGATGCGCGGCCTGCTCGCCGGCGAAGGCGTGCTGTTCGACGTCAAGAGCGTGTTGCCCGCGGCGGATGTGGACGGCAGGTTGTGAGCGCAATGCGCCGCCTGTTGTGGCTGGAGGTGATGCGCGGGCTCGCCGCCGGCTGGGTGCTGTTCTACCACGTCCACAAGACGATGCAGGTGTTCGTGTCGCCGGATGCAGGTTACGGCCCATGGGCGGAGAACGGGCATCTGGGTGTCGAATTCTTCTTCGTGCTGTCGGGATTCATCATCGCGTATTCCGTGGATCGCATCCTCGAATCCGGTGGCGGATTCCGTGAGTACGCGAAAGCGCGGCTGATCAGAATCTACGTGCCATACCTGCCGATCGGCATCGGCATGTGCGCGTTGATGGCGATCTTCCCAAGGATGAGTGCTGCCGATCACGGCGTCGGCCTGTTCACGTCGCTGACCCTGTTGCCATCGAGCTTGCCGCCGGCGCTGGGCGTGGCCTACACACTCGTTCACGAGATGCTGTTCTATTCGCTGTTTGCACTGTATTTCCTCTCGCCTCGATCGTTCTGGGTCGGCTTTGCCACCTGGATTGCCGTCATCGCGTACTTCTACTGCGACTGCACACGAGCATTGCCGGCAGAGACGTTCCTGAGTCCGCTAAACCTGTGTTTTGCGCTGGGAGTCTTCGCGCATCGGTTCTGCCGCAACGGCATGCCGGACTGGTTGGCGATTTCGCTTGCGGCTAGTGGGGGCGCTCTCGTGGTGTTCGAGGCCGCGCTTGCAGAACCGGCATTCGCCGTGATGTCCATGGGTTTCGCCTTCTGCACGGCGGCCGCGTCTTCCCACTGGGCGCAACGACGCCAGCCATGGAAGCCTCTGCTTGTGCTGGGGGCCGCATCCTATTCGCTGTATCTGGTGCATACGCCAATTCTGTCCGCATTGATACGTGTCTTGCTTCGCTACGCGCCTGCATTACCGCACCACGGGATGGCCATCGTGCTTGGCGTATGCGGGCTCGCATCGGGACTCGCCTATTACTTCGGCTACGAGCGCTTCGCGCTGGCGTTAGTGCGCCGTCGTTTCGCCCCGAAGGCATCCTCCGGACCGGGTGTCCGTTCCGGGACCGGCGCGTCCGGCGATGCATCCGCGGTGCGCCCGGATGACGATGCCAATCAGACGGAGCGCGTGAAGGCATGAAGATCCTCGTCACCGGCACCGCGGGATTCATCGGCTCCCACCTCGCGATCCGCTTGCTCGAACGCGGCGACGAGGTCGTCGGCATCGACAACCTCAGCGACTACTACGACGTCCAACTGAAGAAGGCGCGGCTCGCGCGCTTCGCCGAGCATCCGCGCTACACGCACGTCACCGCCGATCTCGCCGATCGCGCGGCGGTCGAATCGCTGTTCGCGACGCACCAGCCGCAGCGCGTGGTGAACCTCGCGGCGCAGGCCGGCGTGCGCTACGCCGCGCAGAACCCGCACGTGTACGTGTCCAGCAACGTCACCGGATTCCTGCACGTGCTCGAAGGTTGTCGTCACCATGGCGTCGAGCACCTCGTGTTCGCCTCGACCAGCTCGGTATATGGCGCGAACACCACCATGCCGTTTTCCGAGCACGCTTCGACCGAGCACCCGCTCACGTTGTATTCGGCGAGCAAGAAAGCCAACGAGATGATGGCGCATGCCTACGCCCACCTCTACGGCATTCCGTGCACGGGCCTGCGCTTCTTCACCGTCTATGGGCCTTGGGGCCGGCCGGACATGGCGCTGTTCCTGTTCACCAAAGCCATTCTCGCAGGCGAGCCGATCCAGGTGTTCAACCACGGCCGCCACAAGCGCAGCTTCACCTACATAGACGACATCGTCGAAGGCGTGATTCGCGCGCTCGATCGCGTGGCGGCGCCGGATCCCGCGTGGCGCGGCGACGTTCCCGATCCGGCGACGAGCTCCGCGCCGTATCGCCTCTACAACATCGGCAACCGCGAGCCGGTCGAACTGCTGCGCTACATCGAAGTGCTCGAGTACTGCCTCGGCCGCAAGGCGACGATGCAGATGCTGCCGCTTCAGGCCGGCGATGTGCCCGACACCGAAGCCAGCGTCGAGGACCTCGTGAGCGATGTCGGCTACAGCCCGGCGACGCCGGTGGAGCAGGGCGTGGCGCGGTTCGTGGCCTGGTATCGCGATTACTACAAGGTCTAGGCGCCGATGCTGAAGGGCGCGCGCGCGATGTATGCGAACACCGGCCGCGGCGGGACTGTCGTGCGCGCGGTGGTCGGCAGCGCGTGGCTGCGCATCGTGGGCAGCGCGATGGCATTCCTCGTCGGCGCCCAGCTCGCGCGCGCACTCGGTCCTGCCGGCTACGGCATCTACGGCATCGCGATGTCGTGGGTCGCGATCGCGATGATCCCGACCGAACTGGGCCTGCCGCAACTGGCCACGCGCGAAGCGGCGATGGCCGATGCGTCGGGCGACCGTTCGCGGATCGTCGCGCTGCTGCGGTGGAGTTCGCGCTTCGTGTTCGCCAACACCGCCGGTGTGCTGCTGCTCGCGTTGTTCGTTGTTTCCGCACTACGTGCTTTGGGTGCACCGGTGCGCGCCGATATCGCGGCGCCGCTGGCATGCGGGCTGGCGATGCTGCCCGTCGTCGCGGTGTCGAACGTCGCCAGCGCCGTGCTGCGCGGAATGCACCGCGTGGTCGAAGGCCAGCTCGCGGAGTTGATCCTGCGGCCGGCGTTGCTGTCGATTGCGCTGTTGGCGATCTGGGCCTTGCTGCCCGCGCGCACGCTGACGCCGGTGCTGGTGATGGTGCTCAATGTCGCGGTGGCGACGATCGGCATGGCCTGGGTGCTGTGGCGGTTGCGGCCCCGGTTGCGCGGGGCAGACGCGCCGCCCGCCGATCCGGCCACGCGCACGCGCTGGCTGCGCAGCACGATTCCGCTCGCGATGAGCGAGGGGATGCGGATCGTTTCCGCCAACGTCGCCGTGCAAGTGCTGGCGCTGCTGGCCACCGATGCGGATGTGGGCCTGTATCGCGTCGCCGCGGGTGTCTATACCGCGACCAGCCTGCCGTCCGGGCTGCTCAATGCCGCGTGCTCGCCGATGCTCGCGAGCCTGCACGCGGAAGGGCGCACCGATGCGATCCAGCGCCTGAACGCTTGGATGGCGCTGTTGCTGGTCGTGGCGGCGATCGGATTCCTGCTCCCGTTCGCGTTCGCCGGCGGGCCGATCCTGTCGCTGGCTTTCGGTCGCGATTACGCGGCATCGAATCCGATCCTGATCACGATGCTCGTCGGCGAACTCGCCGCCGCCTGCCTCGGCCATCCGACCGTGGTGCTGAACATGCTGCATCATGAGCAGGTGGTGACGCGCTACTCGGTGGTCGGGCTCGTGCTCAACGTCGCGCTCGGCGTCGCCCTCGTCCCGATGTACGGTGCAGCCGGCGCGGCGGTCGGCACGATGGCCTCGCAGCTCGCCTGGCGCGGCCTGTGCGCGTGGTATGCACGCACGCGGCTGGGCCTGGACACCACCCTGCTGGCGTGGAGGACGGCATGATCGCGATGCATCCCGGAACGGAGGCGGACCGCCCATGAGCTCGTTGCGGCTGCTGCTGTTGCGGATGCTGGCCGGCGTGCAATGGTGGCTGCTGCAGGCCAAGGGCCGGTTGGTGTTCGGTCGCGCCGTGGGAGTGCTCGGCAACTTCCGGGTGGTGCATCCGGAGAACGTGCGGATAGGCGCGCATTGCGGCATCAACCACGACGTCTTCATCCTCGGCCACACGTCGGTGGAGATCGGCGACCACGTGATCCTCTCTGCTCGGTGCATGTTGATCGACACCGGTCTGGAAACCGCGTCCTACGGCGATGTGGACCATCCGCCGCATGCGAACGCCGGCATCGTCATCGAGGACCACGTCTGGATCGGCGCCGGCGCGATCGTGCTCGCGGGCGTGCGCGTCGGCCGCGGCAGCGTGATCGGCGCCGGCGCGGTGGTAACCCGCGACGTGCCTGCGCACACCATCGTCGCCGGCGTGCCGGCTCGTGCGATCGGACGCACCGATGGCTGAAACGGTCAGCGTCATCATCACTTGCCACAACCTCGAACGCTATATTGGCGCGGCGATCGATTCGGTGCTCGCGCAGAGCTGGCGCGGGCCCGTCGAGGTGCTGGTGGTGGACGACGCCTCGAGCGACCGCAGCGCGGAAGTGATCCGCGCGCGACCCGCCGTTCGTTACCTGCGCGCGGAGCGCAATCTCGGCGTGCTGATGGCGACAGTACTCGGCCTGCGCGAGGTCCGCGGGGATATCGTGTATTTCCTCGACGGCGACGATGTCTGGCATCCTGACAAGCTCGCACGCACCGTGCCGCGGTTCGATGCCGATCCCGCGCTGGGCTTCCTGACCCACGACCTGGAATACATGGACGGCGAGGGCCGCGCGCTGCCGCAGGTGAGCCGCTCCAGCTTCGTCTTCCAGCCGCCGCGGGACGACGAAGACGCGCGCGTACGCGCCGGCATCCTCATGCACACCAAGGACGTCTGGCTCGGCAGCGCCTTTGCGATCCGCCGCTCGCGCGTGGACGCCGATGCGTTCTGCGCGTTCGCGGAAACACTGCCCGACCCGCTGGGCACCTACCAGGACTGGCCTCTCGCGTACTGGATCGCCTGCCGTGCCGACGTGCGCATGGATTACGTGCCCGGGATACTGTTCCGATATCGCGTGCACGCCGCCAATTACAGCGGCAGCGCGACCGACGCGCAGAAAGCCTTGCGCAATGTGCGCAAGCAGCTCAACACGATGCGGGCGATGCAGGAGATCGTCCGCGCGCGACCGCAATCGCCGCGGATCATGCTGGAGACCGCGCGCAAGGCGCGCTATTGCCGCTGGCTCGTGGATCTCTACGAAGGCCGGCGCATCGCGGCGTCCACGGGATACGTGCGCTGCCTGCCCTATCTGCTGAACGGACCCGAATCGTTCATCAAGGAAACCGTCCGCTTCGCCGGCGTGGTGTTGTTGGGACTGCCGCGGTTCATCGCCTTCGTGCAGCGCCGCCAGGCGGAAGAGGGAGCGTCGGCGTGAGCGTGTTGTACATCTCCTACGATGGCATGCTCGAACCGCTGGGGCAATCGCAGGTGCTGGCGTACCTGGAGCGTCTCGCGCAGGACGGCGAGATCCATCTGCTCAGCTTCGAAAAGGCGCGCGACTGGAACGATGTCGCGGCGCGCGAGCGGATCGCGCAGCGCATCCGGACCGCGGGCATCCACTGGCATCCGCGCCGTTACCACAAGCGGCTGACGGTGGTCGCCACGACCTGGGACATCCTGATCGGCACGCTCAGCGCGCTCTGGCTGGGATGGCGGCATCGGCCGCGGATCATGCACGCGCGCAGCGACGTGGCGATGTTGATGGCGTGGCTGGCGGCGCCGTTGACCGGCGCGCGCCTGCTCTGGGACATGCGCGGGTTCTGGGCCGACGAGCGCGTGGACGGCGGCATCTGGAAACGCGGCGGGCGCCTGTACCGGACCGCGCGCTGGTTCGAACGGCGTTTCCTGCGTTCGGCCGATCACGTCGTGACGATCACCCAGGCGGCGGAACGCGCGATGCAGGCCGATCCGTCGCTTCCGCGTCCGCTGCCGCCGATCACGGTGATCCCGACTTGCGCGGACCTGGAGCGCTTCCGCCCGCAACCCGCGCAAGCGAAGGAAGGTTTCGTTTTCGGCTACGTCGGCTCGGTCGGCACGCGCTACGAGTTCGATGCGGCGCTCGCGTGTTTTCGCGCCTTGCAAGAGCTGCGTCCCGATGCGCGCTGGCTGATCGTCAACCGCAACGACCATGCGTACGTCCGCGAGCGCCTGCGCGCGGGCGGGATCGCAGAGGACTGCGTCGAGATCAAGTCCGCCGCGCACGCCGATGTACCCGCTGAGATGGCGCGGATGGACGCCGCGGTATGCTTCTGCACCCCGACCGCATCGGCCGCAGGCGTCGCGCTGACCAAGCTCGGCGAACTGCTGGGTTGTGGCGTGCCGTGCATCGCCAACGCAGGCGTGGGCGACATGCCGGAAGTGCTCGCAGGCGAACGTGTCGGCGTGGTCGTGGCTTCGCTGGATGCCGATGCATTGCGCGATGGCGCGCAGCGGTTGCTGCGGTTGGTCGCGGATCCGGATGCGGCGGCGCGCTGCGTGGCGGCGGCGCGCCGGCATTATTCGCTCGATCTGGGCGTGGATTCCTACCGCGCCGTATATGCGCGCTTGTCGGCTCCGGCTCTGTCAGCTCCGCGGGTTTCGCCTCCTCGAGCCGCGTCGGAGGAGGCAGCAGGCGCCGGTCGTCCGCGCGTGTTGTATCTATCCTACGACGGGATGCTCGAGCCGCTCGGGCAATCGCAGGTCCTCGCCTATCTGGAGCACCTCGCGAAAGACAGCGAAATCCACCTGCTGAGTTTCGAGAAGGCCGGCGACTGGCAGGACGCGCAGGCGCGCGAGCAGATCGCGCAGCGCATCCGCGACGCCGGCATCCATTGGCATCCGCGCCGTTACCACAAGCGCCTTTCGGTGGTCGCCACGGCCTGGGACATCCTGATCGGCACACTGACCGCGCTCTGGCTGGGATGGCGGCACCGGCTGCGGATCATGCACGCGCGCAGCGACGTGGCGATGCTGATGGCGTGGCTGGCGGCGCCGTTGACCGGCGCGCGCCTGCTCTGGGACATGCGCGGGTTCTGGGCCGAGGAACGCGTCGATGGCGACCTCTGGCCGCGCGACGGCCGCCTGTATCGCGTCGCATCCTGGTTCGAGCGGCGATTCCTGACTACAGCCGATCGCGTGGTCTCGCTGACCCGGGCGGCCGTGAAACGGATACAGGCCGATCCGGCGCTGCAGGGCCGGTTGCCTCCGATCACGGTGATCCCGACCTGCGCCGACCTCGCGCGCTTCCGGCCGATGCGCGCGCAGCCGCCCGCGGGATTCGTGCTCGGCTACGTCGGTTCGGCCGGCACGCGCTACGAATTCGATGCGGCGGCCGCCTGCTTCTCCGAATTGCGTGCGCTGCGTCCCGATGCGCGCTGGATGATCGTCAACCGCAACGACCATGCCTATATTCGCGAGCGCTTGCGCGCGACCGGCATCCCCGAAGGTGCGGTGGAACTCAAAGCGGCCGGCCACGCGGACGTGCCGGAACTGATGGCGCGCATGCACGCGGGGATTTTCTTCTACAAGCCGCTCGCGTCCGCGCTTGCGTGCTCGCCGACGAAACTGGGCGAGTTCCTGGGCTGCGGAATTCCGTGCCTAGTGAATCGTGGCGTGGGTGATTCGTCGGAGATACTCGCTGGAGATCGCGCCGGCGTGGCGACGGATGGTTTCGACGCGGAATCGCTGCGCGCCGGGGTACGGCAATTGGTCGAGCTCGCCGGCGACCCAGGCGTTGCGGATCGCTGCGTGGCGACGGCGCACCGCCATTTCGCCCTCGAAAGCGGCGTCGCCTCGTACGATTCGATCTATCGGGAACTGGCGGGAACGCCAGCCCCGAACGCCGCGGAGTCGGGTCGGTGAGCGCGCATCGCAAGCGGCTGCTGGTGCTGTGTCCGTATCCGGAAGGGGTGGCGGCGGGCCAGCGCCTGAAGTACGAACAGTATTTCGACGACTGGCGCGCGCGCGGCTACGAGATCACGATCGCACCATTCATGGACGATGCGATGTGGCGGATCGTCCATCAGCCCGGCCACCTGGCCGCGAAGATTTTCGGCACGCTTCGTGGCACGTTGCGTCGGATCCGCGACCTGTTCCGAATCCGCACGCACGACGGCGTCTATGTCTTCATGTGGGTCACGCCGATCGGAAGCTCGTTTTTCGAGCGGCTGGCGCGCACGCTCGCGCGGCGAATGATCTACGACATCGAGGACAACATCGCGCTCAAGCAGGTCAGCGAGGTCAACGCGCTGTCGGGCTTCCTGCGCGGGACGGCGAAGACGCTGTTCCTCGTGCGCAATGCCGACCACGTGATCTCCAGTTCACCCTTTCTCAACGACTGGTGTCTGACGCAGAATCTCGTTCGGCGATGCACGTACATCTCCTCGTCGGTGGACACCGACCGCTTCGTCCCGGTCAATCGCTACGCCAACGACGGCGTGACCACGATCGGCTGGACCGGAACCTTCAGCTCGCGGCCGTATCTCGACCTGCTGCGCGGCGTGTTCCAGGAACTCGCCAGGACACACCGGTTCCGTCTGCGGGTGATCGGCAATTTCGACTACGAGCTGCCGGGAGTGGATCTCGAGGTGCTGCGCTGGAGCGAACCGACCGAAGTCCGCGATCTGCAGGGCATCGATATCGGCATCTATCCTTTGCCGGACGATGACTGGGTGACCGGCAAGAGCGGGCTCAAGGCGATCCAGTACATGGCGTTCGGGATTCCGACCGTGGCCACGAACGTCGGAACCACCCCGCGGATCGTCCGGCACATGCACAATGGCATGCTGGTGCACAGCGAGCAGGACTGGCTGGACGCGTTGCGCCGGCTGCTGGACGACCCGGAACTGCGGCGCAGCCTCGGCCGGGCCGCGCGCGAAACCATCGTGGCCCACCATTCGCTGCACGCCATCCGGTCGCTGTATGCGGCCATCCTCCACGAGGTATTCGGAACGTAAGACATGGAACGGGAAAAAAGGATCTACATCGCCGGATGCGGCGGCATGCTCGGGGAGGCGTTCCAGCAGACGTTCGCCGACGATTACGAATTGCGCTGCACCGACATTGACGTCAACGAGGACTGGTTGTCGTACCTCGACTTCCGCGATCGCGACGCCTACGCGCGCGACGTGCGCGATTTCGCGCCAAACTACCTGTTCCATCTCGGCGCGTACACCGATCTGGAATACTGCGAGAAGCATCCGGACGACACCTACCTGACGAATACGCTCGCGGTCGAGAACGCGGCGTGGATCGCCGACGCGCTCGGCATCCCGCTGCTCTACATCGGCACCGCGGGCATCTTCGACGGCGCGCAGGACGCCTACGACGACTGGGACAAGCCCAATCCGCTGGGCGTCTATGCGCGCAGCAAGTACGTCGCCGAGCTGCACGTGCAGGCGACCGTGCGCCGGCACCTGATCTGTCGCGCCGGCTGGATGATGGGCGGCGGTCCGCGCAAGGACAAGAAGTTCGTGCAGAAGATCATGGCGCAGCTCAAGCAGGGCCGCACCGAGTTGTTCGTCGTCGACGACAAGCTAGGCACCCCGACCTACACCCACGATTTCGCGCGCAACGTGCGCCTGCTGCTCGAGCGCGAGATGTGGGGTCTGTACAACATGGTCTGCGCCGGGCTGACCGGACGGCTGGAAGTGGCGCGCGAGATGGTTCGCGTGCTTGGCCTGGAAGACACGGTGAAGGTGACGCCGGTGTCATCGGATCATTTCAAGACCGAGTATTTCGCCGAGCGTCCGCCGTCGGAGCGATTGATCGACCGAAAGCTGTCGCTGCGCGGTCTCAATGTCATGCGCGACTGGCGGCTGTGCCTGCGTGAATACCTGGACGGCTACTACCAGGGGTACCTGGGTTCGTGAGCGCGTCCGAACCCGTGCGTAACGCGGCGGAGGGCAGGCCCGCATGTGCGGACTGACCGGCTACTGGGGCGCGTCCGGCGACAGCGAAACCATGCGCGCGATCGCGCGCCGCATGGCCGATCGTCTCGCGCATCGCGGGCCCGACGATCACGACACCTGGTGCGATCCTGACCAGGGCGTCGCCTTCGGCCACCGTCGCCTGTCCATCATCGACCTGTCGCCGGCCGGCCATCAGCCGATGCATTCGGCGTCGGGCCGCTACGTCCTCGCGTTCAACGGCGAGATCTACAACTACCCCGAATTGCGCGCGACGCTCAAATCCGCGGGACAGGCGCCGGCCTGGCGTGGGCACTCGGATACCGAGGTGCTGCTCGCGTGCATGGAGGCCTGGGGCGTGCAACGTGCGTTGCAGGCCAGTGCGGGGCAGTTCGCGTTCGCCCTGTGGGATCGCGCCGACCGCACGCTCACCTTCGCACGCGACCGTTTCGGCGAGAAGCCGCTGTACTACGGCTGGCAGAACGGCACGCTGCTTTTCGGTTCCGAGCTCAAGGCGCTGGCGGCGCATCCGGCGTTCGAGCGCCGCATCGACCGCGACGCGATCGCGCTGCTGCTGCGTTACAACTACATCCCGGCGCCGTACTCGATCTGGCAAGGCATAGCGAAATTGCCTGCCGGCAGCTTCCTCACGCTGCGCGAAGGCGAACGCGGCGCGCAGCCGCAGGCGTACTGGTCGATGCGCGACGTGGCCGAGGCGGGGCTGCGCGATCCGTTCCGCAGCGGCGAGGACGAGGCCGAACGCGAACTCGAGCGGCTGCTCGCGCAGGCGGTCAAGGGACAGATGCTCGCGGACGTGCCGCTGGGCGCGCTGCTCTCGGGTGGCGTGGATTCCTCGACGATCGTGGCGCTGATGCAGGCGCAGTCCGAACGCAAGGTCAAGACCTTCAGCATCGGCTTCGACGAGAAAAACTACGACGAGTCCGCGCACGCGGCCGCGGTCGCGCGGCACCTGGGCACGGATCACACCGAGCTGTTCATGCGCGGGCGCGACGTGCTCGATGCGCTGCCGCGCATGCCGCAGATGTACGACGAACCCTTCGCCGACAGCTCGCAGCTGCCGACCGCGATGGTGATGTCGCTGGCGCGCGAGCATGTCACCGTCGCCCTGAGCGGCGACGGCGGCGACGAAATGTTCGGCGGCTACAACCGCTACGCGCTCGTGCCCCGCGTCTGGAAGACGCTGCGCGTGCTGCCGCATCCGCTGCGTCGGCAACTCGGTCGCGTGCTCACTGGCGTCGCGCCGACGAACTGGGACCGGATCGGGCGACCGCTCGCGCGCGCACTCGGCCAGGCGCAGTTCGGCGACAAGGCGCACAAGCTCGGCCAGCGGTTGCTGCACGTACGCAGCCTCGACGATCTCTACGTCGCGTTGGTCACCGAATGGGACAACGCCGAGGACATCGTTCCCGGATCGCGAGAGGTTCCTGTCGCGATCACGCAACGCGCGGGCTGGCCGCAGCTGGCCGATCCGGTCGCACGGATGATGGCGGTGGATGCGCTGACCTATCTGCCCGACGACATCCTGGTGAAAGTGGACCGTGCATCCATGGCGGTTTCACTCGAAACCCGCGCGCCGTATCTCGATCACCGCGTCGTCGAATTCGCCGCGCGTTTGCCGGTCGCGGTGAAGGTCGGCCAGAGCAAGCGGTTGCTGCGCAAGGTCCTGTACAAGCACGTGCCCCAGGCGCTGATCGACCGGCCGAAGATGGGGTTCGGAATCCCGCGCGACGAATGGTTGCGCAACGAGCTGCGCGACTGGGCCGAGGCGCTCCTGTCGAGAGACGCGCTCGCGCGCGGCGGGTTTTTCGATGTCAATTCGGTGCGCTCCGCATGGGAGCAGCATGTTTCCGGAACGCGCACGTTCGGTTACCGGCTCTGGTCGGTGCTGATGTTCCAGGCCTGGCACGCGGCGCAGCAGGGGAGTGAAGCGGGATGCTGATGTACTGGGTGCTGTTCCTGATCCCCACGCTCGCGTTGCTTATACCGACACGTTTTTCGCCTGGAGTGCGAAAAGGATCGTGGTGGCTCGTCGGAATTTTCTTCACGATCGTCGTCGGCTGGCGCCAGCAGGTGGGCGGCGACTGGTTCAACTACGACATCGTTTTCCGCGAGCTCGCGCGGTTGCCGTTCAAGTTCGCCCTGGTCCGACGTGACCCCGCCTACGACGGCATCGGCTGGATCATCGCGCAACTGGGCGGCGACATGCACGTGCAGAACCTGTTCTGCGCGATCATCGTGATCACGGGCTTGTTCATCTATGCGCGTGCGCAGCCGAAGCCGTGGCTGGCGCTGCTCGTGGCGGTTCCGTATCTGGTGATCGTGGTCGCGATGGGATACACGCGGCAGAGCGTCGCGCTGGGTTGCGCGATGATCGGGTTGGTGGACCTGGGGCGGGGAAAGGTCGCGAGGTACGTGGCCTGGGTGCTGGTTGGAGCATTGTTCCACAAGACTGCGGTGCTATTGCTTCCGATCGCAGCGCTCGCGGCGAGCCGGCGTCGGATCTGGACCTTCACCTGGGTCGCAATCACGACCGTCACCGGCGTGGTGCTGCTGCTCAACGAGAACGCCGACAAGTTCTGGCGCAACTACGTGACCTACAACCTGCAGTCGCAGGGCGCGATGATCCGGGTGGTGATGAACGCGGTGCCGTCGCTGATCCTGCTGGTGTTCCGCAACCGGCTCGGCACGTCCGGCAGCGAGCGCAAACTGTACCTGTGGATGGCGATCTTCTCGCTGGCCTGCCTGCCGCTGGTGCAGACGGCTTCGACGGCGGTGGACCGCGTCGCGCTGTATTTCATCCCGATCCAGCTGTTCGTGTTCTCGCGCATCCAGCGGCTCGGCGAGACGACGACCAGCCGCACGACGCTCGTGCTCGGAACCATGGTCTACTGCGCGACCGTCCAGTTCGTCTGGCTGAACTACGCGACCTACGCGATGTGGTGGGTTCCCTACGGATTCGCCCCGTTGAGCCTGTGAGGCCGCCGCGCGCATGAAGATCGTGCTGTTCGCCAACACCGATTGGTACCTCTACAACTTCCGTCGCTCGCTGGCGCAGGCTCTGCGCACGTCCGGCCACGAGGTGCTGCTGCTATCGCCGGATGGCGAATACGGCGGGCGGCTGCGCGATCTGGGTTTCCGCTGGCAGGCGCTGCCGATGGATCGGCGCAGTCTCAATCCATTCCGCGAGTTTTCGCTCTTGCTGCATCTGGCGAGATTGCTGCGGCGGGAGAAACCCGACCTGGTGCACGGCTTCACGATCAAATGCGCCGTCTATGGTTCGCTCGCCGCGCGTCTGGCGCGGGTGCGCGCGCGCGTGAATTCGGTCTCCGGCATGGGCTACGTGTTCATCAGCTCCGATTTGCGCGCACGCATCCTGCGGCCGATCGTCAAGGGACTGATGAAGCTCGCGTTGGATGGCAAATATGCACGGCTGATCCTGCAGAATCCCGACGATGTCGCGCTGTTCGAGCGCAGCGGCCTGGTCGATTCCGCGCGCATCCGCACGATCCATGGCTCGGGCGTGGATTGCGCACGTTTTCGAATGCGCAATACCGGCTTCGATACGCCGGCGCTGCGCGTTCTGCTCGCATCGCGGCTGCTCTGGGACAAGGGCATCGCCGAATACATCGACGCGGCGCGCGAGCTGCGGGCCGAGGGACGCAGCCTTCGATTCCTGCTCGCCGGAGATCCGGACCCGGGCAATCCCGCTTCGGTTCCGGAACAGACGGTGCGCGAATGGGTCTCCCAAGGCGCGGTCGAATGGCTCGGGCATGTCGAAGACATGGCGGGACTGTTCGCGAACGTGGATATCGTCGCGTTGCCGAGCTATCGCGAAGGTCTGCCAAAATCACTGATCGAAGCCGCGGCCTGCGGCCTGCCGCTGGTCGCGACCGACGTGCCCGGTTGCCATGAAGTCGTAGCCGACGGCGAGGACGGCCTGCTGGTCCAGGTGCGCGACGCCGTTGCGCTTGCCGATGCGTTTCGTCGGCTCGACGACGACCGCGCGCTGTGCGCGCGCCTGGGCGCCGCGGCGCGAGCTAAAACCATGCGGCGATTCGACGAACGCATCGTGATCGCGCGTACCCTGGACGTCTATGCGGAACTGATCGACCGGCCGCCCGCTTCAGCGTGAACGTGCCTGCATCGGATCACCATTAAATGGAAACCGACGCGACGGATCGCCGTCCACGCGGATTGCGTTTAGAATCCGCCCCGGAGGCTGGCTGCCGCCAGCGATATTCCTGAGTCAACGACCGGATCTACGTGCATTTTCCTTCCAACAGCCTCGAACGGAGTCTCCTCGAATTCGGGGTTTCCGCGCTGATCGCGGTGCTGCTCTTGTGGTTCCTGAACCCGCTTGCGCGCCGGTTCGGCCTGCTCGACCAGCCCGGCGGCCGCAAGGACCACGACGAGCCGACTGCGAACATCGGCGGCCTCGCGATGGCGGCTGCGATCTTCCTGGTCATGGGCTGGTTCACCGCGCTGTCAACGGCATCGCTGGCGTTCATGGGCGCCGGCGGTTTGCTGGTGCTGATCGGCGCTCTCGACGATCGCTACGACCTGCGTTGGTGGTGGCGCATGCTCGGCCAGTGCGTCGCGGTGCTGGTGATGATCTACGGCGGCGGCCTGCAAGTGCAGCACGTCGGACCCTTGCTCGGCGTGGACTACACCGGCCTGGGCATCCTCTCGGTGCCGTTCACGATGTTCGCGACGGTCGGCGTGATCAACGCGATCAACATGAGCGACGGGGTCGATGGCCTCGCCGGTTCGATCAGCCTCGCGGCGCTGGTCATGCTCGACGCGGCCGCGATCTATTCGGGCAATGACGTGCTCGCCGAGCGCCTCGCGGTGTTCGCGGGCGCGGTGCTTGGCTTCCTCGCGATGAACATGCGGTTCCCCTGGCAGCCGCGCGCGCGGGTGTTCATGGGCGATGCGGGAAGTTCGCTGCTCGGATTCGTGATCGCCTGGGGCTCGTTCCGGTTGACGCAGAACTGGGCGCATCCGGTCACGCCGATCCTCGCGCCCTGGCTGGTCGCGACGCCGCTGATCGACTGCGTGAGCCTGATCGCGCGCCGCCTCTCGCGCGGGCAATCTCCGTTCCACGCCGACCGCGAGCACATGCACCATCTGATGCTCGATGCCGGATTCACTCCGACGCAACTGACCCTCACGCTCACCGCGATCAACCTGCTGCTCGGCCTGGGCGCGGCGATCGCGCTCAAGCTCAAGCTGCCGCAGCCGCTGATGGTGCTGGCCTTCGTCGCGCTCTGCCTGTGGTACTTCTGGTTGACCGCGAAACGCGAACGCGCCGTGGCGCTGTTCGCGCGGCTGGCGCGCGTGCTCGAGCGCCTGCATCTGAAGTCGGCAAACGGCGCGAACGTGTGAAATCGCGATGCCGCGGCGCGGGAGTTTTTTCCACGCAGTGTCGACCGGCAAAACGTCGAACATTCGTCGCGTCGATCAGGCGGCTCGTTCCCCGACCAGGTTCAGGCCGCGCGGGTTCAAGCGGCGCACGTCCTTCATGCCGGCCACTTCCAGCGCCGCGCGCGCCTCATCGAAGGTCTGTGGCTGGTCGTACGCCGGCGCCAGCATGTCGTAGGTGTCGAGCACCGCCCAGCGATACCGCTGTCGCAGCGTCAGTTCGTGGATTTCCGGATAGTTCGCGACCGGCAATGCGAACCGGAAGAAGCGGCCGAGCAGAGGCAAACGGAACAGCACTTCGGTGAACGGGAACGCGATCGGCATCGTCCACTGCACCGCGTGCAGCAGCGTGCGTTCGTTCATGCGCGTGGTGAGCTTGCGCGCCCAGTACTTCGCGTGCAGCTTGGTGAACCGCCGTCGCTCGTAGATCGTGACGGCGAGACGTCCGCATGGACGCAGCACACTTGGCAGGGTGCGCAGCGCGCGCGCCGGATCGGGCGTGTGCTGGATCACGCCGATGCAATAGATCGCGTCGAAAACATCGCGTCGGAACGGCAGCTCGTAAATGCTCGCCTGCACCAGGTGCACGTTGTCGCGTCCGCGCAGCGATTCGGCGGAGGCATCCACCGCGTTCGACAGATCCAGTCCCACCACGTTCGCTCCGTCCGCGGAGGCGACGTCGAGGAAACGCCCCGAGCCGCAGCCGGCATCGAGGATCCATTTGCCGCGCATCCACGCAGGATCCCAGCCGGTTTCGGTGCGCAGGCGCCGTCGCGAAATGCCGGTGCCGTTGAGGCAATCGAGCTGTTCTGCGCGGAATGCGTTCCATTGCAAGCCGAACGACGAGGCGTAGTTGTCGGAGGCGACGAAACGCGGAATGCCGTGCACGATCGGGAACGTGCGCGCGCAAGCATCGCAATGCAGTTCGCCGGTTTCGATCGTCTCGCCTTCGGGCGCGCGCAACGAGCCGTGGCAGCCGGGGCAACCCAGCACTTCGAGAAGTTTTCGATGCATGCCTTAAGGCTACGGGGCGCGTTGCGAGGGCGCAACCGCATAAACGCTCAGGTCAGCGCGATGCACATGCAGCCGTGCCTTCGCCTGCGCGCTTGCACTTGACCGGAACGCGCGCCAGCGCGTATCCTGCGCGCCCTTTCGCGGTACAATTTCCGCGTCCTTCGGGCGGTTAGCTCAGCGGTAGAGCACTGCTTTCACACGGCAGGGGTCACAGGTTCAAGCCCTGTACCGCCCACCAATTCCTCGTTTTCGCACCGCGGCGCTGCATCCGGCGGGCTATAGTGCGCTCGTACGCATGCGCGGGGACGTGCGGATGCACGCAGTAATTGCGATCGCTGGCGGGTGCCCATGGACGTCGGGGCGGATCGCGCGTCTTGCCGCTCGTCTTGCGCTAATGGCGATCATTGCGGGCCTGGCCGTCAGCGCCACCGCCGCCACCGATCCCGAGCAGGGCCTGCCGCTGATCCGGACGCTCTCGCCGGCGATGTTCGACACGCCGGCCACGCCGGTGGGCTCGCAGATGTTCGCGCTGCTGCGCGCGCCGGACGGCAGCCTGCTCGCGGCGAACAACGAGGGCCTGCTGCGCCTCGACGGCAGCGGTTGGCGGACGTGGGATCCGCTGCGCGGCGCGATCCTCGGCATGGACGACCGCGCCGACGGCCGCGTGTTCGTCGGCGGCGTGGACGATCTCGGCTATTTCGACCGCTTCGGCGAACACTTTGTCTCGCTGCGCGACTGGTCGAAGCGCCTGAATAAACCGTTCGGTGAATTCTGGGTTGTGCTTGCGGGCGATCGTGTCACCCATTTCGTGGATCGCGAACGTGCGTACCGCTGGGATGGGAAGCGCATGCAGCTCGTCTATGAGGCACGCGGCGAGACGCGCCAGGGAGCGATGCTCGCGGGCGAAGCGGTGGTGCTCGATCCGGCAGCCGGTTTGATCCGCCTGGAATCTTCGCCCGCACGGGCTATCGCCGGCAGCGATGTCCTTGTCGCCGCGCACGACTGTGCGCTGGGCAGGACCGGCGCGCAGATCGCCACCGTCTGCGACGACGGCGTGCTGCGAAACTGGAATGCCGCGGGACCGGTCCGCGCGATCCGGTTGCAGGACGGCTTGCAGAAGCAACTCGCCGTAGCCAGGCCGTCGGCGCTCGCGGCGACCGCGAACGGCGGCTATGCGATCGCCACGCGGCAGGGGGGCGTATTCCTGCTCGATGCGCAGGGCGAATTGCAGGGCCGCATCGGGCAGGGAACCGGCCTGGACAATGTGCGCATCTTCAGCCTGCTCGCGGCCGGCGTGGACGGCCTCTGGCTGGGCCGCGACCACGGCCTGGCGATCATCGAATGGCCCGGGCAGGTGAGCCGCTACGACATCGATCTCGATCTGCCGCGCATTCCGCTCGGCGTCGGACGCGTCGGCGGAAAACTTTTCGTCGCGACCTCGGCGGGCGTGTATCGGCTCGATCCCGGGCCCGACGGCTTCGTGCGCGCGCAGCCGCAGGCGATGATCGGCAACGTGCTGTTCGACGTGATCGAAACGCCGGACGCCTTGCTCATTCCGGCACGCGAGGGCTTGTACGCGCTCGAAGCGAGCGGCGAGGCGAAGCGGATCGATCCGCGTCTGTCCTACGTCGCGCTTTACATGAACGGCTCGCCGCCGCACTTGATCGTCGGCGGCGACGATGGCGCCTGGGTGCTGGAGAAAGGCTCCGGCGGCTGGCGCGCGGTCGGCGATGTGCCCGGCGTGCATTCCGAAATCCGGCACATCGTTCCCGACGGCCCGACCAGCGTCTGGCTCTCGAGCCGCGCGTCGCGCCTGCTGTTCCACATGACCTGGGCCGATCGCGGCGAAGGCGCGGCATGGAATCCTGCGGACGTGCGCGTCGAGGACGAAACGCATGCGCCGGGGCTGCCCGCAGGTCCGATCACGCCGGTGACCTTGCAGGACGGGCTCGCCTTCGCGAGCCCCGAGGGTCTGTTCCGCTACGATGCCGCGCGGCGCCGTTTTCTCCCCGATAGCGTGCTCAACGGCTTGCTTCCGATCGAGAACGGCGTGGTGCGGCAGGCGCTTCCGTTGGACATGCAGCGGGTGATCATCGCGCAGCACGATCGCTACCGCGTGCTGCGGCACAGCGTGTTCGGCTGGGTCGAGGAAACCACGCCGCTCGCGCGCATCCCGCGCGGCGCGGTGCCGCGCGCGCTCTATCGCGATGCGGACGGTGCCTTGTGGATCACCACCAGCGACGCGGTTTACCGGCACCTGTCCGAATCGCAGGACGCGCTGCCGTCGCTGCCCGCGCCGCGCGTGGTGCTGGATCGCGGCAACGGCGACGAGCCGCTGAATGCGGCGAACGCCGAGCGCGTGCGGCTGGGCGTCGCGCCGATGCGCCTGACGTTCCGGTTTTCCAGTGCGATCCATGTCGGCGCCGAGCGGGTGAGCTACCGCACGCGGCTGGTGCCGCTCGAATCGGCATGGAGCGCATGGAGCACGCGCTCCGTGCTCGAACTGAGCTACGTGCCGGGCGGCGATTTCGCGCTGGAGGTGCAGGCGCGCGACCTGTTCGACCGCACCAGCCGCATCACCCGGGTGAACCTGCACCTCGACCGGCCTTGGTATCTGCGCTGGTGGGCGTGGCTGCTGTATGTCGTTGCAACGCTCGCGATGATCGCGTTCGTGGTGCGCCGTCGCGACCGCCGCTTGCGCAGCCGTGCGCGCGAACTCGAGGCGCTGGTGCGCGAGCGCACGCAGGAACTGGAGAAGGCCAGCGTCACCGACCAGCTCACCGGCCTGCACAACCGCCACTACTTCGAGATCGCCACGCAGGATCTGCTGGCCCGCGAGGAACGCATCCTCGTTGCGCTGATCGACCTGGATCACTTCAAGAAGGTCAACGACACCCGCGGTCACGACATCGGCGACGTGGTGCTGATGGATGTCGCGAAGCGATTGCTTGCGGTCGCGCCCGGCGACGCCGTGCTGTTTCGCTGGGGCGGCGAGGAATTCATGCTGCTCGCGCCGCTGGGCGAGGGCGACGACCCCGATGCGACCGTCGTGGGCGTCCTGCATCGCATCGGCGACGTCCCCATCGAGCTCGGCGCTGCTGCGACGACACCGACGATCGCCGGCGCCGGGCCGACGAGCGCGCCATCGCCAACTCTGGCCATGACCTGTTCGATCGGCTGGGAGATCGCGGCGGTGGCCGAGGGCCCGGCGATCCGCGAGGCCCTGCGCCGCGCCGACCTGCACCTGTACGACGCCAAGCATTCGGGCCGGGATCGCGCGCATGGTCCCGACGGCGCGGTCGGGACGCGCGATAGGCATTGATCGAGTCCGAAGCGGCCGATCCCGCCGGATTCATTCGATCTGTTGTTTCGCGTATTCCTGATCCAGCCGCTCCATCGCGTCCAGCGGCTTGAGCTTCGCGGCTTTCTCGAACTCGCCCGCCGCATCGTCCTCTTTTTTCTCGCCGTACAGCAGAAGGATGACGTTCGCGGACTCCACGTGCGCGATCGGCGAGTCCGGGGTGAGCTTGAGCGCGGTCTTGATGTGCGATTCGGCTGAAGAGGCTTTCGCTCCGTAAGTCAGTCCGCCGAGCATCGCGCCGACCTTGTTGATGACTTCGGCGTGGAACACGCCCATCGCGAGGTGCGCCTCGGCATGCTTGGGAGCGAGCGCGAGCGTCGCGTCCAGCGAAGCCTTGACCTTGTTGGCCAGGCCCATCGTGAGGGCCTTGGCCACGCTGATGCCCTGGCTGTAGCGGCCCAGCGCGAAGGCCTTTCGGTAGTGCGAATTGGCCTCGTCGGGCAGCGCGACCTCGGCGGCTTCCGCGAGTGCGATGGCCTGCTCGAAGCGCTTGAGCTTTTCGGCGTCGCTCTTCACGAGGTAGGTCGCATGGATGCCGATCGCCTTGACCGCGACCGAGGCGCCGAGCGTACCCATCGATTCGCCGAGCATGAAGGCTTCCTGGAAATCGCCGCGGTGGAACGCGAGCCAGGCGTGCTGCAGCGTTTCCGCGAGCTTGCCGGCGTCGAGCCCCTTTGGCGGTTTCTTGACGGCCTTGAGCAGCGCGCCCGCGCGCTTGACGTCGGGGAAGGGTTCGCAATCGCCTGCGTGCAGCGCGGCCCAGGTCGACTTCAGCTTGTCGCCCGCGTAGTCGTAGCTCTTGGACGCATGAGGGAACACGGTCCAGACGGAGGATTTGGCAGCCATGCGATTCTCCCGTTGCGAGGCGCCGAGCATGTCGCCGGAATCGCCGGATGGCAAGCCGTGGCGTCCGCTGCGGCGAAAGCCCCATAGTGAACCAACGGTTCCTAGTGCCAATGCTCAAACGCGGGTTTGGATACTGCGGCACGTCGCATCCATCCATCCGAGGTGAACCATGAGCAAGCAGTCCAGGGCCAAGGCCGCGAAGAACGAACGCCCGGTCGCACGCGAGGCGGTGCTGGCCGGCATTGGCGCGGTGTCGCTGATCCGCAGGGGCGCCGGCAAGACACTCGCCGACGCGAGCGCGGTCGCAGGCCGGCTGCCGAAAGCCGCCGGCGAGCTGATCGAAAACGCCGGTCAGCGCACGACGGCGACCCTCAAGGAAATCGGCGCGCGCGGCAATGCCTTCCGCTGGGAATTCGAGCGCCTCGCGAAGGTGTTCGGCCAGGAAGCCGTGGCCGCTGGCAGCAATGTGATCGCTGACGTCCAGTCGCGCATCCAGCCGCTGCTGAAGAAGCTCGATGGCACGCCGCTGGTGTTCGGCGTCACGACCGCGAAGTCGAAGCCGAAGCGCACAGTGGCGAAGGGCCGCCGCAAGGCCGCGAAGAAGACCGCCAAGCGCGGCGCACGCAAGACGCGCAAGGCGGCTTGACGTCCGAGCCACCCTCACCTCAGCCCACCCCTGCCTCCGCGCTTCGCGCCCCGGCGCTCGACGACGCGCAAGTCAATGACTTGCAAGCAGCGTCGTCTCGCCCCGCAAGCGGGAGAGGGAGCATGTCAGGCCGCGTAGGCGCGCGTGAGGTTGTTGAGGTGCAGGCGCTCGGCGTCGCGCAGGAACGGCGCGATCAGCATCATCACCTGCAAGATGCCCAGGCGGATCGCGGCGTTCTCGTCACGGTCGCCGCGCACGCTCGCGTAGTTCATCCAGAAGGTCGCGATCACCAGGATGTTGGTCGCGGTCGCCTCGATCTCGGCGGCCGATGCGCGCATCGCGCCGCTGCGCACCATCCCGCGCATGACAGCGCTCGCGCTCGCGGATGCGCGCTTGAGGATGCGCGCGAAGCGCAGCCGCAGCATGCGGTTGCGGCTGAGGATGTCAACGATATCGCGGTAGAGGAACCGGTATTCGGAGATGCACTCGAACACCAGGTGCAGCTGCAGCCAGATGTCCTCGAGCCCGGGCAGCCGGTCGGCGGGCGCGGCCAGCGCGGCGTCCATGCGCTCCTCGAAGCGCACGAAGATCTGCTCGATGATGTCGTCCTTGTTGCGGAAGTGGTAGTAGAGATTTCCCGGACTGATCTCCAGGTCGTCCGCGATGTGGTTGGTCGTGATGTTCGGCTCGCCCTGCGCGTTGAACAGGGCGAGGCTCGCATCGAGGATGCGCTGCTTGGTCTGGCGCGCCATGCGGATCGGTCCGGGGCTTGCGCGGCGGCGCCGCGCGGCGTCACTTCATCAACGACTTGACGGTCGCGATGTACTTCTTCATCGCGTCCTCGGCCTTGGTGCCCTTGAGCTTTTCCCAGGCCTCGTACTTGGCGCTTCCGACGAAGTCGAAGAAGCCCGGTTTGGGCCCGCTGACGTCGCCTTCCGAACCCTGCTTGTACAGCGCGTAGAGTTTGAGCAGCACGTCGTTGTCGGGACGCTCCTTGAGGTCCATCACCGCCTTGGCGGCTTGTTCGAATTCGGTCTTCAGATCGGCCATGGCGATTGCCCCTGATCGTGCGTGCGCGGCGATTATGCGGTGATAGCATGACCCCTCGGGGCGGTCAACGCCAGCCATGCCGGAGCGCGTGATCGCCCGCGATTGTCATGTTCCACGGCGTCTGGCAACGTGGCCACACGGGCGCAATCATCTCGCGGTCGGCGGATCGCATCTTCATCAGGAGCGAGAACGATGGATTACTTCGTCACCGGCGCAACCGGTTTCATCGGCCGTTATCTGGTCTCCAACCTGCTCAAGCGCAAGGGCACGATCCACGTGCTGATTCGCGCGGGTTCGGAAAAGAAATTCGAGGCGATCGCCGAAAAGATGGGCTGGGATCGCAAACGCGTGCTGCCGGTCGCGGGCGATCTGGCCAAGGCCAGGCTCGGAGTGCCCGCCGCGAAGGTGCGTGCGCTGACGGGGAAGATCGAACATTTCTTCCACCTCGCCGCGATCTACGACATCTCCGCCGACGCCGAGAGCCAGCGCGTGGCGAACATCGACGGCACCAAGCACGCGATCGCGCTCGCGACCGCGCTCAAGGCCGGCTGCTTCCACCACACGAGCTCGATCGCGGCCGCGGGTCTTTACACCGGTGTGTTCCGCGAAGACATGTTCGACGAGGCCGAAGGCCTGGACGATCCCTACCTGCGCACCAAGCACGATTCGGAAGGGCTCGTGCGCAACGACTGCAAGATCCCCTGGCGCATCTATCGCCCGGGCATGGTCGTCGGCGACTCGAAGACCGGCGAGATCGACAAGATCGACGGTCCGTACTACATGTTCCCGTTGATCAAGAAGATGCGCGAGGTGCTGCCGCAGTGGATGCCCACGCTCGGAATCGAGGGCGGGCGCATCAACCTCGTGCCGGTGGATTTCGTCGCCGACGCGATGGACCACATCGCGCACAAGAAGGGCCTCGACAACCACTGCTTCCACCTCGTGGATCCCGAACCGCAACGTGCGGGCGAAGTGCTCAACACCTTCTGCCGCGCGGGCCACGCGCCGGAGATGACGATGCGCATCGATGTGCGCATGTTCTCGTTCGTGCCGTTCCCGGTGCGCGCCGCGCTCGGCAACCTGCCGCCGATCAAGCGCTTTATCGCGATGATGCTGCGCGACCTGAAGATCCCGAAGGAATCGCTGAAGTTCATCACCTATCCGACGCGCTTCGACAATCGCGAGGCCGAGAGAGCGCTGAAAGGCTCAAAGATCGTCGTGCCCTCTCTGGAAAGCTATGCGTGGCGGCTGTGGGACTACTGGGAACGCCACCTCGACCCGGATCTGTTCGTCGATCGTTCGCTCAAAGGCAAGGTCAACAACAAGGTCGTCGTCATCACCGGCGGTTCGTCCGGCATCGGCAAGGCCGCGGCGCTGAAGGTCGCCGGCGCGGGCGCGAAGACGGTCATCGTCGCGCGCGGCGAGGAGGAACTGCACGCCACGCGCGATGAAATCGTCGCCGCAGGAGGCAAATGCTTTGCCTACAAGGGGGACCTCGCCGATCTGGCCGATTGCGACCGGCTGGTGAAGCAGATCCTGCACGACCACGGCCACGTCGACGTTCTCGTGAACAACGCCGGCCGTTCGATCCGCCGCTCGATCGAGTTGTCCTACGACCGCTTCCACGATTTCGAGCGCACGATGCAGCTCAACTACTTCGGTTCGCTGCGGCTGATCATGGGCCTGCTGCCGAAGATGACCGAGCGCCGCAAGGGCCACATCATCAACATCAGTTCGATCGGCGTGCTCGCGAACTCGCCGCGCTTCTCGGCCTACGTCGCCAGCAAGGCTGCGCTCGACGCGTTCAGCCGCTGCGCGCAGGCGGAGTTCTCCGGCAAGAACATCGCGTTCACCACGATCAACATGCCGCTGGTAAAGACCGCGATGATCGCGCCGACCAAGATGTACGAGTCGGTGCCCACGCTGTCGCCCGAGGAGGCGGCGGACCTGGTCGTCAAGGCGATCATCGAGCGCCCGAGCCGCATCGCCACGCGCCTGGGCATCTTCGCCGCGACGATCAATGCGCTGGCGCCGAAGATGTACGAGATCGTGATGAACACCGCGTTCGAACTGTTCCCGGATTCGGCTGCTGCCAAGGGCATCAAGGGCATGCGCGCGGAAGCCGCGCAGCCGAGCAACGAGCAGATCGCGTTCGCGTCCTTGATGCGCGGTGTGCATTGGTGAAAAACGCCGCGCTTGCGAGATGCCATGAAAGGCATCTCGCGCGGCGTTTTTCGAGAAACCATGGACAGCGACTGGCGGACGCGTCATGGATAGACGCCCTTGCGTTATCGAACGTTCGAAAAATGTCCCTACAAGGGCCTCTCGCTTAAATGAGTCTCAGACACCATTCTCAGGAAACGTCACGATGCAGGCTACCTTCGGTGATTGCCCGATTTGTCGACAAGGACAATTGCTAGCGATGAAAAAAGTGATCGGAGGTGAACTGCTTCTGATGTGTGATGACTGCGAGTCCCAGTGGACGTCGCCACAAGAAGCACAGTCGTACGAGAACGCATCGCGAGCGGAAGTGGTTGTGGCTCCTGCCTCCAATGAAGAAGTTTGTTCTGCGGGCTGGGAAGAATTTATCGTAGGCTGGAGCTAACGGGTAATCTACTCGAAATGAAAAACAGAGCCAGCGGCACTTTTTGCGACTCTTTCTTTCTGCTGCACCACAAATAAAAAACGGCGCCCTAAGGCGCCGTTTTCGTTTCGATGATTTCGCGATGGATTACTTCGCGGCTTTCTTCGCCGAAGCCTTCTTAGCGCCGGCCTTTTTCGCCGGAGCGGTCTTTGCGGCTTTCGCTGGCTTCGCGGACTGTTCCGGCGCGCCCGACAACTTGCGCAGCTCGCGGTTGAGCTGATCGACGCGATCGATCAGCGCGGCAATCTCGTCGCGGCCCGGCACGCCCAGGCGGGTCAGGGCGCGCTGCACGCGCTCCTCGAACACCTTCTCGAGGCGGTCCCAAGTGTCGGAGGCGCGGCCGCGCACGGCGCCGACTTTTTCCTCGACCGCGTCGCGCACCGCATCGACCTTGCCGGTGGCGAGCTTGCGGGTCTTGCTCTCGATGTTCATGCCTTCCTTCACCAGCGCCTCGAACAGGCGCGAACCTTCTTCCTGGGCGCGGCCGAACGCGCCGACGCCGGCGGTCCAGATCTGCTGCGCGGAACCGCTGATCGTGCGGGTGATCTGCTCGGCTTTCGATTGCAGGGAATCGGCGGGTTGCGCGGCTTTCGCGTGCGCGGACTTCTTGAGCTTGGCCATGGGATGTCCTTCTTGAGTGCGTTCGGAATCGGATTGCCCGGCAGTTTCCCGTCGCTGTCTAGAGCATTCACACCAGCTTCGAGCCGCTCAGGCGCGCTTGCGCGCCTGCTTGCGGCGGCGCACGGTGTCGTCCACGTCGTCGAGCGCACGCCGCAGGCGCGCGGTGGTGTCGGTCGGGTGCGGACGGTCGCGCAGTCCGTCGACGAGGCTGCGCGTCGGATCGGCGATCACGTCCTCGCGCAGGGCCAGCCCGTGGCGCGCGAGCAGCGGCGCGAGTTCTTCGCGGCGCTTGTACAGGTCGGCCAGCGTGGCGCGGTAGGCGTGGTCGCAGACCCGCATCCGCGAGGAGAAACCGAACACGTTCGCGAAGAACATCTCGGCGTCGTCACCGTTGGGTTCGAGCACCAGCTGGTCGGTCTGCGGGAATTCCTGCGCGTAGCGCCCGATGCCGACCTGCGCGCGCGATTGCAACAGGGTGCGGAAGGTCTGCGAGAGCACCACGGGCAAGCCGCCGTCGGCGAGGTTGGCGGAGTGATCGGCGCTAGCCGGAGTGGCGCGCGAATCGAACGGCACCAGTGGGTTGATGCCGAGCAGCAGGTCCACGCCGTGCCTGAGCGCGACCGAAGCGTGCATCGTGCGGCGCAGCGCGCCGTCCACGAAGTAGCGGTCGCGGATCCGCACCGGCGGATACATGCCGGGCAGGGCGGAACTGGCCTGCACCGCGAGCGAGATCGGCACGTCGTCCCAGCCTGCGTCGCCGAAGCGGACCGTCTCGCCGCTGTTGAGGTCCACCGCGACCACGTACAGTCGCCGCTCCAGCTTGCGGAAGTCGTTGCTGCGCCCACGGATGGTGAACGCATCGCGCAGGAAATGCTCGACCTCGGTGTTGTCGAACAGCCCGGTCGGGATCAGCCCGGAAAAGCGCGCGATGGCTTCGCTCAGGCCGGTGCTGCCGGGTCGCATCAGCAGGTCGCGCCAGCTCTGCATCAGCAGCACGGGGAAACCGGCCGCGCGGCGCATGTACTCGAACACCGCGGGCCGCAGGAAGGCTTCGGGGCGGAAGCGCAGGCGGTCGTCTTGGCCGGTGATGAAGATCCGGCACATCTCCTCGGTGCTCATCCGGTTCGCGAGGCCGGCGGCGAGGAAGGCGCCGGAGCTGACCCCGACATAGACTTCCAGCCGGGTCAGGTCGAGGCCTTCGATCGCGTCGTCGAGCGCGCGCAGCGCGCCGAGTTCGTACATGCTGCCGATCGGACCGCCGCCGGCGATCGCGAGGCCGACGCGGGCGCGGCTCTTGTGGCGTTTGCTGGCGGGCTGGATCAGCAGCATGCGTTCGTGGATTGAGAAGGAATCCCGACGATTGTAGCCTCAGCCGTGATTTTAAGCCGTGAACCGCATCCCGTGAACGCCCGCACTCCCCGCAAACCCGCACCGGCGCACCGTGTCGCCGAGGGCGAAGGGCTCACTCCGGACACGCTGCGCGAGCGCGTGCTGCGCCGGCTGGCCTGGCAGCGCGCGGTCTACGACCCGGAGCTGGAACCGCGCAACCGCGATCCGCGCCTGGCCGAACTGCAGCGCTGGCAGATGCATCGTCTGGCGACGAGTTTCCAGCGCTTCCTCGACACCGACGACAGCCGACCCGCGGCGGAGTTCTTCCTCAGCGACCTCTATGGCGACCAGGATTTCAGCGGTCGCGACAGCGACGTCGCGCGCGTGCTGCCGAAGATGCTGCGCTTCCTGCCTGAGGCGATGATCGCGACCGCCGGCGATGCGATCGCGCTGTCCGCGCTCAGCCATGCCTTCGACCTGCGCATGGCGGCCGCGCTGTCGAAAACCTTGAACCGCAAGCGATCGATCGACGCGGCCGGTTACGTCGATGCGTATCGCACGGTCGGCAATCCGCGCCTGCGCAGGGCGCAGCTCGCGCTGATCGGCGACATCGGCGACGCACTCGCCGATGCGGTGCGCAAGCCGGCGCTGTGGAGCCTGCTGCGGATGTCGCGCCTGCCCGCGAAGCTTGCCGGGCTCGATGCGCTGCAATCCTTCCTCGAACGCGGCTTCGGCGCGTTCCGTCTGCTCGATGACGCGCACGAATTCGTGCGCGAGATCGTCGCGCAGGAAAACGAGGTCTCGCGGCGATTGTTCGCGGGCGATCCGAACCCGTTCGCGACGGGTGACGCTCAGTCGAATTCGCGCTCGAGGTAGCGGTGGATCTCGGCCTCGATCGGGCCCTTGAACATCCCGCGCAGGAAATCCAGTTCCGCCAGCACGTCCACGCGCTTCTTGTGCAGCTCGATGCGGCCGTCCACGCCGTTGCCGGAAAAATGCAGGTGGTCGCCGTCCCATTCGTGTTGCATCCCGAACTTCTCGCCGATGTGCGCGGCGACGCGCTCGACCGCCGCGCGCGCGTCCTTCATGCTGCGGCTGTGGGCGTGGTGGATTTCGATGCGGGCCATGCGGTATCGGGTAGCGTCGGGGTGGTCCGGATTCTGCGGCCTGGGCGCACCGCGCGCCAGACCTGCATGTTACAGTCGCGGGCGGGGAGGAGGCTGCATGCGTCTGACGTTTCCAAACGGCGAGCATCCGGATGTCACGGAACCCAGCCGGATCACTTTCGGCAGCGCCGCCGACAGTCGCGTGCGGCTGGATGGTCTCGCCGAGCGCCATGCGCTGCTTGCGAACGATCGCCGCGGACTCTGGCTGGTGATCGAGAGCGGCGATGCAGTCGCGCACGTGAACGCGCGGCCGGTCAGCCGGCTCGCGCTGGTGCGGCCCGGCGACCTGATCTCATTGGGGCGCGTGCAGGTGTTGTTGCGCAGCGAGTCCGATCCGAAGACGCCGATGTTGCCGCCAGCGGCCGAGGCGATGAACAAGGAAAGCGCGCGCAATAGCGCGGTCTGCCCCGAGCGTTTCGTGCTGCGCTGTGTCGGTGGCCCGTATTACGGGCGCAGTTTCCCGCTCACCCAGCCGGTGATCGTCGGTCGCGGCGCGGCGGCCGACATCCGCATCGACGAACCGACCCTTGGCGAGCGCCAGGCGCGCGTGGAGATCAACGGCGACCGCGTGGTGCTGCGCGACTACGGCGGCGGCGAAGGCACCCTGCTCAATGGTGTGCCGGTGAGAAATGCGCTGCTGGTGGCCGGCGACCAGCTTGCCTGGGAACAGAACCGCTTCGTGCTCGAAGCGCCGGGACTGCTGGTTCCCGCGCAACGCCACGACACCACGCCGTTGCCGCCGACTTCGGTGAACAAGGAACACGCGAACGATCGCCCGGTCACCGGCGTGTTCAACGCCGTGTCTGCCTCGAAACCGGACTCCGCGCCGGCCAGCGAATCGGAGCGTGACGGTTCGCGCGGTTCCTACGTCGGATGGCTGATCGCGTCGGCGGCCTTGCTCGCGGCAGCGCTCACCGCGCTGCTGGTGTACGCGCCCAAGCTGGGGCACTAGCCCGCCCTTTCGAAGTTGTCGCGCGAAGCGCGCGAGTATTTGCGCGTACGCCGACGCTCGGCGGGGTTGCATTCCGCGCGCGGGTTTGTTGCACTGCGCCATCCTGCTTCACCCTTCCGGTTCGCCCCCAATCCCTGATCGAGGAATTCCGATGTCGCGCGGTTACAACTTCAGTGCCGGTCCATCCGCCATGCCCGAACCCGTGCTGCGCCGCGCGCAGGCGGAAATGCTCGAATGGAGCGGCGAACACGCGTCGGTAATGGAAGTCAGCCACCGCGGCAAGGCCTTCGTCGCGATGACCGAGAAACTCGAAGCCGACCTGCGCCGCCTGCTCGGCGTGTCCTCCGATTACGCAGTGCTGTTCCTGCAAGGCGGGGCGACCCAGCATTTCGCGCAGATCCCGATGAATATCGCCGGTCCGGATGACACGACCGACTACCTTATCACCGGCCACTGGAGCACGAAGGCGCTCTCGGAAGCGAAGACCTGCGTACGCACGAACGTCGCCGCGACCGCCGAAGCATCGAACTTCACGACCGTGCCCGATCGCGCGGAATGGAAGCTCACAGCGGGCGCGGCCTACCTGCACGTGACACCGAACGAAACGATCCAGGGCGTGGAGTTCGAGGACGTGCCCGACGTCGGCGACGTGCCGGTCGTGGCCGACATGTCCTCCAACATCCTCTCGCGTCCGGTCGACGTGAGTCGTTACGGCCTGATCTACGCAGGCGCACAGAAGAACATGGGCGCTTCGGGCCTGACCCTGCTCGTGGTGCGCAACGACCTGCTTGCGCGCAAGCCGCGGCCGCTGCCGAACATCCTCACCTACGCCGCGCACGCGAAGGAGAAGTCGCTGCTCAACACGCCGCCGAGCTTCCCGTTCTACCTGACCGGGCTGGTGCTGGAGTGGATCGAGGGAGAGGGCGGGCTCGGCGAGATGGCGCGGCGCAACCGTGCGAAGGCCGACCTGCTCTACGCGGCAATCGACGGTTCCAACGGTTATTACCGGAACCCCGTCGACGTGCGCTACCGTTCGCGCATGAACGTGCCGTTCACCCTGCACGACGAGGCGCTGGATGCGTCGTTCCTGAAGGAATCCGAAGCTGCAGGCCTGCTCGCGCTCAAGGGACACAAGGCGGTCGGCGGCATGCGCGCGTCGATCTACAACGCGATGCCGATAGAGGGCGTGAAGGCGCTCGTCGATTTCATGGCCGATTTCGCGAGACGCCACGGCTGATGCCTCAATCCATCGCCTGGATCGCATCGAAGGATCGCCCGCTGCGCGGCGACGTGCGCGTGCCGGGCGACAAGTCCATCTCGCATCGCGCGGTGATGCTCGCGGGCATCGCCGAGGGCGTCTCGCGGATCGGCGGATTCCTCGAAGGCGAGGACACGCGCGCGACCGCTGCGATCCTGGGCAAGCTCGGCGTGCGCATCGAAGCCACGTCCATGGGCGAGCGCGTTGTGCATGGCGTCGGCCTACACGGCCTGCGCGGCTATGTCGGCGAACTGGACTGCGGCAACGCCGGAACCGGAATGCGTTTGCTCTGCGGCCTGCTTGCGGGACAGTCGTTCGAGAGCGTGCTGGTCGGCGACGAATCGCTGTCGCGTCGGCCGATGAATCGCGTGATCGAACCGCTGCGGCGCATGGGCGCGTCCATCGAAGCGGCGGAAGGCGGGTTTCCGCCACTGCGAATTCACGCGAATAATGAGTTACAAGGCATTGATTATAAGCCACAAATAGCCAGTGCGCAGATCAAGTCCGCGGTGCTGCTCGCGGGCTTGTATGCGCGTGGTGCGACGCGGGTGCGCGAGATCCAGCCGACCCGCGACTACACCGAAAGCATGCTCGCTGCGTTCGGCTGGCCGATCCGGTATTCGGCGGGCGATGCCACGCTCGAAGGCGGCCATCGCCTGCGCGCGACCGACATCGCGGTGCCAGGCGATTTTTCCTCGGCCGCGTTCCTGCTCGTCGCGGCGAGCATCGTGCCGGGTTCGGACCTGCTGTTGCGCGACATCGGCATCAATCCGCGCCGCACCGGACTGCTGACTGCTCTGCGCGCGATGGGCGCCGACATCCGCGAGGAAAATCCGCGCCGCGTCGGTGGCGAACTCGCCGCGGACCTGCGCGTGCGCTCGTCACGGTTGATCGGGATCACCCTGCCGCCGGCGCTGGTGCCGGACATGATCGATGAGTTGCCCGCGCTGTTCGTCGCCGCCGCATTCGCAGAAGGTGCGACCGCGATCAGCGGCGCGGGCGAACTGCGCTTCAAGGAATCCGACCGCCTCGCGGGCATGTCCGCGGGCCTGCGCGCGCTAGGCGTGCGTGTCGAAGAGATTCCCGACGGCGCCACGATCCACGGACTCGGCGCCGGCGCATCACTGTGCGGCACGGATCTCGACAGCCTCGGCGATCATCGTCTTGCGATGGCGTTCGCGGTCGCCGCGCAGCGCGCGGAAGGGGAAGTTCGGATCGCGGATTGCGCGAATGTCGCCACCTCGTTCCCCGGCTTCGCGAATCTCGCCAACCGGATCGGGATGGGATTGCGCGCGTAACGCGCGCGATTCAACGCTCGTCGAGGCGGAAATCCACCGGCACGTCGATCGTGCTGGCTACCGGCTGGCCGGCCTGCGTCGCGGGGCGGAACTTCCAGGTACGCACCGCGTCCATCGCGGCGCGGTCGAGCGCGCGCGAACCGCTGCTTTGCGCGATCTGCACGTCCGCAACCCCGCCTAGTGCATCGATCGAAACACGCAAGCGCACTTCGCCCTGCTCCTGCGCGCGCAAGGCCTCGGCCGGATACGCCGGTTGCGTGCGCTCGGCGATCTGCGGCGGCGTTTCGGTGTTCGCAGGCGTGACAGGAGCGATGGACGAAGCGGCGGCTGGAGCGGCCGCGGATTCCGCCGCCGCCGGCGGCGCGGCAGCGGGTGTCGGCACGATATGCGCCACGCCCGGCTTCACGGCGGGCATCGCCGACAAGTCGCCTGCGGTCGGCGCGGGAAGCGGCGGATGCTGCGAATCGGCGACGGGCGCCGCGGCGGTGGTCGTCGGCGCAGGCTGCGCGCGGTGCATCGCGACCCAAGCCAGGCCGATCAGCAGACCGACCGCCAATGGCACGGCGAACACGAGCGCAGGAAACCAGCGACTTCCGGGCTGCGCGATGCCGTGCAGGCGTTCGGGCCAGGATCTCGACGCGGAGGAGGACTGCGGGTTGGTTCTCATGAGAAGCGCCAGTTAGCCTGAGCCACGCGCACATGGCAAATCCGCGGCGGTTTGCGGCCCGCTCGTTCCAGCAGCGATAATGAACGCCGACAGATTCCACGGAGCGTTCCATGCTTGACCCGATCTTCCTCCGCGTGCAACTGGCGGAAACCGCCGACCGTCTGCGCGTGCGCGGCTTCGAGCTTCCCGTCGCTGTGCTTGAAGGCTTCGAGTCCGAGCGCAAGTCGTTGCAGGTGCGCACCCAAGAATTGCAGAACCTGCGCAACACGCGTTCCAAAGCGATCGGCATGGCCAAGGCCAAGGGCGAGGACACCGCGCCACTCATGGCCGAAGTCGCGGGCATCGGCGAGGAACTCAAGGCTAGCGAAGCGCGGCTTGAGGACTTGCGCGCGCAGATCGACGCGATCGCGGCCGGCGTTCCGAACCTGCCGGATGCGTCGGTGCCGCTGGGCAGCGACGAGGCCGGCAACGCGGTGCAGAGCCATTGGGGTACGCCGCGCGCGTTCGATTTCGCGGTCAAGGATCACGTCGAACTCGGCGCACGCCACGGCTGGCTCGACGGCGATACCGGCGCCAAGCTTTCCGGCGCTCGGTTCACGGTGCTTCGCGGCGGTCTTGCCAGGCTGCATCGAGCGCTCGCGCAGTTCATGCTCGACCTGCATACGAACGAGCATGGCTATCTGGAAGTGAATGCACCCTTGCTCGTGAACGCCGACTCGATGCGCGGCACCGGGCAATTGCCGAAGTTCGAGGAAGACCTGTTCTCGACCGCGGTGGGCGAGGGCGAATCGGCAAGCAAGCGCTACCTGATTCCTACTTCGGAAGTCTCGATGACCAACATCGTCCGCGACGAGATCGTCGAGGACGCCGCGTTGCCGCTGCGCATGACCGGCCACACGCCATGCTTCCGCGCCGAGGCCGGGTCGCACGGCAAGGACACGCGCGGAATGATCCGCCAGCACCAGTTCGAGAAGGTCGAGCTGGTCAGCATCTCGCGGCCTTCCGAGAGCGACACCGAACACGAACGCATGACGCGCTGTGCCGAAGTGGTGCTCGAAAAACTCGGCTTGCCGTACCGGCGCGTGCTGCTATGCACTGGCGACATGGGTTTCGCAGCGAAGAAAACCTACGACCTGGAAGTCTGGCTGCCGTCGCAGAACATGTACCGCGAGATTTCCTCGTGCTCGAACTGCGGAGACTTCCAGGCACGGCGGATGCAGGCGCGCTGGCGCAATCCGGCGACCGGAAAACCCGAGCTCGTGCACACGCTCAACGGTTCGGGCGTCGCGGTCGGCCGCGCGCTGATCGCGGTGATGGAGAACTACCAGAACGCCGACGGTTCGATCACGGTCCCCGACGCGCTGCGCCCGTATACGGACGGCGTCGAGTCGATTTCCTGATTCTCTACCAATCCGTTCGCGCAGCTTCCAAGCGCGAGCGGAAACGAGGTGAGCCATGCAGGACCTCAACGATCTGTACTACTTCGCGATGGTCGTGGAGCACGGCGGCTTCGCATCCGCCGAACGCGCGCTCGGAATTCCGAAGTCGCGCTTGAGCCGGCGCATCGCACAGCTCGAGACCGACCTCGGAGTGCGCCTGCTGCAGCGCTCGACGCGCCGCTTCGCGGTTACGGAGGTCGGCACGAGCGTCTATCGCCATGCGCAGGCGATGCTCTCGGAAGCGCAGTCCGCGCGCGAAGTCGTGGATCGGCTCAGCGCCGAGCCGCGCGGCGTCGTCAAGGTGAGCTGTCCGGTGTCGCTCGCGCAGCAGCAGCTCGCGGTCCTGCTGCCGGATTTCCTGGAGGCGCATCCGCTGGTTCGCCTGCAGATGCAGGTCAGTAATCGCCGCGTGGACCTGATCAATGAGGGCTTCGACGTCGCGCTGCGCGTGCGCACGCAGCTCAACGACGACGGCAGCCTGGTGATGCGCAGCTTCGGCCAGATCCGCGAGCTGCTCGTCGCCAGCCCGAAATACCTCGATGCGAAAGGCCGTCCGCAACTGCCGGCCGATCTTGCCGGTCATCCGACCTTGAGCATGAGCGAGGACGAAAGCCGTCAGCGCTGGGAACTGCATGGACCGGGCGATCAGACCGCGCGCGTGGAGATCCAGCCGCGGTTGATGGGCCACGACTTCCCGCTGCTGCTGGAGATGGCCAGGCGCGGGCTCGGCATCGCGCTGCTGCCGGAGACCGTCTGCGCCGAGGCGATCGGTCGCGGCGAACTCGAACCGGTGCTGCCCGATTGGTCGCTGCCGCAGGGCATCTGTCACGCGGTGTTCCCGTCGCGCCGCGGCCTGCTTCCGGCGGTGCGCGTGTTCATAGACTTCCTCGCCGAACGCCTGCCGCCGCTGCTCGAAGCTTCCAGCAGCGGTTGCAAGAAGAGCCGCGAGGAGTGCGCGAAGCTCGCGGCTGAGAAGCGCGCGGCGCAGAAGCAACTCGTCGAGAAGTCGGCGGCTTGAGTCGATGCGCGCATTGCGTGCGAGAATTGCAGGACACCGGAAGGGTGGCAGAGTGGTCGATTGCACTGGACTTGAAATCCAGCGATGGGCAACCATCCGTGGGTTCGAATCCCACCCCTTCCGCCATACGAAAGCGCCCCCAGTTCGGGGGCGTTTTCGTATGGCGGGATCGATGGGTGAGAAGACGCGTGGGTTCGACTGATCGACAGGATTGCCGATCAGCACGGCGCAACCGCCCGAAGGGCGAGGGCCAAGGATGGCCCGAGTGAATCCCTCCCTCTCCGCCACTCATGCAACTTCCAACGCCGCCAATCCCTTTGCCACCTTGTCCAGAAGCTCCGCCTCATCGGAGCCGGTGATCGGCGCGCCATAGACGACCGTGATGCGATCGAACGGCAGCGGGACCAGCATCTTGTCCCAGCGCCATTGCAGTGTCCGATCACGACGGCAGCGGAAGCGAACCGGCACGATCAGCGCGTTGGTACGCAAGGCGATGTCCGCGCAGCCGCGCTTGGGCTGGAACACCGGCCCGGCCGGTCCGTCAACGGCCATCGTGATCGACCCGCCGGACCGGATGTGCGCGGCGAGTTCCTCGCGCGCCTGCTGGCCGCGCTCGCCGCTGGCGCCACGGATCAACTGCAATCCCGACAAGCGGCAGAAGCGCGCGACAGGCGCGAGCGCGGGCACCGGGCTGACGAGCATGCAGCGACGGTACGAGCCGTGATGCGGAATCAGGAATGCCTGATAGCGATGCCAGTTGACGAAGATCGCCGGTCCGCTGGGCACATCGCCGGAGATCGTGACGTTCGACGTGAGACGCACCAGCTTTGCATACGCGTGCCAGGCCAATGCGACCGGCCATTCGATGGCGTACGAGAAGTAGCTCGATAGCGACATGCGGCGATGATACCGATGCCGGAGCGCGGCGGAGTGGCAGTCGTTCTGCTCGCGTCGCGATTCGCTAGCCGCGATTCGACGCGTTGAATTTCGCCGCGGTCTTGATCAGAGCCATCAATGCCTTTTCGTCGATCGCATCGTTCTTGCGAAAATCAATCGCGCGTCGGACCTTTCCGTCCAGGCTCGAGTTGAAGAGACCCGTGGGGTCCTTCAGCGATGCGCCCTTCGCGAAGGTCAGCTTCACGGCGTTCTTGTAGGTCTCGCCCGTGCAGAGGATCCCGTCGTGCGACCACACGGGCACCTCCCACTTCCATTCCTCGACGACATCCGGGTCTGCGAGCTTGATGAGCGCGCGAATCCGGGAAAGCATCTCGCCCCGCCAGTCGCCCAGCTCCGCGATCCGTGCGTCGATCAGCATAGAAGCAGAGGTGTTTTCCTGCGGTTTGCTCTGCTTCATGCGCTTATTTTTCGGTGTCGAGGAATTTCTCGGCGTCCAGCGCGGCCATGCAGCCGAAACCGGCCGAGGTGACGGCCTGGCGATAGACCTGGTCGGCGACGTCGCCTGCGGCGAACACGCCCGGCACGCTGGTCTGCGTGGCCATGCCGTCGAGTCCGCTGCGGATCTGCAGATAGCCGTTCTTCATCTCGAGCTGACCTTCGAACAGGCTGGTGTTCGGCGTGTGGCCGATCGCGACGAACATGCCGGTGACCTCGATCTCGCGCGTCGCGCCGGTCTTGAGGTTGCGCAGGCGCAACTTGCTCACGCCGGAATCGTCGCCGAGCACTTCGTCCACCGTGCTGTCCCAAACGAACTCGACCTTGCCGGCCTGTTCCTTCGCGAACAGCTTGTCCTGCAGGATCTTCTCCGCGCGCAGCTTGTCGCGGCGGTGCACCAGCGTGACCTTGCGGCAGATGTTCGAAAGATAAAGCGCTTCCTCGACCGCGGTGTTGCCGCCGCCGATGACCGCGACGTCCTGCTCGCGGAAGAAGAATCCGTCGCAGGTCGCGCATGCGGAAACGCCGCGTCCCTTGAACGCGTCCTCAGAGGGCAGACCGAGGTATTTCGCGGTCGCGCCGGTCGCGATGATCAGTGCGTCGGCGGTGTATTCGCCCGTATCGCCCTTGAGCCGGAACGGGCGCTGCGAAAGATCCGCGGTGTGGATGTGATCGAAAACGATCTCGGTGTCGAAGCGCTCCGCATGTTCCTGCATGCGCTGCATCAGCCCGGGACCCTGCAGGCCGTGCACGTCGCCGGGCCAGTTGTCGACATCGGTCGTGGTCATCAACTGGCCGCCCTGCGCGAGTCCGGTGACGAGCACCGGCTTGAGGTTGGCGCGCGCGGCGTAGACAGCGGCGGTGTAGCCGGCGGGGCCGGAGCCGAGGATCAGCAGCCGGCAATGGCGCGGCTTGGAGGAGGGCGAACTCATAGGATGGTCTATAATCTCGGGCTGGAACGAGGCGGTTCGTGCGCGTTTCGCACGGATTCTGATCGAACCGTGGCGGCGCGACGACCCGATCAGAATGCGGGGCGACGCGCGGCTTATCAAGGCCGACGGATGATCCGTAGCGTTCCGCCGCCGCCGGGGCGCGAATCGCCGGCACCTTTTTTCTTCGGAGCTTTCTCATGCGCATCGGCATTCCCCGCGAAACCAAGACCCTCGAAGGCCGCGTGGCCCTCGTTCCCGCCGCCGCCGGCGACCTGGTCAAGCGCGGCCACGAGGTGTGGATCGAGAAGGATGCCGGCGTGAAGTCGGGCTTCAAGGACGCTCAGTACACGGCGCTCGGCGTGAAGATCGCGCCGGATGCGGCCGCGCTCTACGAGAAGGGCGAAATGATCGTGAAGGTGAAGGAGCCCATCGCCGGCGACCTTCAGCACCTGCGCAAGGATCATCTGTTGTTCTGCTACCTGCATCTCGCGGCCGAGCCCGTGCTCACGCGCAAGCTGCTCGATATCGGCTTGACCGGCGTGGCCTTCGAAACGGTCGAACTACCCAACGGCGACCTGCCGCTGCTCGCTCCGATGTCGGTGATCGCCGGCAAGATCGGCGTGCAGGTCGGCACCCACCTGCTGCACCAGCCGATGGGCGGCAAGGGCAAGCTGCTCGGCGGCATGCCGTCGACCGAGCGCGGTCGCGTGGTGGTGTTCGGCGCGGGCAAGGCGGGCGGCGCATCTGCGGCCCTGGCCGCGGCTGGCGGCGCCGACGTCACCGTGTTCGAGATGCGCCAGGACCGCATGGACGAGATGATGCGCCTGGGCAACAACGTGACCACGCTGTACCCGTACCACGACGTCGTCGCCAGGGCCGTCGCCAACGCCGACCTCGTGATCGGCGCGGTGCTGATCACCGGCGCCAAGGCCCCGCACGTGATGACCCGCGAGATGCTCAAGGACATGGAGGACGGCAGCGTCGTCGTCGACATCGCGATCGACCAGGGCGGCTGCTTCGAGACCTCGCGCCCGACCACGTGGAAGGAACCGACCTACGTCGAGGAAGGCATCACCCACTTCTGCGTGACCAACATGCCCGGCGCCGTGCCGCAGACCTCCTCGCAGGCGATCTGCGCGGCGATCCTGCCGTGGGTCAACAAGCTCGCCGCAGGCAGCGACTGGCGGAATAATCAGGCGCTGGTGCGCGGCATCAACGTCGAGGGCGGCAGGATCGTGCATCCGGCGCTGCAGGACATGAAGGTCTGAGAGAAAGACGCGATGGCAATCACCCGCAGCGAACTCGACACCATCCTCGACGAACTCGAGGAAGAGCTGCCCGAGCTGCAGAAGGACGCCGAGGACGACGAGGATTTCCTGATGGCGTTCGCCGCGCTGTCGGAAGCGATCGAGGACAAGGCCGACCCCGAGGACCTGCCCTACGTTCGCGAGCGGATCGACCGCATGTTGGCCGCGCGCGATACCAGCCACGGCAAGGGCTGAACGGTTCCGGTTCGTGGAACGAAATCTCCGGTAAACTTCGACCAATACCGGAACTCAAGACCCCAGTGGCACGAACCAGCGCGAAACGATCCGCCGACCGCGACGAAGCGCCGAGCACGCGCCGCTTCTGGCACGAGATCGCCCTGCTGTTCATCGCGCCCGCGCTGCTGTATCTCGCGCTCAGCCTGGCCAGCTACAGCTACGACGATCCGAGCTGGTCGCATGCGGGCAGCCTGACCGGCGCGCTGCACAATTACGGCGGCACCGCGGGCGCGTACATCGCCGACATCGCGTTCAATTTCTGCGGTTACGTCGCCTACGCGCTGCCGCTGGTGATCGGCGGGCTGCTCTGGATCGCTTTGTTCGGTCGTGACGACGAGGGCGAATCCGGGCTGACGCCGGCGCTGCGCCTGATCGGCATCGTCGCGTTCCTGATCTCCGCGGCCGGCTTGGCGCACCAGCATTGGGGCGAGCGCGTGGCGCGCCTGACCGCGGGCGGCGGCGGTTTGCTCGGCAAGGCGGTGGGGCACGGGCTGAGCGGCCTGTTCGGCGATTTCGGCGCGAACCTGTTCCTCGCGGCGATGCTGCTCGCCGCGCTCACGCTCGCGACCGGCGTCTCGTGGTTCGCGGTGATGGACGCGACCGGCGTGGGAACGGTCGCGCTGGCGCAGTGGATTCGCGGTCTGTTCGGCCGCGGCGTGCGCAGCGCGGGCGAATGGAGCCAGGCGCGTTCGGCGCGCGTCGAACGCGAGGAAGTGCGCAAGATCGACAGCGAACGCCGCGCCAAGCGCGAGCCGGTGTACATCGAGCCGCCGCCGAAGCCGGTGATCGAGAAAAGCGAACGCGCCAAGCGCGAGCAGCAGATCCCGCTGTTCAACGTCGATCCGGTCGGCGGCCTGCCGCCGCTGTCGCTGCTCGACGATCCCAAGCCGCAGCCGAAGTCGTATTCGGAAGAGACGCTGGAAACGCTGTCGCGGCAAATCGAATTCAAGCTCAAGGATTTCCGCATTGACGTCACCGTCGTCGGCGCGTATCCGGGTCCGGTGATCACGCGCTTCGAGATGGACCTGGCGCCCGGCGTGAAGGTCAGCCAGATCTCCAGCCTCGACAAGGACATCGCGCGCGGGTTGTCGGTGAAATCGGTACGCGTGGTGGATGTGATCCCGGGGAAATCGGTGATCGGCATCGAGATCCCGAACAGCCAGCGCGAGACGATCTACCTCTCGGAGATCCTGCGCTCGAAGGAATACGACAAGTCGCCGAGTCCGCTGACGCTCGCGCTCGGCAAGTCGATCAGCGGCCTGCCGGCGGTGGTCGATCTCGCGCGCATGCCGCACCTGCTGGTCGCGGGCACGACGGGCGCGGGCAAGTCGGTCGGCCTGAACGCGATGGTGCTGTCGCTGCTGTACAAGGCCAGCGCGCAGGACGTGCGCATGCTGATGATCGATCCGAAGATGCTGGAATTGTCCGTCTATCAAGGCATCCCACATCTGCTCGCACCGGTCGTCACCGACATGAAGGAAGCCGCGAACGGCCTGCGCTGGTGCGTCGCGGAAATGGAGCGTCGCTACAAGCTGATGGCCGCGGTCGGCGTGCGCAACCTCGCGGGCTTCAACAAGAAGGTGCATGAGGCGATCGAGCGCGGCCAGCCGCTGATGGACCCGTTCTTCCGCGCCGAACCGGGCACGAACGCCGCGCCGCAGCCGCTGCAGGCGCTGCCAAATCTCGTCGTGATCATCGACGAGTTCGCCGACATGATGATGATCGTCGGCAAGAAGGTCGAGGAGCTCATTGCGCGGCTCGCGCAGAAGTCGCGCGCGGCCGGCATCCACCTGATCCTCGCGACGCAGCGGCCGTCGGTGGACGTGATCACCGGCCTGATCAAGGCGAACATTCCCACGCGCATCGCGTTCCAGGTCAGCAGCAAGATCGACTCGCGCACGATTCTCGACCAGTCCGGCGCGGAAACGCTGCTCGGCCACGGCGACATGCTCTACCTGCCGCCGGGCACGGCGCTTCCCGAGCGCGTGCACGGCGCCTTCGTCAGCGACGACGAGGTGCACCGCGTCGTCGATCACCTGCGCCGGCATTCGTCCGGCCCGAGCTACCAGGAAGGCGTGCTCGAGGAAGTGCAGCCGATCGGCGAGGGCACGGTGGTCGGCGCGACGGGGCTGCCGGAATCCGGGGGCGGCGGCGACGAATCCGATCCGCTCTACGACGAAGCCGTGCGCATCGTCACCGAGACGCGCCGCGCCTCGATCTCCGGCGTGCAGCGTCGCCTGAAGATCGGCTACAACCGCGCCGCGCGCATGATCGAGGCGATGGAAGCCGCGGGTGTGGTCTCTCCGCCCGAGCACAACGGCGACCGCAGCGTGCTCGCGCCGCCGCCGCCGAAGAACTGAGCAACCTCGAGGCGAATCCATCCCCTCGTGCTGAGCCTGTCGAACCATAAGCGGATGGTTTTCCAGCAGCGTTCAGCCTGCTCGCAGCACAATGCGCCCCTGATTTGGAGTCACCGATGATCCGCACTTTCCGCAGCATTTTTCTCGTCGTGGCGCTTTGCGTGGCCTCGCTCGCCCTCGCGGGCCCTCGCGAGGATTTCGCGAAATATACGCAGGGTCTGAAAGGCCTCGACGGCAAGTTCGAGCAGAAGGTATACGAGGCCAGCGGGCGCATGAAAGAGGATTCGACCGGCACCGTCGCGCTGTCCGCGCCGCGCCTGTTCCGCTGGGAGTACGTGAAGCCGAATCCGCAATTGATCGTCGCCGACGGCGATCACGTCTGGGTGTACGACCCGGACCTCGAACAGGTCACCGTGAAGAACCAGGGCGCCGAGGAATCGCAGAGTCCGCTCTACGTCCTCATCGATCCGACCGAACTCGACCGGCGCTACGTGCTAGCCGACGGCGGCGAATCCGGCGGCATGAAATGGATGAGCCTGGCGCCGAAGAAGAAGGGCGATGAATCCGAGTTCAAGCTCGCGATGCTCGGCTTCGTAGGCAACGACCTCAAGCTCATGAAACTTACCGACAACCTCGGCCAGCGAACCGAGATCGCGTTCTCCGACTGGAAACGCAATCCCGCTTTCGCGAAAGGCATGTTCGCGTTCACACCGCCCAAGGGTGTGGATGTCGTCGGCGAAACGGGCAAGGGTGCGGAAGTCATGCCGCTGAAAAACTGACCCGCGCAGCACGTCGCAGCGGGAGCGACGCACGCGGGTAGAATGACCGCGTGGCCAAACCCAAGTCCGCTCGTTCCGAACCGCTGTTCGCCGCGCCCGAAGCGCTCAAGCCGCTCGCGGAGCGCATGCGCCCGCGCACGCTCGGCGAGATGGTCGGTCAGCGCCGGCTCTTGGCCGAAAATGCGCCGGTGCGACGAGCGATCGAGGCCGGCCACGTGCATTCGATGGTGCTCTGGGGTCCGCCGGGCTGCGGCAAGACCACGCTCGCGCTGCTGCTGGCGAAATATGCCGATGCGGAATTCGTCGCGATTTCGGCGGTGCTTTCCGGATTGCCAGAGGTGCGCGAAGTGCTGGCCGTGGCACAGGACCGTTTCGTGCAGGGGCGCCGCACCGTGCTGTTCGTGGACGAAGTGCACCGTTTCAACAAGGCGCAGCAGGACGCTTTCCTGCCGTACATCGAGCGCGGCTCGATCCTGTTCGTCGGCGCGACCACCGAGAATCCTTCGTTCGAGTTGAATTCCGCGCTGCTGTCGCGCTGCCGCGTACACGTGATGGAGGCGTTGTCGGTCGAGGACATCGCCGAGGCCTTGCGGCACGCGCTGGCGAATGCGGAACACGGACTTGGCGGACGCGGGCTCGTGGTCGCAGATGTGCAGCTCGAACTGATGGCGCGCGCCGCCGACGGCGATGTGCGCCGCGCACTGACGCTGCTGGAGATCGCCGCCGAGCTCGCGGGCGAGGGTGGAGCCATCACCGACGCCACGCTCGAACAGGTGCTCGCCGACCGCACGCGCCGCTTCGACAAGGGCGGCGAGCAGTTCTACGACCAGATCTCGGCGCTTCACAAGACCATCCGCAGCTCCAACCCGGATGCGGCGCTGTACTGGTTCGCGCGGATGCTCGATGGCGGTTGCGATCCGATCTATCTCGCGCGCCGTCTCACGCGCATGGCGGTCGAGGACATCGGCCTCGCCGATCCGCGCGCTTTGCAGATGGCGACGGAAGCCTGGGACGCATACGACCGGCTCGGCACGCCCGAGGGCGAACTCGCGCTCGCGCAGCTCGTGATCTACCTCGCGAGCACCGCGAAATCCAACGCCGCCTACCTGGCCTTCGGCACCGCGCAGGAAGATGTGCGCGAGCACGGCAGCGCCGACGTGCCGATGCACCTGCGTAATGCGCCGACGAAGCTGATGAGGTCGTTGGGTTACTCGAAGGGATACCAGTACGATCACGATGCCGAGGGCGGCATCGCGTTGGACCAGACCGGATTCCCCGATGCGCTCGGCGAACGCGTGTATTACGAACCGGTCGGGCGCGGCATGGAGATCAAGCTCAAGGAGAAGCTCGACGCGCTGCGCGCCGCACGCGAAGCGGCGAGTTCGGGAACGAAGAAATCGGACCAGCACTAGGCCGAAGCCCATGACCCTCGAACAACTCGCATATCTTGCGCAAATCGTCGGCACGGTCGGCGTGATCGTGTCCCTGGTCTTCGTCGGCTTGCAGGTGCGGCAGAACACGGCCGTGTTGCAGCGAAGCGAGCACAACTCGACGATGGAGCAGTGGACGGTGATCCGTCAGGCGATCGCGCGGGACCGCGACATCGCCGAGTTGATGACGGCCGGTCTCGGCGGCGAACGCGGGCTCGACGCCGCCGACCAGCTGCGGCTGGAACAGATGCTGCAGGAATACGCGTGGGCGTCCTTCCACATCTGGGATCGGACGCAACGCGGCGTGTTCCCGCAGGGAACCTTCGAGCTCACGGGCGGAGTCGCCCTGTGCGGCCTGCTGCGGACGTCGCGCGGCGGGGCATGGTGGCAACGCGCCAGGCACGAAGGATTCATCCCCGGATTCGTCGCCGATGTTGACGCGATGCTGGCCAAGGGCGGGAAGTAATCGTCTGATTCCGCGAAGGACGGTTTCCGCGATGCCCTGAACCTTCAACATGCCGCGCCCAGCGCGCCGAACTCGATGGCCGTGCGCGAGTAGAAGACCCTGACATTTTCCTCGCGCAGCCGCGCGAGCATCGCGTCGGCCTCTTCTGCCGACAGCAGGAATTCGACGACGACCGGCAGGTCCGCCGCAAGTTCGTAGAAGTGCTGTTCATGCAGATGTCCCTGGCGACCGTAGCCGGCGATGGCGCGGAATGCCGAACCGCCGTGCACCCCGTTCTTCTTCGCGTTCTCCAGCAGCCACTCGTACTGCAGGATGCCGTGCAGCTTGTGGTTCTCGTGCATGTAGAAACGCAGGGCGACTTGCTGGCTCATGGCACTGCCTTCGCGACGAGGAAACGTACGATCAGGATACCCAGCGTGGTCATTGCAAGCGAGCCGACGACGTGCGCGCCGATGATGCCGATCGACCAGCCGACCTCGCGGCGCATCAGCAAGGTCACGGTCTCGGCCGAGAACGTGGAGAAGGTCGTCAGGCCGCCGAGGAAACCGGTGATCGCCGCCAGCCGCAGCGCGGGCGGCACCGCCGCATTCAAGGCGGTGTATTCCATGATCATGCCGATCAGCAGGCCGCCGATCAGGTTCGCGGCCAGCGTACCCAGCGGAACCGTCGGGAAGACCGGGTTCAGCCAGATGCCGAGGTGCCAGCGCAGCAGCGCACCGAGCGCGGCGCCGATGGAAATGCCGATCCAGCCGGAGAGAAATCCCGAGAACACCATGTTGCCTCCAGGTCTTAGGCGAACTCCGCGCGCGGCGCGCGCAGCAGCGCGATCGCGGCGAGCGTCGTGACCGTCGCCATCGCCGCGCCGGCGAGGAAGGTGTCGTGCGGGCCGCCGTGCGTCCACAGCGCGCCGGCGATCACGCTCGCGACCAGCAGCAGCACGCCGCGGACGAGGTTCATCGCGCCGAACGCGCTGCCGCGCAGGTCTTCGGGCGCAAAGTCGGCGACAAACGCCGCGAGCACGCCTTCGGTCAGGCCCATGTGCAGGCCCCACGTCGCGATTCCCACAAACACCGCGACGACGCTGCCGCCGAACGCGAGTAACAGATCCGCGCCGACCATCACGAGGCATCCGATCACCAGCAGGCCCAGCCTCGGCATCCGATCCGACAGTACTCCCGCGGGCCAGGCGCTGAACATGTACACCCCGCTCATCACCACCAGCGCGAGCGGTGCATACGCCTCGTCGAGACCGGAAACCTGTACGCGCAGAACGAGGAAGGCCTCGGAAAACCGCATGAGGGTGAATAGCGCGACCACGAACAGCAGCTTCCAGAATCGTGCGGGAAATCGTTTCCATTCCCGCAGCATCAGCGGATTCGCGGGTTTCCTGCCCGCGGCGAGACGCTGCTCCGGCTCGCGCACCCACACCGCGAGGATGCCGAGCGCGATGAATGCGGGCAGCACCGCGATCCACAGAACGCGACGCAGGTCGTCGCTCCAGAGCAGCATGAAGGCGATCGCGATGCCCGGGCCGATGAAGGCGCCGACCGTGTCCAGCGACTGGCGCAGTCCGTACGCCGCCCCGCGTTGCTCGGGCGCGGTCACGTCCGCGACGTAGGCGTCGCGCGGCGCGCCGCGGATGCCCTTGCCGACGCGGTCTATGATGCGCGCTGTGAACACCGTGCCCGCCGTCGCGGCGAGCGGGAACATCGGCTTGGTCAACGCGGCGAGTCCGTAGCCTAGCAGCATCAGCGGCTTGCGCTTGCCGGCCCAGTCCGAAATCGCGCCCGAGAACAGCTTGACGATCGAAGCGGTCGCTTCGGCCAGGCCCTCGATCCAGCCGAGCAGGGCCGCGCTCACACCCAGCGTGCCGGTGACGAACACGGGCAGCAGGCCGTGGATCATCTCGGACGAAACGTCCATGAACAGACTGACCATGCCCAGCGCCCAGATGCTGCCGGGCAGGGCTTTCCACCTGCGGGTCGATTGAGTCGAATCCATGGCTTCGTTTGCGATTGGGCCCGCGCATCTTAACCGCACCCAACGCGAACACGCCGTTTTAATACCCGACCGCTGTAAAGTTCCGGATCGCTTCCGATGCCTGGAAACTCCATGGACCTGATCGGACTGGGAACCGCGACTCCGGACCGGCGCTACACCAAGGCCGATTGCTGGGAGGCCTTCAAGGTCTCGCCGTGGTTCGAGCGGCTCGACCGCAAGGCGCGCGCGATCGCCGAGCTCGTGCTCGCGCGCGACAACGGCATCGAATCGCGCTGGCTCGCGGTCGAAGACCTGCAGCACGCGTTCGCGATCGACCCCGACAACTGCCATGCGCGTTTCGCGGCGACCGCGCCGAAGCTCGCCACGCGCGCGGCCGGGCAGGCGCTGCGGGATGCGGGACTGCGCGCGGACGAAATCGACGGCGTGATCGTCAGCACTTGCACCGGTTACCTCTGTCCGGGCCTGAGCAGCTACCTCACCGAGGCGCTGGGGTTGCGCGCGGACGCGCAGGCCTTCGATCTGGTCGGACAGGGCTGCGGCGCGGCGTTGCCGAACTGGCGCACCGCGAACGCGCTGCTCAAGTCCGGCAGCTGCAGGCACGTGCTGTCCGTCTGCGTGGAAGTCAGCAGCGCGGCGATGTACCTCGACAACGACCCGGGCGTGCTGATCAGCGCCTGCCTGTTCGGCGACGGCGCAGGCGCCGCGGTCCTTTCGACGAAACCCCAGGATGGCCGGCGCCGCGTCGAATGGAAGGCCGCGTCGTCGTTCACCGATCCGTCCGAGCGCGAGGCGCTGCGCTTCGAATCGCGCAACGGCCTGTTGCGCAACATCCTCACGCGCGCGGTGCCCAGGCTCGCCGCGGACTATGCGCAGCGGGTGCTGCACAGCGTGCTCGCCGAGCAGGGCCTGAAGCAGTCCGACATCGGCGGCTGGATCTGGCACGCCGGCGGCCGCGACGTGATGCTCGCAGTCCGCGAAAAACTCGGCCTGCGCGAACACGACCTGCGCTACAGCGCCGCGATGCTGCGCGAATACGGCAACCTCAGCAGTGCCTTCGTGTATTTCGCGCTGCAGGCGGCCCTGGCCGACAAGGCGCCGGGCGGACGTTGGTGGATGGCCTCGTTCGGCGCGGGATTTTCCAGCCACGGTGCGCTGCTGGAAGTGGCCGCATGAGCCTCCCGCGACGCGTCGAACCCGAATTGCTCGATTCGCTGCCGGCGGACGATCCGCGCGCGATCGGTTCTCGCAACGACCTGAAGCGCATCAACCGGATCATGGGCACCTGCGGCCTGATCGCGCGCGCGCTCGACCCGCTCGTGCGCGCATCGAACTCGCCGCGCATCGTCGAGCTCGGCGCCGGCGACGGTTCGCTGATGCTGCGGATCGCGAAGCTGCGCGCGCGGCGTTGGCCCAAGGTGCAAGTCGGATTGCTGGACATGCAGCCCGTCGTGCGCGCGGAAACCCTGACCGGATTCGGCGAGCTCGGCTGGGACGCGCGCATCGTGCGAGCCGATGTCTTCGATTGGTTCGCGAAGAACGACGGCGGTGAAGGCGCGATCGTCGTCGCCAACCTGTTCGTGCACCACTTCGATGGCGATCGCCTGCAGGCGTTGCTGGGCGGCATCGCATCGCGCGCGGGCGCCTTCGTCTGCTGCGAGCCGCGCCGCAACCGATTCGCCTACGGCAGCAGCGCGATGATGTGGGCGATCGGATGCAACCGCGTGACCGTGCACGACGGGATGCTCAGCGTGCGCGCGGGTTTCAATGGCGAGGACCTGTCCGCCGCGTGGCCGCTGGATGGCGCGTGGAACCTGCGCGAGGAACGCGTGGGCCCGTTCGTGCATCGCTTCGTTGCGGTGCGCAAAGGCATCTGAACCATGCGACCGGACTTCGACGCGATCATCGTTGGCGGTGGCCCCGCGGGTTCGACCGCCGCGATCCGTCTTGCGCAGGCCGGCTGGTCGGTCGCGCTGCTCGAACGCCAGAGCTTTCCGCGCCGCAAGGTCTGCGGCGAATGCATCGCCGCGACCAACCTGCCGTTGCTGCATGCGCTCGGCGTCGGATCGGAATTCGATGCGCTTGCGGGATCCGAATTGCGCCAGGCGGGATTGTTCGCAGGCGATGCCTCGCTGATCGCGCCGCTGCCCGCGCACCCGTCGCCTCACGCCTGGGGCAGGGCGCTCGGCCGCGAACACCTGGATACCCTGCTGATCGACCGCGCCTGCACGGTCGGAGCGACGGTCCTGCAACCCTGTGCGGTGCGGCGCATCTCGCGCGACGAAGACATGCATGTCTGCGAAGCCGTCGATCCCGACGGCGACGCGATCCGTCTGCGCGCACCGGTGCTGATCGCCGCGCACGGCTCCTGGGAACCGGACCCTGCGCTGGTCGATCGGCATCGTCCACAGCGGGCGTCCGACTTGTTCGCATTCAAGGCGAACTACGTCAACGCGCGGCTCGCGCAAGGCGTGTTGCCCGTGCTCGCATTCCCCGGCGGTTACGGCGGCATCGTGCTCGGCGATCACGGCCGCACCACGCTCGCGTTCTGCATCCGCCGCGACGCATTGCGCAAGGCCCGCGATCGGTTCGGATCGCGCAAGGCAGCGCATGCCGCACTGGAGCACGTGATGGCGAGCTGTCATGGCGTGCGTGAAGTCCTGGCTTGCGCGGCGCTCGAAGAGGATTGGCTCACAGTGGGTCCAATCCGCCCGGGCATCCGCGCGCCGTATCGCGGCGACGGCGTCTTCGCGGTCGGCAATGTCGCCGGCGAAGCGCATCCCATTCTCGGCGAAGGCATCAGCATGGCGATCCAGTCGGCGTGGCTGCTCGCGGACCGGTTGATCGCGCGGCGCGATGTCCGCAGCGATCCGGGTGCGCGCGATCGTGCGGGTCGCGACTATGCGCGCGCGTGGCGTCGCAGCTTCACGACCCGTATCCGCCTCGCCGCGGTGTTCGCGCACCTGGCGATGCGCCCGGACGCCTCGATCGCGTTGCTGCCGCTGCTGCGGCGCTGGCCGGGGCTGATCACCGCGGGGGCGCGCGCCGGCGGCAAGGTACGGCAGGTCGTCGCGTTTGCGTGAGACCTCGTGCGCGCCGCATCATGCGCGCATGAACGCACAGCGGGTCCTTGCAACCAATGGAATCGCCACCGCGCTGCTCGCGGCGGCGCTGTTCGGCGCGAGCACGCCGCTCGCGAAGGAATTGCTGCGCGATGTCTCGCCGATCATGCTCGCCGGCCTGCTGTACGCAGGCTCCGGGATCGGCCTGGGCCTGTGGCTCGCGATCCGTCGCGCCAGCGGGCATGCGCACGACGAGGCCCCGCTCACGCGCCGCGACGCGCCTTGGCTCGCCGGCGCCGTGGTCAGCGGCGGCGCGCTCGGTCCGGCGCTGTTGATGCTCGGCCTCGCGCACACGCCCGCGTCCACCGCTTCGCTGCTGCTGAACCTCGAAGGCGTGTTCACCGCCGCGCTCGCCTGGATCGCGTTCCGCGAAAACGTCGATCGCCGGATTTTCCTCGGCATGTGCGCGATCGTCGCGGGCGGCGCAGTGCTGTCGTGGACGCAGCGGCCGACCGGCGTGCCCTGGGGCGCACTCGCGATCGCGGGCGCCTGCGCGTGCTGGGCGATCGACAACAATCTCACTCGCGCCGTCTCGGGCGGCGATCCGGTGCGGATCGCGACGATCAAGGGCGGCGTTGCGGGGCTCGTCAACATCGCGATCGCGACCGCGATGGGGAATGCGCTGCCGGCGGGATCGCTGCTGGCCGCCGCCGCGGCGATCGGCCTTGCAGGTTACGGGATCAGTCTCGTGCTGTACGTTCTTTCGCTGCGGCATCTGGGTGCAGCTCGCACCGGCGCCTATTTCGCGACTGCGCCCTTCGTCGGCGCGACGCTGTCGTTGCTGTTGCTGCGCGAGACGCCGGGTCTTGCCTTCTGGATCGCGGGAGCGCTGATGGCCATCGGCGTCTGGCTGCACGTCAGCGAGCGGCACGAACACCAGCACACGCACGAACGCCTGGAGCACGAGCACCGCCATGTGCACGACGAACACCACCAGCACGCGCACGATTTCCCCTGGGACGGCACCGAACCACACAGCCATCCGCACGTGCACGAACCGATGACGCACACGCATCCGCACTATCCGGACCTGCATCACCGGCACGGTCACCCCGATGACGTCGTCGATCCGAGGCAATGACGGATAACCAACTGCCGTGAATACCCGCGTGAAGGCCAAGGGCGATTGCAGGCCGCGGCTCTGCACCACGGAAATCCAGTCATGAGTGCGCTCGCGTCCAATGCCGATGACGTCGTCGAGGATGCGGAGACAGCAGCCGTTGATTGCGTGATCATCGGTGCCGGCGTCATCGGCCTCGCCTGCGCGCGTGCGTTCGCGCAGGACGGTCGCGAAGTGATCGTGCTCGACGCCGAGGACACGCACGGGACGCAGATTTCTTCGCGCAACAGCGAGGTATTGCACGCGGGTTTGTATTACCCGCCGGGTTCCTGGCGGGCGCGGTTGTGCGTGGGAGGGCGGCGCGCGCTGGTCGCGTATTGCGTTTCGCGCGGCGTGCCGCATCGGCTGTGCGGCAAGCTGATCGTCGCGGGCGACGAAGCCGAAGCGCCGCGCCTCGCTGCGCTGCGCGAACAAGCGGTCGCCTGCGGCGTGCATTCCCTGCGTGCGCTGACGCGGGACGACGTGCGTAGGCTCGAACCCGAGCTCGCGGTCCATTCGGCGCTGTGGTCTCCCGATACGGGCATCATCGACAGCGGTGCGTTGATGCTCGCGCTGCGCGCGGAAGCGGAAGCCGCCGGCGCGACTTTCGTGTTCCGGAGTCCCGTGCGCAGGCTCGATGCGGCCGACCGCGACCGCTCGGCAAACGAGCTGCCCCCGAAGCTCGGCCGTCTCGTTGTCCATGTCGCTGGCGAATCGCCGATGCGACTGGAAGCGCGCACGGTGGTCAACACCGCGGGCTTGAACGCGCTCGCGATTGCTCGATCCGTGCGCGGGCAGTCCGCCGCCTACGCGGAGGCATTGCCGCCGCCGCGATACGCGAAAGGCGCATATTTCGAGCTGGCCGGCCGAGCGCCTTTCACGCACCTCGTGTATCCGGTCCCGGGCGCGTCCTCGCACCTGGGCGTGCACCTGACGCTGGACCTCGCAGGCCGCGCGCGCTTCGGCCCCGGCTTCGAATGGATCGAGAGCGTGGAAACCTCGGTCGATCCCTCGCAGGCCGACGGATTCGAGGCAGCCGTGCGCCAGTACTGGCCTGGCCTGCCTTCCGGCGCATTGCATCCTGCCTTCGCGGGCGTGCGACCGAAGCTCACTGGACCCGGCGAACCGCCCGCGGACTTCCGCATCGACGGAGTCGAGGCGCATGGCGTTCGCGGGCTGGTGCATCTGCTCGGCATCGAATCACCGGGGCTGACCAGTTCGCTCGCGATTGCCGAGGTTGTGCGCGAATGCGCTGGTGTTGCGGCCGGTTGACTCTTTTGCCAACAAAGGGAAATGGTCTTTCCGGCCGCGCCAGCGGCTCGGCCTTTTCAGGTCGTCAAGTCAATCGTCTCCGTCCCCTTTAGAATAGGCGCTTCGCCACAGCGTCCAGGGAGCCGCGTCATGGATTTCCAGTTCACCGAAGAGCAGTTGATGATCCAGGACGTGGCGCGGCGTATCGCGCAGGACAAGATCGCCCCGAGCGCCGAGCACCACGACCACACCGGCGAGTTCCCGCTCGCGAACATCCGGCTGCTCGGCGAGAACGGCCTGATGGGCATCGAGGTGCCGGCCGAGTACGGCGGCGCGGGCATGGACCCGATCGCCTATGTGCTCGCGATGGTCGAGATCGCCGCTGCCGACGCCGCGCATTCGACGATCATGTCGGTCAACAATTCGCTGTTCTGCAACGGCATCCTCAAGTTCGGCACCGAGGAACAGAAGCAGAAATACGTGCGCGCGATCGCCGAAGGCAAGGAGATCGGCGCGTTCGCGCTGACCGAGCCGCAGTCGGGTTCGGACGCAACCGCGATGCGCTGCAAGGCGGTCCGGCAGGCCGATGGTTCCTTCAGGATCAACGGCAAGAAGAGCTGGATCACTTCCGGCCCGGTCGCAAAGTACATCGTGCTGTTCGCGATGAGCGATCCGGACAAGCGCGCGCGCGGGATCACCGCGTTCCTGATCGACACCACGCGCGCGGGATTCCACCGCGGCAAGACCGAACCCAAGCTCGGCATCCGCGCGTCGGCGACCTGCGAGATCGAGTTCGAGGACTACGTTGCCCGGCCCGACGAGGTGCTCGGCGAGGAAGGGCACGGATTCAAGGTCGCGATGAGCGTGCTCGACGCGGGCCGCATCGGCATCGCCTCGCAGGCGATCGGCATCGCGCGCGCGGCCTACGAGGCGAGCATCCGCTACGTCAAGGACCGCCAGAGCTTCGGCCAGCCGATCGGCAGCTTCCAGATGATCCAGGCCAAGATCGCCGACATGAAGTGCAAGCTCGACGCC
>CAYUXZ010000006.1:0-74742 GCA_964449135.1 uncultured Gammaproteobacteria bacterium
GGTGCACGTGCATGCCGCTGCCGTTGTCGCCGACGATCGGCTTGGGCATGAAGGTCACGGTCTTGCCGTTGCGGAAGGCGACGTTCTTGAGGATGTACTTCATCGTCATCAGCTCGTCGGCCTTCTTCACCAGCGAGTTGAACTTGGTGCCGATCTCGCACTGGCCCGCGTTCGCGACTTCGTGGTGGTGCACCTCGACCTCGATGCCCGCGGCCGACAGCGCCTTGCACATCTCGGCGCGGATGTCGTGCAGCGAGTCGGTCGGCGCGACCGGGAAGTAGCCGCCCTTCACGCCCGGGCGGTAGCCGCTGTTGCCGCCTTCGTACTTCTTCTTCGAATTCCAGTGCGCTTCCTCGGAGTCGATCTCGAAGAAGGTGTGCCCCATGTCGTTGGCCCAGCGCACCGAGTCGAAGATGAAGAACTCGGGCTCGGGGCCGAAGAACGCCTGCTCGGCGACGCCGCTGGACTTCAGGTAGGCCTCGGCGCGCTTGGCGAGCGAGCGCGGGCAGCGCGAGTAGGCCTGCATCGTGATCGGATCGAGCACGTCGCAGGTCAGGATCAGGGTCGGGTCGGCGACGAAGGGATCCACCACCGCCGAATCCGGATCGGGCAGCAGCACCATGTCGGATTCGTTGATGCCGCGCCAGCCGGAGATCGACGAGCCGTCGAACATGCGGCCGTCTTCGAACAGGCCCGGCTCGACGATGCTCGCGGGGAAGGTGACGTGGTGCTGCACGCCGCGCATGTCGGCGAAGCGCAGATCCACGAATTCGATGCTGTGGTCCTTGATGAGTTTTTCGACGCGGGCGTAGCTCACGGGAGGCTCCGGTTGGGTTGGGTTGGCATCCCTATAGCAACCGGCGTGCCAGCTTCGCATGCTCGCAACACGTTGATTTTACTGACGCTCATTGTGAGATATGCAGTTTATCGCACCTTAAAAGTGCAATCTGCATACATTTTCGTCAAAAGAAAGAAAACATCGCCGCGGCGCTGGGGACGCCGCGGCGATGGCGAGTGTCGATGACCCTGCTTCAGCGGCGAGGCCTGGCCATCAATCCTGCGCGTTCAGGCGTCGTAGCGCGCGGCGGTGTTGTAGAACCCGCGCCAGCGCACGACCTCCCCATCCTTGACGGTAAAGACGTGCGACCACTCGCTCTGGAAACGTTTGCCGGTGTCTAGCGCGGTGGTGTCTTCCCAGCCGAGCACGGTCAGGTGCTCGCCGGACTCGATGAACTCGCGCGGTTCGAACGCATGGATCACGTCGGATTTCGGGATGTCGGCGAAGAACTGCAGCGCTTCCGCGCGCGTCCTGCGCTTGCCGGCGTAGGCCAGCTTAGCGTGACCGACGAATTCCCAATCCACGTTCTCGGCGATCAGCTGCCCCATCGCCGGCATGTCGTTCCTGCCGAACGCTTCGTACGCCTTCTGCACCACTTCTGTCGCGGTAGCCATTGCCGTCTCCGTGAGTTGGGTGAAAACATCCGCCGCGAGCCACGCGCGCTGTGATGCTTGCCGGAGACGATCGCACGGCCGCGATCAAGGGGCCGTGAAGCTTTCGTGTCACGACATCAATGCCGCGATCGTTTTTTTTCATATACGCGCTCTTTGCATTTACACTTCACTCGATTTTCATCGGACGCACCCGCATGCACGACCTGCTGAACGTCGTTCTCCTCGGCATTATCGAGGGCATCACCGAATTCCTGCCGATCTCCTCGACGGGCCATCTGCTGATCGCCGAGAAACTCGGGTTGGGCCATCGCACGGATCTGTTCAACGTTGGCATCCAGGCCGGCGCGATCCTCGCGGTCACGCTGATTTACTTCAGGCGCATCGTGGGGCTGCTCACGCGCTGGAAGGATCCGGCAAACCGCGATTACCTGTTCAAGCTAGCCATCGCGTTCGCGATCACGGCGGCGCTCGGCTTCGTCGCGGTCAAGCTCGGCTTCAAGTTGCCCGAGGCGATCGCGCCGGTCGCGTGGGCGCTCGTGCTGGGTGGTCTCTGGATGATCGCCGCCGAACAGATCGCCGCGAAGCGGCCCGATCGCAGCGCGGTGACCTGGCCGGTCGCGATCGGCGTGGGCATCGCGCAGATGGTCGCCGGCGTCTTCCCCGGCACTTCGCGCTCGGCGGCGTCGATCTTCGCCGCGATGCTGATCGGCACCAGCAACCGCGCGGCGGCGACCGAATTCGCGTTCCTCGTCGGCATCCCGACCATGTACGCGGCGACCGGCTACGAACTGCTCAAGACGATGAAGGCCGGCGGCGGCGCGCACGAGGACTGGAGGGCGCTCGCGATCGGCTTCGTGGTCTCGGCAGTGGTCGCCTTCGTCGCGGTGAAATGGTTGCTCGGCTACATCCGCACGCACCGCTTCACGGGGTTCGCGGCGTATCGGATCGCGCTCGGCATCGCCCTGCTCGCGTTCATGCAGGCCTGATCGCATCCGTCGCGCGACATCAGAGCCGCAGGAAATACGGAACTGCCATCAGCGCCACGCCGATGGCGACGATCCAGAACGGCCGATCGAGAAAATACGGGTAGATCATCAGCGCGATCCCGCAAACCAGCGGCACCGGCTTGCGCTGCTTCCTGCCGTACATGAAGTAGCCAAGCCCGATCGACCCGAACAACACACCGAGCAACAACCAAGCCTGCGTACCCATCGCCGTTGCCTGCTCAGACCGCTTGCCGCGGATGCAGCGAATACGTGCCGTAGATCAGCCCTTCGGCGAGCACGTGGCCCGCCATCGCGCGCAGCACGTCGCCCGCACCGAAGCGCTCGGGAAGATCGAGCGCAGCAACATCGAGCGCGAACAGCCGGAAGAAATAGCGGTGCAGGCGCAAGTCGTTCGCCGGCGGGAACGGGCCGTCGTAGCCGAGGTAATCGCCGCCCATCGTCGTATCTCCGGCGAACCAGCCGGTGTAATCGTTGATTCCGTGCCGCGCCGGATGCGGGCCGCGAAGGTCGCGTTTCCCGCCGACGCTCACGCCGTCCGACCACGCGCCTTCGGAGAAGCCGCGCACGTCGGCGGGAATGTCCACCATCGCCCAGTGCGTGAAATCGCAGCGCGGCTGCTCGACCGGGATCTCCACGCCCGGCTTGCCGACCATCGCTGCAACCGTCGGCACATCCGGATCCACGCACAGCAGCGCGAACGACTTCGTGCCCGCGGGCGCCTCGTCCCAGGCCAGGTGCGGATTGCGGTTGTCGGAAAACGTCTCGCCCGCGCCGTCCTTGCGGCCCATGGCGCAGCGCGCCGGGATCGGCCCGCGGTGTTCGAAGCTGTCGCTTTGCAGTTTCATCGCGTCGCCTCCATGCGCGCAACGATAGCGCGCACGGCGGATCGGCGCGACCGCGCTCAGTCGCGCGGGTAACCCAGCCGTTCGGCCAGCGGCGCCAGCAGTTCGAAGGCCTCGTCGAGCTCGCCGCGATACGCGCGCCAGCGTCCAGCCGGGAGCAGCGTCGGCAATCGGCCCGATCCGGTGCGGCGATCCAGCGCGGGTTGCGGATCGGGCGATGCGGTCAGATCGGCGAACGCAGCGATCTCCTGCAGCGTCGCCTGGGGATCGGCGTCGAAACGATCCATGTCCACGGCCAAGGTCGGCAATTGCAACTCGTCGCGCGCGAACAGCAGGTGCTTGAGCTGGCTAGCGAGCCAGGCCGCGTTCTCGACCGGATCGGCGAACACCGGCCCGGCCGGCGCGCCGAACGCGAGCCAGTTCAGCAGCAGGTCGCGCGGATCGCGCAACACCGCGAGCAGTCGCATTCCCGGCACGGCCCGTTGCAACAGCGGCGCCACGCGCGCATCCCAGCGCGCGAGCCAGTCAAACACGCCGGTATGACCTTGCTCGCGGAAAGGCTCGATGCTGCGCGCATACGCGTCCGCGACTTCCGTCGCGAGCGCCGGCAGGTCGTCCGCGCTGGATGCGCGCGTGATCAGAGTCTCCGGAAAATCCAGCATCCGGGGCAGCACTTCCGGCGTGGCCAGCATCAACGGACGTCCAGGCGCGAAGCGCAGGGCCGCCGCCAGCCGTTCGCTACCGCTGCCAGGCGGACCCCAGAGCATCACCAGCGCCGCGGGTTCCTGGGTCGAAGCAGCGGGCAACGTGGCGTGCAGCGCGCGCAGGCTTTCGTCGGGCAGCGGCGGCGCGGGCGGCAACGCGCCCAGCCCTGCGTGCGCCTGCCGCCAGTCCGCGACCGCCGCGGCGGTGTCGCCGAGCGTGTCGTGCGCCTGGCCGCGCCAGGCCAACGCGGGCTTGGATTGCGGCGGCGGCGCGTGCGCAATCACTGGCTCCAACCGTGCGATGCCGGCGGCCGGGTCGCGGCGCAGTACGAAAGCAGCCTTGCCGAGCGCCGCATCGAACTGCAGCGGCGCGCGCTCCAGCACGGCGTCGTAGCCGGCTTCGGCCTCTGCCTCGCGGCCATCGACTTCGTCGTGACGCGCCTGATTGAGCCGAGCGGCCGCGCTATCGGGCATCGCGGCGAGCCAGCGGCGCAGCACGTCGCGCGCATCGGCTTCGTCGAAGCTGGTCGTCAGCCGCGACGCCCAGGTCAGGTCGAATTGCGCATCGCTCGCGAGCACGTCTTCCCACACCGTGCGCGCGAGGTCGCGATCGCCGATCGCCTCGAGCGCGCGTTGCGCGCCCATCTGCGAACGCAGGTCGCGCGGCGCGTGCTTCAACACGGCCCGATACGCCTCCAGCGTCGCCTTCGCGTCGCCGCCGCGCCAGTGCAATTCGGCCTCGATCGCATGGCCGGCCGGATCGTCCGGATGCGCCTGCCTGTACTGCGCGACCTCGGTGCCGGCATCGTCGATCCGGTCCTGGTCGAGCAGCGTGGCGATCAGGCTGCGGTGCAGCGCGGCTGAGTCTGGCTGCAGCGCGCGCGCCTTTCGCAAGGTCTGTTCGGCGAACGCGGCGTGGCCGACGCGCCGGTAGGCGAGCGCAAGCGTGGCCAGCGTCTGCACGTCGCCGGGCATCGCCGCGGCCGCTTCCGTGAGCAAGCCGATCGCGCGATCGTCCTCGTTTTTCGCCAGCGCGATCTGGCCGCCCGCGAACAGCAGGCTCGGATGCTCCGGATCCGCGCGCTCGGCGAGCTGCAACTGGCGCTCGGCCTCGGCGACATCGCCCTGCGCGAGGGCGATCTGGATGCGCAGCAGGTAGGCGCCGAGCTGGTTGGGATCGAGCGCGAGCGCGTGCGCACTGGAGCGGTTGGCCGCGTCCAGGTCGCCCTGCGCGTGCGCGAGCAGCGCGCGGCTGAAGTGGTACAACGATTCGTCGGGCGCGAGCTCGATCGCGCGGTCGAAACTCGCGCGCGCGCCCTCCGCGTCGCCGGCTTCGCGCTGCGCGATGCCAAGCAGGTGCCGCGCCTCGGCGCTGTCCGGCGACGCGGCGACTTCGGCGCGCGCCAAGGCGAGCGCGTCGGGGGTCTGGCGACGCAGCGCGTCGATCACGTCCTGCAACATTGGGAAGTCCGCGAAGGAAAGTCTCGTATTGTACCGCGCTGCGCGATTCCAGCCGGCTCAGCCCGTCGCCGGCTCGCCCGCGGCGGCATCGAGCATCCGCGCGCAGACCCATTTCTCGGCGAAGCCCTGCAGGTTGATGCCCTCGATGAATCCGCAATGCCCGCCGTGCGGTGCGATCTCCAGCCGCGAATGCGGCGGCAGTTGCAAGCGACGGAAATCCGCGACCGGGATCACCGGATCGTCCTCGGCGGTGAGGATGCTCACCGGCACCTGCAGGCCGGCGAGGCGATCGCCCGCGACCGCATAGCCGTCGAGGTACTTCTCGAGCAGGCCCATGTCGGTGTAGCGCTCGACCATCCACGCGGTCAGCGCGCGCATGTCCTGCTTGAGCGCGGCATCGTCGAAATCGTGGCGTTGCGGGAACAGCGCGCGCTTGCGTCGCAGCGAGCCGCGCCACTTGCGCATGAAATACCAGTGATAGAGCGGCAGCGCGGTTTCCAGCGCGGACAATCCCGCTTCCGGATCGAGCACCGGGCAGACCGCGGCCGCGTGCGCGAGCGGAATGTCCATCGCCGACGCGTGCAATGCGAGCCGCAGCGCGAAATTGCCGCCGAGCGAATACCCCGCCGCAAGGAACGGCCGCACCGCGATTTGTTCTGCGACAGCGCGCGCGGCTTCGAGCACTTCTTGCAGCCGGCAGGAATGAAACAGGTCCTCGTTGAGATGGTGCGTGTCGCCGTGGTCGCGGAAGTTCAGGCGGAACACGTCGAAGCCCGCTGCGAGCAGCGCCGCGGTGGTGTGCAGCATGTAGCCGGACTCGACGCTGCCTTCCCAACCGTGCAGCAGCAGCACGAGCCCCTTGGGTTCGTGCGCTGGTTCCTGCGCCGGTTCGCGCGGAATGGTCGAATGGAATCCCTGCAGGCGCACGCCATCGCCGGCATCGAGGAGGAACTCGCGCGTGCGCGTGTGCAGCCGCGCGAGCGCCTGCGCGCCGCGGCGGCGGCGCATCCGGCTCGAGGACAGCACCGACTGCACGTGCGGGCCGCGCAGCCAGGTCGGCGGCAGGTAGTCGCGCGCGTGGGTCATGTCGCGGCGCCTGCGCTCATGAGGCCATCGCCTCGGCGATGCGCGAGCGCGCCGTGTCGGACATGCCGCGCCGGCCGCCGGCGACCGGTGCGATGGGCTCGAGGAAATGCACTTCGGCCACGCGCGAACGGTCGCCGAGCAAGCGCAGGAAGTTGTGCACGAACGGCTCGCCTTTCGCGAACGCGACGATCGCCTGCGCCTCGCCACGCTCGCCGTAGCGCAGCGCGACCGGCTGCACCGGCGCGTCCGCATCCACCGCGGTCTGCAGGATGCGTGCGTGGAACACGCGCAGCGCGCGGCCGTCGCCGGTGCCACCCTCGGGGAACACTCCGACCGCGAAACCTTCGCGCATCCTCGCGACCATCCGCTCCATCACGTCGCGCAGCGAATGGTCGCTGCCGCGGCGGTGGTAGATCGTGCCCGCGCGGCTGGCGAGCCAGCCGATCAGCGGCCAGCGGCTGATCTCGTCCTTGGCGACGAAACCCATCGCGTGCTGGCTGTGCATGAGCGTGATGTCGATCCAGCTGACGTGGTTGGCAACGAACAGGGCAGAGCCTTGCAGCGGCTCGCCGACCCGACGCAGGCGGAAGCCGAACACGCGCAGCAATCCGACCGACCACGCGCGGATCGCGCGGTGATCCACGCGTTCGCCCCCCGGCAGTTTCAGCGCGGCGGTCGGCGCTCCGATCAGCAGCAACGCGATCGGCAGCAATACGACGACGTGCAGCAGCAGCAACGGCACGCGCACTGCGTAGCGCAGCGGCCGCAGCCGGTCGCGGCGCGTGGGGATGGATTCGATGGCGTACATCGCCGCGATTTTCTCACGACGACGTTAGAGGTCGCACTCTGTAATCAGCTCGTGCGGAACAGGCTCGGGCGCCAGCCCGGCGAGACGTATGACTTCTCGCGCGCGTAGCCGCTGCTGCGGCCATAGCCGGTGCCGTAGTCGCGGGCGCGGCGGAGACGGAAGCGTTCGTGCAACTCCTCGCGGCGGCCTTCGAGCCAGTCGGCGCGGCCAACCGTGGCCGGATCCAGCCCGCGGCGTTCGGCCTCGTGCTGGCGGTAGTCGCAGAACTCCTCGTACGCGGCCAGTTCGTGGCCGAGCTCGCGCACGCAGACCTCGATCATGATCGCGTCGTCGAGGTAGCCGATCACCGGCGTGGAATCCGGGATGATGTCGTCGGGGTTGGAGAAATACTCCAGCGCCGAGAGCACGCGCTGGGTGTCCTCGGTTTCCATCGCCCAGCCTTCGTCGCGGACCATCGCGATCAACTGGTCGAGCCGGTCCAGCCGCTCGGAGACGAACGGCGGCACGGAGGAGTTCTGCGCCTCGTGCAGCAGCCGCGTCGCGGCCGCGGTGACGTCGGCGACGGATCCGGGCCCCGCGCCCTTGCGGGTCGCCTTCATGGCGGTGCTGAAGTGCTCGATGTCCTGGTCGGACAGCTCGAAATGGACGGTGATGGGCATGGCGTGCGTCCGCGACGTGGGAGAGCAGCAGACTAGGCCCAGACGCGCCTTTGGTCAATGCAACGCAGGCGACAGCGGCCGGTTACAGGATCGGCGCCAGCCCCGCGCCGAACGCGGTCAATACGCGGGTCGCGAACGCCTTGAACGACATCTGGACTTCCGGGAAATCGCCGACCGGGGCCCAGCAATCGTGGAAACGCGGGTCGTCCGGCGGCACTGGTTCGCAACCTTCATTGAGCGTGTAGCTGGTCGCGTAACGGAACGGCCAGATGTCGAACACCGGCAGGTTCTCGAACAGCCGCGTCATCCGCGAATTGAAGTGCGAAACCGCCGATTTCGGGCGCCTGGCGATCAGCCAGGAGTTCTCCGGCGCGATGTCGCGTTCGATCGCGGCCTGCAGGCGCTGCGCGAGCGTCACGTCGCGGAACACCAGCACGCTTTCGGTGTTGTAGCGGTCCGAGCGCGGATCGAAGTTGTGCGAACCGATGATTCCGATCTCACCATCGATCACCAGCGACTTGGCGTGCATCCCGATGCGCACGCCATGCGTATCCAGCGGTGCGAGCCGGGTCCCGCTGCGCGAACCCATGCCGGGGAAACGCGCGGCCTCGCTGCGTTGCGGCAGCCGGTTCGACGCGCTGCCGGACAGGCCATCCATCTCCGAATCCACCGGCGGCAGCGGCGCCTGCTCGCCCCCGCCGGTCGCGTCCAGGTCCACCGGCACGTCCAGCGGGTGCGGCTTGAGCTCGTGGATTCCGAAACCCAGGTCGCGCAGGTAACGGCGCTTGTACTTGTACGAGAGCGCATACACCGGGATCGCGTCGGTCGAGGCCAGCGAATTGGTCGAGACCGTCACCTTCGGCGGATCGGGCCGCTTGTGCATGGAACGGAACAGTTTGCGCGCTTCGCGGCTGAGCACCAGGTACGGCGTCTGCATCAGCACCGAGCGTTGCGCGCCCTCGACCAGCACGCGCAGGCCGCGCGTCGTCCGCCCGACGTCCTCGCTGGGCTCGTCCTTCTGCTTGCCCGGGCCGTCGCCGATGAAACGCACATCGGCGACCGCGCGCGCGCCTTCGACCAGCCGCCGCTGCACTTCGTCCGGATCCGATGCGGCCAGGGCCATCGCCAGCACGCGCGGCGTGCGGCGCTGCTGCGCGATAGGAGTCGGCAACGGCGGCGGTCCGGCGTTCGCGAGCAGCACCGCCGCGACGTCCTTGAGCCGCGCCAGCGGCACGCTGCGCGGTGCGTTCCAGAACGCGTCGAACATGCGCGTCATGCGCTGCACTTCCGGGCCGGCAAGGATCGCGTCGCGGTCGCGGAAATCGAATTCGGGATTCCAGTCGAAGTAATCGTCGGCGATGTTGCGTCCGCCGGTGAAACCGACCACGCCATCGACGACGAGCAGCTTGTTGTGCATGCGCTGGTTGAAGCGGCGGAATTGCACGACGATTCCGGCGATGTACTCCAGCGCGTTCGTGCGCGCGTGGTCGAAGGTCGGGTTGTAAAGCCGCATCTGGAAATTCGCGTGCGCGCCGGCGAGGTTGGCCAGCAGGTCCAGGCTGCCGGGCGCGTTGAGCTGGTCCACCAGCACGCGCACCTTGACGCCGCGCCCTGCAGCGGCGATGAGTTCGTTGAGGAACAGGTCGCCGGCCTCGTCGTCGGCGAGGATGAAGGTCTGCACGTCGATGCTGCTGTGTGCGCTGCGGATCAGGTTGATCCGGCCGAGCAGGGAGTCCTGCCCGGATTCGACGATCTGCACGAAGTTCACCGGCTTGCCGGGCGCGGATGCGGCCAGCGCGCGGTCGCCGAGCGAGCGCAGCGGCGATGCCAGCGCGCACGCATCGGGCCGGTCGCATTCGATCGCGCTCGGGCGCGCGGCCTGCGCGAGCGCAGCGGCCTGGTCGAGCTGCTTGCGGCCGATGCTCGCGCAGCCGCCGAGCAGCAGCGCGCACAACAGCAGCATGAAAAGGCCCGCGATCATCCGGTTTCGTATGACGGCACGCGGCTCAGCCGCCGGCGGCGCGATCCTTGCGCAGGGCCGCGGCATCGTTCACGGCATCCAGAACGCCGCGAGTCGGGCCACGCCCGGTTCCAGCGCGGCGTCGGCCGGCAATTGCAGCACCGCGATGCCGGCCGCGGGCATCCCGCGGAAATCGCCGGACTGGCCGGTGCTCATCAGCGCGGCCAGGTGTTCGAAGCCGGGGTTGTGTCCGACCATCAGCAGACGCGGCGCGTCGCGATGCGCGTCGGCGATCGCGACCAGGTCGCCCGGCGTGGCTTCGTAGATCGCATCCACGCGCTCGGTCTCGCCGTGGCCGATCGCGTCCTGCACAAGGTCGAGCGTCTCGCGCGCGCGCCGCGCGGTCGAGCACAGCACGCGGTCGGGAAGGTAGCCGTGCTCGCGCAACCACGCGCCAGCCGCGGCCGCTTCGGAGCGACCGCGCGCGGACAACGCGCGGTCGCGGTCGTCCTGGCCGGGGCCGGCGGATTCGGCGTGGGCGTGTCGCAGCAGGATCAGTTCGCGCATCTCAGATCACCTTCTTGAGCCATTTGAACAACGGCGCCCAGTCGGCCTGGTGGCTGCGCACCTGCTCGGAATGGTAGTCGTACAGCCCTTTGCCGAGTCCTGCGAGCAGTACATAGGCCTGGGTGTCGCGCAGTTGCGCGACCAGCGGATACGGCCAGGCCTTGAGTCCATCCGCCATCTGCTGCGACGCGTTCGTCCACGGCTTCATGCGGTTCGCGATCAGGCCCACCGGCAGCTTGCCCTTGTGCACGCGCGGATGCCGCGCGAGCGAATCCAGGAACGGCACGGTCGCCTCGATATCGATGGTCGAAGGCAGGATCGGCACGAGCACCGCATCGGCGACGTCGAGGAACATCGCGAGGTCCTCGCCCATCGCGCCGGCGCGGCCGTCCACGACCACGCGCTGCGCGTCGTCGGGCACGTGGCGCTGCCAGTCGCGGCGGGTGCCGTCCACCGGCAGCACCGCGTTGGACATGCCCGCGCGTTTTTCGCTCCAGTGCCGCGCGGAGGATTGCTTGTCCGCATCCACGAGCACCGTGCGCTTGCCGGCGTCGGCGAAATGCGCGGCGAGGTTGGTCGCGATCGTGGTCTTGCCGACGCCGCCCTTGGAGCTGGCCACGAGGATGGTCTTCATCGGATTCTCCGCCGAAGGTCGCCGCAGCTTAGCACCGTGGCTGCGGACGCGACGCTGAACGCGGAAGCTCGTCTCGTCGGACTCAGTGGTTCGGGTCGGTCATCCGCGGATCGACCTGGAAACCCGCCGGCGCCTGCAAGGCAATCCCGCGCTCGTGCAGCAGGCGGGCGATCACCTGCGTTTCGCTGCCGCCGGCCATCCAGGCCGCGCGCCAGCGCTGCGCGTCGTCCGCCGACAGGCTCGGATCCATCCGCATGTATTGATCCTCGCGCCAGCGCGAATCGCGGATCGCTTGTTGTACTTGCCCAAGCTCCGCGGGACTGGCCGTGCGCAGCAGAAGCAAGTCGCCGAACCGCTCCTCGATCAAAGTGCGCTCGCCACTGGCCAGCAACCGGCCCGTCGCGCGGCAGTCCGCCGAGCGCTCGGCGTCAATGGCCGGATCGCGCGTATGGCACGCATCCAGCAACGCTTTGTAGCCCAGCCCGCGCATCACGTCGGAGGTGAAGGCCAGCTCGCCGGCGAGCAGGATCGCCGACTGTTCCGGTGTCGTCGCTGCGTCGGACAGATACGACACATGCAGCCGGGCCGGCAGCGGCTCGAGCGCGAACGCCGCGAGCATCCCGCGCACCGCATCTCCCAGGTGCGAATCGAATCGCGGCGACGCGGCGAGTTTCGCGAGCGCGGCGCGCAGGCGCGCCGGGTCGCGCGCGTCGCGCGCGAGATCCATTTCCAGAAGCCACACCGCACCGTTGTCGCCGTCGAGTTGCTTGATTCGATCCAGTGCAATGCTCGCATTGCACGTCGCCGGACGCGCCGGACACTCGCCGGTGGCGAGCCACCAGGCCCATGCGTCGTTCGCGCGCAACGCTCGCGCGAATGCGGCATCCGCATGATCCAGCCAGGCTTGCTCGACGGCCATCGGCTGCAGCGAAGCATCGCTCGGATGCATCCGCAACGCGAAACCCCGTCCCGCCGTCCAGTACAACTCGGCCGCGATCACGTCCGCGTGCGCGCCGCCGCGTCGCTCGACCAGCGCAGCGAGCGCCGCTTCGTGCGCGCGCAACGCGCGCTCGTCCCGCGCCTGCTGGTATTGCTTCCACCAGTCATGCGCGGCCATTGCGTAATCGCCAAGCTGCACGCGAAAAATCAGCAGGCCCGCGAATGCGGCCAGCAGGACGACGAGCCGCGTGCGTTTCATGGTCGTATCTCCGGTGAAGAACTCCGCGTGTTCGCGCGCGGCGCTCGCGGCGAGGTCGGGAACGAGGTCGGCGAACAGCACGCGCCAGGGCCCGCGCCCGGCGCGCGCCGCTTCACGGCAACGATCGCGGAACGCGAGTCGCATTTCCTCGCCCCAGGCCTCGCGGTGTGCGCGCGGATACAGCCACAGCGCGCCGGCGTACAGCCGGCACAGCACGCCGATCCAGCGCGGATCGCGATGTGTGTTCATGCGGTTGCCGCGCAAGCGACGCGCGCATGCTTCGACGCGTAGCGCACCAGCCGCGACAGCCGCGCGGTCTCGATGCGGACGGCCTCGCGTCCGGAACGCGTGAGCCGGTAGTAGCGCCGCCGTTCGTCGTCGTCGGCCGTCGCGCGCGCCGGCGTTTCCTCGACCAGGCGCAATTCCAGCAGGCGCTTGAGCGTGCCGTAGAGCGTGCCTGGCCCCATCCGCACCGCGCCGTCGCTGAGCGCTTCCACCGCCTGCATGATCGCGTAGCCGTGGCGCTCGCCTTCCAGCAGCGAGAGCAGGATGTGGTGCATCGCCGGGGTCGGCGGCGCGGGCGGCTCGATGGTTTTCGTGGCCATGTCGGATCCGGTGCCTGGATGGCGTATATATATCGTTCACGGATATATCTGTCAACGATATATACGTCCGCCATCCGGTCCCGCCACGCGCCCCGCAGCCCGGATTTCCCGCCTCTGCTATCGTTCCCATCGTCCGTTGCAATCCGCCCGCCGCACCCATGACCGAGCTGCAGGACCTCACCGCGCTGATCCGCGCGGGCACGCCGCTGATCGTGATCGACACGCCCGACGAGGAGCGCGTCGTCGATCTGTTCCGCCACACCCTGCTCGACGTGTTCCGCGCGATGTATCGCTGGTCGATCACCGAGGGCCTGAGCCGCATCGACCTCGACAAGGAGGATCCGCCCGAGGGCGCGAGCGATGCGACCACGACCCTGCGCACGATCCAGCAGGCGACCCAGCGCGGCGTCTATCTGCTGCTGGATTTCACACCCTACCTCGACTACGCGGGTACGCAGCGCCAGCTGCGCGAGATCGCGCAGCGGCGCAACTGCGAGGAGCACACGCTCGCGCTGATCGGCAGCAGGATCGAACTGCCGCCGGCGCTGGACGAGCTCGCCGTGCGTTTCGAGCTGCGCCTACCCGACGCGAACACCTTGCTGAAGATGGTGCGCGAGCTCTCGCGCGACTACGCGAAGGAGAACGGCGGCAAGGCGGTCACCTTCGACGCCGACGCGGTGCGCGCGATCGTGCGCAACCTGTGCGGGCTGTCGATGGTCGAGGCGCAGCGCATCGCGCGCCAGCTGATCTTCGAGGACGGCACGCTCGAGGCCAGCGACATCCCGCGGCTGGCCAAGCTCAAGTTCGACGTGCTCAACAAGTCCGGGCACTTGCAGTTCGAATACGACACCGCGCAGTTCGCCGACCTCGCCGGCGCGAAGCGCCTGAAGCAATGGGTTTCGCAGCGGCGCGAGATCTTCCTCGCCGATCCGCCCGCCGACGGTGCCGCGCCGGGTCCGAACGACTACCCGCTCGATCCGCCCAAGGGCGTGCTGCTGCTCGGCGTGCAGGGCTGCGGCAAGTCGCTCGCGGCCAAGTCGATCGCCGGAGGATTCGGCGTGCCGCTGGTGCGGCTGGATTTCGGTTCTCTGTACGACAAGTTTCACGGCGAGACCGAGAAGAACCTGCGCGACGCGCTCGCTTCGGCCGAACAGGTCGCGCCCTGCGTGCTGTGGATGGACGAGATCGAGAAAGGCATCGCGGCCGGCTCGTCCGACACCGACGGCGGCGTCTCGCAGCGCGTGCTCGGCTACCTGCTGACCTGGATGGCCGAACGCAGCTCGCGCGTGTTCCTCGTCGCGACCGCGAACCAGGTGCAGCAACTGCCGCCCGAATTGCTGCGCAAGGGCCGCTTCGACGAAACCTTCTTCGTGGACCTGCCCGACGCGGCCGCGCGCGCGGAAGTGTTCGCGCTGCATCTGGCCAAACGCAAGGTCGATGCGACCGGCATGGCGATGGACGCGTTGGTCGCGGCCAGCGACGGATTTTCCGGCGCGGAAATCGAACAGGCGATCATCTCGGCTCTGTTCGCCGCGCGCGCCGCGCACCGCGCGCTCACCCAGGACGACCTGCTCACTGAACTGAAGAACACGCGGCCGCTGTCGGTGCTGATGGCCGAACAGGTGCAGGGCCTGCGCGAGTGGGCGCAGGGGCGCACGGTGTCGGCGGATTAGCGGCCGCGGCGACGCTACTCGCCCTGGTTCGCGCGCCCGGAAATTTCACGCGCGAGCATCCAGCCCGTGATCGCGAGTCGGTCCTCTCCCGCCCACGGCGAGACCAGCGAAACCAGGTGCGATTGCGGCACCTTGAAGATCGACAGCGAATTCCAGCGTGGCAGCAGGGTGTCGATCACGTTGCCATCGCAGTCGAGGAACTGCAGCTGGCCGCCCCAGTCGGCTTTCCAGCGCGGCGTGAGGTTGATCACGTAGGCGTAGCGACGGCCTTCGCCGCTGTGGCGGTCGTCGTGCGGGGTGAGGAACTGCCCGGGCCGGTAGCGCGTGGCCTGCGCGTTGACCGCGTTGATCGCTGCATCGCCGGTGAGGTAGCGCGCGAATTCGAGGAAGTCCTCGCTGTTGAGGAACTCCAGCACTGCATGCAGCGGCAGCTCCGGATCCCAACCCTCCTTCTGCGCACGCACCAGCATGTAGCTGTCGTAGACGAACTGGAAGGAATCGCGCGCGTTGCGGTAGGCCGCGTCGAGCACGCCGCGATAGCCGGCCTCGTCGAGGGCGTCCTCGCGACCGCGCGTGCGCGAGACCGCATTGTCGCTGCGCTCGGCGAGACTCCACGGCACCTGCGTCGCGAGGCAGTCGCGCAGGATTTTCGCGGCGTCGGCCTGCAGGAAATCGCAGATCTGCACGCGCGTGCGCGCGGCGAGCTGCGCTTTCCAGTGATCGACGTCGAGGTCGTTGTTGATCATGAGCGGAGCGCGGCAGGCCTCATCAATACCCCGCCGCCTGCCCGTCCTTGCGCGATTCGCTCGCGCCGATCCAGCCGCCGTTCGGGTTGACCATGATCGCCTGATAGCCGCCGTAAGGCCCGTCGCTGTAGCGCACGCTGTGGCCCTTGCGCATCAACGCGCGCACGGTTTCCCATGAGAAACCCGTCTCGAGATCGACTTCCCCACCGTCTTCCATGGCCGTGTTCTGTCCGGTCGGTTCGGTCGTGCCGTCGTGCTGGATGCGCGGCGCGTCGCCGGCTTCCTGCAGGTTCATGCCGAAGTCGATCAGGTTCATCAGGATCTGCACGTGGCCCTGCGGCTGCATCGCGCCGCCCATCACGCCGAACGCGAGCCACGGCTTGCCGTCCCTCGTCACGAACGCGGGAATGATCGTGTGGAACGGCCGCTTGCCGGGCTCGAAAGAATTGGGGTGGCCGGGCTTGAGCACGAACATCTCGCCGCGGTCCTGCAGGATGAAGCCCAGGCCCGGCGGCGTCATGCCGCTGCCCATGCCGCGATAGTTCGACTGGATCAGCGAGACCATCATGCCGCTGGAGTCGGCGGTGGTCAGGTAGATCGTGTCGCCGGCGTCGAGCTGCGGCGGGGTGCCGGGTGCGACGACTTTCGCGGCCTTGTCCATCGAGATCAGCTTGCGGCGTTCGGCCGCGTAGTCCTTGGAGACCAGCCCTTTCACCGGCGTCTTCGCAAACGCGGGGTCCGCGTAGAAACGCGCGCGATCGGCGAATGCGAGCTTCTTCGCCTCTACAAACAGGTGCACGTGTTCGGGGCTACCGAAACCGTACTTCACAAGGTCGAAGCCTTCGAGCAGGTTGAGGATCTGCAAGGTTGCGATGCCCTGCCCATTCGGCGGCAGCTCCCAGACGTCGTAGCCGCGGTAGTTCGTGCCCACCGGTTCGACCCATTCGCCGTGGTGCGCTGCCATGTCCTCGTACGAAAGAAATCCGCCCTGCGCTTTCATGTAGTCGCCGATCATGTGCGCGATCGGACCCTTGTAGAACGCATCGCGGCCGCCCTCGCTGATCTTCTGCAGGGTGTCGGCGAGCGTCGGACGCGTCCACATCTCGCCGGTGCGCGGGCCGCGGCCGTCGCGGGTGAACTGCTCGGTGAAGCCCGGATACTTCGACAGGCGCGGCACCGAGGCGTTCCAGTAATAGGCGATCACCTCGCTAACCGGGAAGCCTTCGCGCGCGTAGCGGATCGTCGGCGCGAGATCGTTCTTCATCGGCAGCTTGCCGAAGCGCTCGTGCAGCGCGAACCAGCCGTCGACGCAGCCGGGCACCGAGACCGGCAGCGGGCCGGTCGGCGGGATGTCCTTGAGTCCGCGCTTCTCGAATTCCGCGAGCGTGAGCGATTTCGGCGAACGTCCCGAGCCGTTGTAGCCGTAGAGCTTGTGCGTCTTCGGATCCCAGACGATCGCGAACAGGTCGCCGCCCATGCCTGCGCCGGTCGGCTCCATCAGGCCGAGCGCGGCGTCGGCGGCGATCGCTGCGTCCACTGCGCTGCCGCCGTTGCGCATCGTTTCGAGCGCGATCTGCGTGGCCAGCGGCTGCGAGGTCGCGGCCATCGCGTGCGGCGCGTACACCTCCGAGCGCGTGGCGAAGGACTTGCCGGTGACGCGATCCGCGGCGGGCGTCGTTGCACCCACGATCGCGCAAGCGATGGCGATTCCCGCGAACAGGCGATGCGATGTCTTCATGGTGATGGCTCCGGGCAGATCGCGACGATAGCGCGTCGCGCGGTCGCCGTCAGGGGTCGTGCGCCACGTGCAGGCGCAGGCGTTCGACCGCGGTTTCCAGGTCCGCGCCCAGCGGCAGCAGTTGCGGCCAGTCGCTGGCCTTCGCGGCCTGCTCGAGCGCGAGCGCCGCTGCCGCGACTTCGCGCGCGCCGACCAGCAGCGCGGCGCCCTTGATCTTGTGCGCTTCACGCGCGAGGTGGAGGCAATCGCCGCTGTCGCGCGCGCGGCGCGTCGCGTCCAGGTCGTTCGCGGTGGTATCGAGATAGTCCTGCAACAACGCGCGGCGCTGCGAAGGATCGCCGCCGGTGAGCGCGTCGAGCACGGCCGCATCCAACGGCAGCGGATCGCCCTGCGCCTGCGGCAGCGGTTGCGGCGGAACGGTCGCGGGCGAAGCGGTTTCAGAAAACGGCTCGCGCGTCTTCGTATGCGGTAGCCAGCGTCGCAGGCAGGCCGCGAGCTGTGGGATCGTCACCGGCTTGGACAGGTAATCGTCCATGCCCGCGGCGAGGCAACGTTCGGCCTCGCCCTTGAGCGCGGCCGCGGTGAGCGCGACCACTGGCGTGCGCGGCTTGCTGTCGCGCGCTTCCTCTTCGCGCAAGGCCTGGGTCATCTGGTAACCGTCCATCCGCGGCATGTGCACGTCGGACAGAACCAGCGCGTAGCGTCCGCTGCGCCAGCGTTCCAGGCCGTCGAGCCCGTCCTCGGCCGATTCGCTCGCATAGCCGGCGAGCGCGAGCTGGCGAGCGACCACGAGGCGGTTGGTCGGATGGTCGTCCACGAGCAGGACCAGGCTGCGCTCGGCCTCGGCCTTGCGCGCGTCGGGCAGCGCACGCGGAGCGAAGGTCGGCGCGGCCGGAGCCGCCGCGGTTTCGGCGCCCGCCTCGATGTCGGCCGGATCGCCGCGCGGCAACGTCACTCGCAGTCGCATCGTGGTGCCCGCGCCGACGGTGGACTCCATCGTGACTTCGCCGCCCATCAGCTCGGCGAGGCGGCGGCAGATCACCAGCCCCAAGCCGGTGCCGCCGTACTTGCGCGTGGTGCTGCCCTCGGCCTGGCTGAACGGCTGGAACAACCGCTGTTGTTGTTCGGCGCTCACGCCGATGCCGGTGTCGGTGACGCGCAGGCAGAGCTTTTCCGCGCCGGTGTCCGCGCCTCGCCATTCCAGCGCGGCCTGCACGAAGCCGTTCTCGGTGAACTTGATCGCATTGGACAGGAAATTGGACAGGATCTGACGTAGCCGCAACGGATCGGCGACATGCGCCGGCCCCACGCGCGGATCGACCACGCAGTCAAGCACCAGCCCCTTGCTCGAAGCCGATCCGCTGAAGTTCGCGACCGTCGCGCGCAGCAACTGCTGCAGGCTGAGCGTGGCCGGCGCCAGCTCCAATCGTCCGGCTTCGACCTTGGAGAAGTCGAGGATGTCGCCGATGATGTCGATCAGCGACTGCGCAGACTGCTGGATGATCGAAACGTTGCGCCGCTGCTCCGGATCGAGCGCGCCGTGCGAGAGCACTTCGAGCATCCCGGTCACGCCGATCATCGGCGTGCGGATCTCGTGGCTCATCGCGGCGAGGAATTCGCTCTTGGTCCGACTCGCGTCGCGCGCGGCGACCTCGCTCGCTCGCAGCGCCTCCTCGAGCTGCTTGATGCGGGTCAGGTCGGTCGCGATCGCGAGGTGGCCGATCGGCTCGCCGCCCTCGTCGCGCATCGCCGAGGTCGCCAGCAGCACCGGCACGCGCACGCCGTCCTTGCGCACCAGCGTCCATTCCTGCGCCTGCACACCCAGCTCGAGCAGCAGCGGGATCATCCGCGCGTCCGGATGCACGGGACGGCCGAGTGCGGCGGCGAGGCGCTCGGCGACGTCGCGCGCCTCGTCGGCGAGCAGCAACTTGCCGACATTGCGCTGGCCGATCATTTCCGCAGCCTTGTAGCCCGACAGCTGCTCGGCATAGGGATTGAAACTGCTGAAGCGGCCGTCGAGGTCCACCGACATCACCGCGACCTGCGCGGCGGTGAACAGCGAGCGGTTGAATTCCTCGCTGCGCGCCAGCGTCGCGCGCACCTGCTCGTTGCGCGCGAGCAACGCAGCCTGCTCGGCCTCGGACTTGCGCACCTCTTCGCGCAGCGCGAGGAAGCTGTCGAGCACCTCGCCCAGATCGCCTTCGGCGCGATAGCGCGGCGGCGCGGTGTAGTCGCGCCGGCGCATCTGCGTGGTCAGCGCGAGCAGCGATTCCACGCCGCGGTAGATGTTGCGCAGGATCAGGCTCGCGCCCCAACCAGAGACGAGCAGCGCAAGCAGGCTCAGGCCGATGCGGATCTCGCCGGCGATCAGCGCGCGATCGTTCTCCTCGCGGACCTGCAGCCGGCCCTGCGCCAGCACGAGCGCGCCCAGCCGCTGCAGGCGCGAGGTCAGCGGGTCCATCGCGGGGAACAGCTCGGTGTCGGCGAAATGGCCCAGCGCCTTGATGTCGCGGCTTTGCAGGATCGCGCGCAACTGCGCAAGCGCGCGATCGGCGCGACCGCGCGCGACCGCGATGTCCGCGAGCAGCGCGCTTTCCTCCGCCGTGTGGGGCGACGCGGCCAGCGCCGCCCAGCCCGAGTCGATGTGCTGTTGCGCTGCGTCCACAGTGGCCAGGCCCTCGTCCCAGCTCATCAGGTAGTTGCGCACGCGGAACACCACGCCGATGTCGTCCAGGCCATAGCCGTCGGACACGCCCTGGATGCGGCGCAGGCTCACCAGGGTCTGCTCGCCGAGCGTGTCGAGCGTGTGCTGGTGCTGGCGGCGCTCCCACTCGTCCAACGCGAGCACGCCCGCGCCGGCGAGCATCAACACGCCGAACAGGCCGAGCAGTTGCAGGCGGATGCTGGAGTTGCCGCGCAACCGGGCCACGACGGATTCCTGGTGCTTGCCTAGTGTTTGGTCTGCCGCCAGTGCTCGATCACTTCGACCAGGCGTTCGCCCGGCGCCGCGGCCGCGATGAGGTAGCCCTGCGCGAAATCGCAGCCGAGCTGCGCGAGCAGCTGCCATTCCTCCATCGTCTCGATGCCTTCGGCGACGACCTTCAACCCCAGCTTGCGCGCGAGGTCCAGGCTGGTCTCGATCATCGCCAGCTTGCGCGGCTGTTCGGGCGCGCGATGCACGAAGCCGCGGTCGATCTTCAGTTCGGTGAACGGGATCTGCGAAAGCTGCGCGAGCGATGAATAACCGGTGCCGAAATCATCAACGGACAGGCCGAAGCCTTTCAGGCGCAATCGCGCGAGCATCGCCAGCCCGCGCGCGGTGTCGCTCATCACCGAGCTTTCGGTGATCTCCAGCACGATGTCCTCGGGACGCATGCCATGGCTGCGCACGATGTTCTCGTAACGGTCGGCGACCTCCGGCCCGGTGAGGTTCAGCGCCGACACGTTGACCGAAACCTTGATCCGTAGTCCCTGCTCCACCCAACGCTTCCGCCAGACGCAGCTCTGCGTGAGCATGTGCTGGGTGACCTGCTCGATCATGCCGTGTTTCTCGATCAAGGGCATGAAGTTGACCGCAGGCAGCACCTGTCCGTTCGGCTGCACCCAGCGCGCGAGCGCCTCGACGCCGACGATCTTGCCGTTGCCGAACTCGGCCTGCGGCTGGAAATACGGCACGATCTGGCCATCGGCGAGCGCCTGCCGGAGCTGGTCGAGGTTGACCTGTACTTCCGGGTCGGATTCGTCCAGGCCCACGCGGGTGTCCAGCAGCGCGAGCACCTGCGCGAGCTTGTCGCCGGACAGCGGTTTTTCCACGCTGCCGAGCACGCGCAGGCCCGAGGCCTGCGCCATCACCTGCACCGCGTGCAGCAGCGCCGGATCCATCGCGCTGACCACCGCGATCGCCGGCGCGAGCTTGTGCTGCGCGATCAGGCCGATGAACTCCACGCCGTCCATGCCGGGCATGTCCAGATCGACGAGCACGACGTCAGGCGGCACGGGCAGCGCGCGCAGCAATTCCATCGCCTCGAAGCCTTCGGCGGCCTCGAGCACCTCGCCGATGCCCAGGTCCTCGAGCAGGCGCAGGCCCAGCCGCCTCTGGAACGCGTGGTCTTCGACCAGCAGGACGCGCAGGTTGGAGTAATGCATCGGCCTTCCCCGGGGCGAAGGCCGACTCTACGCCGCGGCATGTGACGGCGACAAGTCGCGCGACCGATCCAGGCCGTCGATTTCAAGCCTTGGACTCCGCGGCGTATCCTGCGCGTCTGCAATTTTTCGCGGACCACCCCATGCCCATATCCACCACCACGATGTTCGCCGTGCCATTCGGCTTCCTGCAGTACCCGCAACCGGAAGCCTTGAATGCGAGCTTGCGCAATCTGTTCCTCGAGCGCGAGACCGAGGGCGCGCGTTACGCGAACCCCAATCCCTACACGGTGCGCAACGCGCAACTGTTCGAAAGCCATTTCGACCTGTTCGCGTGGCCGGAACCGTGCATCGCGCAGTTGCGCGAGTTCTGCCTGTCCAACCTGTTGCGCTGGGTGGGGGAGCTCAACGGCTACGACATGGCCGCGATGCGCAACCTGGAGATCGCGACCGATGCGTGGTTCCACATCACGCGCCGCAACGGGCATTTCGGCGTGCACAACCACCCGATGGCCTCGTGGTCGGGCGTGTATTGCGTCAGCCCGGGGCAGAACGACCTCGACCAGCCCGGCAGCGGTCGGTTGAGCTTCATCAACCCGCAGGTCACCGCGAACATGTACAGCGACGCCGGAAACGCGTACCTGCGCGACCCGTTCCAGCGCGCGAGCTTCGGATTCGACCTCGTGCCGGGACAGATGATCGTGTTCCCCTCGTGGGTGCTGCACCACGTGATGCCGTTCTACGGCGAGGGCGAGCGCATCACGGTGGCGTTCAACTGCGCGTTCCGGCAACGCGGGGGCTGAAGCCGTTCCACGGATCCGCGGCAGCGCAGATGCTGCCGGCGAAGCCCGCGTTTCGTTAGGATGACGTGGTTCGCCCACGGCTGCCGCGGGCGGTTGCCTGCAGGGGAATGCCGATGTCCGCGATGCCCACTCCTTCGATCGACCGCAGCTACACGCTTGAGGACAAGTACACCCGCGAACGCGGGCGGATCTTCCTGTCCGGCGTGCAGGCGCTGGTGCGGCTGCCGATCATGCAGCAGATGCGCGACCGCGCCGCGGGCGTCAACACGGCCGGCTTCATCTCCGGCTACCGCGGCTCGCCGCTGGGCGGGTTCGACCTGGAGCTGTGGAAGGCCAAGAAACATCTCAAAGCCTCCAACATCGAGTTCACGCCCGGCCTGAACGAGGACCTCGGCGCGACCATGGTCTGGGGCACCCAGCAGACCGGCCTGTTCCCGGGCGCGAAGTACGACGGCGTGTTCGCGATGTGGTACGGCAAGGGTCCGGGCGTGGACCGCTGCGGCGACGTCTTCAAGCATGGCAACGCCGCCGGCACGTCGAAGTTCGGCGGCGTGCTCGCGCTCGCGGCCGACGACCATGCCTGCCGTTCGTCGACGCTGCCGCACGGCTCGGAGCTGGAATTCGTGTCGGCGATGATGCCGGTGCTCAATCCGGCTGGCGTGCAGGACATCCTCGACATGGGCCTGATGGGCTGGGCGATGTCGCGCTTCACCGGCCGCTGGGTCGGCTTCAAGACCATCGCCGAAACCGTCGAGTCGTCGGCGTCGGTGATCGTCGACCCGCACCAGCTCGACATCATCATCCCGTCCGACTTCGAGATGCCGCCGGGCGGCCTCAACATCCGCTGGCCGGATCCGCCGCTGAACCAGGAGATGCGCCTGCACCAGTACGGCGTGCACGCGGCCGAGGCCTTCGCGCGCGCGAACCGCATCGACAAGATGGTGATCGATTCGCCGAGGGCACGGCTGGGCATCGTCACCACCGGAAAGAGCTATCTCGACGTGCTGCAGGCGCTGGAATACCTCGGCATCGACCACCGCATGGCCGCCGACATCGGCATCCGCGTCTACAAGATCGGCATGACCTGGCCGCTGGAGCCGGTCGGCATCCGCGCCTTTGCGGCCGGTTTGGAAGACATCGTGATCGTCGAGGAGAAGCGTTCGTTCATCGAGTCGCAGATGAAGGAGCACATGTACAACTGGCCGCACGCCACGCGGCCGAGCGTGGTCGGCAAGTACGACGAGGAAGGCGACTGGATCCTGCCGTCGACCAACGAGCTCACGCCCGCCCGCATCGCGCGCGTGATCGCGAAGCGGCTCGCGCGCTTCTTCACCAGCCCGATGATCGAGGAACGGCTGAAGTGGATCGCCGCGAAGGAAGCCGAGCTCGCGCTGCCACGCGCGAACTTCCCGCGCGTGCCGCACTACTGCGCCGGCTGCCCGCACAACACGTCCACGAAGGTGCCCGAAGGCTCGCGTGCGCTCGCCGGCATCGGCTGCCACTACATGGTCACGTGGATGGATCGCGACACCGACACCTTCACCCAGATGGGCGGCGAAGGCGTGACCTGGTGCGGGCAGGCGCCGTTCACCGAGACGCACCACGTGTTCCAGAACCTCGGCGACGGCACCTATTTCCACTCCGGTTCGCTCGCGATCCGGCAGGCGGTCGCGGCAAAGGTCAACATCACCTACAAGATCCTCTACAACGACGCGGTCGCGATGACCGGCGGGCAGCCGGTCGACGGCACGCTGACGCCGCCCGACATCGCCCACCAGGTGCGCAGCGAGGGCGTGGACACGATCGTCGTGATGAGCGACGACATCCGCAAGTGGAAGGATCGCCGCCACCTGTTCCCGCAGGGCTGCGAGTTCCTCGATCGCGACGAGCTCGACGCGACCCAGAGGCGCCTGCGCGAGGTCAAGGGCGTGTCGGTGCTGCTGTACGAGCAAACCTGCGCGACCGAAAAGCGCCGCCGCCGCAAGCGCGGCAGGATCCCCGATCCGAACAAGCGCGCGGTCATCAACACCCTGGTCTGCGAGGGCTGCGGCGACTGCGGCGAGAAGTCGTTCTGCGTCGCCGTGCTGCCGAAGGAGACCGAGTTCGGCCGCAAGCGCGAGATCGACCAGAGCGCCTGCAACAAGGATTTCAGCTGCGTGAAGGGCTTCTGCCCGAGCTTCGTCACCGTGGAAGGCGGCGCGCTGCGCAAGGGCAGCGGCGCGGGCGCCTCGAAGGAGAAGATCGCCGCGCGACTGAACGATCTTCCGCTGCCGAAGTTCAAGTCCGACCTGCAGCAGCCCTGGAACATCCTGATCACCGGCGTCGGCGGCACCGGCGTGGTGACGATCGGAGCGCTGCTCGGCATGGCCGGGCACCTGGAGAACAAGGGCGCGAGCGTGCTCGACCAGACCGGCCTCGCGCAGAAGGGCGGCGCAGTGACCACGCACGTGCGCATCGCGAAGTCCCCCGACGACATCCACGCCGTGCGCATCGCCGCGGGCGAGGCCGACCTCGTGCTCGGCTGCGACATGGTCGTGGTCAACGATTACTGGGCGCTGTCGAAGATCCGCGCCGACCGCACCGCGGTCGTGCTCAACACCTACGAGGCGATGCCGGGCACCTTCACGATGCACCCGGACATGCAGTTTCCCGCCAGCGGCATCGTCGCCGCCGTGCGCACCGCGCTCGACGGCAAGCTGCCGATGCAGATCGAGGCGACCGAATTGGCGACCGCGCTGTTCGGCGATGCGATCGCGACCAACTCCTTCATCATGGGCGTCGCCTGGCAGCACGGACTGGTGCCGGTCTCGCTGGATGCGCTGCTGCGCGCGATCGAGCTCAACGGTGCCGCGGTGAAGATGAACAAGGAAGCCTTCGCCTGGGGACGTCTCGCGGCGATCGATCCGGATGCCGTACGTACCGCCGCCAGCATGAAGACCGCCGCGCAGCCGCTGGCTGATCCGATTCCGCGCGCGGCGAACGTCTCCGATCTGCCGATGGACGACGCGCGTATTTCGCGAAGCCTCGACGAGGCGATCGCGCGTCGTCTGGTATTCCTCACCGAGTACCAGGACGCCGCGTATGCGCGGCGTTATCGCGATCTCCTCGACAAGGTGCACGCGGCCGAATCCGCGAAAGTGCCCGGCTCGACCGCTCTCACCGCAGCGGTCGCGCGCTACGCGTTCAAGTTGATGGCCTACAAAGACGAGTACGAGGTCGCGCGCTTGTATTCCAATGGCGAGTTCCAGCGAAAAATCGCACAGCAGTTCGAAGGTGACTACAAATTGCACTTCCACCTCGCGCCGCCACTGCTCGCGAAACGCGATTCCGAAGGCCGTCTGGTGAAAAAGGAATACGGCCCGTGGATGCTCAAGGCCTTCGGCCTGCTCGCGAAGCTGAAATTCCTGCGCGGCGGCACGTTCGACGTGTTCGGCCGCACCGAGGAGCGTCGCACCGAACGTAGGTTGATCGAGGACTACTTCGCGGACATCGCCTCGATCCTGCCCGCACTCGATACCGACAATCTCGCGCTGGCCGTCGAGTTCGCGAGCGTGCCGGAGCACATCCGCGGCTACGGGCACGTCAAGGAAAAACACTTGGCGACAGCCCTGCCGACGTGGAAGACCCTGCTGCAGGAATTCCGCGGCGGCGTCCCTGCGCGCAAGGCGGCCTGATCCGCGCGGCGGGGTCCGCCGCCGGATCGAGCGCCGACTGAGGAAGCCTGCCGCGAATCGCGCTAATCTTGGCGGATACGGGTACGGGATCCACGCGCCATGAAAGACATCCGCAACCTCCTGCTCGATTGCCGCTCCGCGCTGCGCCGCGCCAACCTGCGCTCGCAGGACGAATTGCGCGACCGCCTCGAAGCCGCCCTGCTGGATTTCAGCAAGCAGCAGACCGAAGAGACGGACAAGGGCGAGGAGCTGTCGCAGCCGCAAACGCGCACCGCGCAGCAGGTCGCCTACGCCTGGCAGATCGCCGCGCGCACGCTGCGCATCTCGCATCCGGACGTGCACAACAACATGGTCGAACGCGTGCACGCGATGCTCAATGCGAACATGGTGCACGACCCGGGCACCGAGCTGTTGCACCTGCAGACCAAGCTCGATGGCGCCGCCGCCGAACTCGCGGTGATCCGCCAGGCCCTCACCGAGGCCGTGCCGTTGCTCGGTCGCGACGCGATCGGCACCGACACCGAATGCACGCAGCGGCGACTGAAGAAGCTCATCGACGCGGCGAACTCCGGCGGCGGGCTGCCCGCGCACGTGGAAGACAATCCCATCGACGGCACGCATTCGCGCGAGGAACTGCAGGCGGTCGTCACCGGCAAGCGCACGCTCAGCCGCTGGGAACGCGCCTGGTGCGTCGCCGAGGCGCTGGTGATGACCGGCCGCACGCCCGAGCAATTGCAGACCCTCAACGACGCCGCGCTGGTGAAACTCGTGCTCGCAGGGCCGCAACCGCACGCGACATCGTAATCCCCCGAAGCGCGCTCCGCTGCGCTGCTGCCGCATTCGCTGAAGAACCTGCTACGCCTCGTGCAGCGCCACCGTCGTGCGGCCCGCGATCGCGAGCGCGAACAGCAGCAGCAGGCCCGCGAGCCAGAAGGTCGAGCCGATCCAGACGCCGTGGTCGTGCGAAACCTGTGCGAACAGGTGGGTGAACACCAGCGGCATGACGATCCCGGCGATGCTCTGCAGGCTGCTGACCGCGCCCTGCAGGCGGCCCTGCTCGCTGGGGCTGACGTGGTGGGTCATGATCGCCTGCGCCGCGGGTTGCGACACGCCCCAGAGCGCGGAGATCGGCATCGCCGCCCAGAACCAGTAACCGGTCGGCGCGAGACCGTACAACCCGAAACCGACCGCGCCGCAGGCCAGTCCGATCAGCAGGGTCTTGCGCTCGCCGAAGGACTTGACGAAACGCTTGATCAATCCGCCCTGCACGATCGCCGCGAGCACGCCGACGATCGCGAGCGTCTTGCCGGCCATGTCCATGTTCCAGTGGAAACGCGTGTCCGCGTACAGCACGAAGGTGCTCGGATAGACCACGTGCGCGAAGAACATCAGCAGCAGCACGGCCGCCATGCCGAACAGCTCGTGGTGGCTGCGCAGCAGGCGCAGCGAAGCGAGCGGATTGGCCTTCGACCACTGGAACCTCGCGCGCCGTTCTGGCGGCAGCGATTCGGGCAGCACGAAGAAGCCGTAGCAGAAATTCGCCAGGCTCAGTCCCGCCGCGATCCAGAACGGCAGGCGCAGGTGCACCACACCGAGCCAGCCGCCGAGCGCGGGCGCGACGATGAAGCCGACGCCGAACGCGATGCCGATGATGCCGAACGCCTGCGCGCGCTTCTCCGGCGGCGTCACGTCGGCGATGTAGGCGCTCGCGGTCGAGAAGCTCGCCGCGGTGATGCCCGAGATCACGCGGCCGATGAACAGCAACGGCAAGGTGTGGACCATCGCCATGAACAGGAAGTCCACGCCGACGCCGAAATTCGACAGCAGCAGCACCGGCCGGCGACCGAAATGGTCGGAAAGCGCGCCCTGGATCGGCGAGCAGAAGAACTGCATCACCATGAACACGGTCGCCATCCAGCCGTACCACTGCGCGGCCGCCGAATCGCTGCCTCCCAGGAAACTCGCAATCAGGTGCGGCAGCACCGGGATGATCATCCCGAACGCGAGCATGTCGAGCAGCGCGGTGACGAAGACGAAGGACACCGCGGCCTTGCGCACGCGCACGCCGGTGGGCTCCGCAACGGCGGATTCGGGTGTTTCGCTCACGTGGTTGTCGTTCCGGCGAGGCTGCGTGAACACGCAGTCTAGCGCACCGGCGCGCCCGCTCGGCTCAACGCACCGAGCCGACGTCGATGAAACGCAGGAACTCCGCGCGCGTGCGCGCGTCCTCGCGGAAGCTGCCGAGCATCTTCGAGGTCACCATGCTCACGCCGCGCTTGTGGATGCCGCGCGTGGTCATGCATTCGTGCGCGCCCTCGATCACCACGCCCACGCCGCGCGGCTTGAGCACCGCGTCGATGCAGTTGGCGATCTGCGAGGTCATCTTCTCCTGCACCTGGAAGCGCCGTGCGTAGGTCTCGACCACGCGCGCGAGCTTGCTGATGCCCACCACCTTGCCGTCCGGCAGGTAGCCGACGTGGGCCTTGCCGATGATCGGCGCCATGTGGTGCTCGCAATGCGACTCGAACTCGATGTCGCGCAGCACGATCAGCTCGTCGTAGCCGCAAACCTGCTCGAAGGTGCGCGACAGGTACTCCTGCGGATCCTCGCCGTAGCCGGAGAACCAGTCGCGGTAGGCCTTGACCACGCGCCGCGGCGTGTCGAGCAGGCCTTCGCGCTGCGGATCCTCGCCGGCCCAGCGCAGCAGGGTGCGCACCGCGTCTTCGGCCGCTTCGCGGCTGACGGCGCTGTGCTCGGATGGCTTTTCGGGAACCGACATGGGGATTCTCCCTTCAAGGTCGCGATGCTAACCCGCCGCGACGTCGTCCGGCGTGAAACGTGTGGAAAGGATCGTTTCGCGCGAATCCCGCCGCGCGCTGCGGATCAGGCTTTTCGGCGACGGCGTACCGCCGCGGGTTCCGAGCGGCGCACGGGCTTGGCGGCCAGCGGCGCGAGCATCCAGTGGAAGGCGATCAGCTTGCCCCCGCTCGCGGGGCGCGTGGCGAGCAGCAGGTCGGCGAGCTGCCGCAGCAGCCGATTGACCTGCGCGAGTTCGTCCGCGTCCACCCAGCCGCGCAGGCGTCCGGCCCAGATCTCGCGTGACGGGCCTTCGGCAATCGTGGACGGTTCGGCCAGCGCGCGCAGGAAGTCGCGCTGCGCGAGCCGCGACATGCTCTTGGCGACCTTGGCCACCGCCCTCGCATTCGCGGTCGCGCCGGGCTTGTAGCGCAGGCGCATGGCCTGCGCGTCGGTGACGGCCAGGCGATAACTGCGTCCCGCGCCACCGGATTTTTCCTCGAGCAGGCCACCGCGCACCAGCGCGCGCAGATGGTAGTACAGGCCATCGGCCGGGCGCCCGAGCTGCGCGGCCAGTTCTGCGACCGTCGCCTCGCCGCCCAGCGCCTGCGTCGCGGTCACCAGTTCCACGCGCACCGGCGTGGCGAAGACCGCGATCTTGCGCGGATCCTCGATCACCCCCGTTGCCTCGCGCGGGATTGCCCGCTCCGTTTTCTTCTGTGCCATCGGTTGGGTTGCTTTGTTGAAAAACACGCATATTATTCAACACACGGACGGTCGTTGCAATCGCTGCGGCGACGCCGAGCCATGCCAGGAGCCGATCATGCTGCGCCCCGTCGCCCTCTCCCTGCTCTCCGTCGCGATCGCCGCGGCCTGCCATGCCGAAGACGCGGCCGGCGTCTTCAGCCGCGCCAAGGCCGCCAGCGGCGGCGCGCGCTGGGACGCGGTGAAAAGCTGGCGCGCCGACGCCATCGCAAGCACCGGCGGCATGAGCGGCACGTTCCACCTCACCGTGGACACACGCGACGGCCGCTCCGCCAATGCCTACAAGATCGGGCCGGTCGAGGGCGCCGAGGGCTACGACGGCGCGCACAGCTGGGAACGCGACCCGGGCGGCGAAGTCGCCCTGCTCGATGCGCCCGCGGCCGTTCGTCGCGCGCGCAACGACGCCTGGGTCAATGCACACGGCTACTGGTATCCCAAGGCGATGCCCGCAACCTGGGGCGAAGCGACGCCGAAGACGATCGAAGGAAAATCCTACGATGTCATCGTTGCGACGCCGACGGGCGGCGATCCGGTGACGCTCTGGTTCGACCACGGCAGCGGCCTGCTTGCGCGCGTAGCCGAACCGCAGGGCGCGGCCGTCGCGACCACGGTCTATGACGACTACCGCCTCGTGGATGGCGTGCGCCTACCGTTCCACGCGACCGTGGACGTGACCGACGCCGCCGGTCGTACCGACCCGCGCGACCACAGCGACATCCGTTTCGAAAAGATCGCGCTCAACGTCGCGATCGCCGACGCGGACTTCGCGATGCCTACGATGGCGGCGACCGCGCGCATCGACAATCCCGCGGGCATCACCGCGATCTCCTTCGACCTCGTCAACAACCACATCTACGCGGACGGCAGGATCGACGGCAAGCCGGCGCGCTTCCTCGTTGACACCGGCGGCACCAACCTGCTCACGCCCGCGGCGGCGAAGAAGTTCGGCCTGACCGGCGAGGGCAAGCTGGCCGGGCGCGGCGTGGGCGACGACGCAGTCGATCTCTCGCTCGCACACGCCGGCGAAGTGCGCGTCGGCGACGCGGTACTCGCCAAGCCGGTGTTCTACATCGTCGATCTCGGCGACCTGGCGAAGGTCGAGGGCGTGCCCGCCGACGGCCTGGTCGGCTACGAGATGTTCCGCCGATTCGGCGTCGAGATCGACTACGCGCACCGCCGCCTGGTGCTGAGCGATCCTGCCAGGTTCACGCCGCCTGCGGGCGCGACCGCGATTGCGTTTCAGCTCGACGACCGGATTCCGATCGTGACCGGCACGCTCGACGGCCTGCCGATGCGCATGAGCGTTGACACCGGCTCGCGTTCGTCGCTGACGCTGCACGCGCCGTTCGCGCGCGACAATCACCTTGTCGAGAAATACCACGCCGCGCCGGAAGCGGTGATGGGTTGGGGCGTCGGCGGCGCCTCGCGCAGCCGCCCCGCGCGCTTCGGCACGCTGGTGATCGGCGATGTGCGCGTGGACGGCATCGCCGGCGACATGTACCTCGGCAACAAGGGCGCGTTCACCGACCCGAACCTCACCGGCAACCTCGGCGGCGGCGTGCTGCATCGTTTCGATGTCGCTTTCGACTATGCGAAGAAGCGGATGTACCTCGCGCCCAACGCGGACGCCGGCAAGCCCGATGCGTTCGATCGCAGCGGCCTGTGGCTGCTCGGTGACGGCGATGCGTTCAAGGTCGTGGACGTCGCCGAGGGCAGCGCGGCGCAGAAGGCCGGCATCCGGAACGGCGACCGCGTGCTCGCGATCGGCGGCGAAGCGATCGGCGCGCGCGCGCTGGCCGACTGGCGCGAACGCCTGCGCACCACGCCGGCCGGCACGCACCTGGCGCTGCGTTTCCAACGCGGCGGCAAGGAACAGACGATCGATCTCGTGCTCGCCGATCGCATTCCTCCGGGGAAACTCTGAACATGTTCAGAGATTCCTGCGGTGCACGGACGCACCGCCGCGGGCAACGGCGCTAGTCGTTGATCCGCGGGCATCGAGTCCGGACATGTGCCGGACTCGATGCCTCTGAACAAGTCCACGATGGACTTGTTCAGATCTTCCAAAAGATTAAGCGCGCGCGAAGCGTTCGGACAGGCCCGATTCGCGCTGGTTCCGGCGCTCGACCGCGAGCCGCAGCACGTCCTCGCGCGCCCACAGGTCGAGGCCGCTGCGGCAACGGGTGATGCCGGTGTAGAGCAGTTCGCGGCCAAGCACGCGCGCGTCGCGATCGGGCAACGCGAGCAGCACGCGCTCGAACTCCGAGCCCTGCGCCTTGTGCACGGTCAACGCCCAGGCCGAGGCGTGCGCGGGAAGTTGCGCGGGCGCCCAGGCGCGCAGGCCGTCGCGGGTTTCGAACCACACCGCGAGCGATCCCGCGCCATCGCGCAGCACGACACCGGTATCGCCGTTGAACAGACCCTGGCGATAGCTGTTCTCGGTGACGATCAGCAACCGGCCGTGGAAAAACGCCGCGTCGCTGCCGGTCCGCAATGCGTCCGCGATCCAGGCATTGAGATCCTCGCTGCCGGCGGGACCTGCGCGCACCGCGGTGAGGATGCGCAGTGCGCGCGCCAGGCGCAGCGCCTGCGCGGGATCGTCGGCCTGCGCGAGCGCGCGGAACACGGGCAATGCGTGCTCACGCAACCACGCGGGCAATGCCCGTTCGCCATCAAAGTGCCAGCGCACGCCTTCGTATCGCTGCGCGAGCAAGCCGGCGATCGCGGCTTCGGCGTCGCCCTCGCGCACCGCGGACGCGAACGGCGCGAGGTCGAGGCCCGCATCGTGCCGGTAGCTGCGCACGAGCTCGACGCGATGGCCCGCGAGCACACTTTTCGGCGCTCCACAAACCGGAACCGTCGCGCCAATCCATGCAGACGCAATGGTCGCGAACGCCTGCGGGAACGCGCGGCCATCGCCCGCGGCATCGCAGAGCGCAGCGAGCACATCGCCCGTCTCGATCGAGGCGAGCTGGTCGCGATCGCCCAATAACAGCAGCTTCGCATCGGGTGCGACCGCTTCGACGAGCTTGCACATCAGCGGCAGGTCCACCATCGAGGCCTCGTCGATCACGACCACATCGGCGCGCAGCGGGTGTTCCGCATCGTGGTGGAAATGCACGCTGTCCGCGCGCCAGCCGAGCAGGCGATGCACGGTCTGCGCGGGAACGCGCAGCGACTGCGCGAGCGCGGCGTCGATGCGTCCGGCGTCGTGCAGGCGATCCAATCCTTCGCCGAGCGCCTCGGACAGGCGTGCAGCCGCCTTGCCGGTGGGCGCGGCGAGTTCGACCCGCGGAGACGGCAAACCCGCGGCGCGCGCCTGTTCGTGCAGCAGCACCAGCAACGCTGCTACGGTGCTGGTCTTGCCGGTGCCCGGTCCGCCGGTGATCAGCGCGAGTTTCGCGGACAACGCGAGCTGCGCGGCCAGCGACTGCATCGGATCGGCATCGGCGAACAATTCCGAAAGCCGCGCACGCAGCGTTCCGGCATCGTCCTGAACGACCGGCGCTGTCGCGCGCTGGCGCAGCGCGCGCGCGAGCCGCACTTCGTAATTCCAGTAGCGCCGCAAGTACAGGCGGCCGCGTTCCAGCACCAGCGGCACGCCGACAGCGGCAGCGCCCGCATCCGCATCGGCGATCCAGCGCGACGCGCGCAGCATCGTCAGCCACGCATCGGTCTCCGGCAAAGCCGCGATCGGAGGCTGCGGCGCGAGCGTCTCGATGAATGTTGCGATCGCGTCCATGCGCAGAGCTCCGTGGCCTTCTGCGACCGCGCGGCTCGCGAGCGCGGCGGCGGCGAGCACGCCGTCCGGCGTGTCCGGCTTCAGCCGCTGCAAGGTCATCGCAAGCGCGTGATCGAGCGCGCGCAGGCAGCAGCCGGCGTGGAGGGCACGCAACAGGCTCATGCGGCGCTCCGCGCGTTCGCGCCGAACAGTGCATCGAGCGCCTCGATCAGCTCGCGCGACGGGCGCTGCGCATGGATGCCCGCGCCGCTCTCGTCCAGCCCGCGGCAGAACAGATAACGCGCGCCGCCGACGTGGGTGTCGTAATCGTAGGCCTCGCCCAAACGGAAGCGCAGCCAGCGATGCAGTGCCAGCGTATAGATCAGCGCCTGCAGGTCGTACTCGGATTCGCGCATCGCTTCGGCGAGCGCGTCCGCGCCGTAATCGGACAGGCGATTGGATTTGTAGTCGAGCACGTGGAATCGGCCGGCGTGTTCGTACACCAGGTCGATGCGCCCGGTCATCAGGCCTTCGATCCGTCGTCGCGATCCGAATCCGTTGCGCGCGCTGGCGATTCCGTGTGCGTGCAGCAGCGCGATCAGGCGATCGATGTCGACCGGCGCCAGCGCGAAGTGGAATTCCATCTCCGCGCGCCGCGCTTCGACTGGCAGGTCGCACAGGCGCCTGCCCTCGGGCAGGCGCGCGTGCAGCGTGGCGCGGATCATCCGCACGAGCAACGGCACGCCTTCGGCGAGATCGGCCTCGGCATAGCCTTCGCGGCGCAGTGCGGAAGCGAGGATCTCTTCGTCGCCCGACGGTGGCGCATCCGCCGCGGCGTCGCGCCAGCGCGCGAAATCCAAGCGCTCGAGCGCCGAATGCAGGGCATTGCCGAACCGCGTTCCCGCGAAGCGCGTGTCCGCCGCGCCCGCGGTTTCATCCGCCGCGCCACGCTCGTCGGCGTTTTCGCCGCCGGCATCTTCGCGCTGGAGCGAGGAGAAGCTGTAAACCCACCAGTCGCGCCGCAACGCGCGCCGCGCGATCCGCGCGGGCGGCGGCGGGGTCGCGGTTTCCGGAGGCAGCCGACTCGGCACGTCATCCGGCAGCTCGCCTTCATCCACCGCGATTCCATCGAGTGCGCGCAACGCATCGAGATCGCCGAGCATCGGCGCGAGCGGCGTGTTTCCCGATGCGTGCAACGGCCCGCTGGCCAGCCACAGCGCGTGCTGCGCACGGGTCAGGCCGACGTAGAGCAGGCGCGCGTCCTCTGCGGCGTCTTCGGTCCGCGATGCGGCGACCGCGTCTTGCCAATCCGGATCGCTCGCGTCGGCCGGTTGCAGGCGCAATACGCGTCCGTTCTCATCGTGGTATTCGCAATAACGCCCGACGCTGCGGCCGCCGCCGCCGATCGCCGCAAACGGCAGGAACACCAGCGGGAATTCCAGTCCCTTGCTCTTGTGCAGGGTGAGGATCTGCACGCAGCGCGCGTCGGATTCGAGCCGCAGCTGCGCGGCCTCGTCCTCGTCGTCGGCCTGCGCGATCCGCGAACGCAGCCAATCGACAAGCCCGCGCAGCGCCGGCACGCGCAAGGAGGCCTCCTGCAGCAGCTCGCCGAGCTGCATCGCATCGGTGAGGCGACGCTCGCCATCGTCGCGGGCGAGCAGGCGCGGCGCATTGTCCGCGCACCGGTCCGCGATCAGCGGCAGCGGGCCATGCCGTTCCCAGCGCTCGCGCCAGCCCTGAGCGCGCAACTGCCAGTCGCGCCGCGCTTCGTCGTCGGCATCCAGGCGCGCGATCGCTTCGGCGTCCTGGCCGAGCAGCACGGTTGCGAGCGCCGCGCGCAGCCGCGCTTCGTCGCCGGGCCGCTGCAAGGCTTCGAACAGAGTCAGCAATTCCTGCGCGGCCTCGCTCGCGAACACGCTGCGCTTGCCGGCGGCGACCGCGGGAATGCCCGCCGCGACCAGCGCCGCGCGCACCTGCGTCGCTTCGGCGTGCTTGCGCACGAGCACGGCGATATCGCCGGCGCGCAGCGCACGCGGCGATTGGTCCGCCTTGGGCCGGATGCTCGCGCGGCCCGCGCGCGCATCCTGCAGCAGCGCATGGATGGCCTCGACGCAGGCCGCGGTCGCGTGCGCGCGCGAATCGCCCGCGTTCCACGGCTCGCCATCGCCCTGCGCCGGCAGCCGGCGCAGGGTCAATGCGGGCGCAACGGTGCCGGCGCGCAGGAAATCGGCATCTGCGACGCTACCTCCGGCTTCCACCGCGCGGAAACGGATGCGGCTGTCCACGAAGGCGACGGCGCCGGCCTGCGCGTACAGCGCGTCGATCGCGCGCAGCAGCACCGGCCGCGAACGGAAGTTGTGCGTCAGCGCAGGCGCGGGCGATGCCTCGCGCGCGGCCGCGAGGTAGGCGTGCACGTCGCCGCCGCGGAACCGGTAGATCGCCTGCTTGGGGTCGCCGATCAGAAACAGCGTGGATTCGCCGAACACATGCCGGAAGATCGTCCACTGCCGCTCGTCGGTGTCCTGGAATTCATCCACGAGCGCGGCTGCGTGCTTCTTGCGCAGGCATTCGGTGAGCGCCGGACCCTGCTCGCCGCCAAGCGCATCGAAGACCGCGTCGATCAGGTCGTCATAGGTGCGCACGCGCAGTTCGCGCTTGCGCCGTTCGATCAGCGTGGCTGCTTCGGTGCGCGCGCGATGCATCAGGGCGAGGCGGCGGTCGGCGAGCCAGGCCTGTCGAGCCCCTTCGGCCGCTAGGTATCGCGCGACCGCTTCGAACAAAGGCGATTGCGGCGTCACTTTGCCCTTGTTGGTCTTCGCCGAGAGATGTTCCGGCGCGAGCAACCCGAGGCGAGCATCCGGCGGGGGGGCGGATTCCTGCGCTGCCCAGAAGCGCAACGTGCGCCACAGGGTGTCGATCGCGGCCGCTTTGTATGAATTGGCGTTCAAGGCCTTCGCCGCGATCGCCGCGTCGAGCAACGCGCGCGCAGTGTCGCCATGCGTCGCGAATACGGCGCGCAGATTTCCAGCCGCACGCTGCACCTCGGGCAACGGGTCGGGCGTTTCCGGCGGCACTGCCGGCAGCATTCGCTGCGCACCGAGCAGGACGTGCAGATCCTTCGCGAGCGCCGGCGGATCCTTCCACTGCTGCTGCATCAGTTCCGTCGTGTGCGCGTCCTGTCCGAAGTTCCTCCATAGGTCGTTCGCGCATTCCTCGCGCAGCGTCCGTTCGCTGCCGATCAGTTCGGGCGCGATGAAGTCCTGGCCGGTTTCCAGCGCATGGTCGGCGAGAACGCGCGTGCACCAGCCATGGATCGTGGACACCGCAGCGAGGTCGGTCTCCTGTTCGGCGCGGCGCAGGCGCCGGCGCAGCGCCGCGATGTCGTCGCGCCGTGCCTGCGCCTGCACGATCGCATGCGTGACCGGATAGGCCGGATCGCCCACGTCCGCTTCGGCTTCGTCCGGCCAGGCGATGGCGATGCGCACGGCGAGCGCGATCCGCTGCCGCAATTTCTCGCGCAGATCCTGCGCGGCCGCGTCGGTATAGGTGACCGCGAGGATTTGTCCGATCCGCAGTCCGCGCTCGATCAGCAGTCGCGTCACGAGGGTCGCGAGCGTGAAGGTCTTGCCGGTGCCCGCGCTCGCCTCGATCAGGCGCACGCCGTCGAGTTCCAGTTCGAGGAAAGGATCGCGCGGCGCGTTCATGCCGCGTCCCCGTCCGCGCGCCCTTCCACGAGCACATCGAACACCTGCGTCGCGATCCTGCGGAAATGTTCGCCCCAGTTCGCATCGGAGAACGGGTCGCGATCGCGCAGCGCGAGCCGCGCGGCCGGCGTGGTCGCTTCGCCCCAGGCGTAGCCGCCGCCGTGCCATTGCGTGCGCGCCGCGTTCCATCCGTCCTTTCCGTTTGCGCGCGCGGCGTACCAGAGCCAGCCCGCGCGCGGCAGGAACGGCAGCGGTTCGCACAGCCCCTGTACGCGCAGTCGCAGCAGCGCACCCAGCGCGGCGCGCGCGCGCGCCGCAGGAATCGGATCGCGGACATGCGGACCGACGGCCTTTTCGATTTCCGCGAACTGCACCAGCGGCCGCGCTTCGTCCAGCGCGCACGCGACCAGCCAATCCAATCCGTGCGCGACCTGCGCCGCGCCATCCAGGGCGCCGATGTGCACGCGCGCGAGTCCACTCGCATACACGTCATCGAGTTGCCCGCACAGATGCACGCCGTCGATTTCGATATCAACCAAACGCGATGCGCGCGCGGCAGCATCGCTGCGCCAGCGCACGAACGCATCAGCGTATGGCTGCACTTCGCCCAGCAGCGCATCGAGCTGCTCGCGGCCCAGCGGCCCCGACGGCAGCAGCGCTTGCGCGCGCAGTCGCTCGGGCAGGCCGCGCGCATCGCCGCGCACGCAGGCATCGAACACCGCGCGTCGCAAACGATGCCGCTGCAGGCCGCGACCGGGTAGCGCCAGCGGCTCGACGTCCTCGTCGACTTCTTCCTCGTCGGGCAGGCGGATGTCGAGCCGCCGCCGAAGGAATGCGCGCGCCGGATCGCGCAGGAAGCCGCGCAATGCGTCGAGCGACACTTCCTCGGCGATCGGCAGTTCCGGCAACACCGCACGCAGCCACGGGGTGGTGGGAGTTTTCGCCCCGAGTGCGGCGAGCGCTCCCGGATGCCATTCGTGCCGGTAACTGAACCGCCGCGGATCGAACACGTCTTCGTCGTTCGCGGCCGCGCCGAACGCCTGCGGCGCGAACGGCTGCAGAGGATGACGGACCACCAGGTCCTTGCGCGCCGCATCCGGTTCGGTGTGATACCGCGCGGCGACGTCCAGCAATTCACCGACCAGCGCCGAGGGTTCGCGCACGCTCGCGTCGCGCGGATCGCCGCCGAGGAAGCTCAGATAGAACGCGTCGCCGGCTGCGGCGAGCAATTGCAGGAACAGGTAGCGGTCGTCCTCGCGCAACGAACGATCACCGCGCCGGCGCTTGCCGTCGTTGAGCGCGGTAGCGAGGCGGTTGAACTCGCCGGCCGGATCGCGCCGCGGAAACTCGCCGTCGTTCATGCCGAGCACGCAGATCACGCGGAACGGAATCAGCCGCATCGGCACCATCCGGCTGAAGCTGATGCCTCCGGTGAGGAACGGCGCGCGCGCGTCGGCGTCGGCGAGCAGCGCGGCGAAATGCACGCGCACGACCTCCGGCGGCAGCGGCGCATCGAAGCCGGCGACATCCGTGTTCTTCCGGAAGTCCTCCAGCGCTTCGCGCAGGCGCTCGAGCGCGCGCTGGTCGGCGCGTTCGCGCGGGCGTTCCGGCGCGATCTCCGCGAGCAGTTCGAGCAAGTGCTGTTGCCAGACGCGCGGCGGCGGCGACCGCGCGAACTCCCTCTCGCAGCGTTCGAGCACGCGCAGCAGACGCAGCAGTGCGTCCAGCGCCGACAGCACGCTGCCTTCGAGTTCGATCCAGGGCGCCACGTCGGCGATCGGTTGCTCGTCTCCCGCCGCGTAGCCGAGCAGCAGGCGATCGAGCGCGAAGCGCCAGGTGAAGGCATCGTCCGCAGGCGCGCCGCGCCGCGCACGGTGCGCGGCGTCCAGGCCCCAGCGCGCGCCGGCGTCGCGCAGCCAGCGGCGCAGCGCGTCCAGCGCGTGCGGTGCGACCTCGAAACGTTCTGCGATGGCAGGCACCGCAAGCAGGTCGAGTACTTCGGTCACGCCCAGGCGCGACAGCGGCAATGCGAGCAGGCGCAGGAACACATCGGCGAGCGGCAGCGTCGCGAGCGCGCTGCCGTCGGCAACTGCGTACGGCAGGTGTGTCGAGGCCGCGCCGATGCCACGACCCGCATCCTCGCCACCGAACACCGCCGCGATGTGCGGCAGGTAGGGATCGAGGTCGGGCGCGAGCACGGCGATATCGCGCGGTTCGAGCGTAGGATCGGCTTCGAGCAGCGCGCGCAGTCGGTCGTGCAGCACCTGCACTTCGCGTAGCCGCGTATGGCAGGAGTGTATCTGCAGGCTTGCGTCGCTGCGATCGACCGCATCGCGCGATGCGTCCGACGATGGTGCGCGCCGGTCGAGCAGATCGCGTTGCAGTCGCTGCAGCAGCGCGTCCTTCGAAGGCTCGGCGTAGGCGGCGATCTCGAGGGAGGGATGCATGAGATCGTATCCGGCGAGCAGCGCGACGAGGTCGCGCCCGGCGCGACCCCAGCTTTCCAGCAACGGGTTTTCCTCGATCGCGAACGCGCCCTCGTCGTCGCCCTCGTGCAGGCGCTCGGACAGGCTGCGCAGGTCGCCCCAGTATTTGCGGCACGGCGTGGGCAGGTAGAAATGCAGCGTGCCCGCGCGCGCCTGGGTCGCGACCACGCGCAACGCGTCCGGCGAGGCGTTGATGCACGCGAACACGAACAAGCGAGAAGGCAGTCCGATTGGCGGCTTCGAATCCTCGCCGGCAAATCGCGCGAGATACTCGTCGATGCGTCGCGCGCGATGCGGCCGGCCGCGCGCTACGCGACGCCAGAGTTCCGCCTGCCAGTCGGTCGGATCGGCGCCGGCTTCCCAACGCAGCAGCCAATCACGACGCCAGGCCTGGTATTTCTCGAACGCATTCGCGAGTTCGCCCGCGAGCGAGAAGGACTTGAGCGGATCGTCGCCGCGCAGGTAGCCGGAGAGCTCGGCAAGCACCGGATGCCGCAGCACGGATGGATCGCGCAGCAACGCATACAGCTTCCAGCGCAGCGCCTCCGCGTCGAAGCCGTCGGCGTCCTTCGCTTCAGGCCCATTCATGCACAACGCTTCATGTACGAATTCGCCGGGCGTCAAAAAACGCACGTTCGCGGCAACACCGTGCGTTTGTGCAAGCGTGTTCTGCAGCCAGCGCCGCATCGCGGCCTGCGGGATCACGATCGTGTCGGGCTCGAGCACTGCCCGTCCAGCGACCGGCTTGCGGAGTTCGTCGGCCAACAGCCCGGCGAGCACTTCCAGCGAATTGCCGTGGTACAGCCGGAAGTCGGAAGGTGCGCTCATCGCCGCATCATGCCCGGACGCGGTCGCAACGCGCGAGACTGCGCGCACTCACTCGACGCGGCAGAACACCGCCTTGAGGTAGCGGCTCTCCGGCACGTTCGCGAGGAACGGATGGTCCGCGCCCGCGCCGGCGATCTTCACGACCTGCAGCGAGCGGCCCGCGTAGAATGCCGCGCGGCGCAGCATGTCGAGGAACTGTTCCTCGCTGACAAGGCCCGTGCAGGAGCAGCTGAGGTAGAAGCCGCCGGGCTTCACCACCGACATCGCCAGCTTGTTCATGTCGAGGTATTTCTTCAGCGCGGGGATGACCTGCTCGCGATCGCGGGTCATCTTCGCCGGGTCGAGGATGACCGCGTCGAACTGCTCGCCGTTCGCGCCCGCATCGCGCAGCCACGGGAACAGGTCGGCCTGCACGAAGCGCACCCTGGCATCGTTGAGCTGGGCGTTCTTCTTCGCGATCGCGAGGATCTCCTCGTCGAGGTCGAGGCCGATCACTTCCTCCGCATGGCCGCGCGCCTTGGCGTAGATGCCGAAGCCGCCGGAGTTGCAGCATAGATCGAGCACGCGCGCGCCGGCGACGTGGCGCGCGAACCACTCGCGGTTGTCCCGCTGGTCGGCGAAGAAGCCGGTCTTGTGTCCGCTGCCGGGGCTGGCGCGGAACTTCACGCCGTACTCGGTGATGACCGCGGGCGCGGGCGCGTCGGACGCTCGGAAGTCGAAGCTCTCCTGCTTCTGCACGTGGTCTTCGGAAAAGGCATAGAAGCGGCAACCAGGGAACTGCTCGCGCAGGGCCTCGTAGATCCATTCGCGGTGGCGGAACATGCCGGCGGAGAAGAACTCGACCACCAGCAGGTCGGCGTAGCGGTCGACGACGAGGCCGGAAAGGCCGTCGCCTTCGGCATGGACGACGCGCCAGGCGTCGCTCACTTCGTCGAGCCCGAGCACGTCGCGGCGCAACGACACCGCGCGCGCGATGCGGCGGCGGAACCAGTCGGCGTCGATCGGCTCGTTCGCATCGTTGGTCAGCACGCGCAGGGTGATGCGCGAGTGGCCGTTGTAGAAGCCGCGTCCGATCCAGCCACTGCTGTTGTCGTGGATCTCGACCACGCTGCCCGGCTTGGGCCGCGTCGCAGGTTTCTCCACCATTTTCTGGTAGATCCACGGGTGCTGCGCGTTCGGGTGACTCGCCGGACGCGCGGTCTTGAGGCGGATCACGGGGTTGCCTGGAAGGTTCATGCGCGCATGATACCGGCCCATCCGTTGCGTTCACGGTTTGCGCCCTCATCTAGCGGTCATGGACCTGCCCCTGCCCGATCCCGCCGCCGCTGCCGCACAGGCGCGCCCGCTCGTGGGGCAATTCAAGCGCGCGGCGTCGGCAAGCCTGGGCTTCGTCGCGCTGCTGGGCCTGATCAAGGTCTTTGAGCACTGGACCGGGCAGCCGTTCGATGCGCTCGCGCTGCGCCCGCACGAAATCGCCGGGCTGATCGGCGTGTTCATCGCGCCGCTACTGCATGCCTCGCTCGATCACCTGGTTTCCAACGCGCTGCCGCTGCTGATACTCGGCACGCTCGCGGGAGGCCTGTATCCGCGCGCTTCCTTGCGCGCCCTGCCTCTGGTCTGGATCGGTTCGGGCCTCGGCGTGTGGTTCATTGGCCAACCCGGCAGCGCGCACATTGGCGCGAGCGGGATCGCGCACGGCCTGATGTTCCTGGTGTTCGTGCTCGGCGTGCTGCGCCGCGACCGGCAGGCGATCGCCGCCGGGATGATGGCGTTCTTCCTCTACGGCGGAATGTTGCTGACGATCTTCCCGCGTGAGCTGGACGTTTCCTGGGAATCGCATCTGTGCGGCGCGATCGCCGGCACGCTCGCGGCGATTTTCTGGCGTCGGCTCGATCCTCCATTGCCGCGCAAGCGCTACAGCTGGGAAGACGAACCCGACGAGGACGAGGAGCACGACGCCGCGCTCAGCCACGAACTCCCGCGCGGCAGCGCCGAGGACGCGTGGATCGAGAATGACTGGGACGCGGGCCTGGACTGGGACGACGATCCGGCAGCCTCTGCCGATGCGCCGCCGCCGCGACGCAGGCGGCGCGGTTCGCGCCGCCTGCACTGAACCCCGCCGCTTCGCCGGCAATGTGCGGGTTTCCCGCGCGCGGGCTTGGGCCTACACTGCATCCATATCGCGCGCGGAAATCGTCATGGCCTCCACCCCGAACCGGGTCGAACACCAGATGACCGACAAAGGCTACGTGCCGGTCTATACGACCGCCGTTGTCGAGCAGCCCTGGTCAAGTTACAGCGCGACCGATCATGCGACCTGGGCGACCCTGTTCGCGCGCCAGCAGGCGTTGCTGCCGAACCGTGCTTCACAGGCTTTCCTCGACAACCTGTCGCGGATGCGGATGGGCGCGGAAGCAATCCCGAAATTCGACGACCTCAACCGGATGCTGCGCAAGAGCACCGGTTGGGAACTGGTCGGCGTCGAGGGCCTGCTGCCCGAGCTGACTTTTTTCGACCACCTCGCCAACCGCCGTTTCCCGGTGACATGGTGGATCCGCAAGCCCGAACAACTCGACTACCTCGCAGAGCCCGACCTGTTCCACGATCTGTTCGGCCACGTGCCCCTTTTGATGGAACCCGTCTTCGCCGACTACATGCAGGCCTACGGCCGGGGCGGCGTGAAGGCGCACGGGATCGGCGTGCAGGCGCTGGTACATCTGACGCGGCTGTACTGGTACACGGTGGAATTCGGCCTGATCCGCGAACCGGGCGGCCTGCGCATCTACGGGTCAGGGATCGTGTCTTCGAAAGGCGAATCGATCCACTGCCTGGAGTCGCTGGCGCCGAACCGGATCGGCTTCGATCTGCGCCGGATCATGCGCACGCGCTATCGCATCGACACCTATCAGAAGACCTATTTCGTGATCGACGGCTACGAGCAACTCATGGACGCGACCCGGCCCGACTTCGCGCCCATCTATGCAGAGCTCGCAAGCCAAGACTCGATCCCCGCCGGCGACGTGCGCGAATCCGATCGCGTGTTCCACCGCGGCAGCGGCGAAGGCTGGCTGAACGACGGCGACGTCTGACGCGGGTCTCTTGGAACTATCGTTTCAGCCCGCATGTCGGAAGTTGGGCTACGCAGACGGCAATTCGCATCGAATTAACTTAATCTTTACATTCGATGCAATTTCGCGTAGCCTGCCCGCGCCGAATTCCGGCCAACACTCCCTAATGGATTGGAATAATTCATGAAAAAGACTGTACTCCTCGCTTCCCTGCTGGCGCTGGCCGGCTTCTCCGCAGCCGCTTCGGCAGCCGACACCAACGGCTGGTACCTGCGCGGCGACCTGGGTTCGGCGCGTGTGTCCGCCAGCGGCCTGGGCCATGACGACACGTTCGGCGGCGCCGCGCGCGTCGGTTATTTCTTCAACCCGAACTTCGCCGTCGAAGGCGGTTACGTCGATTTCGGTAGCCACAGCGTGTTCGGTGGCCACCTGCGCGTCGATGCGTGGGGCGGCGGCCTCGTCGCCAAGACGCATTTCGACCAGAACCCGACCGGCTGGTACGTGGACGGCCGGCTGGGCGTCAACCGCCTGCACGCGTCAGCGTTCGGCGTGAGCGGCAACACCACCAAGGCCTATTTCGGCATCGGTGGCGGCTACGATTTCAGCCCGAACTTCGGCCTGAGCCTCAACTACCTGTACCAGGACAGCGATTCGAGCTCCAAGGCTCAGCTGCTGAGCGTCGGCTTCGAAGGCCGCTTCTGATCCAGCGTTTCGTGTAGCACCCGAACGGCCGCCTCCGGGCGGCCGTTCTTTTTGGTGCTCGAAAAGCCCGCACCGTAGAATGCCGTCCTTCCCCGCGAGCGAACCGCCATGAACCGCATTTCCCTGACCCGCTACCTGATCGAGGAGCAGCAGGCCGGCCGCATCTGCGCCGACCTGCGCCTGCTGATCGAGGTGGTCGCGCGCGCCTGCAAGACGATCTCGATCGCGGTCGGCAAGGGCGACCTCGGCGGCGTGCTCGGCGATGCCGGCACCCCAGGCTCGACCAGCATGAACATCCAGGGCGAGGCGCAGAAGAAGCTCGACGTGCTGTCCAACGAGATCCTGCTCGAGACCAACGCTTGGGGCGGCCACCTCGCAGCCTGCGCGTCCGAGGAGATGGACCACAGCCAGCCGATCCCGGACAGGTATCCGAAGGGCAACTACCTGCTGGTGTTCGATCCGCTCGACGGCAGCTCGAACATCGACGTCAACGTCACCGTCGGCACGATTTTCTCGGTGCTGCGCTGCCCGGACGGCGTGAGCCATCCCGGCGACGAGCACTTCCTGCAGCCGGGCCGCGACCAGGTCGCCGCGGGCTACGCGGCGTACGGCCCGAGCACGATGCTCGTGCTCACGGTCGGCAACGGCACCCACGCGTTCACGCTCGACCGCGAGATCGGCACCTTTGTGATGACCCGCCGCGACATCCGCATTCCAGAGGACACGAAGGAATTCGCCGCGAACGTCTCCAACCAGCGCCGCTGGGAAGCACCGATGAAGCAGTATGTCGGCGAAATGCTGGCGGGCAAGGAAGGCCCGCGCGGGAAGGATTTCAACATGCGCTGGGTCGCGAGCATGGTCGCCGACGTGCACCGGATCCTGTCCCGCGGTGGCGTGTTCATCTATCCGCTGGATTCCAAGATCCTGGCGCAAGGCGGCAAGCTGCGCCTGCTCTATGAGGCCAATCCGATGGCGTTGCTGGTCGAGCAGGCCGGCGGCGCGGCCAGCACCGGGCGCATGCGCATGCTCGATGTGCAGCCGGAAAAGCTGCATCAGCGCGTGCCGGTGTTCCTGGGATCCATGCGCGAAGTCGAATACGCCGTATCGCTGCACCACGCGTACGACGCAGGCCACTGATCGCCACGCCAAGCATGGGCTACACTGCGCCGACCCGAATCCTGCGTTGACGCCATGGGCTGGATCCTGCTGCTGCTTGCCGCCGCGTGCTTCGCGGTCCTGTTCTTTACGAAGTCGTTCGCGCTGGGCGTGGTCTGCCTCCTTCTCTCGTTGTTGTTGACCTTGCTCGGAGCGCTGAGCCTGTTGTCAGGGCGCATGGCCGACAACAGCCAGGGCGAACTCACGCCAGCCGAGTTGCAAGCGCTACGCAACAGCATGAAACGGCCGGATCCGCCTTCGGCCGATCCCACAGCGAAGCACGATTGAGGAATCGGTGGATCCCGACGCTTCGGGATCGTGCTTGAACGCATGGAATGGCAGCCCGTCACGCTCCCCGAACTGACCCGTGCACGCACGCTGCAGCGTGACGGACTGCATGTCTGGTGGTGGCCCGAAGCGCTGCAGCCGATCGCGGCATCACGCAGGCAACGCACGGATCTCGTATTGCGTTACCTGCTCGCGCCGTACTTGCAGATTCCGCCGGATGCGCTGCGCTTCGGCCGTGAAGCCAAGGGTCGTCCATTCCTGTTGCACGCGGATGCGCCGGATTTCAATTTCAGCGACACGCGCGGCGGCAGCGTGCTCGCAGTCGCCGCGAACGGACGCGTGGGCATCGACATCGAGCGCCGCGATCGCGCGCCGCCCGTGCTCGCACTCGCCGAGCGCTGGTTCGCGCCGGACGAGGCGGCGACCCTGCGCGCGTGCGCCGAGCGCGACGAGAACATCGCACGGCTCGCCTTCCTGCGCGCATGGACCGCGAAGGAAGCCTCCTGCAAGGCCACCGGTACCGGCATCTACTCGTGGCTGCCAGCGTGGCGGTTCGCGATCGAAGCCGAAACGCCGGTGCCTATCGCGTTGCCTCCCAGTGCCGGAGACGCGGCGCGCTGGACGTTCAGGCGGCTCGTACCGGCGGACACGCACACGGTCGCGCTCGCCTGTTTCGACGCACCGCACATTCCGCGCTGTTTTTCCGTCGTCGAGTAAGGATCAGGCCGCGGCGGCGACGCGGTTGCGGCCGCGCCGCTTGGCTTCGTAGAGCATCTCGTCGGCGATGCGTAGCAGCGCCTCGGCATCGCCCGCGTCCTGCGGCACCTGCGACGCAACGCCGATGCTGACGGTGACCATCGATTCGCCGCCGTCGAACAGCCTGCGCAACTGCTCCGCGCGTTGCTGCGCGCCATCCTTCGCCACGCCTGGCAGCAACAGGCAGAATTCCTCGCCGCCGTAGCGTGCGAGCAATTCACGTTGCGGATCGTGTCCTTCGGACAGTTTCCGGGCGACGGTTTTCAGCACCACGTCGCCGGCGAGGTGGCCGTGCCGGTCGTTGTACTGCTTGAAATGGTCTACGTCGATCATCAGCAACGCGATCGGCGTGCGCTGGTCGAGGCAGCGCCGCCATTCGCGCTGCAGGCCGGTTTCCAGCGCACGGCGGTTGGCGACGCCGGTCAGGCTGTCTTCGGTCGCCAGCTCGCCGAGCTTGCGGTTCGCGACCTCCAGGTCGGCCGTACGTTCGGCGATTTTCTGCTCGAGCTGCTGCTGCCGGTACGCGTAGATCCGGGCTTGGCGGTGTTCGCGCCACCGCATCAGCAGCAGCAGCGCGAGCAGGAACCCCAGCGCGGCGAGCAACCGCACGAGGGTGATCTGGTACCAGCGCGGCGCGATCGAAAAGGCGTAGTGCAGCGGTTCCACCTGGCGTCCGCTCGGCGTGCGGGCCTGCACTTCGATGTCGTACTTGCCCGGCTGGTCGAGTCCGGAAAAACCCAGCGTGGGCAATTCGCGCCAGTTGGTGTAGCCGGCGGTCAGGCCTGGCACGCGATAGCGGTATTCCACGCCCGGCTCCGGGCTGAACACCGAGAACTGCAGGCTGATCGCTTGATCCTGGGTGTATTCGTCTGGCGCATGAGCGCCCAGAGGCAGGCTCTTGCTGCTGCCGTCCGCGTCGATCCGATTGATCGCCGTCAATCGTACCGCCAGCGGTGCCGACGGCGGTGCCGCCTTGTCATCGGGACGGTACTGCAGCAGCGAACGCCAGACGCTCAATCGCAGCACGCCATCGCTGCCGTAACGCAACACGCTTTGCGAAGCCTGGTTCTGCGCGCCGAAATCCTCGCGCTTCCAATGCCCATCCGCGCCACGGCGGTACAGGCGGCTGCCGGTGTACGCGAACACACCGGCCGGCGTGCTCAGGATCTGGAAGGCGTTCGGGCTCTGCATGAAGGAGAACGGCTCGCCCGTGAACGGAACGAAGGCGCGGCCATCGAAACGGAACGCCTGCTTGCCGATCCCGACATAGACCGCGTCGACGAACGCATACACCTGCGGCGCCAGGTTCGGATCCTGGGTGTAGCCGGGAGCATCGAGCCGGAACCGCTCGCGCTCGAGCAACTTCGCTCCGACCGGGTCGATCCGCCAACGTTCCGGCAGGCCGCGCGAGTTGTTGACCCAGAGCTCGCCCGCCGCGGTTTCGATCACCGTCTGCGACGCCAATTCGGGCGCGGGCAGCAGCGCGGCGAGCCGCCATTGATGCTCCTTGCGGCGCAGCACGAACACACCTTCGTCGCCAGGTGCGTACGCGAGGTCGTGGTCGTAGCGCGAACGCACGATCGAATAGACCGGCTGCTGGTGGTTGACGAGTTCGGTTTTCTTCCCGTCGTCGGCGATGACGTCGATGCCCTCGCCTTGCGCGACCAGCAGGCCGTCCTCGGTGCTAACCAGGTTGAAGACCTGCTTGCGGTGTTCCGAATCGATCCATTCGGTCTTGCGCGCGCCGTTGTCGTCGGACATGCGCACCAGCCCCAGCGAGCCCACCGCGAGCCAGAGCGCGCCGCGATGCAGCTCCGCATCGGCGACCACGCCGCCCAGGTCGCCGACGTCGATGCGCGACCACGGCGAGGGGATCTGCAACCGCGCCAGTTCGTCCTCGCTGACCGACCATAGGCCGTGGTCGGTGTCGTAATACAGGCCGGCGATGCTCGCGCGCGCGATCTTGTGCCTTGAAAGCAGGTGCGCGCCATCGTCGAAGTCGAGCAGGTCCCCGGTATTCGTCGCGACCACGAACCCGCCGTCGGGCAACTTGAGAATGTTGACGAAAATGCCCGCGTCGGCGGGAAGCGCCGGCACATCCAGCGCGCTCACGTGGCCGTCGCGCAAGCGGTAGAAACCGCCGACCGACAGAAGCAGCGCGCTATCGCCCTCGTCGATCAGGTCAATGCCGCGGTGACCTTTCATTGCTTCGCCGCCGGGCACCGGCGCCAGCTTGCCGTCCTCGAAGTGGCGCAAGCCCGCGTCCTTGTCGAGGTTGTACAACCCTCCATGCCAACCGCTGACGGAGCCTTCCTTCTCCGCCAGTGGCCATTGCCGGTGCGCGCCGCGGAAGCTGTAGAACAGCAGTCGGTTCTGCGCACGGAAATACACGCCGTCCTCGACCGCGACGATCGAAGACATCCAGCCCAACGCCCGATCCGCGCCCTTGAGCCCGAACGCGTCGCGCAGGTCGTGATAAACAGCGCGGCCGTCGGCAGCGGCTTCGATCCAGCCGAAGCTGTCGTAACCATCCAGATAGACGCGACCATCGCGCCCGCGCACGATCGTGGCGGCGCCCATGCCGCCGGGCAGCGGGATCGTCTCCCATTCGCGGCCCTGCATCCGCAGCATGCCGTCGCTATTGCCGATGTACAGGCGCCCCTCGGCGTCGCCGCCAATGCTGTACAGGTACGGTGTGGCCTTGAAGTCCGCGGGCGTGAACCGTTGCAGCAGCGGATCGCCCGGAAACGCGCCGGCGCCGGCGCAGCACAGCCACGCCGCTGCCAGGCTTCCCAGGATCGCCCGTATCACCCCTGCCATCGACGCAGTATGCGGCGCGAAACGCCGCAATTGAAGGCCACGCAAGGCTTTCCGCGGCGATAGCACCGTGTTTTTTCGGGTTGTGTGAACCCGGTCACGCCCGACGGCTCGGTGCGCGCGCCGTCGATTCCCATGGCGTCACGCGAAGGACGCGCGGTCGCCAACGGGCGCCGGTTCCGGATCCCGGCGAACTGCTAGGCTAACCCGATGCGCGAATCGGGCACGCTGCTGAGCGTCAACCTCAACAAGATCGCGGTGCTGCGCAATTCGCGCGGAGGCGGACGACCCGACCTTCGTCGCGCGGCCGAGACCGTGATTGCCGCCGGCGCCGGCGGCATCACGGTGCATCCGCGGCCCGACCAGCGCCATATCCGCCCGGACGATGTGCTGCTGCTCGCCGAGATTTGCCACGGCCGCGTCGAGTTCAACATCGAAGGCAACCCGTTCGCGCCCGCGCGCGGCGGTTACCCGGGATTGCTGCGCTTGGCCGAGCTCGCGCGTCCGGACCAGGTGACTTTCGTCCCGGATGGCGACGGGCAGATCACCTCCGACCACGGATTCGACCTGTCTCGCGATGGCGGACGCCTGGTCCCGGTGATCCGTTCGCACGTGGATCTGGACTGCCGCGTGTCGTTGTTCATGGATTGCGATTCGCCCGACATCGAGCGCGCCGCGGAAATGGGCGCGTCGCGGATCGAGCTGTACACCGGGCCTTATGCGCTGGCGCACGCGAATGGCAATGCCGCGCACGAACTCGCTCTGTGCGCGCAAGCCGCGCGGCGTGCGCGTGCGGTCGGGCTCGGCGTCAACGCCGGCCACGACCTCGATCAGGCGAATCTGGGCGACCTGCTGCGCGCCGCGCCGGAAATCGCCGAAGTGTCGATCGGGCACGCGCTGATCGACGAGGCGCTCTACGCCGGACTCGAGGCGACCGTCGCCGGCTACTTGCAGGTTATCTCCGCGGCGCGCGCCTGAGCAGCAACGAGGGTGTCGCGCCGAAGCTAGGATCAGCGCCTGCTGTCGTCAACGAACCCGATCCGGACCAACCCCGCGTTTTTCGCGTCTGCGAGCACGCTCGCGAGAACCGCATACTGCGCGTCGCGGTCGGCGTCGATCTCGATCACCGGTTGCTGTTGCGGAACGGCATAGCGTTCGGCTTCGACTTTCATCACGCCGGGCAACGCGACCAAAGGCACTGCGCTGTCGTTCCAGGTGATCGCGCCGTCCGCAGCGATCTTCAATGCGATGGATTGTGCGGGCGGCGGAAGATGCGGGCCGACCTGCGGCAGTTCCACGCCGATCGGATAGGTCCGCGGCGGCATCGTGATCATGAAGATCACGAGTAGCACCAGCATCACGTCGACCAGCGGCGTGATGTTCATCTCCACCATCCGCCCCGTGCTGCCACTTGCGAAAGCCATGGCGTTCTCCCGCGACCGGGTTCTGCCAACCCTACTGCGATTCGATGCGCGCTGGTAGCCCCTTTTCCGCGACAAACAAAAAAGGCCGCTCGAGGGCGGCCTTCAGTTGATTGACGCGACAAGTTATTTCTGGCCGTTGTCCACGAATCCGATCTTGACCAAGCCCGCGTTCTTCGCGTCCGCGAGGACCAGCGCGAGAGTGTCGTAGGTGGCGTCCTGGTCGGCGTCGATCTGGATCACCGGCTGGTCGGCCTCGTTGGTGTAGCGTTCGGCCTCGACCCTCATGACGCCGGTAAGCGCGCTCATCGGGGTCACCGCGTTGTTCCACGTGACCTGGCCGTTCGCGTCGATCCGCAGGTCGATCGGATTGGCTTTCACGGGGGGCGGCGGAATCTTCGAGGGCTGCGGCAGGTCCACGCCGAGCGGATAGGTTTCCGGCGGCATCGTGACCATGAAGATGATCAGCAGCACGAGCAGCACGTCCACAAGGGGCGTGACGTTCATGTCCACCAACGGTCCGTTGCTGTTGCCTGTGGAAAATGCCATGACGGGATGCTCGCGCGCTCGTTAGAAGTGATGCTGGCCATGCGGGGCCGAAACGAAACCGACCTTCAGCACGCCGGCGTTCTTGGCGGTGCGGACCACCGACCAGATCGTGCCGTAGCGCGTGGTCTTGTCGCCGCGGACGTCCACCTCGGGCTGCGGTTCGCGCTGCGCGATCGTGCCGAGGTTCTGCTCGAGCTTGGCCTGGTCCACCGGCTCGTCATTCCAGTACAGGCTGCCGTCGGACTTGACGGTGACCGTGACCGGCGGCTGCTTGAGCGGATCGGGTTTCTTGCTGAGCACCGCGTTGGGCAGCTTCACCTCGATCTTGTGCTTCATCAGCGGGGTGGTGATCATGAAGATGATCAGCAGCACCAGCATCACGTCCACGAGGGGCGTGACGTTGATCGAGGCCATGGGGCCGCCGCTGTCGTTGCTGCTGAAGGCCATTTTCCGGCTCCGTTACGTGTCCCGTCGACGCTTACGCGCCGACGCGGGAACCGGTCGCGAAGAAGTCGTGCAGGTCGTGCGCGAACGCATCGAACTGCGAGTTGGTCACGCGGTTCTGGCGCACGAAGAAGTTGTACGCGAGCACCGCGGGAATCGCGACGAACAGGCCGAGCGCGGTCATGATCAGCGCCTCGCCCACCGGGCCGGCTACCGCGCCGATCGAGGATTCACCCGATTGGCCGATGCTGATCAGCGCGTGGTAGATGCCCCAGACGGTGCCGAGCAGGCCCACGAACGGCGCGGTCGAGCCGACCGTGGCGAGCAGGGTCAGGCCGTTCTCGAGGCCTTCGCTTTCGCGGCTCACGGCCTGGCGCAGGGCGCGGTCAATGAACTCCGATCGGTTCAACGCGCCGGTCAGGCGGCCGCCTTCGTTGCGCTGGTGGTGCGCGGCGGCTTCGGCGCAGTCGAGCGCGATCTTCGAGAAAGGCTCGCTCTTGGGCTGCTGCTCCATGAACTGGATCGCGTCCTGCGCGTTCGGGGTTTCCCAGAACGTGCGGATCACCTTGTCGGTGCGCGCGCGGATGCGCACGTTCCGGAAGATGTTGACCATCATGTAGAACAGCGAGCCCATCGACATCGTGACCAGCACGATGAACACCAGCAGGCCGACGACGTTGTCGCCGGATGTGAAGGTGCCCCACATGTGGCCGAAGCCGATGTTGTTGAAGCCTTCGGCCGCCGATGCCGCGGGCGCAGCCGCCGGGGTGGTGGCCGCAGCGGCCGTCGTGGTGTTGGGATCCTGCAGCATCATGGCCTGGCCTTTAGGTTGAGTCGGTGTTGGTTGGGGTTACTGGTTGGGATTGGTGAAATCGACGGGAACACGCGCGGTGCTCGGCACGCGTCGGCCGTTTTCCATCTTCGGCGTAAACCGCCATTTCATCGCAGCGTCCTTCGCAGCACGCTCGAAATGCGTGTTGTGGCAGCCTTTTTCGGTGTTGACCCCGGTCGGTTCGCCGTCCTCATTGACGCTCACGAGCAACACGAGCGAACACGACTCGCCGTTGTTGAGCTCCTCGCGCGGGAAATCCGGCATGTGCTTGAGCTTCCACGCGATGTCCACGGCCGCTTCGACCGTCTGCGCGGCAACCGGCGGTGCCGGCGGCGCCGGCGGCGGCGCCTCCTTCGACATGAAGTTCGGCGTATCGGTAACAACCGGCGGGGTCGGTGGCGGCGGCGGGATGTTCCGCTGCGGCGGCGGCGGCACTTCCTTGGGCGGCGGCGCCTTGACCTGCTCCGGCGGCGGCGGCGGCGGCGGCGGCGGCTTCGGCGGCGGCTCGATGATCGTCGCGTTGGTCTTCTGGCTCTGGTCCTTGTCCTGCTCCGGTGCCGCGGGCGGTACCAGCAGCATCATGAACAACGCCGCCTCGACGGTGATCGCGAATGCGATGCCGGCGACTCGCCCCCAATTCAACGTCTCGGGCAGGTTGTCGTAGCGGGATTGGAAGGTCGTTTGCGTCATGCGCTGAGTGGGCGTCGGGTGCGTGCGGCCGTTTTCCTTCGGGTCCGCCCCTGCTTTTGCGGGTGCGGGAAATTACAAGCTTATCGCAAACCCGCAAGGCGTCAAACACCGGGGCTTGGTTCTGCCATGGGAGTCACTTTTTCTTGCCGGACTTCCTCGCCTGCGCGCCTGCCTCGTTGAGCAGCGCCCGTGCTTCATCGGGCTGCTTGATTCCCTTCTGCAACGCCCGCTCGGCCATCGCCTTGGCTTCGGCCGCGCGCCGGTCGTTGTGGTAGATCTTCGCAAGGTTCAGGGCGGCTTCGCCGTCGGTCGAGGCTGCGTCGGCCTTTTTGTAGGCCTCGATCGCCTGCTCCTCCTGCCCGCCGAAATAATAATCCTCGGCCAATGCGGTCAGCACCTCCCGGTTCGGCTGCAGGATGCCTTTTTGCAGTCCGTCGTTGATGGTCGCGATGCTGTCCTTTTCGTGTCCCTTCAGGGTCGAATACAGGGCGTAAAGCCGGCGGTAATCGTTCGCGCTGGTGAGCAACCCGCGCTTGCGCGCGTCGTCGAGCAACGCGGCGGCCTTGTCGTCCTGCCCTGCCTGCTGATAGACGGAGGCCACGTTGAGGATCGCGTCCTTGTCGTCCGGATGCGCGCGCAGGATGGCTTGCGCGATCGGTTCGGCGCGCTCGGGCTGCTTGAGGTTGAAATAGCAGATCAGCAGCAGTTGTTGCGCGTTCGGATCGGGGTGCTGCGGATTCGCGTCCAACGACTTCTGCAGCGCTTGCGCCGCGGCCGCGTAATCCTTCTTGTTGTAGGCAACCTGCGCGCGCAACGCGTCGTATTCTGGCTTGTCCTGCTTGGTTTCGGTGACGAGTCGATCGAGCATTGCCAGGCCTGCATCGGGCTGGCCGGCGCGGATCTCCACATTCGCCAATTGCAGCATCAGGCCGAAGTGCTCGTTGTTCGGCAACGCGTCTTGCGCGATCGCTTTCTGCAGGCTATCGATCCCGTGGGCGCTGTCGTTCTTGTGCAGATACGCGTAGCCGAGGATCTCGTACGCCAGCGCGCGATCGTAGTTGTTCGCGTCGTGCTGGGCAGCGAGTTTCTCGCCCTGCGTGATCACGGCATCGTCCTGGGACTTGCTGTTGACCATCTTCAGCAGCTTGCCGAGCGCTTCGTCCATGTCGGTGGTCGATGCGCCGGCCTTGGGATCGGTGCGTGTGGCGTTGGGATACAGGGGAACGACTTTGTCGCGCTTCTTCACCACCGGTTTGTCGGCGTTGCCTGCCGCATCGTACTGGGCCAACGCGACCGGCATCGCCAACGCGCCGATCGCGGTCGCCAATGCAAGCAGCTTCAGCGGGTGGGTTTTGCGCATGGGGTTCTCCGCCGAAAGGCTTGTGGATTGTGTAGATCGGGTTTGACAGGCTAATCGCTACCGGTGCTTCGATTCAAGCCGCTCCATGCAGTTGTCAAACGTCAAGGTTGCTCACCCGCAGCGCGTTGTCCTCGATGAAATCGCGGCGCGGCTCGACCACGTCACCCATCAACGTCGCGAAAATCTGGTCCGCAGCGACGGCGTCCTCGATGCGGACCTTCAGCAGGCGCCGCGTTTCCGGGTTCACCGTGGTCTCCCACAGTTGGTCCGGGTTCATCTCGCCCAGGCCCTTGAAGCGCTGGATCGTGCGGCCCTTCTTCGCTTCCTCGAGCAGCCACGCCTGCGCCGCTGAGAAGCTCGCGACGGCTTGCGAGCGCCCGCCACGACGGACGGCCGCGTCCGGCTGCAGCAGGCCCTCGAGCGCCCGCGCGGCATCGCCGATCGGGCGCAGGTCGCCGGCCTCGAACAGGTTCAGCGGCAACGTCTGGCTGACAGCGAGGCCGTGCTGGCGGCGCTCGATCACCAGCGCGGTCGGATGCGCCTCGTAGCCGGCGAGTACGCGCAGCGCGTACTGGGCCTGGCCGAGCCCGGCTCCGCCCAAGCGCGCCTCCAGCCGTTCACGCCATGCCTCGACACGCCCGGCATCGGCGAGATCGGCCGGCGGCGGCAGTTCGAGCATCGCGCGCAGCACTGTGCCGTCGAAGCGCCATGCGTTGCGTTCGATGGTTTCCTGCGCGGCCACGAGGTCGAGCATCAGCCGCTCCAGCGCCACGCCGGTGATCGGCGGCGCGCCCGCGCCCGGGTGCAGCTCGGCGCCCTCGACCGCGTTGTTCACCAGGTACTGGTTCAGCGCCGCGTCGTCCTTGAGGTATAGCTCGGTCTTGCCCTGCTTGATCTTGTACAGCGGCGGCAGGCCGATGTAGACGTGGCCGCGCTCGATCAACTCGGGCATCTGCCGGTAGAAGAACGTCAGCAGCAGGGTGCGGATGTGCGAGCCGTCCACGTCCGCGTCGGTCATCAGGATGATGCGGTGGTAGCGCAGTTTGTCGGGGTTGTACTCGTCCTTGCCGATGCCGCAGCCGAGCGCGGTGATCAAGGTTCCCACCTCGGCGCTGCCGAGCATCTTGTCGAAGCGCGCGCGCTCGACGTTGAGGATCTTGCCTTTGAGCGGGAGGATCGCCTGGGTCTTGCGGTTGCGGCCCTGCTTGGCCGAGCCGCCGGCGGAGTCGCCCTCGACGATGAACAGCTCGGACTTCGCCGGATCCCTTTCCTGGCAGTCGGCCAGCTTGCCGGGCAGGCCGGCGATGTCGAGCGCGCCCTTGCGGCGGGTCAGCTCGCGGGCCTTGCGAGCCGCTTCGCGGGCCCGCGCGGCGTCAACGACCTTCTCGGCGATCGCCCTCGCCTCGGTCGGGTGCTCTTGCAGGAAGTTACCAAGTTTTTCGGCGACGATCGCCTCAACTACTGGCTTTACCTCTGAAGATACGAGCTTTTCCTTGGTCTGCGAGGAGAAGCTGGGGTCGGGCACCTTGACCGAGAGTACCGCGATCATGCCCTCGCGCATGTCGTCGCCCGCCAGGGTAATCTTGGCCTGCTTCGCGATGCCGGACTGCTCGATGTAGCCGTTGAGCGTGCGCGTCAGCGCCGCACGGTAGCCTGCCAAGTGGGTGCCGCCGTCCTTCTGCGGGATGTTGTTGGTGAAGCAGAACATCGTTTCCTGGTAGGCATCGGTCCACTGCAGGGCGATGTCCACGGTGATGCCGTTCTGCTCGCCGGTCGCGGAAATCACCGATGGATGCAGGGGCGTCTTCAGCTGGGCGAGGTGCTCGACGAAGCTGCGGATGCCGCCCTCGTATTCGAACACGTCGCGGCGGCCCTCGCCGCGTTCGTCGGCCAACTCGATGCGCACGCCGGAGTTGAGGAAGGACAGCTCGCGCAGGCGCTTGGCGAGGATGTCGTAGTGGAATTCGGTGTCGGTGAAGATGCTGCCGGCGGGCTTGAACCGGATCTGGGTGCCGCGACGGTTCGAGGCGCCGACGTCCTTCAGCGGGTACTGCGGCTCGCCGAGCCCATATTCCTGCTGGTGGTGGCGGCCGTCGCGCCAGATGTCCATCCACAGGTGTTCGGACAGCGCGTTGACGACCGAGACGCCGACGCCGTGCAGGCCACCGGAGACCTTGTAGCTGTTGTCGTCGAACTTACCGCCGGCGTGCAGCACGGTCATGATGACTTCGGCCGCCGAGACGCCCTCTTCCTTGTGGATGTCGGTCGGGATGCCGCGGCCGTTGTCGGCAACGGAAACCGAGCCATCGGCGTGCAGGATGACCTCGACGCGGTCGCAGTAACCCGCTAGCGCCTCGTCGATCGCGTTGTCAACGACCTCGAATACCATGTGGTGCAGGCCGGTGCCGTCGTGGACGTCGCCGATGTACATGCCCGGCCGCTTGCGGACGGCCTCGAGGCCGCGCAGGACGGTGATGCGGGAGGAATCGTAGGTGCTCTCGTGCTTGTCGCCGGAGCTGTTTTCGTCGGTCATGCGGGCGCTCGATCCTGTGGTTTCCGTGCGTTGAAGGCAGCGGAAACACGACTGCTCGTGGAAGAGCGGAATTATAGCAGTCTGCGAACGCCGCCTTGTTCCACGTGGAACCTCGCGAGGCACAAACTCGTGGCCTGCAACCCCGGCGGCGGTTCGGTTCCACTCACCAGAATCTGGGCGCGGTTCGAGGCCAGATCGGCGAGTACGCGTTGTTGGTGTTCGAGGTCGAGTTCGGAGGCGAGGTCGTCCAGAGCGATAACCGGCCATTCGTCGCGGGCCTGTGCATAAGCACGAGCCTGCGCAAGCACACAGGACAGGGCCAACAGTTTTTCCTGCCCACGCGAGAGCGCCTGCCGCCCGATCGGCAGGTTTTCGAAATCAACCCGCCAGTCGGCGCGGTGGGGCCCGGTACCGCTGTATCCGAGCAGCAGATCGCGTGCGCGGGTCTGCGCGAGGGCGTCGGCCAACGATTGCTGGTCGCGGCGCCATCCCGGGAGGAACTCGATATTCAGCATCCCCAGTTCAGGCAGGTAGAGGGCGGCGACCTCCACGAGCATCGGCTGGAGCTGGCACAGGTACATCGCTCGCATCCGCGTAACCGGCTCGCCCGCCTCGACCAACTCCTGGTCCCAAACCGACAACAGGGATTCCGTGGGCCGATTCTTTAGCAGACTGTTGCGCTGCTTCAGCGCACGGGCGTAACGCCGCCAGACCGGCAGGAAATCCGGTTCCACGTGGAACAAGGCCCAGTCGAGAAACTGCCGGCGTTGTTCGGAGCCGCCCGCGATCAGCGCGTGACTGCCCGGTTCGAAGCTCAAAACCGCCAAGGCCGCACAGAGTTCGGCCAAGCTGCCTACGGCTTGCGAATCCAGCCGGGCTTCCCAATCGCGGCCGGAATGCCTCAATCCGGCGCGCCGCTGGCGACCATCCTGCTGACTCCACTCGGCAAAGACCTCCAGATCCGCCTGCCCATGCCGGACCAGGCCATCACGCACACGCCCTCGAAACGAGCGGCCGTTCGCGAGCAGGTGCGCCGCTTCGAGCAGGCTGGTCTTGCCCGCGCCGTTGCCGCCGGTGATCAGGTTGATGCCGGGTTGCGGCCGCAGCTCGGCCGCGTCGAACCCGCGGAAGCGGGCCAGGCTCAGGCGCTCGAGCAGCATGATCGGAGGCCGGTCGTTCGGGAACGGCCGGATGCGACATGGGTCACAGGCGCAGCGGCATGACAACGTGGCGGCAACGGTCGTTAGAGGCTTCGCGGAGCAGGGCGCTGGAATTGGCGTCGCGCAAGGCGATCAACACCGTCTCTTCGCGCAGCGCGCTGAGTGCATCGAGCAGGTACGTCACATTGAAACCGACCGCGAGTCCATCCACCTTGGTGTCCGCCTCGACCTCTTCCTGAGCTTCTTCCTGCTCGGGGTTGTGCGCGACCAGCAGCATCTGTCCCGGGCTGACTTCGATCTTCACGCCGCGGTATTTTTCGTTCGACAGGATCGCCGCGCGCTGCAAGGACGAGCGCAGGGCTTCGCGATCCACCCGAACTTCCTTGTCGGCGCCGATCGGGATCACCGCATCGTAATCGGGGAAACGGCCGTCGATCAGCTTGGATGTGAAGGTGACATCCTCGCGGCGCAGGCGCAGGTGGTTGCGTCCGACTTCGAGCTCGACCTCGCGATCGCCGCCTTCGAGCAGGCGCTGAAGCTCCAGCACGCCCTTGCGCGGCACGATGATCTGCTTGCGCGACTGCGCGCCGGCGGGAAGCTGCGCCTCACACAGCGCCAACCGGTGGCCGTCGGTCGCCACGCAGCGCAAGGCCTTCTCGCGCAAGTCCAGCAGCAGGCCGTTGAGGTAGTAACGCACGTCCTGTTGCGCCATTGCGAACGCGGTGCGCTCGATCAATTCCTTGAGCGCTGCTTCGGGCACGCGGATGCGCTCGACCAGATCGATATCCTCGATCGCCGGAAATTCGTTCGGCGCGAGTGCGGCGAGGGTGAACCGACTGCGTCCTGCCTGGACGGTGATCTTGTCGTCAACCTGCGACAACGCAACCTTGCTCCCGTCGGGCAGGGCACGGACGATCTCGAACAACTTGCGCGCAGGGATCGTGGTTTCACCGTCCCGCGCATCATCCACTGCAGTTCGCGCAACCATTTCGACCTCGAGGTCGGTTCCGGTCAGCGACAACTGCCCGTCCTTGACGACCGCAAGCAGGTTCGCGAGCACCGGCAAGGTGTGCCGACGCTCGACGACGTTAACGACTTGCTGGAGCGGCTTGAGCAGAGCTTCTCGCTGAAGGGAAAAACGCATGTGCGGCCCCAAGATTTGTTTGGTGTAAAGAATAAGGATCTGACTGCGGTGGAGACGGAACCATCGCTGGAAAACACGATTAACGCTTTGATTTATAAGAATTTATTCAATCTGAAAACGCTGTGCATGTGATTTGCACTCATGGGGGAAACTCTGTGGACAAAATTTCGTCGCCGGACAGTCCCACAAGCTATCCACAGCTTATTCGGTCAGCTTGCGAATCAATTTCTCCCAGTCCTCGCGCAGCTTGCCGTCCGAAGCGATCAACTCCCGTACCTTGCTGCAGGCATGCAAAACGGTCGTATGGTCGCGCCCTCCGAACTTGTCGCCGATCTCCGGCAGGCTGTGCTCGGTGAGTTCCTTGGCCAGCGCCATCGCGATCTGCCGTGGTCTGGCGATCGAACGGGTGCGCTTCTTGGACGTCATCTCCCCCAACCGCAGCTGGTAGTAGTCTGCCACGGTCTTCTGGATGTTTTCGATGGAAATCGCCTGCTGCTGCGCGCGCAGCAGGTCGCGCAGGGTGTCCTGGGCGAATTCGACGGTGATCGCGCGGCCGGTGAAGTTCGCGCGCGCGGTCAGCGTGTTGAGCGCGCCTTCCAGGTCGCGCACGTTCGAGCGCATCCGCTTGGCGATCAGGAACGCCACGTCTTCGGGAATCGGCGCGCCGCGCTCGCGCGATTTCGACAGCACGATCTGCGCGCGGGTCTCGAAGTCGGGCGGATCGATCGCGACCGCCAACCCCCAGCCCAGCCGAGACTTCAGCCGCGGTTCCAGGCCTTCGACTTCGCGCGGATAACGATCGCAGGTCAGGATGATCTGCTGCTTGCCGTCGATGAGGGCGTTGAACGTGTGGAAAAACTCCTCCTGCGTACGGTCCTTGCCCGCGAAGAACTGGACGTCGTCGATCAGCAGCGCGTCGAGCTGCTGGAACTGGCGCTTGAACTGATCCATCGCATTCTCGACCAAGGCCTTGCGCATCGCCGAGAAGAATTGTTCGGAGCGCAGGTAGAGCACCTTGGCGGCAGGATTGCGGCTGCGCATCAGGTTGCCCGCGGCGAACATCAGGTGGGTCTTGCCCAGGCCGGTGCCGCCGTAGAGGAGCAGCGGATTGCGCTCGCGGTCGCCGGGCAGCTGTGCGACCTGCAACGCGGCGGCGCGGCCGAGCTGGTTGGATCGGCCCTCGACGAAATTGTCGAAGGTGTAATGCGGATCGAGCGTCGAGGGGTAGGCCGATTCGGGCAGTTTCGGCGCGTTGCCCGCCGAAACGACCGCGGGTGCGCGTGCCAGCGCGCCGACCTCCACGCGGACGGTGATCGCGGTTCCCGCGAAATGGCCAGCGAGTTCACGGATGCGCGGCAGATGCCGCGTGCGCACCTCATCTACGACATACGCATTGGGCGCGTACAGGGTCAGCCGATCCTCGCGCGCGTCGGCCTGCAGCGGCTTGAGCCAGGTATGCACGTCTTCGGCGGGCAACTCGGCCTCGAGGCGTTCCAGGCAGCGGGACCAGACTGAGAGCATGGGACAGGAAGGTCTCGCTGGGCGACGCGGGCGTCGCCATCGGAATCCACGGGAATGGCAGGAAGTCTAACCGTGCAGCGCGGAGGCTGCCAAGCACGCCGAACTTGCGTGCGAACACGCCAAGACGCTAGAATTACCGGTTCTACTCAACGCATTGCTCCGGAGCGCCGCGATGGCCACCAAGCGCACCTATCAACCCAGCAACCTCAAGCGCAAGCGCGACCACGGTTTTCGTGCGCGCATGAAGACCGCCGACGGCCGCAAGATCCTCGCACGCCGCCGAGCCAAGGGCCGCGCGCGCCTCGCCGTCTGATCGCGTTGCAAGGCGACTTCCGTCGCCGACCCGCCATGATCGCAGGCCGCGCCGCCACGTTTCCGCGCCGCGCCCGTCTGCTGACACCCGGGCAATTCAAGGGAGTCCTCGCCCAGGGCCGCCGCATCAGCGCGGCCCTGTTTCGTTTGCAGGTGCGCGCGCCTTGCGGCGGCTCGGACGAGAATGGCGCCGATGCGGTTTCGATCGCGCGGCTGGGCATCACCGTTTCCAAACGCGTTTCGCCGCTTGCCGTGCGGCGCAATCGGATCAAGCGCCTCGTGCGCGAAGGTTTCCGCCGGCAACGCGCGCAATTGCCGCCAGGAGACTATGTGCTGCAGGCGCAGCGCGCCGCTGCCACGGCGACATCCGAAGCGATTCGCGCCGAACTCGACGGACTGTGGCGACGCGCGGGCGCGTTGAAGCCAGAGCCTCCTGCCCCCACAATGCCGACGCGCGCTTCACGCGGCGATAACTCCCACTGATCAACCCACCGGGCCGCCAGGTTCGGCTCGACGGCGCTTCCCAATGAATCAAACCCGCACCTTCCTGCTCGTCGCCTGGTTCGCCCTGGCTTTCCTGCTCTGGCAGGACTGGCAGCAGGATCATGCCGCGCCGGCGGCTGTCGCGAACGCTACGGCGGTGAATGCGAATGCGATTCCGGGCGCGAATGCGTCCGTGCCCACGGCAGCGCCCGCGGCGAACTCCGCCAATGCAACACCTGCGATGCCGCCGCCAGCGATCGCATCGACGCTACCGAGTGCGCCGCCGGTGTTGCTCGGCAGCGACGTGCTGCGCCTGCGCATCGATCCGCGCGGCGCGAGCGTGATCGGCGCCGATCTGCTCGCCTACGGGCAGACGAATGAACGCGGCAGTCCTCCGGTCACCTTGCTCGACTTTGATGCCGCGCATCTGTTCGTCGTCGAATCCGGCCTGGTCAGCGCGAACAACGCGCCCGCGCCCAACCACCTGAGCGTGTTCCAGGTCGAAGGCGGCGCTGGCGAAAAAGCACTGGCCAGCGGCGCCGAAAGTATTTCGCAATCCTTCGTGTGGACCGACGCAGGCGGAATGCAGGTGCGCAAGAGCTACACCCTGCATCGCGGCAGCTATGTGATCGAGGTGCGCGAGCAGATCCGCAACGGCGGCACAGGCGCATGGGTCGGCAACACCTATCGCCAGTTGCGACGCGTGCCGCCGATCTACAAGAAGAACGGCGGCCTGACCAATCCCGAGTCCTACAGCTTTGCGGGCGCGGCGTGGTACAGCCCGGAAGACAAGTTCGAGAAGCGCGCGTTCGACAAGTTCGGCCAAGCGCTCGACAAGACCGTGACCGGCGGCTGGGTCGCGATGCTGCAGCATTATTTTCTTGCCGCCTGGATTCCGAATTCCGGTGAGCCCTCGCGTTTCACGGTAGACACCTCGATCGATCGCGGGCAGACGACCTATCTGGTGCGCGAGCAAGGCCCGCAATTCAAGCTCGCGCCAGGTGCGACGGCAGTCGAAACGGCGCGGTTGTATGTTGGTCCGAAACTGCAGAACACCTTGCCGGGAATTGCGCCCGGGCTGGACCTGACCGTGGATTACGGCATGTTCACCGTGATCGCGCAGCCGCTGTACTGGCTGTTGTCCAAGCTGCATTGGCTGATCGGCAATTGGGGCTGGGCGATTGTCGCGCTGGTGCTGGGGATCAAGCTCGCGATGTACAAGCTCTCCGAGGCGCAGTACCGCAACATGGCGAAGATGCGCGCGCTGCAGCCGCGGCTGGAGGCGCTCAAGGAGCGCTACGGCGACGACAAGCAGCAGTACCAGATGGCGATGCTGGAGTTCTACAAGAAGGAGAAGATCAATCCGGCCGGCGGCTGCCTGCCGATGCTGATCCCGATCCCGGTGTTCCTCGCGCTGTACTGGGTATTGCTCGAAAGCGTGGAGCTGCGCCACGCGCCGTGGATGGGCTGGATCCACAGCCTCAGCGACAAAGATCCGTATTTCGTGCTGCCCGCGTTGTACATGGCGGTGATGTACCTCACCCAGCGGCTGTCGCCGACGCCGGGCATGGATCCGATGCAGCGCAAGATGCTGCAGTTCATGCCGCTGACCTTCGGCGTGATGTTCGCCTTCTTTCCCGCGGGGCTGGTGCTGTACTGGGTGACCAACGGATCGCTGGGCCTGCTGCAGCAGTGGTGGCTGATGCGCCAGCACGGCGCGCCGGTCGCGGCGTCGCGCGCGTGAGTTTGCTGTCGCTCGGACTCGCGTAAGCGCAGACGCGCAAGGTTCGGAGTCGTGGACGACCGCGAATCCCGCAGCGAAACCATCGTCGCCATCGCTACCGCGGCAGGCGCGGGCGGCATCGGCATCGTGCGTTTGTCCGGATCGGAGTCGCGAACGATCGCCGAAGCGATCTGTGGACGGAGGCTTCGTCCGCGCCGCGCGCAGTACGCGCGCTTCCGTGCGGCGGATGATGTGGAGATCGACGACGGCATCGCGCTGTATTTTCCCGCGCCGCGTTCCTACACCGGCGAGGACGTCGTCGAGCTGCAGGCGCACGGCAGTCCGATCCTGCTGCAACAAATACAGCAACGCTGCCTGCGGCTCGGCGCGCGCGCGGCGCGACCGGGCGAATTCACCGAACGCGCGTACCGCAACCACCGGCTCGACCTCGCGCAGGCCGAAGCGGTCGCCGACCTGATCGCCGCCGGCAGCGAAGCGGCGGCGCGCGCGGCGCGGCGCTCGCTCGACGGCGCGTTCTCGCGACGCGTGGACGCCCTGCTCACGGCGCTCACCGCGTTGCGCGTGCACGTCGAAGCGGCGATCGATTTTCCCGAAGAGGAAATCGACTTCCTCGCCGATGCGCAGCTGCTGCAGCGGCTCGATGACGTGCTCGCCGAACACGCGAAACTTCTCGCCGAAGCCGCGCGCGGACAACGGCTGCGCGACGGCTTGCACGTGGTGATCGTCGGCGCGCCCAACGTCGGCAAGTCCAGTCTGCTCAACGCGCTCGCCGGCAACGAACGTGCGATCGTCACCGCGGTGCCCGGCACCACCCGCGACCTGTTGCGCGAGACCGTGCGCGTGGACGGCATCGAACTCACCCTCGTGGACACGGCGGGCCTGCGCGCCAGCGGCGATGCGATCGAGCGCGAAGGCATGCGCCGCGCGCGCGAGGAACTCGCAAAGGCGGACCTGGTGCTCGCGGTCGTGGATGCGCGCGACGGCGACGACGTGCGCCGCGAACTCGGACACGAACTTGCGGACGTGGCGCAGGTGCTGTGGCTGCACAACAAGGCCGACCTGCTCGATCCCGCGCGCATCCCCGCGGACGATGCATCGAACCTGTGGCTGTCGGCGCGCAGCGGGCTACGTCTGGATGCCTTGCGCGCGCGGCTGCGCGCGGCGGCCGGGATCGGCGAAGGCGGGGAGGGCGCATTCAGCGCGCGCGCGCGCCACGTGGACGCGCTGCGCCGGGTCGGCGCGCGCCTGCAAGCCGCAGCGCAGCGGCTGCGCGACGAACATGCGGGCGAACTGGCGGCCGAGGAACTGCGGGTCGCCCAGGGCGCCCTCGGCGAAATCACCGGCGCGCTAGACAGCGACGCGCTGCTCGGGGCGATCTTCGCGGACTTCTGCATCGGCAAGTGACGAGGTCCGCGGAAGGTTCGGCGCTGGCCTGTGACCGATTCCGCGGTTCGGCCAACCCGGGGACGCCGCCGCCGCATTTCTGAGGAAAACCCACGCACCATTCACGAAAAATCTGGTTAAACTCGGACACAACTATCCACCTCGGGGGGTGTTCCATGTCCTTGCATTCGGAAACCACGGGCTGGCAGCGCGCGGCGCTGGCCACGGCGATCGTGGCCATCCTGGGCGTCGCCGGCTGCGGCAAGAAAGCCGAACAACCGACGGCCGCCGCGCCAGCCGCCACGTCAACGGCCGCGCATGCCGCAGCACCGGCCGCGGTGACCTCGGACGCCGAGCTCATGGCCAAGGCCAAGGCCGCCGAGAACGAACGGCGCCTGTACGCGCCCGCCGGCGACAATGCGATCGAGTACTACCTCGCGCTGCGCCAGCGCAACCCGAACGACGCGGTGGTCAACAACGCGCTGCAGGACCTGTTCCCCTACGCGATGATCGCGACCGAACAGAACCTCAAGAAGGGCGACGAACCCGGCCGCCTTGAGGCCGCGCGCATCTTCGCGCTGCTCGAGCGCGTGGACACCAACGCGCCCTCGCTGCCGCGCCTGCGCACGATGATGCAACAGGAAGCCTCGGCCGAGCTCAAGCAGCAGCAGGACGAGGCGAAGAAGGCGCAGGACGCGCTCGCGAAGAAGACCGAGGAAGACAAGGCCAAGCAGGCCGCCGCCGCGAAGCCCGCGCCGGCCACGCCCGACCTGTCCGCGGCCGCGGCGAAACCGACGCGCCCGCAACCGGGTCCTGTAACGGCGGCCCCGGCACCCGTCGAGGCGAGCCCGCCGCCCAAGCCCGTAGAGGCGGCGCCCGCGCCCAAGCCCGCGCGCACCGGCACGCCCGATGTCGTCAGCGGTCCGCAACCGGTGTATCCGCGCGACGCGTTGCGCGATGGCGTTTCCGGCGAGGTCACGGTCGCGTTCACGATCAACGCCGACGGCAGCGTCAGCGGCGCCTCGGTGGTGAGCAGCAATCCGCGCCGCGTGTTCGACAGCGCCGCGCTCGAGGCGATCCGCAAGTACAAGTTCGAAGCGCCGGGAGAACCGGTGCAGTCGCGCAAGACCTTCGCGTTCAATCCGGGCAACTGATCGCGGGTCACGCGCATCAACAGCGAATAAACGAAGCCGGCCTTGCGCCGGCTTCGTCGTTTCCGCACCCGCGAAGATCCTGGGGCTAGGCGGAGATCGCAAGCTTCTCGCGGTGGTACATGCGTGCGGCCACCGCCCACAGCACGATGCCCAGGCCGAATCCCGCGAGCAGATACAGGCCCCATTCCTGCGCGTTCACCGCCTCGGCGCGCACGAGCTTCATGATCAGCTGGTTCTGCGCGAGGAAGGGTACCGCGAACTGCCACAGCTGGTTCTTGATCGGGTTCACCATCAACATGATCGTCGGGATCACCGGCAGCAACGTCAGCAGGCTCATGTAGCTCTGCGCTTCCTTGACGCTCTTGGCGGTCGCGGCGATCAGCGTGAGCAAGGTGGTACCGAGCAGCACGATCGGCGCCAGCACCAGCAGCAGCTTGAGCAGCGTGAGCATCGACAGGTCGAACTTGATGCCCACGTGCGCGAACTGGAAGCTCAGCTTGAACACGGTCAGCGTGAGCACGAGGCTGAGCAGGCCCAACGCGCAGGCCGCGGCGATCTTGCCGCTCATGATTGCCGCGCGTGCGGCCGGCGTGGCCAGCAGCGGTTCCAGCGACTGCCGCTCGCGCTCGCCCGCGGTAACGTCGATCACGAGGTAGGCGCTGCCGAGAAAGCCGCTGAGGATGAGCAGGTAGGGCAGGAACGACAGCGCGAGTCCACGCTTGCTTTCGGGCGTGGCGAGGTCGCGATGCGCGATGCGCACGGGCCGGGTCGCGGCCGGACTCACGCCTCGCGTGATCAGCCGCAAAGAGCCGATGGTGTCGCTGTAGGCCTGCAGCAGGTTCTCCAGCCGCTCGACCGGAATGCTCGTGTCCTGGCGCGAGGAATCCTCGAGGATCTCCACGCGCGCGGGCCGGCTGCCGCGCCAGTCGGCGGGAAAGTCAGGGCTGATCGACAGGATCACGTCGCGATCCTGGTTGCGGATCGCGGCATCCGCGTCCGGTGGCGCGGGCAGCACATCGACGTTCTGCCCGCCGAGCCAGGCGACGAGGTTCGGTGCGTACTGCGCGCCCACCACGGGAAGCTCCAGCGGCTTCTCGACCTGGCTGCTGATCCGCTTCTCGGCCATCGAGAGAATGCCGATCATCAGCAGCGGGATGAACAGCGGCCCCATGATCAACGCGGTGCGAACCGTGCGCTTGTCGCGGAAAAGGTCGCGCAGTTCCTTGAGCATCACGGTGAACACGGCGGAGAGCGAATTTCCGTTCATGCGTGCAGTCCTTCGGCCGAGCCGATCGCCTTGACGAAGGCGTCCTCGAGGTTGTCCTGTCCGGTTTGCCGGCGCAGCTCGTCCGCGCTGCCCTGCGCGACCACGCGGCCCTTGGCGATCACCACGATGCGGTCGCAGAGCGCGGCGACCTCCTGCATGATGTGGCTGGAGAAGATCACGCAGCGGCCTTCCTCGCGCAGGCGACGCAGGAAGTCGCGCAGGCCGCGCGTGGTCATCACGTCCAGGCCATTGGTCGGCTCGTCGAGGATCACGTTCTTCGGATCGTGCACCAGCGCACGCGCGATCGCGGTCTTGGTGCGCTGGCCCTGCGAGAAGCCTTCGGTCGGGCGATCAAGGAAATCGTCCATGTCCAGCGCCTTCGAGAGCAACGCGATCCGCGCCGCGATATCCCCTTCGTCCATGCGATGCAGGCGCCCGAAATAGGCGATGTTCTCGCGCGCGGTTAGCCGCTTGTAGACGCCACGCGCGTCGGGCAGCACGCCCAGCCGCCGGCGCACCGCCTCGGCGTCGCGCACCGAGTCGAAGCCGTCCACGCTCACGCTGCCCGGCTCGGGTTTCATCAGCGTGTACAACATGCGCAGGGTCGTGGTCTTGCCCGCGCCGTTGGGGCCGAGCAGGCCGGTGATTTCGCCGTCGCGTGCGACGAAGCTCACGTCGTCCACGGCGACGACGGCGCCGGTCTTGCTCGCGAAGGATTTGTGCAGGTTGCTGGCTTCGATCATGGTCGGAAAGTGAATCGAGAAGTGAAAAGTCAGGCGGGTTCCCGGGTTGCGCCCTGCGTCGGCAGCTTCGCATCGAGCCAGCCGTTGATCCCCGCGGAGAGCACGCGCACGTCGGAATAGCCCAGGGATTTCGCGCGCCGCGCGGCGTTCGGCGCCTTGCGGCACATCGGATTGGAGCAATAGAACACCAGCAAGGCCTGCTTGTCCTGCGGTAGGTCGGCCTCGTCCCACGCCACCGGATCGAGATGGAGCGCGCCCGGCACATGCGCTTTTTCCCAGCGCTGCCGGGAATTCACGTCGATCACGGTCGCGCGCCGCTCCTGCACAAGGCGATGCAGTTCCGCAGGCGAAACATTCTTCAGTCCCATCAGGAAAGCGAACATCGGCGGCTCCTTCGATCCGTTCTCATCCGATCCGGCAGATCGCGCGGCGACGGCGATCACCCATGAAGAAACTCGTCCACGCGCCCAGACCGAGCAAGGGGATCAGCGATGCGGCGTGCCCGGGCGCGCGCCGCAGCGCGAGGCAGCCCGCAAGCACGAACGAAGCCGCGAGTATCCACGCCGCCCGCGAAGGTCGTGGAGCGGCGTTGCGTGTACGCACCGCGAGTGCATCGGCGGCCAGCAGGCCGATCGCGAGCACGCCCGTGCCCGCGAGGGCGGACCACGCGCTCTGCGCCGATTGCCCGGCGACGATGCTCAATGCGATCACGAGGCTTGGGCCAAGGTCGCGCCAATTGGGGTTCGTCATGCGCCACCTCCACAGTTTTTCGAAGCAAGGCTTCGCACAGGGATGTACGAACCAGACGATCGCCGAAGGCGCGAGTCGCAGGATGCGGCGAGCCATGCCCGGTCATTCGCATTTGAAAACGGACTCACGGCTCCCATCCGGAATAACCGGTGAATGGCGGCGTGTACGGCAGATTCTCGAGGCATTTCGTGTCGAGCGACGCTGCATCGGCGGTGTCGAGGAAGCGCGCCATCAGCTTGGGCATGCAGCCGATCGGGATCACGTTGTGGCCCTGGCCGCGCAGGACCAGCAGGCGGCCGTGCTTGAGGTTCTTCACTACCTGCGTGCCGTAGCGCGGCGGCGTGATCGGATCGAACTCGCCTTCGAGCACGAGGAAGGGCAGGTCGCTGACCAGCGGCGCGTGGAAGTCCGCGGAACGCGCGCCTTTCGGCCAGATCGCGCACTGCGCATGCAACAGGTCGATCATCTCGTTGCCGAGCACGCTGTCGGCATAGGCCGGGTCGGCCTTCATTGCGTCGGCGTCCTCGCTGCAGACCACCGACAGCTGCATCCCCGCCGAAAGGCTTTCCTCGAGGTCGCCGCCGATCAGCCTGGCCTGCGCCATCAGCGGTTCGTAATGGCCCTTCGCCGCCTCCGAAAGGGTCAGCGGCAACGACGCCGCGAGCATCGGCACGTAGGCGTACATCCGCGCGATCAGCGCGAGGTGCGCGCGGGTGAGTTTTTCCGTGCGTTCCTCGCCGGTAGCCGGATCGCGGTAGGTGACCGGCACCGGATGGTCCTTGAGCTGCGCGAGCAGGTGCTTCAGGTTCGCGCGCGGATCGCCCATGCGCTGTGCGCAGGCCGGCAGCTTTCCGCAGAGCTCGAACTGCATCGCCAGCGAATCGTCGAGATTGCGCGCGAACTCGTTGCCGAAGATCAGCTCGTTCGGGGCGACGGAATCGAGCACCACGGCGCGGGTGTGCGCCGGATAGCGGCGTGCGTACTGCTGGGCGACGCGCGTGCCGTAGGACACGCCGACCAGGTCGAGTTTCTCGGCGCCGATTGCCGCGCGCACCGCGTCGAGGTCGGCGATCGCGTCGGTGGTCGTGTAATGGCGCAGGTCGGCCTTCGCCGACAGCGTTTCCATGCAGTGCTGCGTGAACGCGCGGATGCGGTCGAGGCTCGCGTCGGGGGTCGCGCCGGTGTCGAGGGTCTCGCCGGTCTCGTCCTTGCATGCGAGCCGGTTGGAACCGCCGGTGCCGCGCTGGTCCACGAGGATCACGTTGCGCTTCTTCAGCGTTTCCGCGAACGCGGGTGCGATGCCAGGATACGATTCCAGCGCCGACTGGCCGGGGCCGCCGGCGAGCATGAACACCGGATCGCTCGCGTCGTCGTTCTTCGCGGGAACCCACGCGATCGCGAGCTCGATCGTGCGCCCGCCCGCATGATCGCGATCCTCTGGAACCGCCACGCGCGCGCACTGTGCCTCGACGGTATAGGGCGATGCTTTCGGCGCGAGCGTGCAGGGCGCGAACGCGAGCGAGCCGAGCTTGCGCGGCGGTGCGGGCGCAGTCGCGCCTGGAGACGTGTAGGCCGTGCGCGCTTCGGGCATCGGCGTGTTCGGCTTGAAGCGCGCGTACGCCAGATAGCCCAGCGCGAGCACGACCAGCGCGATACGGAAGAGAGTGCGTTTGCTCATCAATCCTTCCCCGGGACAAAAATCGATTCGATCGGCGAACGGAACAGCCTGGCGATCTTGAACGCGAGCGGCAGGCTGGGATCGTACTTGCCGGTCTCGATCGCGTTCACGGTCTGCCGCGAGACGTCGAGTTTCTCGGCGAGGTCGCCCTGCGACCACGCGCGCGTGTCGCGCAGTTCGCGCAGGTGGTTCTTCATTTGTAGCGCCGCATTGCCAGGCATTTCGCCACGCCGTAGCACAGGCAGAGCACTGGCCAGACCCAGATCGCGACCGCGTCGCCGTCGAGCGCGATGATCTTCGCGCTCGCGAGCAGGCCGGCGCTGAAGAAGCCCATGCCGGTCAGCAGCGCGGCGATCGCGACGGCCTCCAGTTCGATCTGGCGCTCGAGTTCGTCGCTGTCGCGGATCAGCCGCACGATCGCGCGCATCGCCCAGGCCAGCGGCAGTACGGGGAGCAACGCGATCGCGACGCGCGCGGGAAGCGGAATGTCCGCGCCGGAATGCCGGAGCAGCCAGGTCGAGGCGAAGACCACGAGCACATAGGCGCCCATGGCCGGGAAGAATTCGCGCAAGTAGCGGCGTTTGATGGCGCGCATGGCGTGGTGTCAAGTGAACTTGACAACAGACTGCGCCGGAAAATCCGCGTTGTCAAGCACCCTTTACAGGGCGAGCCGGAGCGTTTGCGAGGCATTGCCTCGCGCGCCGGTAAGCACCACGCGCTTTGCGCGCGGCCGGACATCCGCCCGAATCATTTGCTGCTGACGTATTTCTCGCGGCGGATGTGCGGCACCGGCAAACCCGCGCCCTTGAGCGCCTCGAAGCACGCGTCCACCATCAGCGGATTGCCGCAAAGGTAGGCGATGTCGGTGTCCGCATTCGGCGCGAACTCGGCGAGCGCGGTTTGCACGTAGCCCTTGCGCACGTCCGGATGCGGATTCTCCGGCAGTTCACGCGAGAAACAGGGCACGAAGCGGAAACACGGATGCGTCTGCGCGAAGTCCTGGAAATCCTGCGCGTAGATCAGCTCCTCGGGCCGGCGCGCGCCGAACAGCAGCACGACTTCCACGCCACGCTGTTCCATCGCGGCTTCCAGCATCGGCAGCATCGCGCGGTACGGCGTCACGCCGGTGCCGGTACCGATCAGCAGGTAGCGCTTGTTGGCGTCGGCCGGCATCAGGCAGAAACGGCCGTAGGGGCCGCTGGCCTCGATGCGGTCGCCCTCGGCCATGCCCTCGAAGATCTTCGTCGCCGCGCCGCCGGCGACGTAGCTCACCGCGATCTCCACGCTCTCGCCCGGCCCCAGCGCGTGGTCGTGGATCGTCGCGAGCGAATAGCTGCGCTTGGTCGGGGTGCCGTCGTCGTAGTGGAAATGCACCTGCACGAACTGGCCCGGGATGAAATCCAGCGGCTGGCCGTCGTCGCGCACGAACGCGAGGTGGCGCACGGTCGGCGCAAGCATGTGGCACGACACCAGCTTCAGCGGGAAATGGGCAGGCACGGCGGTTCACGGAGACGGGAAACGGCCCGATATACTAACGGCCTTGCGCGCGCTTTGCTGCGCCTCCATGTCGAATCCATGAACAGTGCCGCGGTTCCCGCCCTGCAGGTCGCCGATCTGCGCAAGACCTACGCCACCGGCGTGACCGCATTGCGCGGCGTGTCGCTGGACGTCATGCCCGGCGATTTCTTCGCGCTGCTCGGCCCCAACGGCGCCGGCAAGTCCACCCTGATCGGCATCGTCAGCTCGCTGGTCAACAAGACCGCCGGCGAGGTGCGCGTGTTCGGCATCGACCTGGCAGCGCACCGCAGCGAGGCGATGCGCCAGATCGGACTGGTGCCGCAGGAAATCAACTTCAACATGTTCGAGAAGCCGCGCGACATCCTGGTGAACTATGCGGGCTTCTACGGCGTGCCGCGCGAGGCTGCGCTGCGCCGCGCCGACGAGGAACTCGCGCGCGCGCAGCTCACCGACAAGGCGGCGACGATGTCGCGCAACCTCTCCGGCGGCATGAAGCGCCGCCTGATGATCGCGCGCGCGATGATGACGCGGCCGCGGCTGCTGATCCTGGACGAGCCCACCGCCGGCGTGGACATCGAGATCCGCCGCGGCATGTGGAAGACGCTCAAGGAAGTCAACGCGGCCGGCACCACGGTGATCCTCACCACGCACTACCTCGAGGAAGCCGAAAGCCTGTGCCGCAACCTCGCGATCATCAACAAGGGCGAGATCATCGAGCACGGTCCGATGAAGGCGCTGCTCGCCAAGCTCGATGTCGAGGGCTTCCTGTTCGACATCGACGGCACGCTGCCTGCGGACCTGCCACAGATCGACGGCGTCGAGCTGCATGCGGCCGACGACCATACCCTCGAACTTGACATGCCGCGCGACACCGGCCTCAATCGCGTGTTCGCGGCGTTCGCCGAATCGGGCATCCGCGTGCGCTCGATGCGCACCAAGACCAACCGGCTCGAGGAACTGTTCGTGCGGCTCACCGGCGATGCGAACGGAGACAAACCATGAACGACGCATCCGCCGCCGCGCCGGTCTCCGTGACCCAGGCGAACCTCACCGCAATCGGCACGATCGCGCGCCGCGAAGTCACCCGCATCCTGCGCATCTGGGCGCAGACCCTGGTGCCGCCGGCGATCACGATGACGTTGTACTTCCTGATCTTCGGCCGCCTCGTGGGCAGCCGCATCGGCAGCATGAACGGCTACACCTACATGGACTTCATCGTGCCGGGGCTGGTGATGATGGCGGTGATCCAGAACGCCTACGGCAACATCAGCTCGAGCTTCTTCGGTGCGAAGTTCGGCCGCCACGTCGAGGAGCTGCTGGTGAGCCCGATGCCGAACTGGGTGATCCTCGGCGGCTACGTTGCCGGTGGCGTGTTGCGCGGGCTGATGGTCGGGATCATCGTCCTGGGCATCGCGATGTTCTTCACGCCCGTGCGCGTGCCGCACCCGCTGGTGATGATCAGCACGGTGCTGCTCGGCGCGACGATCTTCTCGCTCGCCGGCTTCGTCAACGCCGTGTACGCGAAGAAATTCGACGACATCGCGATCGTGCCGACCTTCATCCTCACCCCGCTGACGTATCTGGGCGGCGTGTTCTATTCGGTGAAGCTGCTGCCGGGCTGGGCCGAGGCCGCCACGCACATGAACCCGATCTTCTACATGGTCAACGCCTTCCGCTACGCTCTGCTCGGCGCGAGCGATGTGCCGCTCGGTCTGGCCTACGCGCTGATGCTCGGCTTCACGCTCGCGCTGACCTTCCTCGGACTGCAACTGCTCCAACGCGGCGTCGGGTTGCGCAGTTGATTGCGATGCGCCGGCTCGCGCCAGGCTTCGTGCTCGCGGCGATCCTTGCTGGTTGCTCGGCGCACGATGCAGGATCGCAAGCGACGGACAACCCGCCCGCGCCTTCCGGCACGGTCGCAGCGAATCCGGTTTCGGCGATGCGCAGCCCGGTGCCCGCGTTTCACGGCGGCGGCGTGGACTGGCGGATCGACCTGCAGGCCGAGAGCGGGCTTCGCCACACCGCGCGCCTGCTGCATTCGGGAGATTGGACCAATGCGACGCTCGCGTTGCGCTCGGCGACGCCGGCATCGGCTCCGTCAACGTTCGTGTTCGAAGGCACGCTGTTCGCGGCGCAGGGCGATACGCCGCTGCGGCTGGAAATCGTGCGCGTCGACTGCAAGGACGACGCCGGAACAACGCGGATGCAGACCGTCGTTGTCACAGTGCGGGGCGCCGCGCCGTTGCACGGTTGTGGCGAGATCACGCCGTACTGAACTCTCTCAGGGCAGTCGGAAAAATGCCCGCGCGGTCGCGGTCGTCGCCGCGGCGGCGACCGCAACGTCCTCGCCGCGATCGCGCGCGAGTTCTTCCACGATATGCGCGAGGTACATCGGCTCGTTGCGCCGGTGCGACGGCGGGGGCTTGACGGTGCGCGGCAGCAGGTAGGGCGCATCGGTCTCGATCATCAGTTTGTCTGCCGGAATGTGCTTGACGAGTTCGCGCAGGTGCAGGCCGCGCCGCTCGTCGCAGAGCCAGCCGGTGATGCCGATGTGCCAGTCGTGGTCCAGGCATTCGAACAGCTCCTCGCGCGTGCCGGTGAAGCAGTGCACGACCGCGGGGCCGATGCGTCCTTCGAAGTTCTTCAGCATCGCCACGAAGTCCGCGTGCGCGTCGCGCTGGTGCAGGAACAGCGGTTTGCCGGTGTCAGCGGCGATCTGCAGCTGCTTCTCGAAGGCGCTGCGTTGCGCGGGCCGTGGCGAGAAATCGCGGAAATAGTCGAGCCCGCATTCGCCGACCGCAACGACTTCGGCGTGCGCGAGCAGTGCGCGCATCTCGGCGTCGCATTCGGCGGTGTATTCGGTCGCGTGGTGCGGATGCACGCCCGCGGTCGCGTACAGCAGGCCCGGGTGCGCGAGCGCCAGCGCGAGCGCCCTGGGCGAGTGCGCGCGGCTCGCGCCGGTGACGACCATCCGCGCGACGCCATGCGCGCGCGCGCGGTCGAGCACCGCGTCGCGGTCGTGGTCGAAGGAATCGTGGGTGAGGTTGGCGCCGATGTCGATGAGCATGGGGTTGGGCGATGACGTGCTGGCGGGGCCGCGCTCGCGCGTTCGCGTGCTGGCGCGCGCGGATTCTATAACGAGGCGCACGCGGGTCCTGGCCCATGTATCGAGCGGATCGTTCAGGATGCCGACGCGGGAGGCGAGCCCGA
>CAYUXZ010000007.1:0-72975 GCA_964449135.1 uncultured Gammaproteobacteria bacterium
CCACCAGCCATTTCACGCCACCCGCGCCGCCGCGAGCGACGCCAGCGGCTCGGGGCGGTGGATCGCGTAGCCCTGCGCGTAAGTGATGCCGAGCTTGCGCAGCCGCGGCAGCATTGCGAGGCTTTCGACCCATTCGGCGACGCAGCTGATGCCGCGCAGTGTCGCCACGCGCGCGAGCGACTCGATGATGATGTCGGCGGTCGGATCCTTGCCGAGGTCGCGCACGAAGCGGCCGTCGATCTTCACCGACGTCACCGGCAGGTCGTGCAGGTAGCCGAAGCTCGCCACGCCGGTGCCGAAATCGTCGAGCGAGATGTCGAAGCCATGTTCGCGGAACGTGCGCAGCCGCTGCACTGCCCGCGTGAGGTTCTGCACCGCGACCGCCTCGGTGATTTCCAGCGCGAGCCGGCGTGGGTCGAAGCCGTGCCGCTGCGGCAGTTCGAGCACGTAGCGCTCGAAGCCTTCGCTTTCCAGGGTGGTCGCGCCGACGTTCACGCTCAGGCGCACGTCCGGCGCGCAACCGTTCGCGAGGAAGGCCGCGGCCTGCTCCAGAACCCAGCGGTCGATCGTGGGCGTGAGGTTGTAGCGGTGCGCCATCTCGATCACCGATTCGATCGTCTCGCCGTGCTCGCCCTGCGTGTGGCGCAACAGGATTTCGTAGAACGGGCCGCTCGCGGGCGGGTCGCGAAGATCCACGATGCGCTGCGCGTGCAGCTCGAACACGCCGCTGTCGAGGTCGGCCTGCAATTGCGAGATGCGCTGGATCTCCGAGTGGCGGCCCTGCATCCCCGGATCGTAGGGATCGTAGGCGTGGGTGCGGTTGCGGCCTTCTTCCTTGGCCGCGTAACACGCGACGTCGGCGCGCGCCAGCACGTCGTCGGGCGATCGGTCCTCGCCCGGCGACAGGAAGCTCGTGCCGATGCTGACGCCGACCTTGAAGCGCAGTTCCTCGACATGGAACTCGAAGGCGTTGATCGCCTCGTGCAGGCGTTGCGCCACGTCCTGCACCTCGTTCGGCGTCGCGTGAGCGAGCAAACAGCCGAATTCGTCGCCGCCGAGCCGCGCGAGCACGGTGTCGGCCGGCAGCGCGGCCTGGATCGTCTCCGCGAGCCGGCGCAGCATGTGGTCGCCGGCGAGGTGGCCGCAGGTGTCGTTGACCAGCTTGAACTGATCGAGGTCGAGGTAGAGCAGGGCGTAGTGGCTCGAGTCGTCGCGCAGCGCGGCCGCGACGCGGTTCTCGAACTCGAAGCGGTTCATCAGTCCGGTCAGCGCATCGTGGCGCGCGAGCGTGTCCATCTCGGCGGCCACGTGCTCGCGATCGCGGAAGGTCGCCGCGACCAGGTAGCCGGTCAGCACCGAGATCAGCGCGAACAGCGTGCGCAGGATGCTGTCGGTCACCGGCACCGCGGAGTGAGTCATCGCGGTCATCACCATCGTCAGCAACGCCGCGGCCATGGCGGCGCCGCCGATCTCCCCGCCGAGCGCGCACAGCACCACGAACGGCAGCATCAGGAACAACAGCCGGTCCTGCAATTGCGGATCGATCCGCACCACCCACCAGCCGCCGACCGCGATCGCCGCGATGCCGATCCCGAGCATCCAGCGTTTCGCGCGCTGGTCAAGCGCGCGCGCGGACCACGACACCACCAACGGCGCGAAAATCAGGAAGCTCACCAGCGCCGACAGGAAATAATCCGCGCCGAACGCCAGCGCCTTCAACGGCGAGTAACCGAACACCAGGTACATGCGCAGCCCGTAGATCGGCATCGCAAGCGCCGTCGCGAGCGTCAGCGCGAGCAGGAAACCGACGAGCTGGCGCATGTCGGACAGCAACGCATGGACGCGCCAGCCGCGCAGCAGGTACAGCGCGACCATCACGATCAGCACGAGCACCCAGCCGGCGCCGAGAGCCGACATCAGCGAGGGCTGGACGCTCAGGCTCAGCGCCGCGCCCGCGGCGAGCACCGCCGGCCAGTAGCGCGCGCCATGCCGCCAGAGCAGGCCCAGCGCGATGCCGCCCGAGGGCCAGATCGGCACGTAGCCCTGGTTGGGTTGCGCTTTCGCGGAGAGCCACGAGATCAACATCACCAGCAAAGTGCACGACACGAGCCGCACCGCGAACATCGCGTACTCGCGCGTTCCCCGGACGCCGTTGCCGAACCCCGCTTCCATGGCCTCAGTATAGGCGTCCCGGGCGGCGTTGGACGGGACGCGCAATGCAGCCGGCGCATACCCGCCGCGCTGCGGGCCTTTCGACGCATCGTCAGGTCGGGCCGTGCGAGCGCGGCAGGCGCATCCGCACGGACGTGCCTTTTCCGGGCGCGCTGCCCACGCGGATCGTGCCGCCGAGCACGCTGGTGACCTGGTTGAACACGATGTGCGCGCCCAGCCCGGTGCCGCCGCTGCCGCGCCGCGTGGTGAAGAACGGATCGAAGTAACGCTTCAGGTCCTCCGCATTCATGCCCACGCCGTCGTCGACCACCTCGAGCAGCACGTCCTCGCCTTCGACCGCGGCGCGGATGCCGATCGTGCCCCGGTCGCGGCCATCGAACGCGTGCAGCAGGCAGTTGATCACCAGGTTGGTCACGACCTGCGAGAGCGCGCCGGGATAGCTGTCCATGACGATGCCGTGCGGACACTCCACGGCGACCGTGTACGGCGTGTGCTTGAACCGCGGCTTGAGCGAGAGCACGATCTCGTCGATGTATTCGTGCAGGTCGAAGTCGCGGCGCTGTCCCGAGGACTGGTCCGTCGCGATCTGCTTGAACGAGCGCACCAGCTCGGCCCCGCGGCGGATGTTGTTGTCGAGGATGTGCATCACTACGCCGAGGTCGTCGAGCATCACGTCGATCTTCGTCGCGTCGAAGGTGCCGGCGCCGTTCCATAGGCGCCAGTTCTTCATCTCGTCCTGCACGTGGGTGGTCGCGGTCATGCAGATGCCCAGCGGCGTGTTGATCTCGTGCGCGATGCCGGCGACCAGCGAACCCAGCGATGCGAGCTTTTCCTGGCGTACCAATTCGCCCTGGGTGTCGCGCAGCTGATCGAGCGTGCGGGTGAGTTCGGCGTTGCGCCGATTCAGCAGTTCGGCGGCGTCGCGACGGGAAAGCACGCCGGCGACGTGCGTCGCCATGTAGGCGAGCAGATCCAGGTCTTCGGCGCTGTGACGGATCGCAGGGTCATAGCTCTGCGCCACGATCACTCCGTAGAGCCGGTCTCCGGCGATCATCGGCGCGCCCATCCAGCTCGAGATGTCGGTGCTGCCGCGGGACTCCCGGATTTCCCCCGCGCGCGTCAGCTCGGCCAGGCGCTGCTTGTCGATGAACTGCGGGTGGCGCGAACGCACGACATAGGCGGTCGCGCCGTGCCATAAGGGCACGCGCTCGTCGGATTGCTCGTCGTCGAATTCGTCGGCGATGTAGGGGAAGCTGCCCGACTGTTCATGTTCGTGGTAGAGCATGATGAAGAAGTTGCGTGCGTACATCAGCCGCGATGTCACTTCGTGCACCGTGCGGTACACCTCGTCGAGACTTGCGTCGGCGGCAGACAGCGCGGCGATCTCGTACAGGCCGCGCTGCAATTGCTCGGCCTTGCGGCGTTCGATCACTTCCTGCTCGAGCTGGGACGTGCGCTCGCGGATCGCGCGTTCCAGCCGCTGCGTTGCGGTGAGCAGCTCGAGCGTGGTCGCGATGTGGTCGGCGATCTGCTCGAACAGCAGCACGTCCTCGTCCGAGTACATGCGTGCCGGATCGTAGCTCTGGATCACCAGCGCGCCGAGCACGCGGCCGTCGCTGGTCGGCAGCGGCATCCCGATCCAGTGCGCCGGATCGGTGCCGACGTGCCATTCCGCTTCCGCGCCGCTGAAGCGTCCCGCGCGGAAATCCTCTGCGGTCAGGATCAGCGGCTTGCCCTTGAGGATCACCCACGCGGTCGCCGACTCGCTTGCGCGGCGCAACGGGTAACGCTGCGCGGGATCCTCGGGCGGATCGATCTCGTCCGCGAAGTAGGCGAAGCGGATCGTCGAATCGGCCGGATCGTAGAGCGCGACGAAGAAATTTGCCGCGTACAGGATTTTCGCGACGGCGGCGTGGATCGCGGCGAGGAATTCGTCGAGGTCGCGGCTGGTGCACGACAGGCGGCCGACGTCGAGCAGCATCGCCTGCACCGCTTCCAGGCGCCGCACCCGCGTGAGCAATTGCGCGCTGTCGTTCATGCCGGCTCCGCGCGATTCGTGCCTCGTACTATGGCACGGCTTTCACCGCCGTCACGATCGAGGGCTTGAGGAAATGGATGTTGGCGTCCTCGCTCTGGTCGGCCTCGATGAACAGGCTCAGCAGGAAGGCCATGAGATCGTGGCGGCGCGCGATCCAGCCGCTGTCGTTGTAGGCCTTGGCCGAATCGCCGAGCCGCGGCGCGAGCTTGGCGAACCACTGGTCCCATTCGGCCTGGGTGTAGAAGCCGTGCTGCGCGATGTAGATCACCGGCTTGGCGAGCCGTCCGGGCTCGCCGGCGGTGTAGGGCGGGGCGTTGTCCGGCACGATCTGCGCAGCAATCGCGGCGAGAATTCGATCGGCCTGCGTCTTCTCGAGCGCGGGATTGAGCGCGAGTTGCAGCAGCCAGTCGGACCCGTGCGCGACGCCGTGGCGCCAGCCTTCCTTGTCGTCGAAGGCGCGGTAGTCCTTGACCGATTCGAGGAAGGCCGCGGCCTTCTCGATCATCGCTGCGCGTTCCTCGGCGCTCATCCACGGCTTGATGCGATCGGTGCGCGCGACTTCCGACAATGCGAGCGCCGCAAACGGCTTGCGGAAGCCCTGCGCGTCGTCGCCGTCGAGCTGCGCGTACAGCGCGTCGCGCATCGCGCGCAGCGTGTCGTCGTCGAACGCGCCCGCGCGCATCCAGGCCTGCAGCGCGGTGAAGGCGATGTCGTCGCGCAGCGCGGGGTCCGGGTCGCCGAGGCAGTCGAGCAGGCCGATCGCGAGCTTCTTCTGCGCGTCGAGATCCGAGGTGCGGAACTCCAGCGACTTGAGCTGCTGGAGCGAATCGGCGGTTTGCCCTTCCGGCGGGCACGCGGCGAAAACCGGCGCCGTGATCGCGAACATCGCAATCAGGATGGCCTGCAAGGACTGCAACGTTCCGCGCACCTGGATTCTCCGCCGACAAGGATGCCCACCGTAGCCGCGCGGCGGACGCCAGACAAGCGCGCCGCTATGGATGGTCTGGACAAGTCCATCCTGGACTTGTCCAGAGGCATCGAGTCCGGCGGCCGACTGGCGCCCCAAGCGCCTGTCGGCACTTCCCACATCCGTGCGGGTCGCAGTCCGGACTCGATGCCCGCGGACCAACGACTTGCGTCGTTGTCCGCGGCGGTGGGTCCGTGCACCGCAGGCAGGAATCTCTGAACAAGTTCAGAGATTCCTACCTCTTCAGATTCGGACGGTACTTCCGGCTGCAGGGCACCTGGGTGCCGTCGCGCAGGAGCAGGCGGGCTTCGCCGGCGTCGAGCGGCTCGATTTCGGCGATGTGGTCGAGATTGACCATCCAGCTGCGGTGCACGCGCACAAAGCGGCCGGGATCCAGGCGCGGTTCGAGCGCGGCCATGGTGATCCGCAGCGGATAGGCGCGGCCGTTGACGTGCAGGTTCACGTAGTTGCCCGAGGCCTGCAGGTATTCGATGTCGTTGGCGGCGACCAGGAATTCCTTGCCGAGCTTGCGCACCAGGAAGCGGTCGGGACGCTCGACCGGTTCCGGTGATTCGATACCTTCGTCCGGCGGATCGAGCAGGCGCGCCTCGCCCTGCAGGCGCAGCAGAAGCAGCCGGTACGCGGCGACGATCAGCAGGATGGTCGCGTAGGAGCGCCAGTCCTTGAGGTACTCGTAGAACAGCTCGCGCGGCCAGTAGCCGTAGTCGTAGGTTTCGCCCATCCACGCGTAGGACAGCTTGCGCAGGCCGACCATCGTCGCCACGTGGATCCCGCAGAACACCAGCGTGCCGAGCACGTGCCAGGCCAGGTTGCGCCGCCAGGTCGCGAAGGTCAGCGGCAACCACCGTTCGAACGCGATCACCAGCGGGATCAGCGCCGCCACAATGACGTGGCTGGTCAACTCCCAGACCACCGGTTTCCACGCAGGGAAATCCGGTTGTCCCCGGTGGACGTCGATGATCGCGATTTCCGAATTGACGACGAACTGGATGGCCAGCAGCACGATCCAGAAACCAGGCTCGGCGACACGCCGCCAGGGCTGGTAGCGATCGAGCAGCGTCGGCGTCTGCGGGATCGCTCGCGTGGCGATCATCCCGCCCGCAATCGCGGCGACTGACGCGTCGGTTGCGCCGGCCTTGTCTCGGACGGCCGTGGCGGGCGATGGGGCGATCGGCATCCGCGCATTCTAAGGCGCGGGACGAAAACCGCTGCGCGATTCGTCCCGGAAGTCCGCGACTCGTCACCAGGGGCCGTCCCTGGGCCCTTGGCGATGGACGCGCCAGGCCGCGGAACCCAGATTCGTCGCGACCAACCCGAGAATCCCCCATGACCCGTCGCCACGATATTGATGCCTTGCGCGCCCTCGCGTTCGCCCTGCTGATCCTCTACCACCTGTGCATGTTCTATGTCGCCGACTGGGGTTGGCACGTTAAGAGCGTGCACGTGTCGTCGTGGCTGCAATTGCCGATGCTGCTCGTGAACCGCTGGCGGATGGAACTGGTCTTCATGGTTTCCGGGATGGCCGCGGCGTTCCTGCTGAAATCCGACCGTGTCGGACGCTTCGTCGGCCAGCGTTCGTGGCGGCTTCTGCTGCCGCTGCTGTTCGGAATGGCGTTCGTCGTGCCGATCCAGCCGTATGCGCAGGGCGTGAGCAACGGCAAGGTCGCACCGGGCTTCTGGAACTTCCTGATCGCGTACTGGAGCCACAGCCAGTGGCCGAAGGACGCCTTCGACGGCTGGCAATATGGCGTGACCTGGAACCATCTGTGGTACCTGTTCTATCTCTGGATCTATACGCTCGTGCTCGCGCTGCTCGCCGTGCCGCTGGGTACGCCGGCAGGACGACGCGTGTCGGCATGGTTCACCGGCCTGCGCGGCTGGGAGCTGATGCTGCTGCCGGCGCTGCCGCTGTGGTTCTACGTCGTGTTTCTGCAAGACCTCTTTCCCGACAACCGCAACTTCTTCAGCGACTGGTACGCGAACCCGCTGTACTTCACGATGTTCCTGTACGGTTACCTGCTCGCGCGCGCGGAGGGTTTCTGGATCGAAGTCGTGCGTCTGCGCCGCACCACGTTGGGAATCGCGCTGGCGATCTTCGTGCCTTACATCGTGATCGGCCGTCTGCTGCCGGACAATGCGCCGCACTGGCAGGTCGTCTGCGTCTGGACGATGCGCGTGGCCTACATCTGGACGATGCTGCTCGCGATCCTCGGTTGGGCTCACGCGCTGTTGAACCGGCCGTTCCGCTGGCTGCCGTGGGCGACCGAGTCGGTGTATCCGTGGTACGTGCTGCACCAGAGCCTGATCGTGGCGCTGGGTTTCGCGTTGACGCCCTGCAAGCTCGGCCCGGTGAGCGAACCGTCGCTGATCCTCGCGGGCACAGTTGGCGGATGCTACGTCTTGTCGGAAGGCATCAAGCGCGTGTCCTGGCTGCGGCCATGTTTCGGACTGAAGCCGTTGCCGCGATCGGAGACGCAACGATCGGCCGCGTCCGTCGGCATGTCCGTGCGCGACGATTGCGCGTGAAGCATCGCGTCGGCGGCATCGCGTGCGCCGACGCGATCGGAACGGATGTCGCTCAGGCGCGCACGACTTCGAGCACCAACGGCCCGTAGCGCTCGAGCTTGTTCGTGCCGATGCCGCCAATGCGCGCGAGCGCGGCGAGGTCGTGCGGGGCCTCCGCGGCGATCGCACGCAGGGTGGCGTCGTGGAAGATCACGTAGGCCGGGACGTTCTGTTCGCGCGCCAGCTTCGCGCGCAGCGCGCGCAGGGCCTCGAAGCGCGGCAGCAGGTGGGGCGGGAAGTCGGCGGCGGCGATGGCCTTCTCGCTTCGCTGGCGTTCCTTGCGTACAGCCGGCCGCTCGGCGTCGCGGCGCAGTTCGACGCGCTGCTCGCCGCGCAGCACGGGGCGGCTGGCTGGCGTGAGCCGCAGCGCGCCGAAACCTTCGATGTCCACGTCGAGCAGGCCGGCGACCACGAGTTGGCGGATCACGCCGTGCCAGCGCCGCGCGTCGACGTCGGCGCCGATGCCCCAGGTGCTAAGCCGCTGGTGGCCGAACTGCTTCACTTTCTCGGTGTCGGCGCCGCGTAACACGTCGATCACGTGCGCGGCGCCGAAGCGCTGGCCGGTGCGGTGGATGCAGGACATCAGCTTCTGCGCTTCCACGGTCGCGTCCCAGCGCTCGGGCGGCCACAGGCAGTTGTCGCAGTTGCCGCAGTTGCGGCCGCCGTCGTCGCGCACGAAATTCTCGCCGAAACCTGCCAGCAGCAGGCGGCGCCGGCATTCGGTGGATTCGCAGTAGCCGAGCAGGGCGTCGAGCTTGCGGCGCTCCAGGCGCTTGCGCTCCTCGCCGGACTCGGACTGCTCGATCATCTGCCGCAGCGCGACCACGTCGCCGAGGCCATAGCACATCCACGCTTCCGCGGGCTCGCCGTCGCGGCCGGCGCGCCCGGTTTCCTGGTAGTAGCCTTCCAGCGACTTCGGCAGATCCATGTGCGCGACGAAGCGCACATCGGGTTTATCGATGCCCATGCCGAAGGCGATCGTCGCCACCACCACCACGCCGTCCTCCTGCAGGAAGCGGCGCTGGTTGCGCGCGCGCGAGGTCGCGTCCATGCCGGCGTGGTAGGGCAGGGCGGCAATGCCATGGCCGTCGAGGAAGATCGCGGTCTCCTCGACCTTGCGCCGCGACAGGCAGTAGACGATGCCCGACTCGCCGCGATGGTCCTTGAGGAAATCGAGCAGTTGCCTGCGCGGGTTGTCCTTCTGCACGACGCGGTAGCGGATGTTCGGGCGGTCGAAGGAGCTCAGGAAGACGCGCGCCCGTCCGAGCTGCAGGCGGTCGATGATCTCGCGGCGCGTGGGCGCATCGGCAGTCGCGGTCAGGGCGATGCGCGGCACGCCCGGCCAGCGCTCGTGAAGCACGTCGAGCTCGCGGTACTCGGGCCTGAAATCGTGGCCCCACTGCGAGACGCAGTGCGCCTCGTCGATCGCGAACAGGGCGATGCGGCTGCGCCCGAGCAGGTCGAGGAAGCGCGGCATCAGCAGGCGCTCGGGCGCGACGTAGAGCAAGTCGAGCTCGCCTTCCAGCAGCCGCTTCTCCACGTCGAGCGCGTCGCCGGCGGCGAGCGTGGAATTGAGGAAGGCTGCGCGCACGCCGAGCTGCGCCAGCGCCTCGACCTGGTCCTGCATCAGCGCGATCAGCGGCGAGACCACGATCCCCGTGCCTTCGCGCAGCAGCGCCGGGATCTGGTAGCACAGCGACTTGCCGCCGCCGGTGGGCATCAGCACCAGCGCGTCGCCGCCCGCCGCGACGTGTTCGACGATGGCTTCCTGCTCGCCGCGGAAACGGGGATAGCCGAAGACGCGCTGGAGGATTTCGTGGGAGGATGACATCCGCGGCAAGGGTAGCAAAACGCCTTGCGCAGCCTGCGGATCGTGCGGCGTCGCGCTTTCGGCGGATGTCGGAGAATGCGGCATGGCGACTCGTCGGTGTCGTCTACCCGCACAATTTCCGGAAACGCCGATCCTCGCGAAATCGGCGAAACGCGGGTTCCGCTGTAGGAAATGGACTACGGTTCCGATTGCCGGACCGTCCCCAGCGTGGCCTAATTCATTCCACGCCACAGGGGGAGGCGTCGCCGTGAGCCAGTGCCCGGTCTGCGCTGCCGACATCGAGGACGATAGCCGGTTCTGCCGTGCCTGCGGCACTGCGGTCGATGCGGCCGCGCCGACGACCCCGCTGTCGGCGACGACGCCGTTGCCGCACGTGCAATCGCAGGGCGCGCGCGGAACCGGTCGCCACGACGCAGGCGGCGAAGCGCGCTTCCTGCCCGGTGCGTTGCTGCATGAGCGCTACCGCATCGTCGGACTGCTCGGCCGCGGCGGCATGGGCGAGGTGTATCGCGCCGACGACATCAAGATCGGCCAGGCGGTCGCGCTGAAGTTCCTGCCCGAATCGCTGGCGCGCGATGCCGAGGCGCTCAAGCGTTTCACCGCGGAAGTGCGGATCGGACGGCAGGTTTCGCATCCGAACGTCTGCCGACTGTACGACCTCATCGAAATCGACGGCCACCATTGCCTGACGATGGAGTTCGTCGACGGCGAGGACCTCGCGACGCTGCTCAGGCGGATCGGCCGGCTGCCCGCGGACAAGGCGGTGGAGTTCGCGCGCGACCTGACCTCCGGTCTGGCCGCGGCGCACGACAAGGGCGTGATCCACCGCGACCTCAAGCCGGCGAACATCATGATCGACGGCCAGGGCCGCGCGCGCATCGCCGACTTCGGCATCGCCGCGCTCGCCGAGGAGGCCGAACGCGCGGGCTTCGCGGGTACGCTGGCGTACATGGCGCCCGAGCAGCTCGACGGCGCGCCGCCGTCGGTGCGCACCGACCTGTACGCGCTCGGGCTGGTGCTCTACGAGACGTTCACCGGCAAGCGCCTGTTCGACGCGCCCACGCCGGGCGAGCTCAAGGCGCTGCATGCGCGCACCGAGCCGCCGAGCCTGTCGAGCACGGTGCATGACGTGCCGCCCGCGGTCGAGCAGATCGTGCGTTCGTGCCTTGCACGCGACCCGAACGCGCGGCCCGCATCGGCGCGCGCGGTGCTCGCGGCGCTGCCCGGTGGCGATCCGCTGCAGGCCGCGATCGCCGCGGGCGAAACGCCGACGCCGGCGATGGTCGCGGCGGCGGGCAAGGTCGGCGACCTGTCGCGTACCGCAGCGTGGGGCCTGCTGCTCGCGGCCTTCGCCGGATTGATGCTGATCGCCGCGCTCGCCGGGTCGACGACGATGATCGGACGTCTGCGCCCGGAGCTGTCGCCGGATCGGTTGTCGGAGAAAGCCGAACAAGTGTTGACGATGTTCGGCTACCCGTCGCCGCCCGCGGATCATGCCGCGGAGTTCGTGTTCGATCACGCCTACCTCGACGAGCGCGCCAAGCACGGCAATACCGCGAAGGCTTGGGAGGGCATCGAACGCGCGCAACCAGGTCCCTTGTTGTTCGTCTACCGCGGCGGCGCGCAGGCGCTTGTGCCGCAGCGTTACGCGCAGATCATTTTCGTTCCTTCGGATCTCGGCCGCGTGGACACTGACGATCCACCGCTGACGCAATCCGGCATGACGCGGGTGGTGCTCGATCGCCATGGGCGCCTGTTCGAATTCGTCGCCGTGCCACCGGAAAGCACCGATGCCGAACCGACTCGTGGCTACGACTGGAGCGCGGCACTCGCGGCGACGGGGCTGGACGTCGCACATTTGCGCCCGGGCAAATCCATGCGTGCGGCGCCCGTGGATTCCGATTCCCGCCAGGCCTGGGATGGCACCTATCCGGATCAGCCCGATGCGACCTTCCATGTCGAAGCGGCCGCCTGGCACGGCAAGGCTGTGTGGTTCGCCGTCCTGTATCCCTGGGATCGACCGCAGACACCGGTATTGCCTGCCTCTGTGCGCATCGCACTGTGGGTCGTGTTGGTCATCGGCATTGCCTGCTTCGTCGGGATACTCGCGATCGCACGTCGCAACCTGCGTCTGGGCCGAGGCGACCGCAAGGGTGCGTTGCGGTTGTCGATCGCAATCTTCGCGAGCCTGGCTCTCGGACTGCTGCTTCGCGCGGATCACGTCGCAGCGATCGACAGCGAGATTGCTTTGATTACCAATATCGTTGCGCAGGCAGGCTTTTTCGGCTGGATCGCATGGCTGGACTATCTGGGCCTGGAACCGTATGCGCGCCGGCGCTGGCCCATGCTGATGATCTCGTGGAGTCGGCTGCTTGCAGGGAAGTGGCGCGATCCGATGGTCGGGCGCGATGTGCTGCTGGGGGCGCTCGGCGGAATCGCGATGATGCTGATCATGGGCGTCTCGGTCGCGCTGCCTTCGGGCTTCGGGCACGTGCAACACCCTCCATCGGCGCAATACTCGACGCCGCTGAGCGCGGACCGACATGTGGCCTTCTTCTTTCTGATCAATCTTTACTCAGGATTCGCGTTGGGCCTCGGCGGACTGGTCGGGCTATTCATGTTGCGCGGAGTGTTGCGGATCAATTGGCTGGTCCATGCGATCACGTTTCTGTTCATAGACTTCGCGATGATCGCGCCGAACCCGACGTTGGCGCCGTGGTCGCCGGAAGTGCTGCTGATGACCGCGATCTACTATGTGCTGCTGATGCGGATCGGTGCGCTCGCCGCCGGTGCGGCCGCCTATTTCATCGCGACGCTGTCGGCGGTCCCGTTGACCCTGGATATGCATTCCTGGTACGTGGACCGCACCCTGATCGCGTTCGGCCTGACCGGCGCGCTGCTGCTCTATGCGTTCTGGATATCGCTGGGCGGCAAGTCGCCGCTCGGCGCGGCTTTCCTCGAGGACCACGACGACTGATTGGGTGCGGCGTGCGGATGCCGCGCGATCCGATATGGGAAAATCGCGGCGATGGAACCTCCTTCGCCGCATCGACGCCGTGGACGCGCCCGGGACGGCGCCGTTCGCGGGCGACCCGGAACCGCCGCGCATCGCGACCCGCTCGAGGGCGCGCTCACGCGCGATCGCGCGCGGCTGATCCGCTTGCGTGCAGCCGCGCAGAAGACGCCGAAGGATGCCGGATTGCGCAATGCTTTCGACGACGCGCTCGCCGCTTCGCGCGCGGCCAGCAAGGCACGACTGGAATCGGCGCCGGTTCCGAACTTCGAGTCCGACCTTCCGATCGCGCGTGAAGCGAAGAAGATCGTCGATTTGATCCGAAATCATCAAGTCGTCGTGATCGCCGGCGAGACCGGTTCGGGCAAGACCACCCAGCTGCCCAAGCTCTGCCTCGCCGCCGGACGCGGAGCGGCGGGGATGATCGGCTGCACGCAGCCGCGCCGGATCGCCGCGCGCAGTGTCGCGCGGCGCGTGGCGCAGGAACTGCAGGTGCCGCTCGGCGGAGCGGTCGGCTTCCAGGTGCGCTTCAACGACCAGGTCGGGCCGGATACGCGCATCAAGTTCATGACCGACGGCATCCTGCTCGCGGAGATGCAATCCGATCGCTGGCTGTCGGCCTACGACACGCTGATCATCGACGAGGCGCACGAGCGCAGCCTCAACATCGACTTCCTGCTCGGCTATCTCAAGGAACTCGTCGCGCGGCGGCCGGACCTGAAAATCATCGTGACCTCTGCGACGATCGACACCGCGCGCTTTGCGAAGCATTTCGGAGATGCGCCGGTGCTGGAGGTCGAAGGGCGCAGTTACCCGGTCGAGGTGCGCTACCGCGCACTGGATTCGGTGCGCGACGAAGAACAAACAGGGGACCTGCGCGAGCCGCGCAGCGTCAGCGAAGCGATTATCGCCGCGCTCGAGGAAATCACGCGCGAAAACGCCCAGGGAGACGTGCTGGTGTTCCTGCCCGGTGAACGCGAGATCCGCGACCTGCACCATTTGCTCGGCAAGAGAAAGTTCCGCCACACCGAGGTGCTGCCGCTGTACGCGCGCCTGTCGCCGCGCGACCAGGACCGCGTGTTCAATCCGGGGCCGGGCCGCCGCATCGTGCTGGCGACGAACGTCGCCGAGACATCGCTGACGGTGCCGCGGATCCGCTACGTGATCGATCCCGGCTACGCGCGCGTCAAGCGCTACAGCCCGCGCATGAAACTCGATCGCCTGCACGTCGAGGCGATCTCGCAGGCCAGCGCCGACCAGCGCAAGGGCCGATGCGGTCGCGTCGCGGCGGGCGTGTGCTACCGCCTGTACGCCGAATCCGACTACGTGTCGCGGCCGCGCTACACCGATCCGGAAATCCTGCGCGCATCGCTTGCGGGCGTGATCCTACGGATGCTGGCGCTCGGACTCGGCCGCGTCGAGGACTTCGCGTTCATTGATGCGCCTGACGCGCGCGCGATCGCCGATGGCTGGCAGCAGCTCTGGGAACTCGGCGCGGTGACCGCGCCCGACGCGCACGGTCGGCGCGCGCTCACGCAGCTCGGCCGCACGCTCGCACGCATTCCGGTCGATGTGAAGCTCGCACGCATCCTCGTCGCAGCAAAGCAGCACGGCTGCCTGCGCGAGGCCTGCGTGATCGCGTCCTTCCTCGCGATCCAGGATCCGCGCGAGCGTCCCGCCGATGCGCGCGGCTCAGCCGATGCCGCGCACGCGACGTTCGCCGATCCGAAGTCGGAGTTCCTTGGCATCGTCAAGCTCTGGGACGCCTACGCGGCCGCGCACGAGGAACTCACCCAGTCGAAGCTGCGCGACTGGTGCGAGAAACATTTTCTTGGTTTCCTGCGCATGCGCGAGTGGCGCGAGTTGCACCGGCAATTGCTAGTTCTTGGCGAGGAACTCGATTTTCATCCGAATGCGCGACCGGCCGATTACGCATCGCTGCATCGCGCGCTAATCGCGGGCCTGCCTATGCAAGTCGGAAACAAGGATGAGAAGCAGATCTATCAGGCGCCGCGCCAGCGCCGTTTCAAGCTGTTCCCCGGATCGTCGTTGGTGAAGCAACCGCCGCCCTGGGTATTGTCGGCGACGCTGCTGGACACCGCGCAGGTCTGGGGACTGACGAACGCGCGCATCGAACCCGACTGGGCGATCGCCGAGCTGTCGCACCTGCTCGCGCGCAAGCACTTCGACGCGCACTGGTCGCGCAAGCAGGGCAGGGTGATCGCGTCGGAGCAGATCAGCCTGTTCGGCCTCGTGCTCGCGCCGAAGAAGCCCGTGCATTATGGTTCGATCGCGCCAGTGGAATCGCGTGAAATATTCATCAGGCAAGGATTGGTGACCGGCGAAGCGGATCTGCGCGCACCCTTCCTCAAGCGCAACCTGGCCACGCTCGACAAGGCACGCGAGGAGGAAGCCAAGCTGCGCCGTGCTGGGCTCGTCGCCGACGAGGATTGGCAGGCGCGCTGGTATCTCGACCGACTGCCAGCCGATATCTGCACGTCGCACGGACTCGATGCCTGGTTCTCGAAAGCCACGTCGAAGCAGCGCCACGCACTCGAATGGCCGCTCGCCGAATTGCTGCCGGGCGAGGGCAGCGAAGCCGAGCGCTTCCCGAAGTATTTCGCGCTGGGTGATGCGCGCCTCGCGTTGCGCTACCGGTTCGAGCCGGGCGCGCCCGACGACGGTGTGAGCCTGTTCGTGCCGCTGCACCTGCTGAACGCGCTCGATGGGGCGCGGCTGTCGTGGCTGGTGCCCGGGCTGCACGCCGAGAAAGCGACTGCGCTGATCCGCGGATTGCCGAAAGCCCTGCGCCGCAACTTCGTGCCTGCGCCGGATTTCGCACGCGCGTTTGCGGAAGCCTGGCCGGCGGCGAGTTCGGATTCGATCGCCGGCGAGCTCGCGCGTTTCCTGAACCGCGCTACCGGCGTCGCAGTCGCGGCGACCGATTTCGACGAAGCCGCGTTGCAACCGCAGCTTCGCATGAACCTGCAGCTGATGGACGGCGATCGCGTGCTCGCCGCTTCGCGCGATCCGGAAGCGCTGCGCGCGCAGTTCGGCGAGACCGCACAGCGTGCGTTCGCCGCGCGCGCGGGTCGTGCGCTGGTCGCGGAGGGCCTGGGCGAATTTCCGGCGATGCCGATCCCGGAAAGCGTTCCCGGCGAGGCGGGCGTGCCGGCATTCCCGGCGCTCGTGGATGTCGGCGAGGATGTCGCGCTGCGCGTGTTCGCCGATCGCGATCAGGCGCGCACCGAACACCTGCGCGGCGTGCGCCGACTGCTGTGGATTGCGCTCGCCGAGCGCATCAAGTCCGCGCGCAAGCAGCTGCTGATCGCGCCGCAAACCGGCCTGCTGTACGCAGCGATCGAGCAGTTCGCGAAATCGCCAGGCGCGAAATCGCCGGCGGCCGAACGCCTGCGCATCGATCTCGTCGAGGCGGCGATGAACGCGCTGCTGAACGAAGATCTCGTGGAAGTCCGCGACCGCGCCGCTTTCGTCGCGCGCGTCGAGACCGTCGGCAAGGTCCTGTTCGGCGAAGCGATGGCGCGGTTGAAGCTCGCCGAGCTGATCCTCGCCGCAGTCGCCGAACTCAAGCCGAAACTGGAATCGCCGCTGCTGGGCTGGGCGAAGGGCAATCTCGACGACTTGCGCGCGCAGCTTGCGCAACTGTTGCCGCCGGGGTTCCTGCGCGCGACGCCGCCGGATGCACTCGCGCAGTTCCCGCGCTATCTCAAGGCTATGCGCCTGCGCGCCGAGCGCGCGATCGCCGATCCGATCCGCGACCAGGCGCGGATGCTGGAGCTGCGGCCGTTCGCGGAGGCGCTGGAACGCGCGCACGCGGAAGGAGTCTTCGAGCGCCCGGGTTGGCAGGCGCTGCGCTGGGACCTGGAGGAACTGCGCGTTTCGTTGTTCGCGCAGGAACTCGGCGCGAAATCCGGAATCTCCGTCAAGCGCCTCGCTCGTGAACTCGAGGCGCTCGGTGCCGGATGAAGCGAGGAACATCTGAACATGTTCAGATGCACCTGCGGTGCAAGGATGCACCGCCGCGAACAACGACATCTACTCGTTGTTCGCGAGCGCAGAGTCCGGACCTGTGCCGGACTCGGCGCGGCAGAACAAGTCCAGGATGGACTTGTTCTGCCTATTCAGAAGTTACTGGACGCGCTCGACCTTGGTGTAGCTGCCGTAGCCTTCGACCTGCAGGAACCAGCCGTTGCCGACCAGGCTCGGAGTGATGTGCACGACCGCGTTCTCGATGTTCACGCCCGCCAGTTCCGTGCTGTCGATCTGGCGCCAGACCTGGCCGTTCTCCAGCGTGAAGACCGTGCCGCCATGCCAGCCCTTGAAGGTGCCCGGGATGCGGCTGACGACTTCGCCGCGCTCGCCGTAGTAGTCCTTGAAGCCGATGCGTCCCGCGTCGTTCTTGTTCTGCTCGCGCGCTCCGGCCTCGTGCGCCTGCGCGGTGCGGACGTTCACCTCGTTGCGGATGAAGGCGTTGAGCTTCGCCAGTTCTTCGGGCGAAAGCTTGTCCAGCCCGGCCTCCTTGAACTGCTGCGAGGACATGCGTTCCTCGACCGAGGAAAACTGCTGCGCGAAGGCGAGCGGAGCGGCGAGGACGAGGCAGGCGGCGAGGGCAGCAAACAGGTGACGAAGGCGCATGACGAGGTTCCGGAGGAATAGCCAGACGCATAGTGTAAACCCGATCGCGGCCACGTATAAATGAACCCGATAGCCGATCCGCATCCGATCCCCCTCCAATCGTGAAAGTTTCCTCCACACAACCCGCCGTGACCGATGCGCGTCTGCAGCATTGGCTGGCCGCGCGAGTCGCCGCGTCGCCGCGCAGCGTGCTGGCGGCGCTCGCGGCAGGTGGCCTGCCCGCGCCCGATCCGGTCGCCGAAACGGCGCTGGTGGCCTGTCTGGGCCTGCTGGACATGCTGCGCGCGGACGAGGAAGTGCAGCTCGCGGCGATCCTGCACGCGCTGCCGACCTGGCAAGCGCGACTGGCCGATCTGGATCCGGCGGCGCGTACGCGCGTGCAGGCCCTGCTCGACGGGCAGCACGCGGCCGAACAGGTGTGGACCCTGCACGCCGGCCGCGCCCAGCACGTGCGCGCCGAAGGCCTGCGCCGCCTGCTGCTGGCGCTGGTGAAGGACCTGCGCACGATCCTGATCCTGCTCGCGCGCCAGGTCGTGCGGATGCGAGGCGCCGCGAAGCTGGCCGAGGCCGAACGCGCCGCGCTCGCGCAGCTTTCCGCCGATATCCACGCGCCGCTCGCGAACCGGCTCGGCATCTGGCAGCTCAAGTGGGAACTCGAGGACCTCGCGTTCCGCTTCCTGCAACCGGACACCTACAAGCGCATTGCGAAACTGCTCGACGAAAAGCGCGGCGATCGCGAGCGCTACATCGAGGACGTCAAGGCACGCATCCGCGATGCGCTGAATGAAGCAGGCATCCAGGCCGACGTCGCCGGACGTCCCAAGCACATCTTCAGCATCTGGAAGAAGATGCAGCGCAAGGACGTGCCCTTCGGCGAGCTCTACGACGTGCGCGCGGTGCGCGTTCTGGTGGACGACATCGCCACCTGCTACGCAACGCTCGGCGTCGTGCACCAGCTCTGGCCACCGGTGCCAGCCGAGTTCGACGACTACATCGCCAACCCGAAAGGGAACAACTACCGATCGCTGCACACGGCGGTGATCGGGCCGGAAGGCCGCACGCTGGAAGTGCAGATCCGTACCCACGAGATGCACGCGCACTCCGAGCTCGGCGTCGCCGCGCACTGGCGCTACAAAGAAGGCCGCAGCGCCGCGGGCGACGCGGGCTTCGACCGCAAGATCGCGTGGATGCGGCAATTGCTCGAGCGCGAGCCCGACGCGGGCGACGAATCGCTGCTCGCCGGCTTGCGAACCGACCTCGTCGAGGATCGCATCTACCTGCTCACGCCGAAAGGCGAGGTCGTGGACCTGCCGCGCGGCGGCACCGTGCTCGATTTCGCCTATCACGTGCACACCGAGGTCGGCCACCGCTGCCGCGGCGCGAAGGTCAACGGCCGCATCGTGCCGCTGAATTTCCAGCCGGCCACGGGCGATCGCGTCGAGATTCTCACCGCGAAGACCTCCGAGCCGCGCCGCGACTGGCTGCTCGCGGGCAGCGGCTTCCTCGCCAGCGCGCGCTCGCGCGACAAGGTGCGCGCCTGGTTCCACAAGCTCGACCGCGCGCGCAACCTGCAGGCCGGGCGTGAGCTGCTCGAGAAGGAACTCAAGCGGCTCGCGCTGCACCAGGCCGACCTCGCGCCCGCGCTCGCGAAGTTCCACCTCGCCACCCTCGACGAGCTGCACGTCGCGGTCGCGCTCGGCGACATCGGGCCGAGCCAGGTCGCGCGCGCGCTGCACGATCACGCGCAGGCGCAGTTGCGAAAGGAATCCGAACGCCTGCCCGCGCAGCGCGTGGAAGCGAAGCCGCGCCCGGCCAAACCCAGCGACCGCTTCATCGTCGAAGGCGTCGGCAACCTGCTCACCCAGCTCGCACGCTGCTGCCAGCCGGTCGCGGGCGATGCGATCGTCGGCTACCTCACGCGCGGACGCGGCGTGAGCATCCACCGCCAGGGCTGCGCCGCGCTCGAACGCCTGCTCGCGCGCAGTCCCGAACGGCTGCTGCCGGTGGAGTGGGGCGAGCGCGACAACGCGAGCTACAGCGTGGACGTGCAGGTGCGCGGCCTCGATCGCAAGGGCCTGCTCAAGGATCTCGCCAACCTGATCGCGCAGCAGGGCGTGCACGTGCTGGCCGTGAACAGCCGCATCGACAGCTCGCGCGGACTGGCGGAGATGACCTTCACCCTGAAAGTGCGCGACTTCGACCAGCTCGGGCAACTTCTCGGCCGGCTGAACGCAGTCCCGGGCGTGGACGACGTGCGCCGGCTCGGCTGAGCCGGGCCGCGTTATCCTTCGGACATGCCCGACCGCATTCTCGTCTCATGACCGAACGCCGCGACCCCACGCTCGGCGCGTTGCCCGAGATCGAAGACGTCGCGCGGCGTCGCGCCGCGCCGCCGCCGAATCGTCCATCGCGCACGAAGCGCATCGGCGTCATCGCCGCGATCGTCGCCGTGCCGGTGCTCGCATTCGCGCTCTACGAGGGACGCGACGTGCTGGGTTCGCATCTTTCCCCGCCGTCGCAGCAGAACCAGCTCATGCAGCAGGCCGATGCGGCGCTGCGCGCGGGACGCCTGACGTCGCCCGACGGACGCGGCGCGCGCGAGCTCTACGAGGCGGCGCTCGCGCGCGATCCGGATTCGCTCGCCGCGCACGAAGGCCTGGTGCGCACGGGCGCCGCGGCGATCGCGCAGGCGGATGCCGCGCTGCGCGACAACCGTCCGCAGGACGCGCAGCGTGCGCTCGATCTTGCGCGCGCGCTGTCGGCGCCCGCAGCCGATCTGCAGCGCATTGACGATGCATTGCACGCCCGCGCTGCAGGCGACGCGCAACTCGAAGCCCTGCTCGCGCAGGCCGATGCGGCAGAGCAAGGCGGCCATTTCGACGACGGCCCGCGCAGCGCGCTCGCGCTGTACCAGAAGGCGCTGGACGCGGCGCGCGATAACACGGTCGTGCGTGCGCGCCGGCAGGCGTTGCTGGCGAAGCTGCTGGACGGCGTCGATCCGCTGCTCGCGAAGAATGACCTCGCCGGCGCGCAGAAGCTCGTCGATCGCGTCGCCGCGGCCGACCCGGGGCATCTCGATCTGCCGGCGGCGCGCGCGAAGCTCGCCACGGCGACGCAGCAGAAACAAAAGGCGTCGGGGCGCGAACTCGATGCCGCCGACGTGGCGCTGCGCGCGGGTCGCCTCGATGTGGCGATCGCCGGCTACCGCGCCGCGCAGGCGGCGAACCCGAACGACGCGCGCGCACGCTCGGGTCTGCGGCTCGCCGCCGATGCGCTGATCCGCCAGGCCAATCGCGCAACGGCTGATTTCGATTTCGCGGCCGCGCAAGCCGCGCTCGCGCAGGCGCACACGCTCGCCCCCGAGTCGCCGCAATACAAGGCCGCCGTGTTCCGCCTGCAACAGCTGCGTTCGCGCCGCGCGTCGCTCGACCGCACGGTCCGCGATCCGTCGCGCATCGACGACCTGCTGGCCGCTGCCGATCACGCGATCGTGCGCGAGGAGCTCGTCGATCCGCCCGGCGACAGCGCCTTCGACAAGTTGCGCGAGGCCGCCGCAATCGCGCCCGGCGATCCGCGCGTGGTCGCCGCGACGCGCCGCTTCGTCGCGACCACCGTCGCCTGCTTCCAGCGCGAGATGACCGACAACCGCCTCGTGCGCGCGGAGGTCTGCCTCGACGCGCTGATCGCGACCGATCCGGCGTATCCGCAATTGCCGACGATGCGGCAAAAGATCGCGGCGCGCTGGCTCGCGATCGCCGACGAGCGGCTCGGTGCGGGTGAACTCGATGTCGCGCAGCGCGCGATTTCCTCGGCGCAGCGCTGGGCGCCGAACGATCCGGCGATTCCGGCGCTGCAGATGCGGTTGCAACAAGCGCGGGCGGGCGGGCGGCGTTAGCAGGTTCTAGGCAAGCGGAAGTTTTATTTGTATCTATTCGTTTTCTTGCCGATGAACAATCGCATCAGCGGTGAAATCAAGATTGCGACAAGAAAATACAATATACGACCTAACAGCTTCGATCCGAACATGTACTCGACACGTGCATATTCTCGGAAGGCTGAAGCCAGCCCAAGAAAACCTGCCTTGAGATACAGCTTGCGCGCGTTTGGAATGTCTGGCGGGTCAGAGTATTTCTCGTGAATTCTCGCAAGGGTCATGTAGCTAATTGCTTTTGTGCGTGGGGCCAAGACAAGGAGTTGCTCGCAATAGCTCATTGCTTTGGCGACATTTTGTCTGCCACCCTTGCGAAGTAAGACGCGAGCCGCGCCAAGTTGTGCTTCCGCATATTTGCACTTCTCGCGTGCTTTTTCGTAAGCATCCAAGGCCTTATCCAAATCTCTGTCTAAGCCGTCTCCACCATATTCATATACACCGCCAGCTATGTAGTAGCCGGATGCGTCTCCATCACTGATCAGTTGATTCGCCGCGGCGAGCGCATCCCGCATCTTGCGCTCGTTGTAGAGCCGAGCTGCCTTGGAATATTGAACGGGAAGGTTCGCCATCGCATACGATCTTAAAGTGGATGAGTACGTTTAACTGACGAATCGAGGCGTCACTTACCCAAGCACGCGCCGCAGCGCCTCGCGCGCGGCGTCGAACGAGAAATGCCGTTCGACGTTTTCCACGCCATGCGCGGCGAGTGTCTCCCACAGCTCGCGGTCGTCGTACAGGCGCAGCACCGCATCGGCGAATGCGGGCGCATCCGCGGCTTCGAGTACGTCCACGCCGTCCTGCAGCTGCATGCCTTCGACCGCGACGGACGTAGCGACAACCGGCTGGCCGTGCGCCATGCTCAGGTTCACCTTGCCCTTGACGCCGGCGCCGTAGCGCAGCGGCGCGAGGCCGATCCGGCAGCCGTCCATGTACGAATCGAGGTCGGGCACGTGGCCGTGCACGCGCACGCCGGGTAGCGCGGCGAGTTCGCGCACCGCGTCGGTGACGTCGCTGCCGATCAGATGCAGTTCGATGTCCTCGCGCTGAGCGCGGACCAGCGGGAAGATCTCGCGCGCCATCCACACGGCGGCGTCCACGTTCGGCGGATGGCGGAAGCCGCCGACGAAGACGAGGTCGCGGCGTTCCTCGAAGCCGGCGCGGTCGGCCTTCACGCGATGCACGTTCGAGAGCACCTCGACCGAGGCGCCCGGCACCTCGCTCGCCAGCAGTTCCTTTTCGACAGGGCTGACGACAAGGGTGAGGTCGGATTCGCGGACCAGCTTCAGTTCGCGTTCGCGGGTCTGCTCCGCGGTCTTCGCGATTCCGGCATCGTCCGCGTGCTCGGCTTCGCGCAGCTCGCGCAGGAAGTGCAGGTCCACGGTGTCGAACACGAAGCGCGCCTTCGGTGCGTGCCGGCGTGCGAGCGCGAGGTAGTTGCCGGCGACGTAGTGGCGGCTGGCGATGATGGTGTCGAACTGCGCGGCGTGCTCGGCGAACCAGCCGGGCACGTCGCGGATCCACGGATTCCACCAGGCCTGCACGCCGAGCTGCTGCAGGGCCTCGGTGTAGCGGCCATCGTGCAGCAGGTTGTCGGCGAAGAAGCTCACCGCGCAGCCTTCCTCGCGCAGCAGCGTCAGCAGGTTCAGCATTCGCAGCGAGCCCGAATCGCGGTCGGGCATCGGCGTGCAGGCGTCGATCACCAGCACGCGCTTCGTCGCACGGTGCTCGCTGGAGATCCAGATATCGGCGTCCGGCGCGGGATACGACGCGAGTTTTTCCTTCCATCGTTCGAGGAACTTCTCGCGATTGATCGCCTGGTTCGCCTTGATGCCGGAGCTTTCGTCGGTTCCCGAAGTGATTCCCTCGAAATGCACGACGGCCGACGCCGGCTGGTAGAGCACCTTCAATCCCTGTTCGCGCACCTTCATCGCGAGGTCGGTGTCCTCGTAGTACGCGGGCGCATAGTGCGCATCGAAGCCGTCGAGCTGCTCGAACAGCGCGCGCGGCAGCGCGATCGCAGCGCCCGAGCAGTAATCGGCTTCGCGCAGGTGGTTGTACGGCGGCGCAGCCGGGTCCTCGAAGCGCCCGTAGTTCCAGCCCGATCCGTCGTTGAAGACGATGCCGCCGGCTTCCTGCAGGCGACCGTCGGGGTACACCAGCTTCGCACCCACCAGGCCCGCATCGGGTTGCATGTCGAAGGTGCGGATCAGTGCGTCCAGCCAACCGGCCTGTACCGCGGTGTCGTTGTTGAGAAACACGATGTAATCGCCGCGTGCAAGCGCTGCGCCCGCGTTGCAGGTTCCGATGAAGCCCAGATTTTCCGCATTGCGATGCACGCGGATGCCTTCGATCTCGGCGAGCCGCTGCTCGGTTTCGTCGGACGAGGCATCGTCCACGACGATCACCTCGAACGGGGTCGCATCGCCGCTGGCCGCGAGCGCGCGCAGGCAGGTCAGCGTGTGATCGAAATGATTGAATGCTGGCACCACGATGCTCGCGACGGGATTCTCCGCGCGCGGCACGGCGAACGGCGCGAACGGCGTGTTTTCCGGCAGCCACGGCGCGGGCGCGGTGACGTCGGCGGGGCCGCGCAATTCCTGACCGATGCGCTGCACGGTCGCGGCGAGGCCGCGCCGGTGCAGGCTGGACTGCGTGCGCGCGAGCGCATTGCCGGATCGCTTGAAGAAGAATTGCAACCGCGCGAACGCGCCGGAAACGCCGCGACGCAGCCAACGGAACGGCTTGGTGATTTGCCACGAGAAACTGCCGAGCAATTGCGTGCGTTCCGCGTCGAGCCGGTCGCGCTGTTCGATCGCGACGTCGCGCTGGCGTTGCAGGTCGGCGGTGTCGCGTTCGTAGAGGACGTGCGCTTCGTCGAGCTTGCCTTGCAGCTTCGACGCGTGGTCAGCGAGTTGTTCGGCCTCCTGGTGGAGCTGCGTCACCGTCGCTTGCGTGCTACGCAGCTGGCGGTCGAGGTCATGGCCCCATTCGCCGCGACGTTCGATCTCGACCTGCTGCGCGGACACGGTGCCGGACTGCGCCGCGAATTGCGCGCGCGCGTTCGCGGCGTCGAGCTCCGCGACGAGCGCGCGCATGCGGTCGGGATTCGCGAGCGGCACGACCAGCGGATTCGTCGCAAGCGCGGGCAGGGCCTCGCGCCAGCGCGTCGCCATCTGCGCGAGGGTCGGCAGCGGCGGCGGGCGTTGCGCGAACAGCGGCGCGCGGTCGGCGCGCAGTTCGCGCAGCCGCTGCGCGATCGCTTGCGCATCCGGCGCGACCAGCAGGCCGTCAACGCCCTCGCTGATGCGGCGCGCGAGGCTGCCGATGCGCGTGGCGAGCACCGGCAGGCCCAGCGACCAGAGCTCGCTGAGCGTGTAGCTCCAGGTTTCGCTGACGGATGCGGGGATCAGGGCGAGGTCGGGTCTGATTCGCGCAATCTGCGCCGGCAGTTCGTCGTGCGCGTAGTCCATGCAGACGTGCACCCGATCGTCGCCGAACCAGCGCATCGCGGTCGCGCCCGCGCCGAGCAACACGAGTTCGACGCCGTCGGGCAGGATCGGCAGCAGCGCATCGAGCAGGCGCTCGCCCTTGCCGCCCTGCACGCGGCCGAGCACCAGCACGCGCAGCGGGTGCGACGAATCGGTCGCAACGCTCGGCGCAGTCGGCGCGTTCGGCCATTCGGCAAAACCGTGCGCGATCACGCGCCAGTCCAGGTGTTCGAGCTTGGGCGAGATCCGGCGCTGGTTCGCGACGACCCAGGCGCCCGGTGCGACCATCGTCGCGCGCGCGGCGTACAGCGCCTCGACGTACGCATTGCGCAGTTCGATCCAGTGCGCGGATTCGCGCGGCGCAAGCGGCGAGGATGGTTCCTGCCGCGGCGCCGCGATTCGCAGCGCCTCGTCGCTCCAGTCCGCGGCCGCGTCGTCGAAATCCGCGTGCAGCGTTGGCCACAGCGGATAGTAGTCGTGCGCGCAGACCGCGGTCGGCAGCCCCGTGCGCAGGACATCGAGGCTGTGGCCGATCAGCGAGGACACCAGCACCGCGCGCACGTTCCACTCGGAGCGGACCTGCGCGAGGATCGCCGCGTATTCCGGCGAACGCAGCGCGGTGTCGGCGATCGTCTGCGCGAGCGGCCAGACGCGCAGCGGCGGCGCGTCGAGGTCGTGATGCAGGGCGAATTCGACGCCGTGGATCTTCGATGACGAATCGCCGCGTGCGACCAGGACGAGATGCGCGCGGTCGCGGTCGGCCTGCATCAGGTCGCGCACGAAGCGCTCCGCGCCGCCGCCCCAGCCGTGCAGCACGTGCAGCACGACGGGTTTCGCGCCCGGATCGAAGCCGCGCGCGTTCGCCAAGGCCGCGAACCGCGCGCGCAGCACGCGCACCGGCAACGGAGTCTCGTCGGGGAAGCCATCCGCGCGCGGCGCCGGCGCGTACAGGTCGCCGAGCACGCAACCGTTCAGCGCTTCGGGCAGCGTGGCATCGCGCACCTTGCCCGCGTCGCTGAGCGCGGTGCGACGCCAGTAGCTCAGGCCCGGCGACCAGTGATCGCAGGGAAACAGCGCGTGCTCGCCCCAGGCGCGGCAGATCGCGATGCAGCGATCCGCGGATTCCGCGTTCGCGCCGGGGAATGCATCGAGCGCGGGCACTGCGCCGCCGAGCGCCGACAACACCGCGACGCGGCTGTGCACCGCGGCGGTTTCGACAAGCCGCCGCCAGCCGTCGCCGTTCACGCGCGTGTCGAGATGCGCGAACACGATGTCGTGGTTGAGGTTGGCTTCCGCGATCGCGTGCAGCGCCGACAACGGATCGCCGGCGCATTCGATCCAGCCCGCGCCCGAGCCTGTTGAAGGCGCGGCCACCACGATCCGCACGCCCGCGGGCAGCACCGCACGCCACGCGGCGATGCGTTCGGGCGATGGGGCGGCCGTGCTCCACAGGCACAGGACGGGTTCAGGCGTCGAATTCATTCGCGGGCCGACGGGGGATTCGGAAGGGCTAGATTAACGTGCGATCCGCCGCTGCGACAGGCAGCAGATGCGGCGCCGGACGCGATAAACTGCGCGGCGGCAGGGGAATCTCCGAAAAATTTCGGAGATTCCCGCGGTGCATGGATGCACCGCCGCGGACAACGACGCAAGTCGTTGATCCACGGGCATCGAGTCCGGACCTGTGCCGGACTCGATGCCTCTGAACAAGTACAGGACGGACTTGTTCAGATCATTCCACTGGAGATGCGATGGGCCGCCGCGACGACGATTTCGACGACGACGAACAGGATGACGACGAACGCGACGACGACGCGCCGCGGCATCCATGGCTTCGCCGGATCTTTTATCTGTTTCTCGCCGGTTTCGGACTGCTGCTTGGCATCCTGATCCCGTACGTGTGGGTGCTCGACGGACAGGTCCGCGAATCCTTCGGCCAGTTGCAGTGGCAGGTGCCGACCACGGTCTATGCGCAACCGCTGCACCTGTCGCCCGGAACGCGAATGGACGCGGCGACGCTGGAGCTCGAGCTCGGCGCATCACTGTACCGCAACGACGGCATCGGCGCGAATCCGGGCACCTATCGTGTGGATGGCGACCGCTTCCGGATCGCCAGCCGCGGATTCGTCGACATCGGCGAAGTGGTTCCACCTTTGACGATCGACGTGTTGCTCGGCGATCGTCGCGTGGTCGCGATCAAGGACGCCAACGGCAAGCCCTTGCAGGTCGCCACGTTCGATCCGGCGCGGATCGCCGCGCTGTACGGATCCAGCCAGGAGGAACGCCAGCTCGTGCGTGCCGCCGACGTCCCGCCGCTGCTGGTCGCGGGCCTGCAGGCGGTCGAGGACCGCGACTTCAAGAGCCACCACGGCATCGACGTGTTCGGCATCCTGCGCGCGATGTGGGTCAATGCGCGCGAGGGCGAGCTGCGCCAGGGCGGCAGCACGCTGACCCAGCAGCTCGTGCGCGGCCTGTTCTTCGACAACCGGCGCAGCCTGCGACGCAAGGTCAACGAGGCGCTGTACGCGATCATCATCGAGGCGCGCTTCGACAAGCAGACCATCCTCGAGGCCTATCTCAACCAGGTCTATCTCGGGCAGATGGGCAACGAGTCCATCCACGGCGTCGCCGCAGCCTCGCAGTTCTGGTTCGGCAAGCCGCTGTCGGCCTTGCAGACGCAGGACATCGCGCTGCTGATCGGCATGATCAAGGGCCCGTCGTACTACGATCCGCGCCGTTATCCCGACCGCGCGATGCTGCGGCGGAACGTGGTGCTCGGCGAATTCGTCGAGACCGGATTGATCAACGCCGACGCCGCCAAGGCCGCGACCGACGCGCCGCTGGGCATCAGCGCACGCCCGGGCATCGTCACCAACCGTTATCCCGCGTTCGTCGATCTCGTGCGGCGGCAACTGCAGACAGACTATCCCGCCGACAGCCTGAAAGGCGCGGGCATGGTGATCCACAGCACGCTCGATCCGGCAGCGCAGGTGTATGCCGAGCAGTCGCTGCAGGACGCGATCGACAAGCTGCAGAAGAAAAAGACCGTGACGCTTGAGGGCGGCGTGGTCGTGACCGACGTGAAGGACGGCGACGTGCTCGCGGTCGTCGGCAGCCGCGACGTCGCGCAGCCGGGTTTCAACCGTGCGCTCGATGCACAACGTCCGATCGGTTCACTGATCAAGCCGTTCGTGTATCTGCTCGCGCTCGCGCAGCCGGGCAAGTATTCGCTGGCGACGACGCTCGACGATTCCGACGTCACGGTGACGCTCGGCAACGGCCGCAGCTGGTCGCCGTCGAACTCCGACGGCCGCAGCCACGACGGCGTGCGACTGATCGATGCGCTCGCGATGTCGTACAACCACGCGACCGTGCGCGTGGGCATGGACGTGGGCACAGAGCGCATCGCGAAGATCGCCAAGGCGCTCGCCGGCATTGATGCCGAGCCGAATCCCTCGCTGATCCTCGGCGCGACCGACCAGACGCCGTTCGCGATGGCGCAGCTCTACCAGTTCCTCGCCTCGGGCGGGCAGGTGCAGCCGTTGCACGCGGTACGCGGCGTGATCGACGCGCACGGCGCGCTGCTCAAGCGCTACGACAGCCAGGCGCCGGTCGCGCAGCCCGGCGATGCGCTTGCGGCGCGGCTGGTCACGCTGGCTATGCAGCAGGTCGTCTATGCCGGCACCGCGGCCGGTTTGCAGCGCGATGGCCTCGGTTATTTGCAAGCCGCGGGCAAGACCGGAACGAGCAACGACAGCCGCGACAGCTGGTTCGGCGGATTCACCGGAAGCCATCTCGCGGTGGTCTGGGTCGGCAACGACGCGAATGAGGAAACCGGCCTGTACGGTGCGACCGGTGCGATGCGCGTGTGGTCGGGTCTGTTCAGGAAATTGCCGAGCGCTCCGCTCGCAGTGGGCGGGCAGGGCATGGAATGGGCGTGGGTGAGTCCGGTGCAACTCGCGGGCGTGGATCAATCCTGCCCCGGCGCGCGCCACTTCGCGTTCGTCGCCGGGTTTGCGCCGACGCCGCTGCCATCCTGCGACACGACCGCGAGTCCGACCGACGAACAGGGCTGGATCCGCGTGCCCAGCGCCGACGACGCGAACCCCGAACTCGGCAATCCGCCGCCGGGCGGCGATCAGAATGCCCCGCCGCCATCGCAGCCGCCGGCGCCGCGACCGCCGCCGGCGACACAGCCTGCGCCTGCGACCTCGGACAAGCATTGATGGATCGTTTCGCAATACGCCATGTCCGCGCGATCGCTTGCGTGTTGGCGTTGGCCTGCGCCGCCTGCGCGCCCGACGCGCCGCCTCCCGTCGCGCGGCCGGCGATGCCGACGCCGCAGGAATTGCTCGCGCAGGTGCGCGCAGCGGGCGTGGACGCGCATTCGCTGGACGTCGTGCCGCTGCGCGATCCGCAGGTCGAGGATCTGCGCGCGCGCGCCGCGAAGCTCGAAGCGCAGGGCGATTACGCCGGCGCCGCGCAGGCGATCGTGCAGGCCATCGCGTTGTCGCCGACCGATCCGGAACTGACGCAGCAGGCGGCCGAATACGCGCTCGCGCAGAGCGACTGGGCGCGGGCGGAACTGCTCGCGCAGCAGTCGTACGAACGCGGGCCGAAGGTCGGCTCGTTGTGCCGGCGCAACTGGACGACGTTGCGATTGGCGAAGCTCGCGCGCGGCGATGCGGCTGGCGCGCAGAATGCGACATCGCAAATCGCTACGTGCACGGTCGCGCCGCCGGTGCGAATGTAAGCACGTGTCCGAACTCTCCGAACTCACACGCGCCGCGCTCGCCGCCGACGGCCCGCTCGCGCGGCGGCTGCCGGGTTACCAGTCGCGGCCCGCGCAGGCAAGGCTCGCCGAAGCGATCGCCGATGCCTTCGAACGACGCGAGGAACTCGTCGCGGAGGCCGGTACCGGCACCGGAAAGACCTACGCCTACCTCGTGCCCGCGCTGCTGTCGGGGCGGCGCGTGATCGTCTCGACCGGCACGCGTGCGTTGCAGGACCAGCTCTACCATCGCGACCTGCCGCGCGTGCGCGAGGCGCTGGGCGCCGGCCTGCGCACCGCGCTGCTCAAGGGCCGCGCGAACTACCTCTGCCTGTACCGGATGAACCAGGCGCGCGGCGACACGAAGTTCGCCTCGCGCGAAGCCGTCGCGCAATTCCAGCGCGTGCTCGCATGGTCGTCCCGCACGCGGCGCGGCGACCTCGCCGAACTCGACGACATTCCCGAAGACACCACGCTGTGGCCGCAGATCACCTCGACCGCGGAGAACTGCCTCGGCGGCGAGTGTCCGTTCTGGAGCGAGTGCTTCGTGGCGAAGGCGCGCGCGGAAGCGCAGGCGGCCGACCTCGTCGTGGTGAACCACCACCTGCTGCTCGCGGACCTCGCGATCAAGCAGGAAGGCTTCGGCGAGATCCTGCCCGGCGCGCAAGCCTTCGTGCTCGACGAGGCGCACCAGTTGCCGGAACTCGCCGCGCAGTTCTTCGGCGAGGCGATCGGCTCGCGGCAACTCGGCGACCTCGCGCGCGACGCGCTCGCCGAATGCGTGCAGGTCGCCGGTTCGATCGCGACGATCCAGCAACCCGCGCGCGGACTCGAACACGCACTACGCGTGTTTCGCCTCGCGCTGGAGACGCTGCCGCCGCGCGGCACGCAGAAACAGTTGCTCGCGAATGCGGAAGCGCGCTCCGCGCTCGATGCGCTGGACACGGCGATCGCCGGACTCGGCGCCGCCTGCGCGCCGCTCGCGGAAGCCTCGCCGGGATTTTCCGCCGCCGGCGAGCGCGCCGGTGTGCAGCGACAACGCCTCGCGCGCTGGTGCGAAGGCGACGATGGCGATGTGCGTTGGTTCGAGTTGACTCCGCGCGGCTTCGTGCTGCAGCGCACGCCGCTGGACGTGTCCGCCCCGCTGCGCAAGTTCCGCGAGGACAGCCGCGCGGCCTGGGTGTTCACTTCGGCGACGCTTGCGGTGGACCACGCGTTCGACCACATCGCCACGCGGTTGGGGCTCGAGGAACCGGAAACGCTGCTGCAACCGAGTCCGTTCGACTGGCAGCGGCAGGCGCTCGCGTACCTGCCGCGCGGACTTCCCGAACCGAACCAGCGCGAATACGCGGCGGCGATCGTGGACACGGTGCGGCCGGTGCTGCATGCTTCGAACGGCCGCGCGTTCCTGCTGTTCACCTCGCATCGCGCGCTGCGCGAAGCCTCGGAGCTGCTTGCGAACGATCCCTGGCCGCTGTTCGTGCAGGGCAGCGCGCCGCGCAGCGTGCTGCTGGAACGCTTCCGCGCTTCGGGCAACGGCGTGCTGCTTGGCGCGGCGAGTTTCTGGGAAGGCGTGGACGTGCCCGGCGACGCGTTGTCGGTGGTCGCGATCGACCGCCTGCCGTTCGATGCGCCCGGCGATCCGGTGCTCGAGGCGCGGCTGGACGCGGTGCGCCGCGCCGGCGGCAATCCGTTCCGCGACGAGCAGCTGCCGACCGCGGTGATCGCGCTCAAGCAGGGAGTGGGGCGGCTGATCCGCAGCTTCACCGATCGCGGCGTGCTGGTGCTCTGCGATCCGCGCCTGCTCTCGAAATCCTACGGCCGCGTGTTCCTCGACAGCCTCCCGCCGCTGCCGCGCACGCGCGAGGTCGGCGACGTCGAGGCATTTTTTGCGCGAGAATCGCGCGACGAAGCGCAACACCCACAGGAGGATCAGGTATGAGCGACAAACCCCGCGTACACGCCATCGGTGGCATTTTCTTCAAGTCACGCGACCCGAAGGCGCTCTCCGATTGGTATCGCGAGCACCTCGGCTTCGACGTCTCCAAATGGGGCGGCGCGAAGTTCCCGTGGAAGCGCGCCGACGGCGGTGGCGAAGGCTGCACGGTGTGGACGCCGTTCGCGCATGACTCCAAATACTTCGAGCCCAGCGACAAGCCCTTCATGCTGAACCTGTGCGTGGACGATCTGGACGCGACGCTCGCGGCGCTGCGCGCGGAAGGTTGCAACGTGCTTGACCGCCGCGAAGACGGCGACTACGGCAAGTTCGGCTACGTGGTCGATCCGGAAGGCCACCTGCTCGAACTCTGGCAGCCGGCCGCGAAGGACGCATGAAGTTGCTTGCGTTCGAAACCGCGACGGAAGCCTGTTCGGTCGCGCTGTGGGTGGACGGCGACGTGCGCGAGCGCTTCGAGATCGCGCCGCGCCGTCATGCCGAACTCGCGCTGCCATGGGCCGATGCGCTGCTTGCGGAGGCAGGCATCGCAAAATCGCAACTCGACGCGATCGCGGTCGGCCGCGGCCCGGGTGCGTTCACCGGCGTGCGGCTCGCGGTCGCGATCGCGCAGGGCATTGGGCTCGCACTCGACCGGCCGGTGGTGCCGGTGTCGACGCTCGCGGCGCTGGCGATGCAAGGCGAGGGAAATGGTGAGCGCGTGCTTGCCGCGATCGACGCGCGCATGGGCGAGATCTATCTCGGCGAATTCGCGCGCGATGCCGACGGGTTCGTCGCACCGTTGCACGAGGAGCGGCTTGCGCGGCCGGATGCGGTGGATTTTCTCGGCGATGCGAACTGGATCGGCATCGGCACCGGATTCGCAGCCGAGCAGGGAGCGTTGGTGCGCGCGCTGGGTCCACGGCTGATTCGATACGAAGCCGATGCCTTGCCGCACGCCGCCGATGTCGCGCGGCTCGCGGCACGCGCGTTCGCGAACGGCGGAGCGGTCGCGCCCGAGCGCGTCGAGCCGGCCTACCTGCGCGACCAGGTCGCGCTCACGCTCGCCGAGCAGCAGGCTGCGCGCGAAAAGGGGTCAGAGTAAATTTTCCACCGGCACTTTCTGGACAGCGCGAGGAATTCACTGGAAAACTTTACTCTGACCCCTTTTCGACAAGAGCGATCCCCGCCTGCGCGGGGATGACTTGCAAGCTGCGCTTGCAAGTCACTTGTGCGCAGCGGTTCCCCACACGGCCTGCAGGCGGCGGTCGCGGCCGCAGCCGAGGCGGTACTGCTCGTAGTATTGCGGGTTCTTCAGGGTGAACTGCTGGTGGTATTCCTCGGCCGGGTAGAACGCGCCGGCGGCGACGATCTGCACTGCGATCGGCTTGCCGAAGCGCGATTTGAGCGAATCCTTGTAGGCCTGCGCCTGCTTCATCTGCCCGGCGTCGTGCGCGAAGATCATGCTGCGGTATTCGTCGCCGATATCGCAGGCCTGGCCGCCGACCTGGGTCGGGTCGATGTCGTGCCAGTAGATGTCGAGCAGCTTCGCGTAGCTGATTTTTGCCGGATCGTAGTGCACCTCGACGGTTTCCACGTGGCCGGTGGTGCCGGTGGAAACCGCGTCGTAGCTCGGACTTTTCACGTGCCCGCCAGAATAGCCGGAGATCGCCTTGATCACGCCCGGCACCTTGTCGAACGCGCGCTCCATCGTCCAGAAGCAGCCGCCGGCGAAGGTCGCGACTGCGTATTTCGCGCCGGCGATGGTGTTGACCAGCGTCGTGCCGTTGGCGGGTGCTGCGTGCACGGTATTCATAGCCGCAGTTGCGGTGCTGGCCGGAGTCGTCGCGCCGTGCGCGGCGAACGCGAACGCGATGCCCAGCGCGAGCGCGCAGGCGGTGATGGAAAAGGTCGTCTTGCGCATTTCAGGTCCTCAAGGCGGGCAGCGGCAGCCCCCGCGGAATGAAGTTCAGGGCCACGCCATTGTTGCACCAGCGCTGGCCGCGCGGCGCGGGGCCGTCGTCGAACACATGGCCCTGGTGGCCGCCGCAGCGGATGCAATGGTATTCGGTGCGTTTCTCGCCGAGCAACTTGTAGTCGTCCTTGAAACCGATGTGCCCTTCGATGCAATTGGTGAAGCTGGGCCAGCCGGTGCCGCTGTCGAACTTGTTCGCGCTGGGGAACAGCGGCAGGAAACAGGCCGCGCAGACGAAGGTCCCGCCGCGATGTTCGTCCAGCAGCGCGCTGCTGCCGGCGCGCTCGGTGCCTTCCTCGAACAGCACCTCAAAGGCGGCCGGCGAGAGCAGCTTGCGCCACGCAACCTTGGGTTTGCGCAGCGGCGGAATGACCGTGCTGAACGCCTGGCCCGCGCGAACGAGCGGGGCGAGCAATGGCAGCGTGGCCAGCGCAGCGAGGGATTGCAGCAGGTTGCGACGTCGCATGAATGCTCCACGAACACGCCGACGGATCGCCGGCAACGGAATCAGGATTCGCCAAGGCATGTTTGGCGCGCGTGAACGAAGCGATTGGGCCGTTCATGCGATTGGACGTCGAAGCGCCCGATTCCTTACAACTCCTGCACGCATCAGCCCCGGAACTTCCACCAAGGACGTTTCTGCCTCGCTTTCACGCTGACCTTGACGTTGGCGCCGGCAAGGTTCGCGACCTGGTCGATCGCCTGCTGGATCTTGGTGCCGTCCTGACCTGCGAACCTGATGGAAGTTCCGCAATGCGGGCAGGCGCGGCTGCTGCCCGGAACCAGCGCCGCCAGCGGCAGGCTGAAATCGCGATGGCAGTGCGGGCAGCGCAGCGTGGTTTCGAGTCCGGACATGCGGTGGCCTCGCGAAGGTCAGGCGTTGCTGGCGACGCGCGCCACGGGATCGCGCCGCATCAGGCTCTCGCCGAGTTCCATCTGTTCGAGGAACGCGGCGAACAGCGGACCCAGGCTCGCGCCGAAGCGCGGGTTGATCTCGAAGACCAGCGGCTGCCTGCCGAGCAGCTTGTAGTTGAAGCAGCACAAGCCCTCGAAACCGATCGCCGCAAGGATTTTTCCGAACAGGTCCAGGTGCGCGCAATCCACGACCGCGCGACCGCAGTCCGGTTCGCGCCCCTTGATGAAGACCTCGCGCTCGAACGTGAACTCCAGCGTCGTCGAGCACACCACGCGCCCGCGCTTGAACAGCACGTGCGTGGTGTATTCGGTCCGGCCCGGGATGTATTCCTGCCGGAAGAAATCCGGGTCCACCAGCCGCTCCGCGTACTGCGCCTCGTCGGCGGTGTCGCTGACGATGCGGCTGTTCGCACCCCATTCGTCGCTGCGCTTCTTGAGGATGTACGGAAACGGCTGGAACAGGCCCATCATCGGCACGCAATCGGGATAGCCGTGTTGCTCGATCGCGCGGTTGAGCAGCAGCTTGTCGTCGCAGAGCGCGACGCTCTCCGGCGTCGGGATGGGAATCGGATTGTCCGCGACGTCGTCGCGGCGCGCGTGCAGTTCGCGCAGCGCCTGCATGTCGAGCGGAACGATGAGGTCGTGTTCGCGCAGGGCGGCGTGCGCGAAATCGGCGAACGCGATCGCGTGATCCGTGGTTTCGAAGCCGGATCGGATGTCGGCTTCCCAGTCGGGCTTGATGGAGAACAGGATCTTCATTTCGTCGTGCCGGGCCGGATGGGTGGGCGATCAGGCGCTGCGCGGCAGCGACTGCGCGAACGAGATCGCCAGGCCGTCCGGATCGACGCAGACCGCAAGCCGGATGCCTTCGCCGGGCTGGTCCATCGGCGCCATCACGAAGCGCGCGCCTCGCGTGGACAGCTGCGTGTAAGTCGCGTCGAGGTCGGCGACCGAGAAACCCAGCGTGCAGGTTCCCGCGCTGGGTCCGCCGCCATGGGGTTGGTCGGTCGCAGGCGCGTGGTGCAACGCCAGCGTGGTGGCGCCGGTCTCGAACTCGCTCCAGCCCGGCGACTCGAAGCGCAGCGGGATGCCGAGCACGTCGCGATAGAACGCGACCGAGCGGGCCATGTCGGAGACATTGACCATCGCGTAATCGATCTTGCTGAACATGGTTCGTCTCCCCCGGACGGAACCCTGAAATCAAGTATCCGCCCTAACGCGGAGTGGCGCCACCGCGTTGACGCGTCGTTCGCGGGCCTGGTGCGGCAGCCCGCCAGAGGGACGTCAGGTCGTCAGCGTGAGCGCGAGCCAGGGCGCGAGCGTGAAGAACAGGGTGCAGGACTTGTATGCAACGATGCCGGCGTAATTCACCGCATCGAAAGTCTGCTCCGTGATGCGGAACCAGCGCGCGCTGTGTCGGTACAGCAGGTCGTGCGCGAAACGGGTCACGAGCAGCCAGAGCAGCAGCACGCCGTAATTGATGGCGAACGACCACAGCAGGAAGGATTTGAGCATGGCGAGGTTCATGGATGCCTCCGTGAATCGGCGCGGCGGTGAAAACGCAGTCTTGCGGGTACGCCGAATGAATTTCCTCCATCCCCTTTTCCTGGAAGCGCCGTTCAGTCCAGGAATCTCCAGGTATTGGCACCATCGAATCTCCGGACCCGAGTTGACTCGATGACAGACTGATCGAAGTTGCGGAAGTTGACACCCATCCTGTTCCCTGCGCGACCGATGGGTTCCCAGTGCGTCAAGCAACCGCAGGTCGCGCACCGGCAATGCGCAATGCACTTGTCGCCCCAAACGTAACGGTCCAGTGCCCCTCTGCGGGCAATGATCTTCACTTGCCGCTTGTCGTAGTAGCCGAAAAGGCCACCGCTGCGGCGGCAGATCGAGCAGTTGCAACTGGTGAGGCGGCGCGGTTTGCGTGGGACCTGGATCTTCACCGCAACGCAGTGGCATGAACCTGTGAGCATGGCACTGACCTCTTGGTGCGACCTAACGCCCAAGCTAAGCGGCCGTGCGGGCCGCGACCTACGAAGTCTACTGGAAACTTCATCCCGCACGGTCCGCTTGAGCGCCTAGTTAGCCTCCACCTTTACCTTCGACATGACGAATCAACGCCCTTTTGGCGCTTAGCGGAAACCAAGAAGGTTGATACATGACGATTGGTGCCTTGCCAGTAGGCTTAATCGTGAAACGGAACACGAATATTGTCGCTTCGTCCGAGTAGATCCAAGGGGTTGCACTTGCGCTAGGCTCGATTGGGCTAGTCCTCATCGACCACATGCCATCTTGTACCAATGGTTTCTTGTCATCACTGACAAGCTCTTCGACTTCGCCGGGCGCAACCTCCTCGATGGTAATTCGTTCAGGGACTTCCGATGATTTGAATCGCACGGAAAAGCCCCAGAACATAAGGATTCGCTTTGGATCCTTGCGATCGTGGCCCATCCCAATTCCGGCAACCTCGATCTTGCAGTAGTCGTTTTCCGCAGGCAGCGGCCCCGCATCGGTTGTCGGAAGGCTTACGACCTTTCCACCAGCAATGGCAAACGGCATGTCCCGAACATCAGAGGCGGAATATCCATCGGGATTCGCTGCGGAAGGAGTTGTCGAGAACAGCGCCAACAGGGCGGTGGATACGATAAGACCTTTCATGGAGGCTAACTACTAATAACACCCGTTTTCGGGGCGATAAGTCTTATCGTGTCCTTTGGACGCGATGAGATCAAGTCGCGATCTTGTGATTCCGTAAGGAAATTCCTGCGATCGCCTGCGGCACATGCGATGCGCCGGTTGCATTATCATCCGCAAACGCGCTGATATCGCTTATCGCCCCGGTTCGATGGCGATAAAAAGCCTCGAACCGTCCGCTCAGTGCAGCAGCAGGATGGTTGCGAGCCCAAGGAAGCTCGCGTAGCCGCAGCAGTCGGTGACGGTGGTGAGGATGGTGCCGCCGGCGAGCGCGGGGTCGATGCCCATGCGTTTCTGCGTGAGCGGGATGAACACGCCGGCGAGCGCAGCGGCGAGCAGGTTGATCACCATCGCGCAGCCGAACGCGAACGACAGCAGCGGGTCGCGGTAGACCGCGAGCGATACGAGGCCGACCACGACGGCCCAGAGCAGGCCGTTGAGGAAGGCGACCGCGAGTTCCTTGCGGATCAGCGGCATCAGGTTGCCCATGCCGACCTGGCCGAGCGCGAGCGCACGCACGACGATGGTCAGCGTCTGGGTGCCGGCGATGCCGCCCATGCTCGGCACCACCGACATCAGCACCGCGGTCGCGACCACCTTCTCGAGGACGTGCTGGAAATTGCCGATCACCCACGAGGCGAGGAACGCGGTAAGCAGGTTGATGCCGAGCCAGATCGCGCGCGAACGCGCCGAGCGCGCGACCGGCGCGAACAGGTCCACTTCCTCGTCCAGGCCCGCCGCGCCCATCGCCTGGTGCTCGGCCTGTTCGCGGATGATGTCCACGACGTCGTCGATGGTGATGCGGCCGAGCAGCATGTTGTTCGCGTCCACCACCGGCGCCGAAACCCAGTCGTGGTCGGAGAACTGGTTGGCGACTTCGCCCGCGGGCGTGTGCACGGGGATCGCGGGTTGCTCGTCGTCAATGAGTTCGTTGATCGGCGTGGTCGCTTCGTGCGTCAGCAGCGCGCTCAGCGAGATGCGGCCGAGGTACTGGTGGCGGCGGCTGACCACGAACAGGTGGTCGGTGTGCTCGGGCATTTCGCCGCGCAGGCGCAGGTAGCGCAGGACCACGTCCACGGTCACGTCGGTGCGCACCGTGATCACGTCCGGATTCATCAGGCGGCCGGCGGTGTCCTCCGGATACGACAGCACCTGCTCGAGGCGCTCGCGGTTCTCGCGGTCCATGGACTTGAGCACGGTGTCTATCACCGTGTCGGGCAGGTCCTCGACGAGGTCGGCGAGGTCGTCGATGTCCAGGTCCTCGACCGCGGCGATCAGCTCGTCGGGATCCATGTCCGCGATCAGGCCTTCGCGCACTTCGTCGCCGACGTGCACCAGCACCTCGCCGTCGTCGTCCGGATCGACCAGGCCCCAGACCACGTTGCGCTTGGCCGGCGGCAGCGACTCGAGCAGGTTGCCGATCTCCGCGGGCGCGAGCGTGTTCACGAGCCGCCGCACCGGACCGAGACGGCCGGCGTCCAGCGCTTCGGACAGCATCCGGAGCTGGCGTGCGGTCTTGTCGTGGCGCGCGATTTCGGCCATCGGATCCCCGGTGTCGCGGATTCAATTACAAACGGCCGAATGGTTGATTCGTCCGTCCGTCGTGCGATGGATCGACGCGATCAGGGATCGAGGCAATCGTCCTGTATTATCGTGCACTTTCATTGCAGCAGGAACCTTCATGCGCCATCCGATCCTCATCGCGTCCATCGCCGCGCTCGCGCTCGCCGGCTGCGGCAAGCAGCAGGCCATGCCGGCGCAATCCTTCGCGAAGCCCGGCGTGAGCCTGAAGCTCGATCCACCGGCCGGGCCGGATTGCAAGCCCGCCACGCTGTATCGCGCGACGCTGTCGTGGACGGTGCAGGGCGCGGATGCGACCAAGACCGAGGTGCGCATAGACAAGCCCGACGGCGCGGTGTTCGCGCGCAGCAACGACAAGACCGCGCATGCGGAAACCGGCGACTGGGTCCGGCCCGGGATGTGGTTCCTGCTGTTCGATCGCCGCAGCGGCGAGATGATCGGATCGGTGCAGGCCGGGCCGAAGCCCTGTCCTTAGGAAATCCGTCGCGAAGCGACGCATTCGTCCCTCTCCCGTCCCGGGAGAGGGGAGGACCGCCGGCGAAGCCGGTGGTGGGGTGAGGGGAACGGGCGAACTTCTCGAAGTTGCCCGCGCACGACCTAGTGACTCAGCCAGCGCTTGATGTCGGCGCGGTCACTCGCGCCCAGCAGCTTGCGCGCGCGCTTGCGCAGCTTGCCCAGGTCGGACTCGCGGATCGCCTGCCGCACTTCCAGCAGCGTGGCCGGATGCAGGCTGAAATCGGTGAGACCGAGCGCGAGCAGCAGCCGCGTGTAGCGCGCATCGCCGGCCATCTCGCCGCAGATGGCAACCGGCAGGCCGCGCTCGCCGCCGCGGACGATGACCTCGTGCAACAGGCGGATCACCGCCGGATGCAGCGGCGAATACAGGTCGTCGAGCGCGTCGTTGCCGCGGTCGGCGGCGAGCAGGTACTGCACGAGGTCGTTCGTGCCGATCGAGACGAAATCGAGCTGGTCGGCGATCCCGTCGAGCCCGAGCGCGGCGGCCGGAACCTCGATCATCGCGCCGATCTCGAAGTTGTCGCCGATCTCGTGGCCTTCGCTGCGCAGGTCGCGCGCGAGCGATTTCACCAGCGCGCGCACCGCGGCCATTTCCTCGCGGCGGCTGACCATCGGGATCAGGATGCGCACCGCGCCGTAGCCCGACGCGCGCAGGATCGCGCGAAGCTGCGTCTCGAACAGCGGCTTGCGCGCGAGCGAGAGCCGCACGCCGCGCAAGCCGAGCGCGGGATTGGGCTCGCCGTCGAGCACCACGCCGGTGCCGTCGGCCTTGTCCGCGCCCAGGTCGAGCGTGCGCACCGTGACCGGTCGGCCGTTCATGCCGAGCACGAGGTCGCGATAAACGCGGAACTGCTCCTCCTCGTCCGGCAACTGATGGCGCTGCAGGAACAGGAATTCGGTGCGGTACAGGCCCACGCCCGCCGCGCCGAGCGCGTGCGCCTCGGCGACGTCCTCGCGCGACTCGGCGTTCGCGTACAGGCGGATGTCCACGCCGTCCTTCGTGCGCGTTTCCGCGAGGCGCAGCCGCTGCAGCGACTTGCTCTCGCGCTGCAGCGCGCGTTCGCGCTGGCGGTAGCTGCGCAGGTCGGCGGCGTCTGGTTCGCGGATCACCTCGCCGCTGCCGCCGTCCACCATCAGCGCGTCGCCATCGTTGACGTGGGCCAGTGCCTCGTGCGCGCCGACCACCAGCGGCATGTGCAGGCTGCGCGCGAGGATCGCGCTGTGCGAAAGCATGCTGCCGGTGGATGCGACCACCGCGACCACGCCCTGTGCCTGCAATTGCGCGAGTTCGGCCGGGCCGATCGCGTCGGTGACCAGCACTTCGCCGGCGAGTCCCGCGTGCGGTTCGCCCGGCCCGCGGTGCAGGGCCGCGCGCACGCGGCCGATCACGTGCTCGATGTCCTCGCGGCGGCTCTTGAAGTACGGGTCCTCCATGCCGTCGAACACCGACACCAGCCTGTCGCGCTGCAGTTTCAGCGCGTACTCCGCGCCGTAGTGGCCGGTGCGCACCAGCGCGTCCAGGCCGTGCAGCAGCTCGGGGTCGTCGAGGATCAGCGCATGGATGTCGAGGAATTCGCCGAGCTCGTGCGCGAGCGCGCCGTGCAGGCGGTCGCGCAGTCCTTTCAATTCGTCGCGCGCGGCATCGAGCGCGGCGTGCAGGTGCGCGAGTTCGGATTCGACTTCCGCGTGCGGGATGATCTGCTCGCGGGTGTCGATCGCGTGCATGAGCCGCAGCCGCGCGCGCCCCAGCGCGAGTCCGCGCGATGCGCCCTGGCCGGCGATCGCCAGCCGCATCAGCCGCCCTCGTCGAAATTGCGCGCGAACAGGTCGGCGCCCGCTTCGAGCGCGGCGGCTTCGTCCTCGCCGTTCGTGCGCAGCGTCACCGTGCTGCCCACGCCCGCGGCGAGCAGCAGCACGCCCATGATGCTCTTGGCGTTGACCTCGCGGCCGTTGCGCAGCAGGAACGCTTCCGCACGGAAGCCCGACAGCAGCTGCACGAGCTTCGCGGACGCGCGCGCGTGCAGGCCGAGCTTGTTGGTGATGGTGATCTCGCGTTCAAGCATGGCGGTGGGTTCCGTCGCGGCCTTCAGACGTCATCGGCGACCACCCCGTTGCGCGCGCCGCTGGCGGCGATCTTCGCGAGATCGTCGAGTTCTTCCTCGGAATGATTGAGCACGCGCAGCAGCATCGGCAAGGACAAGCCGGACACCCGCCGCGACGGCGTGCCCAGTTGTGCCAGGCGCTGTGCGAGCCGGCTCGGCGAGGCGCCGTACAGGTCGGTGAGCAGCAGCGCGCCGTCTCCCGAATCCACCTTGCGCAACGCGGCGCTCGCCTGCGCGAGCGCCTGCTCGGGCGGCAGGTCGAAGGGCAGCTCGAACACGCCCACCGCCAGCGGCAGGTTGCCGAGCAGGCGTTCGGCGACCGCGCGGTAGGCGCTTCCGATGTGGTCGTGGGTAATGAGCAGGACGCCGACGGACATGGCTATTCGAGTTCGCGGTGGTAGGTCAGCACGTCCTCGCGGCCGCTCGCGCGCACGTGCCGGGCGAGCTGCTCGGCGAGGTACACCGAGCGATGCCGCCCACCGGTGCAGCCGAACGCGATCGTCACGTAGCTGCGCGTGCCGCCCTCGAAGTAGGGAAGCCAGTCGTCCACGAACGCGATCACCTGTGCGAGGAAACGCTGCGCGTCGGGTTGCGCGTCGAGGTATTCGCGCACCGCTTCGTCGCGGCCCGACAATGGACGCAGGCGCGCGTCCCAGTGCGGGTTCGGCAGCGCGCGCGCGTCGAACACGAAGTCCGCGTCAGCGGGCAAGCCGCGCCGATACGCGAACGATTCGAACAGCACGGACAATCCGGGCCGCGCCTGCATCCCGAGTTCGGTGATCACTTGCCGGCGCAACTGGTGCACGTTGAGCTCGCTGGTGTCGATCACAAGGTCGGCGAGCGCGCGCACCGGCGCGAGCAGTTGGCGCTCGAGCGCGATCGCGTCGGCGAGCGCCAGCCCCGTGTGGCTCAGCGGGTGGCGGCGGCGGGTTTCCGAATAGCGCTTGAGCAGCACCGCGTCGGTGGTGTCGAAGAACACGAGGCGGTGGTCGAAACCCAGCGCGCCAACGGCCGACAGCCACTGTGGCATCTGCGTGAGGTCGGCGTCGCGGTTGCGCACGTCGATGCCGACCGCGAGCCGCGGATGCGGATCGCCGCGTCCCGCGACGCTGCGCACGAACTCGGGCAGCAGCGCGGCGGGAAGGTTGTCCACGCAATTGCAGTCGAGGTCCTCGAGCGTGCGCAGCGCGACCGACTTGCCCGAGCCCGACAGGCCGCTGAGCACGATCAGCTCGGGCTTCGCGGGGGTCTGCGGATTCGCGGCCTGCGCGGACGCGGGCGATGTCGCTTGCTCGCTCATGCGCCTTCGCCGCGTTGCAGGAATTGGGTGTGGCGCGCGAGAAAGGCCGCGCCCGGGTCGATGCCCTTGATGCGCAGGATGTGCAGCCGCGCGGCGGCTTCGGTGAGCACGGCGAGGTTGCGGCCCGGCGCGACCGGCAGGGTCACCATCGGCACGTCGAGGTCGAGCACGCGGCGCACGCCGACGTCGCCGGTGAGCCGATCCATGCCGTCGCCCGTCGAATCGCTGCGCAGGCGTTGCAGGTGCACGACCAGGCGCAGGTACTTGTTCCGCTTCACCGCGGTGTCGCCGAACATCTCGCGGATGTTGAGCACGCCCAGGCCACGCAGTTCGAGCAGGTCCTGCAGGAGTTCGGGGCAGGTGCCGTCGAGCACGTCGGGCGCGATCTGGGTGAACTGCGGCGCGTCGTCGGCGACCAGGCGGTGGCCGCGCGAGATCAACTCCAGCGCGAGTTCGCTCTTGCCCGATCCGGATTCGCCGGTGATCAGCACGCCGATCGAATAGATCTCCATGAACACGCCGTGCAGCGTCACCTGCGGTGCGAGCACGCGCGCGAGGTGGTATTGCAGCAGGTTGAGCAGCTCGTGTCCGCGGCGCGGCGAGACCCACAGCGGCGTGTTCGAATCCTCGGCCGCCTCGCGCACGTCGGCGGGGCAGGTCTGGTCCTTGCTGATGACCAGCGCGAGCGGATTGAAATTCACGATCTTCTGCAGCGTTTCCCAGCGTTGTCTGCTATCGAGCGTGTCCAGCCACGCGAGTTCCTCGCTGCCGAGGATCTGCACGCGGTTGGGGTAGATGATGTTGAGGTATCCCGCGAGCGAGGGGCGCCGCGATACCGTTGCGGTCGCATCCACCACGCGGTCCTCGCCCGCGCGCCCGCCGGCCCAGCGCAGACCGAGCCGCTCGCGCAACTGCTCGAACAGCTCGCGAGCGGCGATCTTGTTCATCGGTGGAGGCCGGTGAGATTCCCGACCCACAGGGATGTGGGAAGTGCATACCGGCGTCTGGAACGCCGGTAGCGGCTGTTGGAATCGGAACTCATTGCGCCTCAGCCGAAACTTTCGCTGCGAACCGCGCCTTCGCCGCGATGGTGCTTGGTCTGCTTGCCCTTGTGCTTGTCGAGCAGGCGATCGAGCTTGTCGGACAGCAGATCGATCGACGCATACATCGTCGAGGCCTCGCACTCGGCGAACAGCGCCGTGCCGGGCGCGCCGATCTTCGCCTCGGCCTTGTGCGCGAGCTTGTCCACGCTGAGGATCACGTGGATGTCGAGGTCGCCGTCGGAGTATCGGCCGAGACGCTCGAACTTCGCGTTGACGTAGTCACGCAATGCCACGGTGACGTCGATCTGGTGTCCGCTGGTTTCGATACGCATGGGATTCTCCTGCTCAAGGGCGGTACGGCGCCCGGGGCGACCCGGGGGCGCCGGGTTTCAGGGTCGCAGGTTTCGTTGCTGCTGAAAAGGGCCAAGCCGCCCGCTGCGCAGGCTGTCAAGGAAAGCGGAGACGGCGCCCCGCATTTACCCTTTGCAGGCGGCGCAGCCGCCGACTCCACGGCTTTTCAGAGCCGCTGGCGCTCGTGGGAAGGCGGGATCCGCAGTGCCTCGCGGTATTTGGCGACGGTGCGGCGCGCCACCGGCACGCCGCCGCCCTTGAGTTCCGCGGCCAAGCGCGCGTCCGACAAGGGTTTGCGCGGATCCTCTGCCTCGACCAGTCGGCGGATCATGGCCTGGATCGCGGTGCTCGACGCAGCGCCGCCGGCGTCATTGGCGATGCCGGAGGCGAAGAAGCGCTTGAATTCGAGGGTTCCGCGCGGGGTGTTCAGGTACTTGCGGGTGGTGGTCCGGGAAATCGTGGACTCGTGCAGGCCCAGTTCCTCGGCGACCTCGCGCAGGGTCAACGGGCGCATCGCCTCGGGCCCATACTCGAGGAAGGCCGATTGCTGGCGTACGATCGCTTGGGCGACCCGCAGCACGGTGTCCGAGCGGGTCTGCAGGCTCTTGATCAACCAGCGCGCTTCCTGCAGCCGCCCGCGCAGGTAGGTCGCGTCGTCGCGGCTGGCCTTGCCGATCAGCGATTCGTAGTGCCGACTGATCGCGAGTGTATGCGCCGGATCGCTGACAAGGGCGACCTTCCAGACTCCGCGCTGGCGGTACGCCACGCAGTCGGGAACCACATAATCGGGCGCATCGGCGGCGATCTGCCCGCCCGGCCGCGGGTCGAGCGAGCGCAGCAGGGCGACCGCCTGATCCACCGATGCGGACGACTCGCGCAGTTGTTTCGCGAGGTGTTCCGCGCCGTATCTCGCGAGCGCTTCCAGGTGTCCGCCGGCGATCCGTCGCGCCAGCTCCAGCCCCGGTGTGTCCGGCGGGAACATGGATAGCTGGACCGTGAGGCATTCGGAAAGATTGACGCAGGCCACGCCGACCGGATCGAAGCGCTGGATGCGGTGCAGCACCGTGCCGATCTCGTCGGGGTCGGCGTGGATTTCCGGAAGCAGGCCGTCGCGGATGGACTCCAGGGTTTCGGAGAGATATCCGTCGTCTCCGACCGCCTCGATCAGCGCCACGCCGATGCGACGCTCGCGCTCGCCCAGGGGACTCAGGTGCAATTGCCAGAGCAGGTGGTCGTGCAGGTCGTCCGGCGCCGCGGCGGGTTCGCGTTCGGTATCGTCCTCGGAACGCGCCGAACCGCTGCCGTGGCCATGGTCGCGGTCGAACTCCCAATCGGGCGGTTCCTCGTGTTCCTCGTTCCGCGCAGCGGTCGTCGTGACGACTTCGCCGACGCTGTCCGCGGGCGTCATCTCGCCCTCGGCGGCGGGTTCCTCGGCCGCAGATTCCTCGGCGCGCTCGAGCAGTGGATTGCTCTCCAGCGCGAGGTTGATTTCGCTTTCGAGTTCGGCCGCGGACAAGGTCAACAGATGGATCGCCTGGCGCAAGGCTGGCGTCAGCGTGAGCTGCTGGCCGAGCTTGGTGGTCAGGCTGGGTTTCATCGCACGGTTCCGGGGGAAAACGCGGGGATGGCAGGCCGATCGCTGCCCCACTATAACCAGACGGATTCCGGAACGGCGTGCGGACATGCACAGATCGTGCCGACGGGATGCTACAGCCGAAATTCCTCGCCCAGATAGACCCGGCGCACGTCCGGGTTGGCCAGGATCTCCTCCGGCGTGCCCTGTGTCAGCACGCTGCCGGCGTTGAGGATGTAGGCGCGGTCGCAGATGCCCAGGGTCTCGCGCACGTTGTGGTCGGTGATCAGCACGCCGATTCCGCGCGCCTTGAGCTGGCGCACGATCTTCTGGATTTCGCCAACCGAGATCGGATCCACGCCCGCGAACGGTTCGTCGAGCAACATCATCCGCGGCCGACCGGCCAGCGCGCGGGCGATTTCGGTGCGACGGCGCTCGCCGCCGGACAGGCTGGCGCCGAGCTGGTCGGCGACGTGCGCGACCTGCAGCTCGTCGAGCAGGGCGCCGAGCTCGCGCTCGCGGCCGGTCGCGTCGAGGTCTTCGCGCAATTCGAGCACCGCGCGCACGTTCTGCGCGACGGTGAGGCGGCGGAACACCGAGGGTTCCTGCGGCAGGTAGCCCATGCCCAGCCGCGCGCGGGTGTGCATCGGCAGGGCGGTGATGTCCTCGCCGTCGAGCTGGATGTGGCCGCTGTCGGCCGCGACCAGGCCGACGATCATGTAGAAGCAGGTGGTCTTGCCGGCGCCGTTCGGGCCGAGCAGGCCGACGACTTCGCCGGCGTCGAGCGTCAGCGCGAAATCATCTACGACCGCGCGCGACTTGTAGTGCTTCGACAGCCCGTACGCGACCAGCATCAGGGCGTCTTGACGGGCGGGGTGTCGGGCTGGGCCGCGTTGATCGACGGCAGTTTCTTGTCCTGCGTGGGCTTGTCCGCCTTGGCCTTGGGCAGCAGGTGCATGGACACGCGGCTGCCGTCGCCGCCGCTGGTGACCTGGCCGGAATCGACGTTGTAGACGATCTTCTCGCCGTGCATCTGCCCGCGCGTGGGCTGGTCGATGATCGCGTTGCCGGTGAACACCGCGATGTTGGTGGTGAGGTCGTAATCCACCTTCGCCGAGGTCGCGGTCATCGGCTCGCCGTTCTCGTCGTCCTGCTTGAGCGAGGCCGGCGCGCCGGTGAGCACCGCGCGGCTGATGTCGCCGTCCTTGCGCGTGATCACCGCCTTGTCGGCGTGGATGACCATCGTGCCCTGGGTCACCACGACGTTGCCGGTGAGCGTGCTCACGCTGTCGTCGGCGAGCGAGGTGTCGCTGTGGTCGGCGTTGACGTCCATCGGCTTGGCGCGGTCGGACTTGCGCGCGAGCGCGTCGCCCGCGGCGAGCGCGCAGAGCAGCAGCGCGAGGGCGATGCGGAGGCGGGGCAGATCAATGGCTGTGGACGGTCGCATTGTGCAGGCTCACCTTGGAAAGCAGTTCGAGGCGATCGGTCTTGAGGTCGGCGTTCATGCCGGTCCCGCGCAGTATAGATGCGCCGCGGGTCACGGTGACCAGATCGTCGCTGTGCGCGGTCTGCGGCTGCGGATGCACGGTCATTTCCGCGGTGCGCAGATGGGTCTGGTCCTTCTTCGGGACGACCGGCCCGTCGAGCTGAACCGCGCGGATCAGCCGCACTTCCTCGCCGCGCGGGCTGACCCAGCCGATCTCCGAGCGGGCGGTCCAGTCTCCCTTGCCGTCGTGCGAGGGGAAGCCGAAGCGCGGCTGGTTCAGGCTCAGGGTCTCGTTGTACGGATCGCGCGCGAGGTAGGGACCGACGCTGGTGAACGACTCGACACCCTGCTTGTTCAGCACGACCAGATCGTAGTCGTCGAGCGTGTAGTCCGAACGCGGCGGGCCGGCGTCTTCGACGACGGGCGGACGGATGCGCAGCAGCCATGCGGCCCAACTGGCGAGCACGGCGCTCAGCACGAGCGCCGCCAGCAGGGTCCAGCGGCGGTTCATGCGGCGGCGGGCTCCGCGGCGGCGCTGAAGTCCCTGAGGATGTCCTCGGCCTTTTCGTGCGCGGCGAGGATCAGGTCGCAGACTTCACGCGCGGCGCCGTTGCCGCCATCGTGCCGCGTGCGCCAGTGCGCGCGTTCGCGCACCCACGGATGCGCGTTCGCGGGCGCGACCCCCAGACCGACGGATTCGATCGCGCGCAGGTCGTTGAGGTCGTCGCCCATGTAGGCGATTTCCTCGCGCGGAATGCCCAGGCGTTTGCCGATCGTGTCGATGCACTTGAGCTTGTCCTTCACGCTCACGTAGGTGTGCTTGATGCCCAGCTCGCGCGCGCGCGCAGCGACGACCTTGCCCGGCCGCGCACTGACCAGCGCGACCTCGACGCCGTACTTGCGCAGCAGGTTCATGCCCATGCCGTCGAGCACGTGGAAAGCGCTCATCATGCGGCCGCCGGAGTCCACGTAGATGCGCCCGTCGGTGAGGGTGCCATCCACGTCGAACACGGCGAGGCGGACCTTCGCGGCGCGCTCGCGCACATCGGCGGGGAAATCGTTGAGGTGCGAATAGGTCATCGGTTGCCTGGACGGGTTGGGTGCGGCTTGCGGCGCAGGAACGACGGATTCGCGGCGGGATTTCGCCGCGGTCTTGGGCGTGGAGGTCTTGGGCATTGGGAGCGTGCTAAGCGGTAAAAAAAGCAAGGATAGCCGATCAGACGACCCGCGCGCGCAGCAGATCGTGGATGTTGAGCGCGCCGATCAGGCGGCGGTCCGGATCGACCACCAGCAGCGCGCTGATCTGGTGGGTCTCCATCAGCCGTGCGGCTTCGACCGCGAGCTGGTCGGCGCCGATGGTCTTGGGGTTGCGCGACATCAGGTCGGCGACCTTCGCGCTGCGCAGGTCGATGCGCGCGTCGTCGAGCGCGCGGCGCAGGTCGCCGTCGGTGAACACGCCGAGCAGCCCACCGTCGGCAGAATCGACAACGGCGGTCATGCCCAGCCGCTTGCGGCTCATCTCGACGAGCGCCTCGGTCAAGCTGGCCTGCGCGCCCACGCGCGGCACGTCGTCGCCGGCGTGCATCACGTCGCGGATGTGCACGAGCAGGCGGCGGCCGAGGTCGCCGGCCGGATGCGAGCGCGCGAAATCCTCGCTGGTGAACCCGCGCGTATCGAGCAGCGCGACCGCGAGCGCGTCGCCCATCACCAGCGCGGCGGTCGTGCTCGAGGTCGGCGCCAACCCGAGCGGGCAGGCTTCCTCCGGCACGCTCACGTCGAGGTGCACGTCGGCCATCTGCGCGGCGGACGAGTTCGGCCGTCCGCTCATCACGATCAGCGGATTGCCTTGCCGCTTGAGCGCGGGAATGATCGCGAGCAGTTCGTCGGTCTCGCCGGAATTGGACAGCGCGAGCACCACGTCGGCGTCGGTGATCATGCCGAGGTCGCCGTGGCTGGCCTCGCCAGGATGCACGTAGAACGAGGGCGTACCGGTCGAAGCCAGGGTCGCGGCGATCTTGCGCGCGATATGGCCGGACTTGCCCATGCCGGTCGCGACCACGCGGCCCTTGCAGGCCAGCATCAGCTCGCAGGCGCGCGCGAAACTGCCGTCCAGCCGCTCGCGCAGCGCCTGCAGCGCGCGTGTTTCGATCTCGACAACCGAGATGCCGGACGCGAGCAACGATCGTGGGCCGTTCGCCTGCACCGCGGGATTGACCTTTGCTGCCATCGCTGCGTCGAAGCCTTTGGTAAGCTACGCGTTCATTGTAACGCACGCCCGGACGGCCATCGGCCACGCCGGCCGCCGCATCCATCCCAACGCAGGCATTCGAAGTGGACGCAGAACGGGTACGCCAGTTGATCGAGGCCGGGATGCCCAACGCGCGCGTCGCGGTGCGCGGCGACGACGGCGTGCATTTCGAGGCCGAGGTGGTCAGCGAATCCTTCCGCGGCAAGCTGCCGATCGCGCGCCACCGCATGGTCTATGCCACGCTCGGCGACCGCATGGGCGGCGCGATCCATGCGCTGTCCTTGCGCACGCTGACTCCCGAGGAAAGCAACTAATATGGCGAAGATCCTGATTTCCGGCGGCGAGCCGCTCAACGGCGAAGTGCAGATCTCCGGCGCGAAGAACGCCGTGCTGCCGATCCTCGCGGCCACGCTGCTTGCCGATGGGCCGATGGAGATCAGCAACGTCCCGCACCTGCACGACGTGACCACGACGATGGAGCTGCTCGGCCGCATGGGCGTGCAGCTCACCGTGGACGAGAAGCTGCGCATCACCGTGGATCCCTCGACGATCACCAGCCACGTCGCGCCCTACGACCTGGTCAAGACGATGCGCGCGTCGATCCTCGTGCTCGGACCGCTGGTCGCGCGCTTCGGCGCCGCGGAAGTCTCACTGCCCGGCGGCTGTGCGATCGGCTCTCGGCCGGTGGACCAGCACATCCGCGGATTACGCGCGCTGGGCGCGGACATCAACGTGGAGAACGGCTACATCGTCGCGCGCGCTTCGCGTCTGCGCGGCGCGCGGATCGTGATGGACATGGTCACCGTGACCGGCACCGAGAACATCATGATGGCCGCGGCGCTCGCGAGCGGCACCACGGTGATCGAGAACGCCGCGCAGGAACCCGAGGTGCTCGACCTCGCGCTGTGCCTGAACGCGATGGGCGCGAGGATTTCCGGCGCCGGCACCGCGACGATCGTGATCGAGGGCGTCGAACGCCTGCACGGTTGCAACTACGAAGTGCTGCCCGACCGCATCGAGACCGGCACCTTCCTCGTCGCCGGCGCGATCACGCGCGGCCGCGTGCTCGCCAAGCGCGCGCGTCCGGACACGCTCGACGCGGTGCTCAACAAGCTCGAGGAATCCGGCGCGCACATCGACACCGGCAACGACTGGATCGAGGTCAACATGCGCGGCAACCGGCCGCGCGCGGTGAACCTCACCACCGCGCCGTATCCGGCGTTCCCAACCGACATGCAGGCGCAGTTCATCGCGCTCAACGCCGCGGCCGAGGGCGTTGGCGTCGTCACCGAGACGGTGTTCGAGAACCGCTTCATGCACATCCAGGAATTGCAGCGACTGGGCGCGGACATCCGCGTCGAGGGCAACACTGCGATCAGCCGTGGCGTGACCACGATGAGCGGCGCGCCGCTGATGGCGACCGATCTGCGCGCGTCGGCATCGCTGGTGCTCGCGGGCCTGGTCGCGAACGGCGAGACCACGGTCGATCGCATCTACCACATCGACCGCGGCTACGAGAACATCGAGGAAAAACTCGGCGGACTCGGCGCGCGGATCCGCCGGTTGCCGAACTGAGCGCGGCCTCTTAGCGGCGTAGCGAGATCAGCCGCATCTCGTAGGAGTCGCCGCCCGGCTCGTCCTGCAGAAACCGCACCATCACGTAACCCTTTTCGACGCCGAACCAGCTCGTGGTAGTGCGTCCGTTGGTGCTGTCGCGCAGGCGCGCGACCTCGATCGCGCGGATCGGGCCCGCGGGCGTTTGCACGACGGTCTCGCCGCCGACGCGGTAACGCTGGATGTCCACCTTGTCGCGGGTGGCGACCGGATAGCTCAGCGTGCCGCGCTTTCCGTTCGCGAGATCCTGCGCGATCGCTAGGTTCACCGCGGACTGGTCGAGCACGCCCGGCTGCATCGGGAATTCCTGTTCGCGGCCCTTGTCGGTGCTGACGATGCGGCCCGCGACCGGATCCACATCTATGCGGCGCTCGCGCGATTTCAACAGGGTGGAAAGGTGGTAGCGGTAGCTGCGCGTTTCCAGCGCGCCGCCGCTCACACGCAATTCGGAATGTTCGCTGATGTCGGCGGCGGCGAGTGCGGCCATGCCGTGGGTGCCGTGCGTCTGCGAATCGTAGGACCAGCCGCCAGGCGTCTGCCGCAATGTGACCGTCGCATCGCCCAGCGAGCCGCCGTTGCGCTCGACTTCGTAGGTTGCCGTGTACGGCTGCAGGCCCGCGGCGGAAGACGCGGCGGACAGCAACAGGGCGAGCGGCAGGATGAGTCGACGCAGCGCAGCGTTCATGGTGTCAGGCATCCGCAGGTTCGTGAAGAAGATCGTCGTCCCCGAGCGACATCGGGCGCGACTGGCGGCGATGATCCACGAGCACGTCTGAACCGTCCTGTACCACGCGCCCGGCGGCGATCGCTTCCACGCAGCACAACAGCAGCGGATGCTCTCGCCGCAGCACGCGCGCGGCCAGCGTCTCGACGCTATCGCCGGCACGGATCGGCACGCGCGCCTGGGCGATCACCGGGCCGGCATCGAGCGCCGGGATCACGAAATGCACGCTCGCGCCATGCTCGGTTTCGCCTGCGGCCAGGGCCTGCGCGTGCGTGCGCAGGCCGGGGAACTTCGGCAACAGCGAAGGGTGGATGTTGATCATGCGGCCCGCGTAGCGCATCACTGCGGCGTCGCCCAGCACGCGCAGGTAGCCTGCGCAGACCACGAGATCGGGGTACATGGCGTCGATCGCGTCGAACAGTGCGGCGTCGAAAGCTGCGCGCGACGCGAAATCCGCGGGGTTCAGCGCGACTGCTGGTACGTTCGCAACGCGCGCGCGTTCCAGCGCCTGCGCGGACGCGCGGTCGGAGAACACGCCGACTAGTTCGAACGTTGATGTCGAAGCCGCGTCGAGCAGGACTTGCAGGTTGCTGCCGCGCCCCGATGCGAGGACCGCGACGCGAAACGGGTCACGCGATGCGGACACGCCCGCTGCCTGCGTTGGCCACCACGCGGCCGATGGGCTTGTGGACGAGTCCGGCCGCCGCGAGCGTCGCACCGATCGCGGTGACATCGGAGTCGGCGACGAGCAGCACGAAGCCGATGCCGCAGTTGAAGGTGCGCCACATCTCCTCGCGCGCGACGCCGCCTTCGCGCTGCAGCCAGTCGAACACCGGCGGCAGTTCGATCGCGGAGGCTTCGATGTCCAGGCCCAGGCCGTCGGGCACGACGCGGATGATGTTCTCGGTGATGCCGCCGCCGGTGATGTGCGCCATCGCGTGGATGTCGTGGCGCGTCAGCAGTTCGAGCACCGGCTTCACGTAGATCGTGGTCGGCGCCATCAGCGCGTCCTCGAGCGTGACACCGCCCATGTCGAGGTCGTGCGGACGTCCGGCGCGCCCGTAGATCTTGCGGATCAGCGAGTAGCCGTTGGAATGCGGGCCGCTGGAGGCGATGCCGAGCAGCACGTCGCCCGCGTGCACTTTCGAGCCGTCGATGAGTCTGGATTTCTCGACCGCGCCGACGGTGAAACCCGCGAGGTCGTATTCGCCCGGCGGGTACATGTCGGGCATCTCGGCGGTTTCGCCGCCGATCAGCGCACAGCCGGCGATCTTGCAACCCTTGGCGATGCCCGCGACTACCGCGACGGTGGTGTCGACGTGCAGCTTGCCGGTCGCGAAATAGTCGAGGAAGAACAGCGGCTCGGCGCCCTGCACGAGCACGTCGTTCACGCACATCGCGACCAGGTCGATGCCGATGGTGTCGTGGCGGCCGAGCTGCTGGGCGAGCTTGAGCTTGGTGCCGACGCCGTCGGTGCCGGACACCAGCACCGGTTCGCGGTACTTGCCGGCGATGTCGAACAGGCCACCGAAACCGCCGAGCCCGCCGATTACTTCGGGACGGAACGTGCGCCGGACGAGCGGCTTGATGCGCTCGACCACCGCGTTGCCGGCGTCGATGTCCACGCCCGCGTCGCGGTAGGTGAGCGGGGCGGGGGACGAGGGCTGGTCGGGCATGGAATCGGGACTCGGCGCGGCAAAACGCCATTCTACCAGTGTGGCTGCGGCATAATCGGCGTCGGACTCGATCCACGGATGCTTCCATGCGCCACGTAGTGACCTGCCTGCTCGTCGTTTGCGCGCTCGCGTCGTGCGGCCTTGCCCGCGCGGCGGATGATGACAGCGCGATGTACGAGGGCAGCACGCTGGTCAACAGCCAGAACACCGCCGAGCGCAACGTCGCGCTTCCGAACGCGCTCGTGCAGGTGCTGGTCAAGATCAGCGGCCGGCGCGACGCGGCGCAGGCCGCGCGCGGGCAGCTCGCGATCGCCGCGAAAATAGCCCAGGACGTGCGCTACACCGCCGAGTCGCAGACCATCAACGGCGCACCGATCTACCGCCAGAAGCTGACCGCGCATTTCCCGCGCGACGCCGTGGACGCGATCGTCGCCGGTTCGGGGTTGCCGGTGTGGCCGTCACCGCGGGCACCGATCGTGCTCTGGCTGGTGATAGACGACGGCCACGGCGCGCGCATGGTCGGCACCGCACACGTCAATGCGGTGAAGTCGCTGACCGACCGCGCCTTCGATCGCGGCATCGGCGTCCTGCTGCCCGCCGCGAGTCCCGCCGAGAACGCGGTCGCGCTCGCGGCGGTCGCGCAGCCGCAGGCGGTGGCTACTGCCTCGGCGAGTTACGGCTCGCCGGTGCAACTCGTCGGCAAGCTCGCGCGCAGCGCGGCGGGCTGGAACGCGCAATGGGTGCTGCTCGATGGCGGCGCGGAGCTCGCACGCTGGAGCGAGACCAATCCCGACGCGCGCCTGGCGATGGCCAACGGCGCCGATGGGGCTGCCGACGCGCTCGCCAGGAAATACGCGCGCATGGCCGCGGGCGGACCCGCGGGCACGTTCACCGTCGAGATCGACGGCGTGCGCAACGGCGACGATTACGTGCGCGCGATGGGTTACCTCGAAAGCATCGGCATCGTGCGCAAGATCGTCCTGCTCGGCGCGAACGACGCGCGCCTGCGGATGCAGCTCGAACTCGCCACCGGCATCGAGGGCTTGCGCAGCGTGCTCGCCGCGGGCGAGGTGCTCGACCTGCAGGCCGACGGCCCGGTGCCGGTTTTCCGCCTGCGCCCGTGAACCTGCGCCAGCTTCCCAACGCGATCACCGTCGCGCGGATGCTGGCGGTGCCGCCGCTGCTGTGGACCCTGCACGCGGGCGATTTCCGCTCGGCGCTATGGATCGCGCTCGCCGCCGGATTCTCCGACGCGCTCGACGGCTGGCTGGCCAAGCGCTGCGGCTGGCAGACCTGGCTCGGCGGCGTGCTCGATCCGATCGCCGACAAGCTGCTGCTCGACGCAAGCTTCGTCGGACTATGGCTGGCGACGGCTGTCCCCTGCTGGATGGCCGCTCTGGTGGTCGGCCGCGACGTGGTGATCGTGTCCGGCGCGGCGGCCTACCATTTCCTGATCGGAACCGTGACCGGGCGTCCGACCCTGCTCAGCAAGATCACCACGGTCGCGCAGATCGCCTGCGTGCTCGCGCTGCTGCTCGGACTCGCGTGGCATCCGTTGCCGGCGGACGCGGTGCTCGCCCTGACCCTTTCGGTCGCGGCGCTCACATTCGCCAGCGGACTGGATTATGTTGTGCGCTGGGGGCTGCGCGCGCGTGCCGCATGGCGGACGCGCGGGCGGTGATGATCGACAGCGGAGTCCTGCGATGAGCGCATTCGACGAGAACGAGCCCGAACCCACGCCGATCGAACTGGCCTCGGACACGTACGACCAGTCGCAGCGCTGGCAGTGGCTCGCGTTTACGCTGACCGCGGGCGCGTTGATCTGGCTGCTCGCGCCGGTGCTCACGCCGTTCGTGATCTCGATGCTGCTCGGCTACCTCGGTGATCCGCTCGCGGACCGTTTGGAACGCGCGGGCCTGAGTCGCACGATGTCGGTGTTCGTGGTGTTTTTCGCGATGATCCTGCTGCTCGGTCTGGCGGTGCTGCTGCTCGGGCCGCTGGTGAGCGCGCAGGTACGCCATTTCGTGGACCAGATGCCTGCGTACGCGTCCTGGCTACGCGACACCGCGCTGCCGTGGATCAATGCGCACACACATGTCGACCTTTCGCCGTACATAGACCCGCAGCAGCTCGCCGCGATGCTGCGCGAGCACTGGGAGAAGGAAGGCGGCGTCGCCGCGAACGTGATCGGCGGGTTGTCGCGATCGAGCCTGATCGTGATCGAGTTCTTCACCAACCTCTGCCTGGTGCCGGTGCTGTCGTTCTACTTCCTGCGCGACTGGGACATCCTGGTCGCGCGCGTGGATGCACTGCTCCCGCGCGCGATCCAGCCGACGATCGCCAAGCTCGCGCGCGAGTCCGACGAGATGCTCGGCAGCTTCCTGCGCGGGCAGTTCGCGGTGATGGTCACGCTCGCGATCGTCTATACGATCGGCCTGTGGCTGGCCGGCCTCGACCTGGCGCTGCTGATCGGCCTGATCGCGGGGCTGGTGAGCTTCATTCCCTACCTCGGCGTGATTACCGGCGTGCTGCTCGGCGTGATCGCCTCGTTGGTGCAATACGGCGACGGCTGGCACGTGCTGCTGGTGCTGGTCGTGTTCACGGTCGGGCCGACGCTGGAATCCTTCGTGCTGCTGCCGCGGCTGGTCGGCAACAAGATTGGCATGCACCCGGTCGGCGTGATCTTCGCGTTGATGGCCGGCGGGCGCCTGTTCGGGTTCCTCGGCATCCTGCTCGCGCTGCCGATGTCGGCGATCGCGATGGTGCTGCTGCGCTACGCACATGCGCGCTACACCGCGAGCCAACTGTACGCGGGGCGGGCGAGCGTGGCCGAGGAGAGCATCGCGCTGGCGGTCGTCGAACACGCCGCGCGCAGCGAGCGCAACGCGCCGGATGACGGCGAACCGCCGCCGAGCGCGGCGTGAGCCATGCATTGTGAGATTGTCCGCGTGAGTTCTCCGCAACTGCCGCTGGGGCTACGCTTTCCGCCCGACCAGCGCCTGTCCAGCTACCGCAACGCGCCTTCGGGATTGCTCGTCGCGCTGACGACGATGGCACAGCGCGATGGCAGTGACAGTGTCTTCGTCTGTGGCGCGCCCGGATCGGGCAGGAGCCACCTGCTGCTCGCGACCTGCGCGGAAGCCGGTACACACGATCGCGCGGTCGCCTACCTGCCGTTGAAATTGTTCGGTGCGCGCGCTGCCGAGGCCTTGAAGAACCAGGGCGCGGTGCGTGTGGCTTGCGTGGACGATGTGCAGTCCATCGCCGGTGATCGCGAGGCCGAGACCGCGCTGTTCGATCTGCACAACCGCGTGCGCGACGGCGGCGGCGCGCTGCTGTACGCGGCCGATGCGGCACCCGCGCAGATCGCGTTCGCGCTGCCCGATCTTCGCTCGCGACTCGCGCAGTGCACGCAGTTCGTGCTCGCGGTTCCCGACGAGCCGCAGCGCCGCGGGATCCTGCGCGAACGCGCCGCCGCGCGCGGACTGGAGATCGACGACGCGGTGCTCGACTACCTGTTCCGCCGCGTCGGCCGCGACCTCGCGTCGTTGACCGAGTTGCTCGACCGGCTCGATCGCGCTTCGCTGGCCGCGCAGCGGCGGATCACCGTGCCGTTCCTGCGCTCGGTGATCGAATCTTCCTGATTCTAGAACGAACGAATTGCCAGGTCGCAAAGCGACGGAGCCTGGCAATGCGCTCCGCCGCCTTGGTGCGATCAGAAGAAACGCATCGCGTAGAGCAGTCCCATTGCGCAAACGATGGACATGATGAATCCGGCAGGATGGAACTTCGCGCCGGGGGCCGGCTTGTTGATCAGTTGCCCGATGAATCCGCCGACGATGGAGCCGCCGATGCCGACGAGCGTCGTCATCAGGAATCCCATGTGGTCGGCGCCGGGCAGGAACATGCGCGCGAGCAGACCGACGACGAAGCCGACGATGATCGACCAGATGATATGCAGCATTCGTAAATCTCCTTTCGTGATGTGCGGGTTGCCGGCGCCGCGCGACGGTCCTGCATCGCCGTGCACTCGCAGCGGATCGGCATGGGCGCGCGGCAGCCCCTCCTCGCGCGCGGGGCAACGATAGCATTCCGGATCATCCAGGTTTGTTGCGCAGCCGCATATCGAGTCCGGCCAGCCGTTCGGGCGTACCGACATCCGCCCACGCGCCTTGCAGGAGTTCGCCTCTGACCAGTCCTCGCGCCATCGCTGCGCGCAACAGTGGCGCGAGCTTGAAGCGTGGCGGATCCTCGTCCGCGCCGGGCGCATCGCCGATGATTTCGCGCCAGTCGTCGAACAGCGCAAGGTGATACACGCCGATGCCGGAATAGGTGAGCTTGATCGTGCCCTCGGAATGCATTCGCCCGTCCGCGGCGAGCGCGAAATCGCCGCGCGCGTTGTGATCGGGATTGGCGACCATCAGCAGATGCGCGACTCCGTCGATGCGACGCGGGAGACAAGCGTAGTCGTAGTCGGTCCAGACATCGCCGTTGACGACGATGAACGGCACGATCGCATCGGCGTCGTCGCGCAGCAACGGCAGCGCATGCAGTATCCCGCCGCCGGTTTCCAGCGGTTCGGCGCCTTCGTACGAATAGTGCAGCCGCAGGCCCCAGCGCGAACCGTCGCCGAGCGTCGCGGGGAATTGTTCTGCCAGCCACGACGTGTTGATGACGACATCGTGCACACCGATCGCGGCGAGTTTTTCCAGATGCCGCACGATCAGCGGCTTGCCGCCGGCTTCGAGCAGCGGCTTGGCCGTGCGCTCGGTCAATGGGCGCATGCGCTCGCCCTTGCCGGCGGCGAAGACCAACGCTTTCATGAGCGATTCTCCATCCTGCCGGCGTGCGCGCGCGAAATCGGCTCGCGGGCTTGTCCACTGGCGAAGACCAGCGCCTTCATATCGAAGCCGCCAGTGCGGGCCGCACGAGGCGGTGCAACACCTCGGCGAGCGGCGCGAGTTCGGGATGCCGCGGCAGCACTTCGTCGAGGTAGGCGAGGAAGCGCGGCGCGTCGGCGATGTATTTCGGTTTGCCGTCGCGGTGCTTGAGTCGCGCGAAGATGCCGAGCACCTTCAGATGCCGCTGCACCCCGATCCAGTCGACGTCGCGACGGAAACATTCGAGATCGGGCACCGGCAGTCCCGCTTCGACCGCGCGCGCGTGGTAGCGCGCGATCCATTCGGCGACGCGGTGTTCGGGCCAGCTCAGGAACGCGTCCTTGAACAGGCTCAGCGCATCGTAGGCGATCGGGCCGACGACTGCGTCCTGGAAATCGATCACCGCGGGGCCGTCGGCCGTTGGCATCAGGTTGCGCGGCATGAAGTCGCGGTGGACCAACACCCTCGGTTGCGCAAGCGCGGCGTCGATCAGCCGGCGATACACCCCATCCAGCGAATCCATCGTGCCGCAGTCGAGCGTATGGCCCAGCTCGCAGCTCAGGAACCATTCGTCGAACAGACGCAGCTCGCGGGCGAGCAGGGCTTCGTCGTAGGCGGGCAGGCCTTCCGGAGGGGAGATCGCCTGCAGTTTGAGCATCTGCGTGACCGCGGCGTCGAACAGCGCGTCCGCATTCGCATCGTCGATCACGTGCAGATAGGTCTCCGCGCCGAGGTCCTCGAGCAACAGGAAGCCGGCGGCCACGTCCTGTGCGAGCACGCGCGGCACGCGCACGCCGCCGCGTTCGAGCAGCTCGCGCATGCGCAGCCAGGGTCGCACGTCCTCCTTGTCGGGCGGTGAATCCATCACGATCCGGCTCGGGGTCCCGCTGCTGCGCCAATAGCTGCGGAAGCCGGCGTCGGTGGAGGCGCGGGTCAGTTCGATAGCCGGGTCGGCGAGCGTGGCGCGCGCCCAGTGCAGGCGGGCGGTGGCGCGGGCGTCGTCGTTCATGGGATCGGTCACGGGAAAGTTGCCACAGGATGCCATTCGAGCGGCCTCCGGCACAGCCCGGAGCGGCTCCGTGGCATCATGGCGGCCTGTTTCCGGACTCGCGGGTTCCATGTCCGAGTTGAAGATCGTGCTGCTGTCCGGCGGTTCCGGCACGCGCCTGTGGCCGCTGTCCCGCGAGGCGCACCCCAAGCAGTTCCTGCCGCTGGCCGGCGAACACTCGCTGTTGCAGGCGACGTGGCTGCGCGTGCGCGACCTGCCGGGCGTCGAGACGCCCATCGTGGTCGCCAACGAGGAACACCGCTTCCTCGTCGCCGAACAGCTTCGCGAGATCGACGCGCGCCCCGAAGCGATGATCCTCGAGCCCATCGGCCGCAACACCGCTCCGGCGATCGCGGTCGCGGCCTTGCAGGCCATGGCCAGTGGCGAAGATCCGGTGCTGCTGGTGCTGCCCTCCGACCACGTGATCGCCGACGAAACCGCGTTCTGCATGGCGGTGATGAAGGCGCAGCCGGTCGCCGAGGAAGGCGGGCTGGTGACGTTCGGCATCGTGCCGACCGCGCCGGAAACCGGCTACGGCTACATCCGCGCCGCACAGGGCGACGGCGTGCGCGCGATCGCGAGCTTCGTCGAGAAGCCGGACCTGCAAACCGCGATGCGCTACGTCGCGTCGGGCGACTATTTCTGGAACAGCGGCATGTTCCTGTTCCGCGCATCCCGTTATATCGAAGAACTCGGCCGTTTCGCGCCGCAGATGCTCGAACGCTGCCGCGAAGCGCTGGCCAAGGGTACGCGCGACCACGATTTCCTGCGGTTGGACCGCGCGAGCTTCGAGGCCTGCCCGTCGAACTCGATCGACTACGCGGTGATGGAGCAGACTGGCCACGCCTTCGTGCTGCCAATCGACGTGGGATGGAATGACGTCGGTTCGTGGTCGGCGCTGCACGCGATCGCCGAGCAGGACGCGAACGGCAACGCACATCGCGGCGACGTGCTCGCGCTGGACACGCGCAACACGCTGGCCTGGTCGCAGCGGCGGATGCTCGCGCTGATCGGGCTCGACGACATGGTTGTGGTGGATACCGACGACGCGCTGCTGGTCGCGCACCGCGAGCGCGTGCAGGACGTCAAGCGCATCGTCGATCGGCTCAAGCAGGAGGAGCGCCCGCAGGCGCGGCTGCACCGCAAGGTCTATCGGCCCTGGGGCAGCTACGACGGCATCGAGTCCGGCCCGGGCTTCCAGGTCAAGCGCATCACCGTCAAGCCCGGCGCGAGCCTGTCGCTGCAATTGCACCACCATCGCGCCGAGCACTGGGTGATCGTCAGCGGCACCGCGCGCGTGACCTGCGACGAGCGCGTGTTCGAGCTCAAGGCCAACGAGAGCACGTTCATCCCGCTCGGTTCCAGGCATCGGCTGGAGAACATCGGCGAGCAGCCGCTGGAGCTGATCGAGGTGCAGTCGGGCGACTACCTGGGCGAGGACGACATCGTCAGATTTGAAGACGTATACGGGCGCATTTCCAAATGACGGTTGATTCTGGCCGAGCCCGCCCCGAACCTGCGATCATTACCTTTTTGCGAACCGCCGCCACCTTGTGCGGGCGCGGTTCGAATGCACGGAGCAAGCAACGATGAACCACCTCGACCGCCTTGAGGCGGAGAGCATCCATATCCTCAGAGAGGTCGCCGCCGAGTTCCGCAACCCGGTCATGCTGTATTCGATCGGCAAGGACTCGTCGGTATTGCTGCACCTGCTCGGCAAGGCGTTTTCCCCGGCGAAACCGCCGATCCCGCTGCTGCACGTCGATACCGGCTGGAAGTTCCGCGAGATGATCGCGTTCCGCGACCGCCGCGCCGCCGAGACCGGCGTGACCCTGCACGTGCACACCAATCCCGACGGCGTGCGCGACGGCATCGGCCCGTTCACCCACGGCGCGACCGTGCACACCGACATCATGAAGACGCAGGCGCTCAAGCAGGCGCTCGACAAGTTCCAATTCGATGCGGCGATCGGCGGCGCGCGCCGCGACGAGGAGAAGTCGCGCGCCAAGGAGCGCGTGTTCTCGTTCCGCTCCGCGCAGCACCGCTGGGATCCGAAGAACCAGCGCCCCGAGCTGTGGAACCTCTACAACGCGCGCATCCACAAGGGCGAGAGCGTGCGCGTGTTCCCGCTGTCGAACTGGACCGAGCTCGACATCTGGCTGTACATCTTCCGCGAGAACATTCCCGTGCCTTCGCTGTACCTCGCGGCCGACCGCCCCGTGGTCGAGCGCGACGGCGCGCTGATCATGGTAGACGACGAGCGCATGCCGTTGCGCGAAGGCGAAGTGCCGATGCGCAAGCGCGTGCGCTTCCGCACGCTGGGCTGCTATCCGCTGACCGGCGCGATCGAGTCCGACGCCGACACGCTGGAGCAAGTGATCTCCGAGATGCTGGTCGCGCGCACCTCCGAGCGGCAGGGACGCGTGATCGACCACGATCCGTCGGCGTCGATGGAGCTCAAGAAGCGCGAGGGTTATTTCTGATGAACGACGCGAACACTGGAGTGCTGGGCACCGACGCGCGCGACTACGCGGCCGAACTGCAGGCCTACCTGCAGCGGCATGAAACCAAGGACCTGCTGCGCTTCATCACCTGCGGCAGCGTGGACGACGGCAAGAGCACGCTGATCGGCCGTCTGCTGCACGACACCAAGCTGCTGTTCGACGACCAGCTCGCCGCGCTCGAATCCGACAGCCTGCGCCACGGCACCCAGAACGGCGAGATCGACTTCGCGCTGCTGGTGGATGGCCTCGCCGCCGAGCGCGAGCAAGGCATCACGATCGACGTCGCCTACCGCTTCTTCAGCACCGAGAAGCGCAAGTTCATCGTCGCCGATTGCCCGGGCCACGAGCAGTACACCCGCAACATGGCGACCGGCGCCTCGACCGCCGACCTCGCGGTCGTGCTCGTGGATGCGCGCAAGGGCCTGCTGACGCAGACGCACCGGCATAGCTACATCGTCTCGTTGCTCGGCATCCGCAAGGTGCTGCTGGCGGTGAACAAGATGGACCTGGTCGGCTACGACGCCGCGGTGTTCGATGCGATCGTCGCCGACTACCGCGCGTTGGCGCAGCAATTGGGCATTCCCGAAGTCGTCTGCGTGCCGCTCTCGGCGCTGCGAGGCGACAATGTGATGCAGCCTTCGGCGGCGATGCCGTGGTACCACGGGCCCACGCTGCTGGAGCATCTGGAAACGGTGCCGCTTGACCGAGCCGAGCCTGACGTCGGCTTCCGCCTGCCGGTGCAGTGGGTGAATCGTCCCGACCAGAATTTCCGCGGCTTCGCCGGCAGCGTCGCCGCGGGCGCGATCGCGGTCGGCGAGGAAATCGTCGTGCATCCGTCGGGCCGGCGCTCGCAGGTCGCGCGCATCGTCACCGCCGACGGCGACCTGCAGAACGCAGGCGAGGGCAGGGCGATCACGCTCACGCTGAAGGACGAAGTGGACATCAGCCGCGGCGACGTGATCTCCGCCGCGCGCCGTCCGCCCGAGGTCGCCGACCAGTTCGCCGCACACGTGCTGTGGATGAACGATGCGCCGCTTCTGCCCGGCCGCCCGTACTGGCTGAAGATCGGCGCGCGCACGGTCGCGGCGACGATCACCGAGATCAAGCACAAGGTCGACGTCAACACGCAGGATCATCTCGCGGCGAAGCGGCTGGAATTGAACGAGGTCGGCTACTGCAACCTCAACCTCGACCATCCGATTCCGTTCGATCCCTACGCGAAGAACAAGCCGCTGGGCGGGTTCATCCTGATCGACCGCCAGAGCAACGCGACGGTGGCCTGCGGCACGATCGACTTCGCGTTGCGCCGCGCGTCGAACATCCACTGGCACGAGCTGGAGATCGACAAGCGCGCGCGCGCGACGATCAAGGGCCAGACGCCGATGTGCCTGTGGTTCACCGGCCTGTCGGGTTCGGGCAAATCGACGATCGCCAACCTCGTGGACCGCCGTCTGCACGCGCTTGGCTACCACAGCTACATCCTCGACGGCGACAACGTGCGCCACGGGCTCAACAAGGATCTGGGCTTCACCGCCGAGGATCGCGTCGAGAACATCCGCCGTGTCGCCGAAGTCGCGAAGCTCATGACCGACGCGGGCCTGATCGTGCTGGTCTCGTTCATCTCGCCGTTCCGCGCCGAACGCCGGATGGCGCGCGAGATGTTCGCCGAAGGCGAGTTCGCCGAGGTCTACGTCGACACGCCGATCGAGGTCTGCGAGCAGCGCGACGCCAAGGGTCTGTACGCGAAGGCGCGTGCGGGGCAGATCCGCAATTTCACCGGCATCGATTCGCCCTACGAGCGGCCCGAGAACGCCGAGATCATCCTGCACAACGTGGACGTCGCCGCGGACGTGCTCGCGCAGCGGGTGGTCGATCAGATCGTCAAGAGCTGATCGCGGCGTTCCGGATTGTGCTTGTCATCCCCGCGCAGAGCCTGCCCTCGCGAAGGCGGGGGCGGGGATCGCTCTTGATTTATTGATAGCAAGCAAGCCAGGTCAAGAGCTTTCACGCGCTGCGCGCGCGAGCCACTTTCTCTTGCGTGCCCAAGAGAAAGTGGCCAAAGAGAAGGGCACCCCGAGCTCCGCGCCCTGCGCACATCCTGTGCTCCGGGTTCGCGTGCAGCAGCGGGTCGTTTCGACGGCACATCCTTGTGCCGGCGAAACGATGGCCGACCTCCTGTCGGCCAGCCTTCGGCCATTTCCGCTGCTCCCCGCCGCTGCGCAGGGGCCCCGAACCGCAGCGCGCTCCTGCGCGCCAAGAGCGAAGCACGCGACGCTTTTGATCTTCGCGCCATAAAGCGAGGCGAACATGTCAGCCTAATCTTCGTGCAAATAAAAGGCATAGCCTGTTCGCTTGCGGCTGAACACGCCTTTTAACAACCCGATAGAAGTGACGCTCGTGACGGTCAAAGAAGGGATGCCGCCAGTGTTGGCTTTTGCATAGGTGCCATTGGTGCGCCACTCGGAAAGGACCATCTCTTTGGCTAAAAATTCGGCTTGTTCGCGATCGCGTGCACGCACAGTGCGTGTAGTGAAGAAGCCAATGGCCGGTTCGCTGCCCTCGACAGGGAGAGAAATTCCGATACCGGAAAGTATGACCTGGAAATAAGCCATCCGGGCAGATGTTTAGTCCTGCTTCTTCTTCGGATGCACGATCGCGTAGATCGTGAGCAGCACGATCGCGCCGACCAGCGCGGCGATGAAACCCTGCGGCGAGTCGGGCTGGTACCAGTGCATCCACTCGCCGACGTACTTCGCGAGCAGCGCGCCACCGATGCCAAACAGCGTCGTCGCGAGCAGGCCCATGCGATCGTCGCCGGGCTTGAGCGCGCGCGCGCTCAGGCCGATGAAGAAGCCGACGAGGATCGTGTAGAGGATCGTCACGCGCGGCCTCAGCAGCAGCCGTGGTCGCCGAACCGGCTTTCGCCCGCGGCCACGCCCACGCCGGTCGTGAGCCCCTTCAGGCTCGCGGCGTGGTGTTCGGCGAGCACGCGCGCGACGCAGGCGGTGACGCGCTTGCCGGTGGGAATGTGCAGGAACTCGTTCGGGCCGTGCGCGTTGGAATGCGGGCCGAGCACGCCGGTGATCATGAATTGCGCGCCCGGGAACTTCTCGCCGAGCATGCCCATGAACGGAATCGTGCCGCCTTCGCCCATGTGCACGGCCGGTCGTCCGAAGAAATCCTTCGATGCGTGATCGATCGCATGGCCGAGCCAGTCCGACATCGGCGGCGCGTTCCAGCCGGTCGAGGACTTCTCGAGGTTGAATGACACGTGCGCGCCGTAGGGTGGATTCTCGATGAGGACTTTCTGCAGCAGCGCGCCCGCGGTTTCGCCGTCCAGCGTCGGCGGCAGGCGCAGCGAGAGCTTCACCGCGGTTTGCGGACGCAGCACGTTGCCCGCGTTGTCCAGCGGGGGCAGCCCGTCCACGCCGGTGATCGACAGCGCCGGCCGCCAGGTGCGGTTGAGCACGAGTTCATTGAGGTCGTCCGACATCGGATCCATGCCGGGCAGGAACGGGAACTTGTCGTAGATCGACGTGCCCAGCACTTCGGCGACCTTGCGCGACTGCGCGAGGCGGTCGGCGGGAATCTCGACGAACAGGCCTTCGGGCTTGATCCTGCCGCTGACTTCGTCCTCGAGCCGCGAGAGCAGCTGGCGCAGGATGCGGAAGCTCGACGGCACGATGCCGGAGGCGTCGCCTGAGTGCACGCCTTCGCCGAGCACCTTCACGACGAGATTGCCGCCGGCGAGGCCGCGCAGCGAGGTCGTGCACCAGAGCTGGTCGTAGTTGCCGCAGCCCGAATCGAGGCACACCACCAGCGATGGCTTGCCGATGCGTTCGGCGAGGTGATCCACATAGTAGGGCAGGTCGTAGCTGCCAGATTCCTCGCAGGCCTCGATCAGCACCACGCAGCGCGCGTGCGGCAGCTTCTGTTCCTGCAGCGCCATGACCGCGCCGAGCGAGCCGAAGATCGCGTAGCCGTCGTCGGCGCCGCCGCGGCCGAACAATTTGTCGCCGCGGATCACCGGCTGCCACGGGCCGAGCCCGTCGAGCCAGCCGGTCATCTCCGGCTGCTTGTCGAGGTGGCCGTAGAGCAACACGCAGTCGTCGCCGGTGCCCGCATCGTCGCTCGCCGGGATGTCGAGCAGGATCAGCGGCGTGCGCCCGTGCAGGCGCACGACTTCCACATGCATGCCCTGGATCGGCTGCTTGCGCGCCCAGGCCTCCATCAGCTTGACCGCGTCTTCCATGTAGCCGTGGCCCGCCCAGTTCGCATCGAACATCGGCGACTTGTTCGGGATGCGGATGTAGTCCACGAGCTGCGGAACGATCGCGTCGTCCCACAACTCGCCGACGAAGCGGTCGGCGCGGGTCTTGTCCAGGCCGGAGTGATCCATGGTCGGTTCCTTTACGCGGACGCACAGTGTACGCCGCCCGGGGCTGCGGCGTAGGAAAACTCCGACACGGATGCGCTGCGCGCTCGCAGGCGCGGATGCGCGATCCGGCGATGGGGCGGAGCGATTGCACGGCCGAGACTGGCCTCACCGGACGCGATCCGCATCCGGCCCACCCAACCGAACAGGAGATGTCCCGTGAACAAGGTCACACCGATGTTGCAAGCCATCGCACTTTCGCTGCTGCTCGTCGGCGGCGCGCATGCCGCCAGCAAGCCCGCGACCGCCGGCAAGGCGACGGTCGTCGCCACCACCGACGCGAAGGCGCACGCCCGTTCCTCGCACGCCAAGCCGATGATGAAGGTCAACATCAACACCGCCGACGCCGACGCGATCCGGCAGGCGCTGATCAACATCGGTCCGTCCAAGGCCGCCGCGATCGTCGCCTACCGCAAGCAGCACGGCGCGTTCCGTTCGCCGGATCAGCTTGCCGAAGTCAAAGGCGTCGGCCTGAAGACCGTCGAGAAGAACCGCGATCGCATCGTGGTCGGCGCCGTCGCCGCCGCGAACGCGCGGCGTTGAGTCGTGCACTGCTGCGGCGCAGGGACGCGTCGCGCGCGGATTGGACGAGGGCGTCCGCTTCGCGCAAGCCGAACCCGGCGTGCACGGAAGCGCGCCGGGTGTTGTCGCGCGGGCTCGGTTAGACTGGCCGCATGACGCTGCGCCTGATCCCCGCCAACGAATACCGCCGCGAGCGCTGGCGCAACGGTCTGGGCTGGACGCGGGAGATCGTCCGCAGTCCTGCCGATTCCACCGACGACTGGACCTGGCGGCTGTCGATTGCGGAAATCGAGACCCATTGCGCGTTCTCGTCCTTCCCGAATTGCGACCGCGTGCTGGTGCTGCTGTCGGGCAATGGCATGCGGCTCGACTTCGACGACGGCTCGTCGGAAAGCGTCGAGCCACCGCACGGACGCGTCGCGTTCGCGGGCGAGCGCGGCGTGAAGTGCCATCTGCTCGACGGACCGACCGCCGACTTCAACGCGATCGCGCGCCGCGACCGCTGCACGATGCAGGTCTATCACCGCCCGCTGGTCGGCTCGATGGTGTTCTTCGGCGAGTCCGGCGTGACGTGGGCGGTGCACCTGATCGCGGGCCGCGCGACGATCAAACGCGCGAGCGAATCGATCGTGCTGGGCGTCGGCGACACCGCGCTGATCGATGCAGGCGCGGAAATCCACGAGCGCAGCATCCTCGATGGCGGCGGCGACGTGATTCTGGTGCGGTTGCAGGCGATCGGTTGATTGCTTTCGCGAAGAGCGATTTGATTCAAGTCATCCAGCCTGAAACGTGATCGTCCGTTTTCGACCCAAACCGGCCGGTGGTCTTCACGTTAGGTCAGTCAGACGAACCTCGGGAATTGGCGCAATACAGTCGCCACAACTGCACGATGAAGAGCGCGGAGGCTGAGCCAAAAAATGCCGCTCCCCACCATAAACGCACGTACACCGCGGCGGCTGTCATGGCGAGCGCAGCTAGGAGAACCAGTGTGAGCGTAATAGGGCCCATCGCCACGGCAGAGGCCTGCATCGCCTCTACCCGTGTCTTCTTTGGCAGTTCGCTAGGCTTTATGGGAAGTCTTTGAAGAGGGCGCACTAGCCAGCTGAACATGATGAAGTTAACGGCGACGAGTGGCACCACAACAACGAATACTCCCCATTTCCACCCAGTTGTTTCGGTAGCTGTGACGATCACCACAAGCATGCCCATGTAGTACAGCTTTACTGCACCCGTGATTCGAGGCACAGCCGAATCCGGAACAACATAGACTCCGCCCCGATTGCCAAAGGGCGTCATAACCCGCTGCCCAGTGGCGTCGGTTCGGAAGAGGTTGGCGGTGAATGCGTCGAAGTATCCCATCGTGTTAAATCCGCAGTAGTTTCGTAATGACAAATCGGCCGTTTAAGCCACAGGGCATGGTATCGCGCCACGGTGACTGTCCGGTCTGGGCCGATAGCTGACGTATTCGCGCTTGTTAGCCGCGATCGTCGCGCGTCCACACCGCGTCGTCCTCGACTTTGACCGGAAACTTCTGCACGGGCAAATAGGCCGGCGCGCAGAGCACGCGCCCATCGCGCACGTCGAACTTGGCGCCGTGCAGCGCGCATTCGACGGTCGCTTCGTCGGCGTCGAAGATCCCGGCCGACAACTCGAAGTCCTCGTGGCTGCAGCGGTCCTCGAGCGCGTAGAAATCGCCGTCGTAGTTGAACACCACGATTGGCGTATCGCCGTCCCAGGCGACCTTGTGCTCGCCGGGCAGAAGCTCGCTGGTCGCGCACACGCGAACCCAATCGCTGTTCATTGAAATGTCCGCACAAGGATGTGCGGTTCGTTGCGAGGGATTCGCATTACAAGACCTTTTCCAAAACCTCGAAACGAAGATCATCGCGTTTCGGGATGCCGAACCGCGCATCGCCGTAGGGAAACGGCTTGTGCTTGCCGGTGCGGCGGTAGCCGCGGCGCTCGTACCATGCGATCAGCGCGTCGCGCACGTCGATCACGGTCATTCGCATTGCCGGCAGATTCCATTCCTCACGCGCGATGCGCTCGGCTTCGGAGAGCACCTGCTTGCCGATGCCGGCATTCTGCAGGTTCGGACGCACCGAGAACATGCCGAAGTAACCTGCGCCGTCCTCGTCGGCGACGTGCGCGCAGGCGAGCAATTCGCCGTCCTGCTCTGCGATCAGCAGGCGGCTGCGCGGGCGCGCGAGGATCGCCGCGATGTCGTCCGCGCCGGTGCGGCGGCCGTCGAGCAGATCGGCCTCGGTGGTCCAGCCTGCGCGGCTGGCGTCGCCGCGATAGGCGGATTCGACGAGCGCGACGACGGCGTCGGTGTCGGCGGCGGTTCCGGCGCGGAAACTCAGGCCCATGACGACATCCTTATCGGTAACGGAAGAACAGGATCCAGGACAGATAGGCCACGACGATCACGATCAACGGAATGACCACCATCATCATCTTGCGCGCTGCGCCGATGATCGACGAGCTGCGAGCCTGCAACTGTTCGGCGCGTTCCTGCAGGCGTTCGGCGCGCTCGAACTGGCGCTTGACGATCGCGAACTGCTCGCGCTGCATCTCCAGCGCTTCGGCCTGGCGATCCAGCTGCGTGCGCTGCTGGTCGCGGATCTCTCGCAGCAGCGACCGCGTGTCCTCGTTTTCCGGAAGGCTCATCGAAATCTCCGCGACGTGGAAGACCGCAGTCTAGCCGAGCAGCTTGCGGGATTTCTCGATCCCGGCGGCAAGCGCGTCGATCTCCGCGGGCGTGTTCCAGAACGCCAGCGAGGCGCGGCAGGTTGCCGGCACGCCGTAGAACTGCATCAGCGGATGCGCGCAGTGGTGGCCCGAGCGCACCGCGACGCCTTCGAGGTCGAGCAGGGTCGCCAGGTCGTGCGCATGCGCGCCTTCGACGGGGAACGAGATCACCGCGGCCTTCTCGCGCGCGGTGCCGAGGATGCGCAGGCCTTTGATCGCGCTGAGTCGTTGCGTCGCGTAGTCCAGCAGCTCGGCCTCGCGCGCGGCGATGTTCTCCATGCTGATCGTGTCGAGGTAATCCACCGCCGCGCCCAGGCCGACGAAGCCGGCGATGTTCGGCGTGCCCGCCTCGAACTTGTGCGGCGGGTCGTTGAACACGGTGTGTTCGAAGCGCACCTCGCGGATCATCTCGCCGCCACCGAAGAACGGCGGCATGGCCTCGAGGTGCTCGCGTTTCGCCCACAGCGCGCCGGTGCCGGTGGGCCCGCACATCTTGTGGCCGGTGAACACGTAGAAATCGCAGCCGATCGACGGGATGTCCACCGCGCGGTGCGGCAGCGCCTGCGAACCGTCGACCACGGTGACGATGCCGCGCCGGCGCGCCTCGCGGCAGATCTCGCGCACCGGATTGACCGTGCCGAGCACGTTCGACACATGGGTGACGCCGAGAAGCTTCACATCGGGAGTCATCGCCTTGGAAAGCGCGTCGAGATCGAGTTCGCCCTCGGGCGTGATCTCCGCGACCTTGATGTTCGCGCCGGTGCGCTGCGCGACCAGCTGCCAGGGCACGATGTTCGCGTGGTGTTCCATGCGCGTGAGCAGGATCGCATCGCCAGCCTTCAATCGCGGCAATGCCCACGAGTACGCGACGAGGTTGATCGCCATCGTGGTGCCGCTGGTGAACACGATCTCGTCGCGCGGCACGCGCAGATGCGCGGCGAGCTTGTCCCGCGTTCCTTCGTAGGCGCTGGTCGCTTCCGCACCCAGCGTGTGCACCGCGCGCGCGACGTTCGCGTTGTGGCGGCGGTAGAAATCGTCCACCGCCGCGATCACCGCCTGCGGCTTCTGCGCGGTATTCGCCGAGTCCAGGTATACCAGAGGCTTGCCGTTGATGCGGCGCTCGAGCACCGGAAAATCGGCGCGCAGCGCGTTCCAGTCGATCGACTTGGAGGCGGCAGCGCTCACGACAGATTCTCCCGGTCGCCATGGCTCTTCGGCGCGGACACGACAAGAAAACGGATCTCGTTCGACGATTCGTTGCGCAGCTGGTGCGCAGCACAGGGCGGGATGTGCAGCCCTTCGCCGCGATGCAGGACGTGCGCAGCGCCTTCGATTTCCAGGGTCGCCTCGCCTTCGAGTACATAGAAGAACTGCCGCGCCCGATGGTGGCGATGGCGGACTTCGGATGCGCCCGGCGGAACGCGCTCCTCGATCACGCTCAGGTCGTCGCCTTCGAGCAGGTGCCAGCCGTCGCAGACCTCGCTCCAGACGTAATGCCGCGCGTTGCCGGTCGTGACCTTGCTCATGCGATCTCCAGTCGCGACAGCGCGGATTCGAGGGTCGATTCGAGCATCGCCATCGTTGCCGCGTCGTTCGCGAACGGCGCGAGCGTCTCGCGGCAGAACGCGGTGGTCAGCAGTCTTCGTGCATCGCTCAAGGGCAATCCGCGCGAGCGCAGATAGAACAGCGCGGTCTCGTCGAGGCGTCCGACCGCGGCGCCGTGCGCGGCCTTGACCTCGTCGGCGTGAATTTCGAGCACGGGTTGTGCATCGATCTCCGCGCCTTCGGACAGCAGCAGGTTCTTGTTCGACAGCCGTGCGTCGCTGCCGTCGGCGCCGGTGCGGATCGTGATGCCGCCGTGGAAGGCGGCCTGCGCGCGGCCCGCTGCGAGTCCGCGCCAGCGCAGGTCGCAGACCGTGTCGCGGGCGATGTGCTCGATGCCAAGCCGCGTGTCGAGATGGCGCTTGCCGTCGGCCAGCAGCACGCCGTTGCCGTCGAAGCGCGCGCCTTCGCCTTCCAGCCGCAGGTTGAGTTCGTGGCGCGAGAGGGCGGCGCTAAGTTCGAGATCGACGCGGCGGTAGGACGCGTCACGCGCAAGCACCGCATCGGTGCGGACGAACGAGGTCGCGCGCGCCGATTCGTTCTGGATGCGTGCGTGATGCAGCTGCGCGCCCGCGGCGAGATGCACATGGGTCAGCGCGTTGCCCAGATGCGCGTGATCGCCGCCTGCGAGATGATGCTCGACGACGGTGAGCGAAGCGCCGCCGCGCAGTTCGATGAGGTTGCGCGCGTGCCAGGCGAGATCCGTCGCGGCCGGTGCGCCGATGAACACGAGGTGTAGCGGCGGCTCGGACCGCACGCCTTCGTCCACGCGCAGCAGCGCGCCGTCGCGCGCGAGCGCGGCGTTCATTCGCGCGAACACTTCGTCGGTGCGGTCGAAGCGGCGTGCGAGGAAATTCGTTTCGCGCGAATCGCCGTTCGCGAGCGCGTCGGACAAGGCGGTCAGCGCGACGCCTTCGGGCAGGCCGGCCAGCGACGATAGCGCGCGATCGACACGGCCGTTCACGAACACGAGACGCAGCGCGGGGATGTCCGCGAGCAGTGCTGGATCGACCGTCGCCGCATCGGCATTCGCCGCGGGTTCGAACGTGCGCCGTTCCAGCGCACGCAGCGAGGTGTACTTCCAGGCTTCGCTGCGCAGGCCGGGCAGGCCGTCGCGCAGGGCGGCATCGAGCGCCGCCTTGCGCGTCGCGTCGCCGGCGAAGCCCGAGGCCAGGGAGTCGAGCAGGGCGCTCATGCGCGTGCAGTCTCGCCTTGCGGCGCGACGCGATCGCGGATCCACGCGTAGCCGTGCGCTTCCAGTTGCAGCGCGAGCTCGGGGCCGCCCGACTCGACGATGCGGCCGTCGGCGAGCACGTGCACGACGTCCGGCTTGATGTAGTCGAGCAGGCGCTGGTAGTGGGTGACGACGAGGAAAGCGCGCTCCGGCGAGCGCAGCGCATTCACGCCTTCGGCGACGTTGCGCAGCGCGTCGATGTCCAGGCCCGAGTCGGTTTCGTCGAGGATCGCGAGCCTGGGTTCGAGCACCGCGAGCTGGAAGATCTCGTTGCGCTTCTTCTCGCCGCCGGAGAAGCCCTCGTTGACCGCGCGGTTGAGCAGGTCGTCGCGCAGGTGCAGCACCTGCAGCTTCTCGCGCACGCGGCGCAGGAACTGCATCGAGTCGAGCTCGGGCTCGCCGCGCGCCTTGCGCTGCGAATTGAACGCTGCGCGAAGAAAATAGGTGTTGTTCACGCCCGGGATCTCGACCGGGTACTGGAACGCGAGAAACACGCCTTCCGCGGCGCGCTGCTCGGGTTCGAGCGCGAGCAGGTCGCGGCCTTCGTAGCTCACCGAACCCTGCGTGACCTCGTAGCCGTCGCGGCCCGCGAGCACGTTGCCGAGCGTGGACTTGCCGGCGCCGTTCGGGCCCATGATCGCGTGCACTTCGCCCGCCTTCACCTCGAGCGAAAGGCCCTTGAGGATGTCCTTGCCGGCGACGCGGACGTGGAGGTTGTCAATCTTCAACATGTCCATCTTCCTGAATTAGCCGATAGCGCCTTCGAGACTGACTTCCAGCAATTTCTTCGCCTCCACCGCGAACTCCATCGG